>JAFGEL010000004.1 GCA_016931615.1 Desulfuromonadales bacterium
AAAGTTGAGCCAGAACACCACCAATCTGTCCACCACCGATAAGAGCAATCTTTGGTCTCGCCATTTTCTCTCTCCTTATGTCGGAAATTTGAAATAGGATCGGGGTCAGTTCTTGGCCCCGATCCTGCCAGTAAAAATTACATTGCGTCGATAATCGTATTCAGGGTTGCACTCGGCCGCATGGCTGCGTCAGCCTTAACCGAATCAGGCTTGAAATAGCCGCCGATATCAACTGGTGAACCCTGGCAGTCGATCAGTTCCTGATCGATCTTCTCAGCGTTCTTACGCAATTCAGCAGCAACCGGGGCAAAGCGGGCCTTTAATTCAGCATCCTGATCTTGAGCGGCCAATGCTTCTGCCCAGTACAAGGACAGCCAGAAAGAACTGCCGCGGTTATCGATTTCTTTGACCTTACGTGAAGGCAGTTTCTGGTTTTCAAGGTACTGACCGATACCTTCATCGAGAGTCTCAGCCAAAATTTTGGCCTTCGGGTTGTTATCAGCTGCTGCCGCCTGTTCCAGAGAAGGAACCAGAGCACAGTACTCGCCGAGGGAATCCCAGCGGATATGTCCTTCCTTGAGGAACTGCTGAACATGCTTCGGAGCCGAACCACCGGCGCCGGTTTCAAACAGGCCACCACCGGCCAGCAACGGCACGATCGACAGCATCCGAGCGGAAGTCCCCAGTTCGAGAATCGGGAACAGGTCAGTCAGGTAATCCCGCAGCACGTTGCCGGTGGCAGCAATGGTGTTCTCGCCCTTGCGAACACGCTCAAGGGAGAACTTCATGGCAGCAACAGGGTCCATGATCTGGATATTCAAACCTGCACTATCAAACTCGGGCAGGTATTTCTCAACCTTCTTGATCATCTGGGCATCATGACCGCGGTTCTTGTCGAGCCAGAACACAACCGGCTCACCGGAAGCCTTGGCGCGATTGACAGCCAATTTAACCCAGTCCTTGATCGGGATGTCTTTGGCCTGACTTGAACGATAGATATCACCTTTTGAAACAGGCTGCTCCATCAACACATTGCCGGCGGAGTCGACGACCTGGAATTTGCCGTCAGCCGCAGCTTCAAAAGTTTTGTCATGAGAACCGTACTCTTCAGCCTTTTGTGCCATCAGACCAACGTTGGAAACGCTACCCATAGTCGCCGGGTCGAATTGGCCGTTTTTGTTGGCGTCTTCGATAATCTCGCGGTACATGGTAGCGTAGCAACGGTCAGGAACCATGGCGATGGTGTCCTGCAGTTCATCCTGCAGATTCCACATGCAGCCGCCGTCACGCACCACGTTCGGCATCGAAGCATCAACAATAACGTCGTTCGGCACGTGCAGGTTGGTGATGTTCTTACGGGAATCAACCATAGCCAGAGCCGGGCCGCTCTGGTAACAGGCATTGATGTCGGCTTCGATTTCGGCTTTTTTATCAGCCGGAAGCTTGTCGAGACGGGCAAGGATATCACCCATACCGTAGTTCGGGTTGGCGCCGATCGACTTCAGGGTGTCAGCGTGCTTCTCGAGCGCATCCTTGAAATAAACCTTAACCGCATGACCGAACATGATCGGGTCGGAAATCTTCATCATCGTTGCTTTGAGGTGCAGGGAGAGCAGTACGCCCTTCTCTTTAGCCTCTTCAGCAGTAGCAGCGTAGAACTTACTCAATTCAGCAACCTTCATTACCGAACTGTCGAAAACTTCGCCGGCCAGCAGTTTGACTTCTTTTTTTACTTCCACGTTACCGGCGGCATCGACGAACTGAATCTTGACAGTGTCAGCTTTGTCCATGGTGACCGATTTTTCGGTCTCGTAGAAGTCACCGGAATCCATGTGCGCGACCCGACACTTTGAGGTGCCCGGAGCAGGCCATGGCTTCATCATCCGGTGCGGGTTTTTCTGGGCAAATTTTTTGACCGAGAGAGCGGCACGACGGTCGGAGTTGCCTTCACGCAGCACCGGGTTAACGGCAGAACCGAGGCACTTGGCGTAACGGGCCTGCAGCTCTTTTTCTTCATCGGTGGTTGCTTCCTCAGGATAGGTCGGAACATCATAGCCCTTTTCCTGCAGTTCCTTGATAGCGGCCTGCAGCTGTGGGATTGAAGCGCTGATGTTCGGCAGTTTAATGACGTTGGCTTCCGGCTTTTGAACCAGATCACCCAGCCAGGACAACCAGTCTTCAACTTTCTGCTCTTCAGTCAACTTCTCAGGGAAGTTGGCGAGAATACGACCGGACAGGGAAATGTCCTTGGTCTCGACCTCAACGCCGGTTCCCTTGGTGAATGCCTGTACAATCGGCAGGAAGGCATAGGTCGCCAATGCCGGTGCTTCATCAATTTCGGACCAGATAATCTTTGCCATGTCACTCTCCTTGAAATTTAATGCTGATATCAAACGAAAGAAAGTCTATAACCATGTTATAAACCAGAGTATCCGCACTTCTTAGCGCTGTATACAGTATACAAAGAAAATTTGAGTGTCAAGAACCTTTGCGCTTTAGAGTAAAATTATCTCAATGGCTAAAATAGCGCTCTTAACTCCCTGTTTTCAGGCTTTTTTAAAAAAGATTTTTTTAGGACTTCATAAGCTCTAACCAACAAAAAACCAGCCGGTTTTGATCTTTTTGTCTTCAGTGCGGCAATTGTCCGGGATAGCCGCTGAAAGAAAACAGAATTATAGCTCAGATTGCCAACTTCTGGTGTGCTGTACTTATGATTTATTTATGGGGGATCGGGATTGAGGCAGGAAAACTTTATGCAGGGCAAAGACAGCGCATGGTCGAAGAACGCTAAAAAAGGTTAAGCTCACGAGCCTCCTGGCGGGCAGCGTCCGCGTCATCCCGACTTTTGTCCCGAGGAATGACAAAAATCTGTCCGGCAAAAATCTCCTGGGGATTTTTGATCTGATCACGATTCGCCTTGTAAATGAGGGGCCAAAGAAGAGCATCTTTGTAAACTTCAGGGCGGGCGGCCAGAGTTGCCAGATTTTCCCCGGGACGAACCTCAACTCGGTCCAGCAGAACGGGTTCCGGGGGTGCGGGGGGAGTTTTTTTTACGACAACTTCCTTTTCAGCGGCTTTTTGTGCAGCGAGCCGAGCAGCCTGTTTCTGTTGTTCCTGAAGTCTTTTCTCTTGCTCTTGACGAATTTTCTCAAGCTCCTGCTCTTTCTGCAGTTGCTCCAGACGCTTCTGCTCAGCGAGTCGCTGCTGCTCAAGGGCGAGCTGGTTCTTGCGTTCCAGAGTTATATTGAGTGCTTCAGAGGAGTAACGACGTGCCAATGCCAAGGTCCTCAGAGCCTTACGGAAATCGCCGTCCCGGACCTGTTGTTCTGCAGCCGTAAGGGCGCTGCTGGCCAGCTGATACTCCCCCGGAGCATGACGGGCAGCTCCGGAAGCGTAGGCATGATCAACGACACTGCGCGCATCCTCCAGTTCTGCAACTGGAGGCTTTGCACATCCTGACAAGGCAGCAACAATAAAAACAATCAGCAACAGACGTTTCAGCATCTGCTCTCTTCTTTTCGCCGGCATACGCTCCTTAGAGCATTACTTCTGCTGGGCACGTAAGCGGATACCGAGTTCCTGAAGCTGCTTGTCGGCAACTTCATTCGGTGCATCCGATAACAGGCAGGTTGCTTTTTGCGTTTTTGGAAAAGCAATAACGTCACGAATTGAATCTGCCCCGGTCAGGATCATCATAATCCGGTCAAGACCGAAAGCAATGCCGCCATGCGGAGGCGCACCAAAATTCAGCGCGTCAAGTAAAAAGCCGAACTTCTCCTGCGCTTCATCCTGACCGATGCCGAGCAGTTCAAACATTCGTGACTGCACCGCTTGATCATGAATACGAATACTCCCGCCACCGATTTCCGAGCCGTTGAGCACAAGGTCATACGCTTGTGCACGTGCCTTACCGGGATCACTATCCAGCAAGGGAATGTCTTCCTCCAGCGGGGCCGTAAAGGGGTGATGGACGGCCACATGGCGACGTGCTTCACCATCCCATTCCAAAAGCGGGAAGTCTGTCACCCAAACGAATTTGTAGTCGTCTTTCCTGGTCAGACCGAGCTTATGACCCAGATGGCCCCGCAGTCTCCCAAGGGCTTCGTTTGCTACGGCCGGGGTGTCGGCCATAAACATCAACAGATCACCAACTTCAGCATCCAGCACCTGATTCAATTCCGCCAACTCAGCCTCATTGAAGAATTTTGCAATCGGCGATTGCCAGCCATTTTCCGTCACCTTGACCCAGGCAAGGCCCTTAGCGCCATAAATCTTGACGAAATCCGTCAGATCATCCAGCTCCTTGCGTGAAAAACTTGAACAGCCTTTGGCATTTAGAGCCTTGACCAGCCCTCCACCGGAGGCAACGTCGGCAAACACCTTGAACTGCGAAGCGGCAACCCGGCTGGTGATATCAACCAGTTCGAGACCAAAACGCAGATCTGGGTTATCAACGCCAAAACGGTCAAGAGCTTCAGCATAGGACAACCGTGCCATCGGCAGACTGACATCGACACCAAGAGCTTCGTGGAAAATTTTGGCGATCAAACCCTCCATGACATCCATGACATCATTCCGATCAACGAAGCTCAACTCACAGTCAATCTGGGTGAATTCCGGCTGCCGGTCGGCGCGCAAATCCTCATCACGAAAACATTTAACGATCTGAAAGTAACGGTCAAAACCTGAAACCATCAGTAATTGCTTGAACAGTTGGGGAGATTGGGGAAGAGCGTAGAAATTCCCCGTATTAACACGGCTCGGCACCAGATAATCCCGCGCCCCTTCCGGAGTGCTTTTGGTCAGAACCGGAGTTTCAACTTCGATAAAGCCCTGACTGTCGAGATAATTGCGCACCGTTTTGGCGACCAGGTGACGCATCATCAGATTGCCCTGCAAAGCCGGCCGACGCAAATCCAGGTAACGATATTTCAAACGAATGTTTTCCGCCACCTCGGTATATTCATCAAGCATGAAGGGCGGCGTTTCAGAACGATTCAATATCGCAAGTTCAGTGACTTCGATCTCAACTTCACCGGTTTTCATCTTCGGGTTGACCGTACCTTCAGGGCGGGGTGAAACCTTCCCCCTGGCCGCTACGACAAATTCATTACGGACCTGCTCGGCCTTCTGGTGAGAGGCAAGATCTCTATCCGGGTCGAGCGCCAGTTGGACAATTCCTTCACGGTCACGCAGATCGATAAAAATCAGCCCACCATGATCACGCCGGCGCTGTACCCACCCCATCACACAGACATCGTGACCGATCTGATGAGCCGTCAAATCACCACAGCGATGGGTCCTTTTCCAGTTTCCGAGTTTATCGTTCAAAATATGGCCTCCAAATCGTCGTTTTCAACGTTCAAGTTGTTTGACCCGATTGCCGATCGGGAATTATAAGAAGCTCAGGAATCCGCGGTCAAGCACTACCCATTGAACCGGAAAGTTTTTCCTGTAAAACCTGCTGTAAAGAGTCCAGGGCAACGGTCTTCTGGGTACTGTCACACATATTTTTCAATTGAGCCTGACCTGAAGTTATTTCCTCTTCGCCAAGGATCAGGGTAAATTCAGCATTTAACTTATTGGCCCGGCGCATTTGCGCTTTAAGGCTCTTGCCCTGATAATCCATTTCGGCCCTGATCCCATGGGCCTGCAGCCGCGACATCAACACGAAGGCCCGTGAGGCAGCCTCTTCGCCCAGAGCGGCAATAAAGAGCTGGGGCACGGCAGGCTGGATTTTCTCCTCGCCCTTCATCAGCACCAGGCGCTCCAGGCCGATCGCAAAACCGATTCCCGGCAGGGCGGGGCCGCCAAGACTTTCAATCAGGCCATCGTAGCGTCCTCCAGCGGCAACGGCATTCTGGGATCCGAGCTGATCCGTCACCAGTTCAAAAGTTGTACGGACATAATAATCCAGTCCCCGAACCATGCGGGCATTGACAGCAAAAGGGATATCCACCGCCTTCAGATAAGTTTGCACCTGAGCGAAGTGCTCGTCACAGGCGCAACAGAGATGATCTATCATCGCCGGCGCAGCGGTTGTCGCCGCCTGGCAGGTCGCAATCTTGCAGTCAAGGACACGCAGGGGATTGGTGCGATAGCGTCGCTGACATTCAGAGCAGAGTTGGTCGAGGCGAGTTTCCAGAAAGTCGATAAGCTGGAGACGATAAGCCGGCCGACAGTCGGGACAACCCAGCGAATTAACCTGCAACGCCACAGACTCGATACCGATACGGGTAAAATACTGGTGCAGCATGGCCAGTACCTGGGCATCAATGCGGGCATCTTCAACGCCGATGACTTCGGCCCCAAGCTGATGAAATTGACGGTAACGCCCCTTCTGCGGCCGTTCATAGCGAAACATCGGGCCGAGATAGTAGAGCTTGGAGACCGGGTCGAGATTGTGCAGACGATTTTGAATAAAAGACCGCATCACCGGGGCGGTTCCCTCGGGACGCAGGGTCAGGGAATTGTCACTTTTATCGTTGAAAGTGTACATCTCTTTTTCGACGATGTCGGTCGTCTCACCGATTGAACGGCAGAACAGCTCGGTCTTCTCAGGAACCGGAGTTCTGATTTCAGAAAAACCGTAGGTGGTAAAAACCTCCCGGGCAACCTGCTCGAGAAACTGCCAGGTTTCAACCTCACCCGGCAAAATATCGTTCATTCCCTTGATGGCCGCAATACTCAAAGCAACATCCTTACTGATACAAGATTTATGGTCTTCGAAAAAACAGCTTTTCTCTGTTGACCGGACAAGCTGAAGAACATACCTCATTTCTGCAGCTTCTTGAAGGGGGCAAATTGCAATTCAGCAGAATTCTTTTTACTTTGAGTTTCAGCAGAGCAGCTTTACGGAAAAACAGGAAAAATCGGCAGGGCTAAGGTTAACCGGGTGGGGAAAGATCTTCAACTCCGCGGATGATATTGCGTGATTCCTTTCCGGCATACATCGCCCGGTCAGCAAGATCGAGCAACCGCTCCTTCTCTGTCGCATCCTGGGGATAAGTCGCATACCCCGCGGTCACGGTTACGTAAGAGGATTTCCCCTGATCTTTGAGAAACGCGTGCCCCTCGATGACCCGTCGGATCCGTTCTGCAACGATTCTGGCAGTTTTTCCATCGGTCTCAACCAGAATGGCCGCGAATTCATCCCCGCCAAACCGGAACAGGGTGTCAACATCACGAACACAGTCACGCAACAGGTATCCAACTTCCTTTAACGCCGCACTCCCTGCCAGGTGGCCGTGACGGTCATTAATCGCCTTGAAGCGATCCAGATCGAGAAACAACAGAGAAAACTGCAACCCATAACGCTGTGAACGTTTGATCTCATGGCTCAATGCAACCTGCATGTAACGATGATTGTAGAGACCCGTCAGGTCATCCGTATACATCAGTTCCTGAGCATCTTCGTAACGACAGGCGTTTTCAAAACCGAGCAGCACCTGGTCACACAGATAACGCACGTCAGTCAGAGAACTTTCCTCGGCAATTGAGTCCGACACATCACAGAGGATAATCCCGCCCTTCAGAACCTCCCCGTCACCCAGGGGGAGCATCCACAGATTTTCCCTGCGCTGGTGAATTTTACTCAACCTCTTGCCGACCTGCGCCTGGGGTTGACTCAACCCGGCAAAGACATCAAGTTCCGGAAGTAGAATATCGACCAACTCCTCAGCAACATCAGCATGAAGATTCTTCAGCCCGGCAATGCTGGGGGTTGCCCCGTCCTTCAACACAAAAGCGCAGCCCGCCGATGTGTTCATCTCGCGCAGCATGACGTCAAGAGCCTGGGGAATGAGTCGCTTGAGATCAATCAAAGATGACAATGATTGCCCGGTCTGAAACAGCTGGATCTGACGCCTCAGGTGGTCATTCTCGGTCAACAGCTTGCGTTGGTCCAGACAGGCGCGCACAACATGCTTCAGTTCTTCAGGATTGAAAGGTTTGACCAGATAGTCCCGAGCACCGTTTTTCAATGCATCAATAGCTGATTCGAGGCTGGCATGACCGGTCACCAGAATCACGTCCGGAGGATTTGACATCGCCCGCGCGCGACGCAGGACCTCAAGACCGTTACATCCGGGCATCACCATATCGGTCAGGATCAGATCGATCGTTTTCTGTTGAATCAGAGCAATGGCATCATCACCGTTTTCACACACCTCGACCAGGTAACCTTCTTCGGTCAGAAGGTCACGATAAAGCTTGCGGAAAAACAGCTCATCATCAACAACAAGGATATTTGATTGGACAGAAATCATAAATTGCCTATAATAATTTCCAACTAATACCAGTTCTTATTACAAGCTGTCAACGGAAAAGCCCCCGTTGCCATTGTCTGATCTCCCAGCCATCGGCTCTGAATTGAGCCCTTAAAGTCCCCGCCTGATCTGTGCGGTAAAGAGCAATGTCTCGGCTTCTCAGATCATCAAGAACCTCGCTGGCCGGTAACTTGTAACGATTTTGATAACCGACGGAGACCAGACAGGCTTGGGGCCTAAGCCGTTCGACGAGAGTGTCCGTCAAAGAATGTCTGCTCCCGTGGTGGGGAAGTTTCAGCAAACTGACCGGTCCGGGGATGGTATCACTGATCAAATCCCTGACTCCTTCACGTTCCAGGTCGCCGGTCAACAACAGCCCCTCACCTGCGCCGACCTGAAGATACATGGCCAAAGAAGCATCATTTTCACTCACCCCCGGACGCATGGGACTATGGATAAGCAGATCCCCGTTTTCCCAGAACGGCATCAGCTGCCACCCCCACTGCACCCTGCGGTAAGAGATATCCCGCTCGCCCAGAACCTCTTGCAGAGACGGGTGGAGATCAGCACAATCATGCCCGGAATAAAACGCGTCGACCGGAAAATTGGCCAGAATATAAAGCAGACCCTTGCGGTGATCCGGATGATCATGAGTCAAAACAACAGCGTCCAGTTTTCGAATATTCAGCGCACCAAAAGCCGGGGCCAGCAAGCGTTCACCGACATCAAAACGCGGACTGTATAATCCGCCACCGTCAATCAGCACAGCCTGTCCAGCCCGATTCTGTAACAGCAATGACTCCCCCTGACCGACACTGAACATAGTCAGCGACACCGATTCAACGGGAGACACCGGGATCTTCCAGGCCCCGATCGCCAGGCAGGTTGCAACCAGCAGCGTTAAGAATCTCTTTCCCTTGAAATACGGCTGAAGAACCATCAGCAGAACTGCGACAAAACAGGCTAGGGCCAAGTGTTGTGACAGGCTTAAAAAAAGTGTTTGCCCTTCCAACGGCGGAATCGCTACGAACCACTCTGCAAGTTTCAGCAGCTGTTCAAGAATCACTCCGCAGAAGGAAAACAGAGGTAACGCCGCCGACGGCAACAGAGGAAACAGCAGCAATCCCAGTAAACCAACGGGCAGAGCAACCAGCGTGACAATCGGCACACAGATCAGATTGGTTAAAATACCGGCGGGAGCAAGCAGGTGAAAATGTTTGACCACCAACGGCAAGGTCGTCAGCATGGCTGCGGCTGTGACAAGAAAAAGTTGTGCGCAATAGCGAATATATCCGGGCCGGGCTAAAATGGCGCGAGTCTGCCATAGTGGACGCGCCAGCAGAATGCCGGCAGCTCCGCAAAAAGACAGCTGCCAGCTTGCCTGCCAGAGCAAAAGCGGATTGATCAGCAGCGACAGGAATGCCAGCGACGCCAGCAGCATCAACGGATTGACATAGTAGCGCCAGACCAAAAAAACAGCTCCGAGAGTAAACAATGCAAAAGCCCGGCGAGTTGCGACGGCATCGCCGGTGAAGAACAGATAAACCAGCAAAACAGGAATGATAACCAGAGGAAGGACTTTTTGCGGAGGTTGCCATTCCAACAGTTTCTGACTTCTGCAGTAGATATGAAACAGCAGGCGATAACAGAGAAGACCGATCATGCCGAGATGAAGACCCGAAATGGCAAACAGGTGACTGATCCCGGCTGAGGACAGAGTCTTTCGAATCGCGCTTGAAAGGATTTTCCCTTCACCCAGAATCAGAGCCCGGGTCAGCTCTCCCGGAAGTTGAGGCAAATGTTGAACGATCGCTGCGGCAACCGCTTGTCGCCACAAATTCATGATCCGTCCCGAATGCCGGCGATTCTGCTCAAGACGTTCTATCTGATCGGCGGATTGAACCCAACCGGTCAGTTCAATCCCCTGCCCGGCCAGATAGCGTGGCCAGTTGAACTCACCCGGCGTACCGAACAGGCGTGGTTGCCGTACACGACTCTCAAAACACAGAACGTCACCCGGATGAAACAGGTTTGTCCCCAGTTCCAGGTAGAGTCGCAGGCGGGCATCCTGCTTGAAGTCAAAGTGTCGCGTTTTGTCCCTCAGAGATTCAATATCCAAATCAATCTGAGTGCGTTCACCAGCCAGCTGCCTGACAGCCAGAACCGTCCCAACGACGGTCATTTTATGGGTGTTGTTTGCAACCTTGACCAGATCGTCACGTGGCAGGAAGAGATCCTGGTAGCGCAGATGTGCTGCGGTAAAAATGATCACAAAAAGAAGCAGCAATACAAATCTGGATGGTTTGGGGCAGATAACAAGGCTGACACAGCAGAAGACGAGAACCCCCCAGGCAAAATGACCGGCGGGACCCAGAAATGGCGACAGGCCAAGGCCTGATATAGTTGCAGTCAGCGCAAGGAGTATCAGCTGCACGTTCCCCCTCCAGAATGCAGACTGATCCTGATTAGATCAGGATAACGAAAAGACCTTAAGCGGGTTGAGCAGCGTTCTTAGCCCGAGGCTTTGAGGGTTTTGTCTCTTTGTCCTCGTGGTCGAATTTGCGGATAAATTCTTCTGCCAGGGCCACATCCTCTTTACAGCCGATGAACACCGGGGAGCGCTGGTGGATCTGCTCCGGCTTGATATCCAGAATGCGTTGATGACCGTTCGAAGCGGCCCCACCGGCCTGTTCAATCAGGTAAGCCATAGGGCTCAATTCAAACAGCAGGCGCAGTTTTCCCAACGGCTGATTTTTGAGGTGTGGGTAGAAAAATATCCCCTTACCTTTTAGCAACACCTGATTGATATCCGGAACAAACCCCCCGCTGTAGCGCAATTTTACGCCTCTCTCCTCAAGAGTATTGATGTAGGCTTCAACCCCTGGAGTATACAGATTACGCTGTCCTCCCGGCGAGTAAAGGTTACCCTGGGATTCGATGGTGATATTTTCCCGCAGTAGGGTAAATTCCATCAGGTTGTTCATGCCGAATTCATGAACCCCTTTGCCGACACTGTATACGAGGGTTGTTCTCGGTCCGTAGAGAATGTAAACCGCTGCCACCTGGTTACGCCCCGGCTGCAGCAGATCACACCCCTCAAAAATCGAGACAATGGTCCCGACAGCCAGGTTCACATCAACCAGCGAAGAACCGTCCAGGGGATCAAAGGCCACGGAGTATTTGCCGTTACAGTCGGGCGAAATCGGAATAATCTCATCCATTTCTTCCGACATCATGTTGGCCACCACACGCGAATGATCCAGGCGTTTACGCAGAATCCGATCAGCCAGAACATCCAGCGCCAGCTGACTCTCTCCGTAGAGGTTCGAGGTTCCCGCGACACCCAGGTCACCGGTCCGTATCGAATTGATAATGTACTTGGACGCTTCAGCAATCTCGCAGATCAGGTGAGTCAGGTTTTCATTGACATAGTGCTCACGCAGATGGCGGCGCAGGTCGATTTGAAATTTTGTTTTCCCGGGTTCGCTCATTAGCTGGGTTTCTCCTGAAAGCTCGATTGACAGATCTAAAAAGACAGCTCCAAATCGCTGACAGTCTAGCCCAGATTCACTCGAACAGCAACCATGAACTTGAACTAATTTTATAAAAAATTAATAATTTATAAGTTACTGATGCCCTTCCTCGGCGGGAAAATCGCACCACAGGAGCGTCGCCCCAATCACTGCCAGAGGAATACAGAAAAATTGAATAAACGGGATTGCCAGAAGACAGAAAATTCCGCAGGCGAAGCCACTCATCAGAACAGGATGCCGAAAAATGTAACGCCGCTGCTGAGCAAAGGTCATGTGCTTTCTCATCAGTACGAAAGCCATATATTCCACCACCAGAAAAAACAGCGTCAGAAGCGGGGCGAAAACCGCATAGACCAGAGGACCGAAGCCGGGAATGAAATTGATGCCGAATAAAGCCAGCATGAAGGCAGTGAAAACAGCGATTTTCTTGACTTCAACGCCAATCGCGTAAGCAGCTTCACTCCAGAAACGCCCGAGGGTAAAACGTTCTTCGGCAAGGGGTCCAGAAACATAGATTTCCGTTCGTTCGGAGAGGAGTTCATTAAAGGGGGAAGCAATCAGGTTGCCGACAACGGTAAACGAAAAAAACACCACAACGGTCGTGAGCAACACGGCAACCGTCCAGGCCAGATAATAAAGAATGATTCCGTACCAGACCTCCGTACTCGGAGCATAGGTATCCAGAAGCCCCTGAAACAGGTCCAGCCCGAAATAAACTGTGAGGGAAAAAACCAGCAGATTGATCAGAAAAGGGATCGCGAGATATTTTAACAGACCGGGGTGTCGGCGAAACAGCTTGATCGCCTTTAGAGGGTAACCAAAACCCCGCGAAAAACCGGCAACCGGCCTGACTACGGCTGAACCGATCCGGTTGATCATAAAGGACTGTTCCTGCAGGCTTTCAAGCCTTCATCCAGGGTTGAATATTTCAACTCGATGCCGAGTTTTTCAAGCATTTTATGATTGCTCATGCGCCGTGACTCCTTCAAAAAAGAAAAAGTCAGTGGATTCATCCGCTTTTCAGCCTCCGCCCAGCTGAGTTGCTGGGGCTGCGGCAGGTCATACAGCCGGGCGACAGCCATAAAATAGTCGCTCATACTGCTTGTCTGGCCATCACAAACATTGAAAACATCCCCATGCTCGCCTTTCTCCATCGCTGCCAGACAGATCTCAACCAGATCCAGGCTGTGAATTCTGTTGGTGAGCGGAGCATCCTCGGGACGCAACACCTCGTGCCCTTTTTTCAGTTGTGAAAGAGGCAGACGGCCAGGGCCGTAGATTCCTGTCACTCTGAGGATAACCAGTTCAAAACCCAGTTTATCGGCATGCTCACGTAACTGCTGTTCGGCACTCACCCGCCTTTTGGCGCGACTGGTCTGCGGATTCACCGGAGTGTCCTCAGTGACCAGTTGCCCTCCACAGTCACCGTAAACCCCGCTGGTGCTGATATATACAATTCTTTCAGGACAATTTTCCGCTGACAGACGCCGGCAGAAATTGATCATCCGATAATCGCTGGATCCCCCGCCCTGCGGCGCGAGAAAGTAGAAAACCCGGTGGCCATTGACCGAAAATTCGGGAATATCCTCCTGGTAGTCAAAGTTGGCAACCAGCGGTTGAATTCCGGCGCTCTCAAGGATGGCCACGCCCTCTTCGAAGTGCGCCGTCCCGGTCACAACCTCGCCCTGCTTAATCAGTCTGCGCGCCACCCGCAGACCGATATCACCACATCCGATAATTGTGTATGCACTCATGTTCACTCCGTTACACGATATGATTACAAGTGACAGCCTGACTTTAAGCTTATCAGTTTTCAGGCCAGGCTTTTTGCCACGATTTCAAACAGATCTTTTGACAGCCGACTTTGCTGCAGAATGTCCAGTTCCTGTTTCATCAGATTCCTGCGTTGTGGCTCAAGACGCTTCCAGCGCGTCAATGGAGCGGCCAGACGTGCGGCAATCTGAGGATTACTGCGGTCAAGCTTGACGATCTGGTCAACCAGCAGGCGATAGCCCAGACCATCCGCACGATGAAAAACCGCCAGGTTCTGGCAGAAGGCTCCCAGCAGAGCCCTGGTGCGGTTGGGATTGCGCAGGGTAAAGTCGGGATGTTCCAGCAACCTTTCAACCTCGGTGAAAGTTTCATGCCGCTGTGACAGGGCCTGCAGACTGAACCACTTGTCCAGCAACAACGGATAGGACTTCCAGCTCCGGTAAAAATCGTCAAGCAATGCGCGGCGCTGGTCAGCATCACTGTCACCCATCGCAGCAAGAGCGGCAAGCCGGTCAGTCATATTCTGTGCTGAGCGGTATTGTTCAGTCGCCAGATCACGTCCCTGCTCTTGATCCAGCGTCATGATCATCCGCACACAGAAGTTCTTCAGACTGCGCTGACCAACAGCAGCCGGAGACAAGGAAAATTCGCCGCCCTGTACGGCAGTCTCCCGGTAGCGTTCAAGCAACAGTTCAAAGTGAACTGAGGCCAGCTGGCGTTCGGCCGCGGTGCGTACCAGGCGGATTTTTTCAGGATCAAAATGATCCAGCTGATCGGCCAGGTACTGTTCGCTGGGTAACGTCAGAAGCTGGCTAAGGAGACTTTTATCGACCTGTTTGTCAGCCAGGGCCCTGCCCCAGGATTCAATGAAAAGTGGCTGCAGCACCGGAGCGGAGCTGTCCTGGCGATGATAGGCCCGTAACAGTTCCTTCACCGCCAGATCCTGACCAGCCTCCCAGCGGTTGAAAGCGTCACTGTCTGAAGCCATCCGCAGGGCCAGGTCTTCATCACTGAAGGCGTTGATGATCTTCACCGGCGCCGAAAATTCCCGCAGCGGTGAGATGACAGGATTTTCAGCGACCTTTACAAAGGTGAAACTTTCCACCTGCTCTTGCAGTTCCAACAGACCCTCAAAGGGTTCACCACTCTCCAGAGAGAGATTCAGTTCACGGCCCTGACGATCCATAAAACCGAGGAGCAGAGGGATATGGAAGGGTTGTTTATGCTCCTGACCCGGCGTCGGCGAACAACTCTGTGTCACTGTAAGGGTCAGAGTTTTCTGCTTTGCATCATAGCTTTGATCGATCTTGACTTCGGGGGTTCCCGACTGAGAATACCAGCGTTTAAACCGCTGTAAATCTTTGCCCCCGGTCTCTTCCATTGCTGCGACAAAATCATCGCAGGTGGCCGCTTCTCCATCATGGCGGCGCAGGTAAAGCTTGACGCCGGCGATAAACGCCTCTCGTCCAAGCAGGGTCTGCATCATGCGGATTACTTCTGCACCTTTGTTGTAAACGGTCGTGGTATAGAAGTTGTTGATCTCGACATAGGATGACGGCCGCACCGGATGCGCCATCGGACCGGCATCCTCGGGAAATTGAAACTGGCGTAGCACCCGCACGTCATCAATGCGCTTGACCGCTGCAGAATTCATCTCGGCGGAAAATTCCTGATCACGAAAAACCGTCAGCCCTTCCTTGAGGCTGAGCTGAAACCAATCACGGCAGGTCACGCGATTACCGGTCCAGTTGTGAAAATACTCATGTCCGATGACCGACTCGACCCCGAGGTAATCTCCATCCGTCGCCGTCTCGGGGTGGGCCAGAACATACTTGGAATTGAAAATGTTCAACCCCTTATTTTCCATCGCGCCCATATTGAAATCATCAACCGCGACGATCATATAGCGATCCAGATCGTACTCAAGGCCGAAAGTCTTCTCATCCCACATCATCGACTTTTTCAAAGACGTCATGGCATGAGCACAAAAATCCCGGTTGCGCTCTTCAACGTAGATCTGCAACAGCACATTGCGACCCGACATGGTGACATAGCGGTCTTCCAGACAGACCAGATCGCCTGCTACCAGGGCAAACAGGTAACTCGGTTTGCGGAACGGATCTTCCCACAGGGCGAAGTGGCGGTCGTTCGGCAAATCGCCTTGCTCTATCAGATTCCCGTTACTCAACAGTACCGGATATTTTCTATGCGCTTCAATCCTGACACGAAATTTTGCCAGGACATCGGGACGATCCGGATAGTAGGTAATGCGGCGAAACCCTTCGGCCTCGCACTGGGTACAGTAATTCCCCGCTGACAGGTAGAGTCCCTCAAGGGCGGTATTGTTCGCCGGATCGATCTGCGTCTGAATAATGAGCTCAAACTCCTGCGGAACCTTTTCAAGCCGCAGGCAGTCACGATCGACCAGATAGTCTTCCGGCGACAAGGTTCGGCCGTCGAGCTTGATATCGGTCAATATCAGCTCTTCTCCGTCAAGAACCAGCGGCTCGACTGTCCCGCGGCGATCCGGATTCAATCTCATGTTCAACCGGGAGGTGACACAGGTTGTGTTGTCTTCGAGTTGAAACAGAAGATCGACCTGGTCCACCAGATAGGCCGGGGTTGTATAATCCTTCAGATAAATTGTTTCAGGAGTATCCTTTTCCATAGTTTTCCATCGTTTCAAAAAGTATAAGTGTCTAATCAGAGCAAACTACATCAAAGCAGATTAGCACTTTGCACATCAGTAGAAAACCATCAAGGAGAAGAATTACCTGACGCTGATTCCTTCATCGAGATATTTTATTACTGGATAGAGAAAAAATTCGATGATCCGGCGTTTCCCTACTTTGACCTCAGCGGTCACGCTCATACCGGGCACGATCGGCGTGTCAACCCCGTCGACCAGCAAGGTATTTTTTCCCGGGTCGATGTAGATCTCGTAAACCAATCCGAGATGCTCATCTTCCATGCTATCTCTGGAAACCTGGAGCACCTTGCCTTCAATGGTCCCGTATTTCTGAAAATTAAAAGTATCGATCTTGATCGATGCGTCCATGCCCCTGGCCACGAAACCGGCGTCCTTGTTCAACAACAGAGCTTTGACCAGCAGGGGTGACTCAGCCGGCACGATATAAGCCAGATCCTCCGCCGGGGTGACCACCCCACCGATGGTATGAAAAAGTAAGCGGGAAACATGTCCGTCGACCGGGGCGGTGATCTGCTGCCGGCTGCTGCGAAATTCCGTCTGCTCGATCTGTGCCTGCAGGTAAAGCTGTCGTTGTTTTTTCTCAGCCAAATCGGTCAGCAATCGATTGCGCTCATCTTCGCGAATGAAGGCGATTTCCTGAAAAGTCTGCAGTTTTCTTGCCCGAAGTTCCGCACTATGATGCCGTGAGGATTCCAACTCAGTTCGGTAACGTTGCAGTTCACTCTGTGTCGTTTCGTATTCATCACGACTGATGATATCCCTGACCTGCTCCAACCGAGTCAATCGGTCTGTCAACAATGTAGTCATGTATTCCGACTGTCCGGCAACCTGCTGTTCCACGGCCAGCTGCTCGTCCAGCTGCAAAAGGACCTCCTGCTTGGCTTGGACCTTCTGCTGCAGACGCTTTTGCTCAGCACTGTAGATTTCCTGCTGAACACGTAGCACGTCCACATCGAAAAAGTCGGTATCGACATGGAATTCACGATTCTGTAACAGCGCATCGATCCGGACAACTTCCAGTTCAACCTGTTTCAGATCCGCACGGAGAGAGGCCAGTTCAGGATCGACATCAGAAGGATCGATCTCCAGCAACACTTGCCCCTTGGTGACATAATCCCCGGCTTCGACCAGAATACTGCGAACCACTCCGCTGTTCAGCGGTTGAATCCTTTTAATCTCGCCGCTCGGAATCACCTTGCCGCGCGCTGTGACCACGACATCGACTTGCCCGAAGATCATCCACAGACAGGCAAACAGCAGGGCCATGATAACGATCCAGAAAACCGCTCGGCCCAAAGGGTTGAGGGGGCGTTCTTCAATTTCCACCAATAGAGGCTTGAACTCATGACGATCATCTGCCGAATTGAACATGCGACCTCGTTCCGTTTATTCCTGTTGTTCGCAGCGAGTAGGATGGGCACGGCCCATCATGCCAAGACACCTCGCAACCTCATCACTTGAAATGCGAAGAACAATGCTCACCCTGCATTCTCCGTTTTCCGGGGACACGTATCAAGTACATGCCCCCGGAGACCAACCTCAACTCTGCCGGGTATAGAGTTTGTGATAATAGCCGTTTTGCATAAGCAGCTGTTCATGGCTTCCCGATTCCACCAACCGTCCTTTATCAAGAACCAGAATCAGATCGCAATCCTTGATGGTGGCCAGCCGATGGGCAATGATCACCGTGGTCCGCCCCTGCTTGATCGCCTGCATATTCTGCTGGATGATTTTTTCCGATTCATAGTCCAAAGCGGATGTCGCCTCGTCGAAAATCAGCAGCCGGGGATTATTGATCAGTGCCCGGGCAATGGCGATACGCTGCCGCTGACCGCCGGACAGGGACGAGCCGCGTTCGCTGACCTCGGTATCGTAACCTTCGGGCAGTTGGGCAATGAACTCGTGCGCCCCGGCAATTTGCGCAGCCTGGATAATCAGTTCCATCGGGGCATCCGGTTTAGGCAGGGCGATATTGTCGCGGATGGTTCCACTGAACAGATAGTTTTCCTGCAACACGACACCGATGTTGTAACGCAACCAGAAGGGATTCAAATGGCGGGCATCGATCTCGTCGATATAGATGGCCCCTTCCGTCGGGATATACAGCCGCTGCAGCAGCTTCGCCAGGGTGCTTTTGCCGCTGCCGCTGCGCCCGGCAATGCCGACACTCATCCCCGGCTGCAATGCGACGGACACCCCGTCCAGCACCATGGGTCCATCAGGTGAATACTTGAACGAGACATTATCGATCTTCAGCGCGCCTTTAAGCTGCGGCAGGGTGATGGCCTTGTCCGTCGAGACTTCCTGGGGATGGTTGAGGATATCCCCCAGGCGGTCGACAGACAGCAGGGCCTGTTGAAATTCATTCCACAGGTTGACCAGGCGCAGGACCGGTCCGGCAAACTGCCCGGAGAACATCTGGAAAGCGATCAGTTGACCGATGGTCAGATCGCCCTGCAACACTGCTTTGACCCCGAGATAGAGCACGGAAATCGTCATCAGCCGGCGCAGGGTCCCGGACAGGGCCCCGGAGACGTTCGATATATTGGCCAGGTTGAAACTGGAACTGACATAGCGCCCCAGGTGGTCCTCCCAGCGATTCTGCATGGTTCCTTCCACGGCCAGGGATTTGACCGTCTGCACCCCGGTCACCGATTCGACCAGGTAGGAATTGGAGGATGCCGCCATCTGGAACTTGTTCTCCAGCCGGCGCCGTAACTCCGGGGTGATGATCAGGTACAGCAAACCGATCACTCCCACGAAGCCGAGGACGATCAGCGTCAGCTTGACACTGTAGAGCAGCATCACCGCCACGAACACCAGGGAGAAGAACAGGTCGATGACCACACTGACCGCCTTGTTGGTGATGAATTCGCGGATCGTATCCAATTCCCGGACCCGGGCGGCGATATTGCCGACCTTGCGCGACTCGAAATAACGGAACGGCAGGGCCAGCAGGTGTTTGAACAGCTTGGCCCCCAGTTTGGCGTCCAGTTTGTGTGCGGTATGGATGAAGATGTAATTCCGGGCGATATTCAGCAGCAGTTCGAAAACCGCCACGGCGAGAAAAGCGATCGCCAGCACATCCAACGTGGTCAGACTGCGATGGACAATGACCTTGTCCAGAATCACCTGGGTAAACAACGGCGTGACCAGACCGAACAACTGGACGACAAAAGAGCCGAGCAGCACTTCGCCGATAATCCGTTTGAATTTGATGATCTCCTGAAGAAACCAGCCGAAGCCGAAAACCACCTGGGAATTGATCTTTTTATGCCGCAGAACGATGAACCGGTTGAAACGCTCTTCCACCTCGACAACCAGTAAAGACAGGGTTTTCTTTTCCCGCGGGTCGAACAACAGACATTTCCCGTCCGCTTCGCTGTTTTTCAGCAACACGGCATAATGCCCGTCACGACCGACGGCAATGGCCGGCAAAGGATAGGCCTCGGTCAACTTTGCCACCGAAAGTTCTTTGAGCTTTGCCTTGAAATCGAACTTTCCGGCAATCCGCAACAGTTCTTCCGGCGTCACCAAGTCCTGCAGGCTGAATTCCCGCGCGACCGCACGGATATCGACATCGATCCGGTTGATCCGGGCCACCACGTCAAAGGCCAGCAAACCGCTGTTCATGATCCGGCCTCGTTGAGCAGTTTCAGCAGCAGGGCAGCACTGACATAATCGATCTGCCGCAGGTCGGCGTCCAGGCGGTGCCGGGCAAACGCGATCCGTTTCCGCTCCAAAGCCACCTGATCGATCATCTGTTGATGCGACAACCGGTTCAGATCATTGGTCTGCCGGCCGATTCGGCGTTTCACGTCATCCCGCTCCGGTTCAAAACCCAGCAACGATTGATAAGACATCCGCACCTTCCTGTACTCGTTCTGCAGTTCCATGATTGTTTTTTGCTTTTCCAGTTCCAGGCCGGCGATTTCGCGCTGCAGGCGACGTTTTTGGGAGCGGGCAGAAAAACCGTCGAACAGAGGCATATTGATGGACAGATAGATGCTCGCATCACGCTTGCTCAGCGCCTGCAGCGCGGCGCTGTAACTGTTGTCATCGCTGCCGTACATGCCGAAACTGCCGGACAGGGTCAGTTGCGGCAGAAAGGTCCTTTCGGCAAGCGTCAACTCGGTTTTTTTCCGCTTGATCTGTTCTTGCAGGATCAGGATTTCGGGAAACATTTCCAGGTGTTCACCGAACCGGGGCTCATCTCCCGGCAATTCCAAGCCGGACAGAGAGACGTCATCGGGATTGTACTCGCGGCGGGTATACAGGCTGATTTCAGCCAGGATCGCCGCGAACTCGATCCGCAGATCCTCCAGCCCGGAAAGGGTTTCCGCCAATGCCAGTGCCGCATCCCCGACATCCTGCCGACCGTAGCGCCCGGCCCCCCGCAATTGATCGGCCAGTCGATAAATACGATTATGCCTGTCCAGAACTGCCTGCTGCACAGCCATCCGGTACTGCAGCTTCAGGCCCCGGCTATAAAGATCGAGCAGCATCCTTGAGACCTCCAGGCGGCCCTGGTCGATCTGCAGGGATGAAATCCTGACTTGCTGCTCGGCATAATCGATTTTCAGCCGCCGACGGCCGAAATCGTAAAGGTTGTATTGGGAGAAAAGGTACAGTGAGCTTTTGTACTTGGACGTACTGTCGGAATAGACCGTATCGCCCACGGAAACAACGGCATTGAACTCATCGTAAACATGGACATACTCCTGACCGTAACGCAAAAACAGCTGCGGATAGTAGTCGGCCCTGGCTTCCCCCACCGCAGCCTCGGCTGCGGCAAGGTTCTCCGCACCGATCTGCAGATCAAGAGCGTTCTTCAGCCCTTCCGCCAGGACATTGTCAAAAGTGAGAAGTTCCGCATGGGAAAAAGCCGGGCTGCCCAAGAGTAGGCAAATGATCACAACAGCCCGGCGCAAGGCCGGATAAAACAAAGAATCCCCCTCATTTTTTACTTACAATACTAAATTGATGATACCGTGAAGAAACCGGGGACATGTACTCGTTACGTGTCCCCGGTTTCTTCACAACCTCAATTCTGTCAATTAAGCCGCCTGCCACCCGCCAGCGACAATGGTTAGCAGCTCTTCGTTCTGGCGCACATCGTCCAGGCTGTCCAGCGAGATCCCTTCCGCCGTGGCAAAGGCGCTCATCTCCTGGATGATCTGGTTGATGTCGTCATCAGTCAGGTAGCTGCCGTCGGCCAGGGTGATATTTTCGATGCGGTTGCCGGTTTCGGAATCGCTGTAATCGGCCAGGGTAATGACATCGTCCACACCGTAACCGATCTGCAGGGTGTCCCTTTGCTTGTATAGGGCAAACCCTTCAGCAGTCACTTCGTCGCCGAAGATAATGCCGTCATCTCCGGATGCGTCGAAAATGATGTCTCTGCCGTCTCCCGAATTGAACCGGTAGATGTCGTCGCCGCTGCCGCCGGAGAGCAAATCTCTGTCTTTTCCGCCCCACAAACGATCCTGGCCGCTGTCCCCGGATAAGGCATCGCTGCCGGCACCTCCTACCAACAGATCATCTCCGCCACCGCCGGATAAGGCATCCCAGTCATTGCCGCCGAACAGCACATCATTTCCGGCACCACCGAACAGAACGTCATAGCCGTCTTCGCCCAGAAGCGTATCGTCGCCGTCATTGCCGTTCAAAGTGTCCGTCCCGCCGCCGCCGAACAGCACATCGTCATTCCCCCCGCCAGTCATGATATCAACGCGCCAGCTGCCGACCAGCAGATCTTTATCGGCGTCGTTACCGGCAAAGGTTTCCACCGGCAACCAGCCGTCGTTGCTTTGTTGTATTGCATCCCGGTCGAGTCGCAAAATACCGTCTTCGGTCTGTAGCCGATCGATGCTGTTCTGCGTTGCGATAAAATAATCCGTCAGCGTCAAGCTGCCCTGATCGGCAATCGCGATCAACAGATCGTCTCCCTGGCGGCTCAAACTCAGAGCATCAATTCCGACTCCGTCGAGCAACAGGCTCTCGGGCGCATCGGCATCCAGGACAAGATCTCCGCCCGGATAAACGTTGACGATAAAATCAAGGGTCATTGAAGCGGTTCCTCCCGCCCCGTCCGACACTTCCAGGCTGGCCTGGTCCGGTCCGCAATAATCCGGTTCAGCCCGATAGAGCCAGCGCCCGTCTTCGTCAACAGTCAACTGCCCGTGTTCCGGTTCAACAGCGACCACATAGGACAACGGATCGCCGTCGACATCCGAGGCCACAACGCTCCCTTCCTGTTCCGGAACGCCGAACAACTGATATGTGGCGTTCTCCGTCGTCAGGATTGGACTGTCATTGACGGCTTCGACCTCCAGAGTGGCGGTCGCGGTCGCCGTCTCCTGCCCGTCGCTGATCTGATATTGAAAAAGCACCGGGCCATTGGCATCGGCATCGGGGCGATACAGCCAAGTACCGTCGCCGTTATCCGTGAGCGTGCCGGTATCGACGGTCAGATTATCGATGGTCAGACTGTCGCCATCGAGATCAGTAGTCTGACTGAGAAGCGTTTCAACGGAAACCGACAGGCTGCCGTCTTCCAGGATGCTGCCCAGATCAACCGGACCGCTGACGACAGGAGCATGGTTGCTCTCAATAGCTGCCAGCAATTCCTGATAACTATAGATAGCAACGCCGCCACTAAAAACAAAATTACAATTTTCTTCTGCACCAGTTACCGCGAACGTAATCGAATCTGTAGGGCCATACTGAATCTGAAGATATTCCCCTTCCGGATTTTCATAAACCTCGGAAATATCATTATCCAGAAGAGTATAATAATATGCCGGATTGCCTCCCGCAAAGTCAGGGTAATATGTCGTTGTGCTTATTTCGTTCAGAAAGGACACAGTTTTCAACTGAAGATCTGAAATGGATATTGCCCCGTTCAAATAAATCGTGTTTGAGTCTGATTCATCATAAATAATGTCATCTCCATCGCCGGAAGAAAAATAATAATGGTCGTTCGACCATCCGCCCTGAAGAAGATCATTACCGCTACCTCCGGTAAGGTGATCTTCCAATACATGGCCAGAAAAATTTCTATATTCCTGACAAAACAAAATATCATTTCCGGCATCACCATACAGAAGTCCGGGAGCGTACTGGTTGACCAGCAGGTCATCCCCTTCTTCACCTAGTAAACCATCAGATTTCAGTGAATGCAGATAATCATTACCAGCCCCACCTCGCATGATTGTTGGAGAGGAAAACACGGAAGACGTTATTAATTGATGTGTCACAAGCAGATCATTGCCGTCGCCGCCGAGCAGTTGAACATCATTATATGCTATCCAACTGTGCAACTCATCATTACCGGTTCCTCCATCCACGAGAACATCGGCTGAACCATTGATGAAAATGTGATCGTTACCCTCTTCACCGTAGAGTTCGGCATCTTCTCCGGTATTTTCTAAATAGTCAGCTCCTTCTCCGCCAAAAACACGGCTATTTTCCCCTCCGGCTTTAATCGTATCTTCACCAGCTCCGGCATAAATCGTGTTTGCTCCCAACCCGCCATCCAAGACATCATCACCGTCCCCCCCAGAGATAATATCATCTCCATCCCCCCCGGAGAGATGATTGTCTTGATCATCTCCGGTCAGAATATCAGCATAAGCCGAACCGATGACCCCTTCAATGTTGACCAGAGTATCCCCCTCGGCGCTTCCGCCGCCAGCCTCCCCCGATTGAAGATTTACTAGGATACCCGCTGAAGAATCCGTATAGATGGAGAGGTCAAAACCCTCATCCCCATCCAGCACATCCGCGCCCTCTCTACCTTGCAGCATATCGTCGCCACCGCGTCCCAAAAGGGTATTTGCCGCAGCATTTCCGCTGAGAAAATCATTGTATTCCGAACCATGTATGTTTTCTATGCCGGGAAAGCTCCCGCTCACCAGATCTGCCGAAACATAATCGATCGATCGTTGCTCAGTAATAATTTTTTCGAAGGCAGAAGACAGGTCCAGGTTATCCCCGTCGCCATCGCCACCGTCAAATCCCTGCTCATCCGGGACCATATATAAAGTATTATTTAGATACTCATATCGCCAATCACTTACATACAGGGTATCGTTCCCCGCTCCTCCGAAGAGGATATCTTCGCCCTCGCCACCGTTGAGTTCATCGTCGCCTTCATCGCCGTAAAGAGTGTCGTTCCCTGCCTCTCCCCAAAGGACGTCATCCCCCACGCCGCCATGCAGGATGTCGTCTCCCGAGCCGCCATAAACGATATCCGCTCCGACTCCGGCATTGACGCTGTCGTCGCCTCCGCCGGCATCGATCGTATCATTCCCATCCGAACCGGTTATTTCTTCGTTCACTTCATTCAACAAGCTCGCATGGCTGATTTCCTGGGTTCCGAACAGATAAATGAAAGGAAGATCCGCGTTACGTCCGTTTCTGATGGTCAGGGCATTCTCCTCGTCAAACACAATCAGCAAATCGGGCCCCTCCGGGTTCTCGACAATCTGCTCATCAACATAGGCAATATACCTTAGTTCGGTATACGTCGAAGTTAACCGGACAAAACTTTGTCCCTCCGTATCATCAATAACGTCATGACCGCCGCCGTATATCCTGAACTCATCATTTCCTGTTCCACCGATCAGGACGTCATTTCCGTTCCGGCTGGTCAGGATGTCATTATCAGAACCTCCGACAAGCAGATTGTCTCCTGATTCGCCATACAGGAGATCGTCTCCCGTACCACCATAAAGCGAATCAATTCCGGAACCGCTATATAATATGTCATTGCCGTCCTCACCGAATAATTGGTCATTCCCATCATTGCCGTACAGCGTATCGTCTCCGCCCCCGCTGTAAATCGTATCGTCACCGTCGGTACCCTGAATGGTGTCGGCCACAGTGTCCACGATATCAGCCGTGTTGTAAGTGCTGCCGTCGGCCAGAGTAAATTGAAGAGCATCGTTTATCCGACCGTTTTCAATAATCGCCAGATCTCCGCTTCCGTATTCAATCCATAGACTGTTACCGTTCTGATCGAGGATTGCCGTATCCCCGGTTATAGTCGCATAGGAAACCGACAGTTCTTCCAGCGAAAAGACACTTGTAAACTCGATGATATTTTCTCCGGAATCAGTGATCCAAGAGGTATCGTCACCCTCCGATAAAACATATCTGTCGATACCGGCTCCGCCTTCAAGTGTGTCCGTGCCCCGGCCGCCGATCAGGATATCGTTACCGTCTCCTCCGGAGAGATAATCGGCTTCATCCCCTCCGTTGAGAATATCGACACCCTCTCCACCGAACAGCTCATCAGCCCCGCCATCGCCATGGAGGACGTCATCGCCGCCGAGTCCGTAAAGAAGGTCGTTGTCACCGCCGCCGGAAAGGACATCGTTGCCCGTCCCGGTCAGATCGCCGTTGTCGCCGACCAACCAGTCATTGCCCGTGCCGCCTTGAAGATTATCGTTGCCGTCGCCGCCGAACAACGAATCGGAATCATTGCCGCCGTCAAGGATGTCGTTGCCCGCGCCGCCGTCGAGCCAGTCCCGGCCCAGACCACCAGAGAGAAAGTCCTCTCCAGGATTAGGAGCATCATTGTAGATATTGAAATTGATTGCGCTGTAGTCGATGGCAAAGCCTTCAGCGGCATAGCTGAAAGTCAGGCCGAAGCTGTCGACATTATCCGTGGTCACGCTGCCGGAACCGGTATAGTAGCCGTCGCCGAACAGAGCGTCGTCGCCGTCGCCGCCTTCCAGAATGGCGTCGTAAGCGCCTCCGGCCAGGACATCGTTGCCGTCATCTCCGGACAGATAATCCTCGCTGTCATAGCCCTGGATGATGTCGTTATTCGCGCCGCCGAACAGTTGGTCGTCACCGCCGCTGCCCTGAATCCAGTCATTGCCGCTGCCGCCTTCTATCAGATCCCCTTCCAGCGGACCGGTCATGGTAAGGTCAACTCCATCCCAATATCCCAGGTAGCCCATGATGACATCGCTGCCGCTGCCGCCGTCGATATGATCATAGCTTTGGAAACCAAAGAGAAAATCACCGGAACCCCCACCAGTGATTGACAGATGCGGGGCAACGGCGGGGAGTGGGGTAGTGAAGAATGGCGTATTGCTGGAGGTACCGTCAGGAAAGGAGGTATAAGCCAGCTCCCAATTCGTTTGATCAGAGCCAAGGTTGATGATACTCATTTCATCATGTTCAGACGTTCCGGTCAAAGTGCCATCAAAGGTTTCCTGAGGCTCCGTGTATTCGGCAAGAGTCAACCCAAAATTGCCTGTGCTGAAATTCTCGATGGTGAAGCTGAGGTTTCTGTTGCGATCATAAACGGAGAGAGATCCGGTATCGCTGTCAAGCCTGGCCAGATAGTCATCGGTTTTGTAGAGATCACTGTTTTCCGCCGCTTGCGTCAGTGTCAGACTAGACAGCTGCTGCCCGCTCAACCAGATCATGCCCTGGTGATCCGAATCGTTGATGATGTCGCCGTTACCGACATGGTATTCATCATTGCCACCCCCCCCTTTAAGGGTATCCACGGCATTGTCCTCTTCGGCCTCTTTCGTCCCGCCATACAAAACATCGGCGTCGTCCGTGCCGATCAGGGTATCCTGCCCTGCCCCTCCTTCGATGCGTTCGATATGCTCGACGTCTATTCCGGTGAGATCAATGGTGTTGTTGTCGCCTGTGCCGGAAATGCTGTCCTCTCCGTCGCCGCCGTCAATGACTTCGATGGAGTTATCTGCAAGGGATAAAGAGGTGACCCGGATGGTGTCGTCGCCGGAGCTGCCGAGGATGGTATCGTTATCGTCACCGCCATTGTAGATGTCGTAGTCGGTGTCCATTCCCTGGATATAGAAGATGTCATTTCCAGCGCCGCCTATCAGGGTATCCCGACCTTTGCCGCCTTCAAGCCAGTCAATGCCACCGAACCCATTCAGGGTGTCATTGCCGCCCATGCCATAGAGATGATCAACATAGTTATCAGTGATCAATCGATCTGTTCCATCCAACGTTTCATTTGCCTCGCTCCCAAAAACCATTTTTCTATCAGGATTGAGTAACAACTCATTCAACGAAATGTTTTTTGCCAAATCAACATAGATGACATCTGAACCACTGTCCCCCATCAAATCATTGTTATTGTCGTACAGCCACTTGGTAAACATTTCAGTTCGGTCGGCCAGATACCTCTCGCTCAACTGCCCTTTCCCCGTTTCAGGGTCAAATATGTCGAGCTCACCATCCGCGTTCAAACGTGAATAGTCTGCGCCAGAGATTGCAAACGGGGAGAGATGGACTAACGCATATCTGTACGCTTCATCCGTATAAGCAAGGTCTTGTAGTTCTAATGTTGATTTATCGACCAGGCTGACAACAGTTGCTTCTTTTCCCACAATATCATCTTGAATCTTTTTGATAGCCGCGTAAAAAATTTCTCGGCCGTTTTCGACATTCCACTGCGCGTTTTTTATCGGAGTGTAATTTTCTACGTAAATCTCGCCAAAAACATTGATAAGAGTTTCAAAAGTCTCACGCCTGTCCGTTATATCCGTTGCCGCTTCAAAAATCGGATTCAGCAGTGAAAAGGCGTCGGAGATTTCAGCAGACTGCAATTGAGGATCAAGACGGGCAAATAAATCATAAACGGCTAAGGCATCCGTCATTTGTTCTTTGCCATGCCCCAGTGTATTGGTTAACAAACCAGTATCTTCGATAAATATCGGTTGATGTGCCCCCGGCTGCTCCAACCCCCATTCCTGATCCATGGTGGTCATTTCGATGAACTCTTCTCCATATAAATTAAGAATGTTTCCAGAAGAAAATTCATCTGCCCCGCCTAACGTACTAAACAGGTTGCTGATATTGCTTTCGGCATTGCCACTTAATCCCGGAGTGGTTCCGGTCGGATAGCCAGCACCATTTATGGTAATAGCCTCTACACCGGTATCAGGAAAAAGACGACTGAACGCTGTGGCAAGGTGGCCTCCCAAGCTGTGTCCCGTTACGGAAATGCTTTCCCCACCATCAAGAGCACCTACCCCAAAACGACGCTCATCCGTAAAAATCGAGTCAGAATCATCAAATCTTATTCTGTAGACATCCCCACCAGGCTCATCGATGATGATATTTCCCTGTGCATAAAGCGAAGCGACATAATTTTCGTAATCCTGTGGCGTGCCTGCCAATTTTATTGAAATCAAATCATCTGTTTCTAAATCCAGATGTTCGAGATGGGCAGCTTGGTAAATGCCATCTCGTAAAGTGTTCAATCTTTTCCAGTCGTTATACATATCGACTATCTGCTTCATTGCCAGGCCGTCGGTGACGATATCACCAAGATCAGCACTCCACAAATCAGTCGAGAACAAAGACGGTTCTGTTCCCCGACAGGCGTAAATGTATTCGCCAGTTTGCTTATTTTTTAACAGCGTGGCAGAGAAATCGCTTTCGGTGTTTCCCTGATAGGAGACAATCTCCCAAGTATCGACAAAATCAGCGGCTTGGGTGGCTGATAGGGTGCCTTTAAAACCTGCTGTAGGTTGAAGTGAGAGCTCTAATATATGACTATCTAAATAGTTAAATTCATCAAAGTGGACATAACTTAATTCAGATAAAAGCGCCATTTCATAATAAGTTTTGATTGTTGACATATCATTCCCCTCCTAAATCTCGGTAAGCTATTGTATACGCATCAAGTTTATTATTTTCAGGAACACATGAATTAATATTGGTCCAAAATCTTATAAACCCTTTACCGGCTGGATATCCGGCACCGATACTAATACGTTCAACCAATACTTCATTATTTTTCACATCTATAATTGAAGCATCATAAAGTGTTACAGGTAACAAGGTTGTTGTTCTAGCTTTTTGGAGTCTTGTGAACCTTTCATTTAATTTCATCCCTATTGAACCGTCGGAATTTTGGAAACTATGTGAGTGTGCTCGATTTAGTGTTTCAGCAACCCCAGGATTTTCATTCTTCCACTCTTCCGGTGTCTTATAGACCCAAAATCCCGCTTTGGTAGTGCAGTAATACTTGTACAACACATAAGTAGGGATTAAGTCCCAGAACACGAGGTTGTACATCACAAAAACAGCAACGACTGCCCAGCGCTTTACACCTCGACCGTTCCGACGTGCCCAGCGAATCGTAAAACGAACCACAACAATGGTGACCAACAGATAAACGGCAAATGCCGCTATCATTATCAATCCGATCATTCAACCCTCCTACATAAATTTTCCGGAGACACAATGCCCCCACAGGGATCTGTTCCGGGGACATAATACCTATTTTCTGTCAACTCTCGGCCTCCCCGCTGTTTTCAGCATCAGCTCCCGCCCGGTTAACTTTTCAAGTTGCATGACAAATTGATCCCCACCCAATGGACGACCGGTTTTGGTTCTTTTTTGAATCATGCGATCCTGCTCTTTGTCCGTTGTCTTCAGAAATCTTGACCAATCGTCGACCATAGCGGGCAAACGTTGTTCTTGTACCAGCTGATCATCTTCGACTATCCCACAGTTGTAACGTGCGCTTGACCAGGGATAATCAACAGGAGGTTCGACCATGCCTGCAGTCACAGGATTGCGTTCCACATAGCGTCCTGCGGTCAGCAAATGCTGCTGGTTGAGCACACAGGAACCAAAGCGTCCATGAAACAAATAACCACGGACTCCTTCTGTAAAGTTTTTCATGCGAGTGTAACGACGGTGAGCTTCGCCAATGGCACGAGCCAGGGAATCCTCTTTTTCGGGAACAGCGATCAGATGAACGTGATTGGTCATCAGGCACCAGGACAGGAAGGCAACACCTGAGCGTTCTGCTTCTTCTGCCATGAGCTGCAAATAGCTCGACCGCTCTTGATCATCAGCAAAGATGTTAACGGAACGGACACCGCGTTGAGTGATGTGATGTAGATGGTTTGGAACAACCAGACGTGAAAAACGAGCCATTACCCCCTCCGGACTGGCATCATTTCATGTTATTGGTATTGGTATTGGTATTGGACTGACAACCTAGCGAAATCATTCCATGCAGTCAATTTTTTTAAATTGGTATTATGTCCCCGGAATACACCTCCTTGTGAGAACAGGTCATGAACTGCAAGGGAATCGACAAGGGGTGCTATGTAGTGATTTGCGATCAGGTTGGGGGATTGGTTTTCAATGGAGACAACCTGAATCGATCCGAGCATCTGCCCCAACCCGGCGGTGGCAGAAATACCTTCTAACGCTCTGACATTGAATATTTTGTCGTTCGGTACGGTGGCATCGACGATGCCAAAAATATCCAGCAGTTCCGTTCCGATATTTGTGACACTTCCCCCCACAGAAAAACCGGGGGCATTGTAAGTGTAAGCAGCCGATACGTCAGAATCAAACTGCGCCGCCAGAGCCTGGGCCAGAAAACCGCCTAAAGAGTGTCCGGTCACTGTGAACCCGGAATGAAGATCGCCGCTTAAAAGCCACTGTTGCACCTTGGCGGAAAGAGCAGAATATTGGGCTTGGTATTCGGGTGTTCCAAGCAGTGCGATATCGATGATATCGGTTGCAAGATCAAGAAGATCAGTCGGTGTGGTCCCCCGTATGGCAACGGTCTGGGCCCCTGCTCCATCTTCAAATAGAGTGACGGATAAGCCGCTGGAAGGATCGTTGTATTGGTCGATGATGGTATAGGTGTCGGCGAAGGTGGCAGCTTGTTTCTGGGACATACCTTCATCACCACGCATTAAAGCATCAATATAATCTGGACGTAACATTCCAGAAACCAAATTTGAATATGATGCAAAAGCAAGCTCAGAATATTTATAATAATTTGATATTGTACTCATTTTTTATCCCCCTTTAGAAAAATTGAGTTTTCGAAATTACTTCCTTTTACCGGGTCTGGACACAGAAAGTATGAAGGTTCCCAAGGTCCGGGTAAATCCCCTCCACCCCGTCCATAACGTATGAGTTCACCCAGAACTTTGTTGTCACTGTGGCGAATAACTACATGACGAGTTCGTGAAATTTTAGGATTTTCATTTCTTATGACTTGAATTCCCGTATCGTAAAAATATATATCCGTATCCTTAACATCAGATTTTTCAGGAATATGTATCCGCCCAAATCTATCCAACAAATCCGGCGTCAATTCCACCGTCTCATAAACCTTGACGCCTCCATCAATTGCGCACATCTTTCGTACCTGGGCATCCCAATACATCTTCTTCCCGGCAACTTCCCAGAAAGCTCCACCAAACCAAACGCAAAAAATAAGAAAACCGATGGCAATATGCAGAACTTTTTCTTTCAGTTTTTGTGGATGCCACCGCCGCCAAAGGCGACAAATGACCCATCCAGCCAACAGCCAGAGCCCAACCAGGGCCAGCAGGTAAAATCCGCTCATGCCGCAGACCTCCACCCGGAAAATATTCCGGGGACATAATACCTATTTCCTGTCATTTCGTGGCCTCCCAGCTGTTTTCAATCGCAACTTTCGCCCTGTTAATACTTCAAGATCGGAAATAAATTCTTCACCACCCAATGGCCGTCCGGTTTTCGTTCTTCTTTGAATCATGCGATCCTGCTCTGCATCCGTTGTCTCCAGAAATGTTGACCAATCGTCAACCATTTCGGGCAAACTTCGCTCTCGGACCAGAGGATCATGATTAACTCTGCCGCAGTGATAACCGGCGCTTGACCAGGGATAATCCACGGGCGAGTCAACCATGCCCGCAGCCACGGGATTACGCTCCACATAGCGTCCTGCGGCCAGAAGATGTGACTGATCCAGGACACAGGAGCCGAAACGGCCTTGAAAAAGATAGCCGCGGACTCCTTCTGTGAAGTTTTTCATCCGAGTGTAGCGCCGGTGAGCTTCACCAATAGTGCGCGCCAGAGAGTCTTCATTTTCGGGAACGGCAATCAGGTGGACATGGTTGGTCATCAGGCACCAGGACAGGAAGGTCACGCCTGAGAGTTCACCTTCTTTAGCCATGATCTTTAAATAGGTGAGCCGATCTTGATCACCGGCAAAGATAGCCATGGAACGGACACCGCGCTGGGTGATATGATGTGGATAGTTTGGAACAACCAGACGTGCAAAACGTGCCATTACCCCCTCCGGACTGGCATCATTTTATATTATTGGTATTGGACTGACAGCCTAGCGAAATCATTCCATGCAGTCAATTTTTTTAAATTGGTATTATGTCCCCGGAAT
>JAFGEL010000031.1 GCA_016931615.1 Desulfuromonadales bacterium
GCTGTTGGTTGCGCTGGCCACCAGGCGGGCAACCGGGGTCAGCCCCTGTTGGTTGATCGCCTCTTCTCCGGCCAGCAGGGCCAGTCCGGCGCCGTCATTGATGGTCGAGGCGTTGCCGGCGGTAATCGTCCCCTCTTTACTGAATACCGGCCGCAGTCCGGAAAGTTTATCGATGCTGCCGCGGAAAGGTTCTTCGTCTGCGCTGACGGAGGTTTCTCCTTTGCGTGATTTTTTCACCACAGTCACCAGTTCAGCGTCAAAGGTACCACTGTTGACGGCCGCCTGGGACAGGCTGTAAGAGCGCACTGCGTAAGCGTCCTGTTCGTCACGGGAGAGGCCATGGCCGGCGACCCAGTCCTCGGTGATTTCCCCCATATGGCGTTTGGAGTAGGGATCCTGCAGGCCGTCATAGACGATCAGATCAATCATTTCGCCGTTGCCGAGGCGTTGACCGAAACGAGCATTCTGAAGTGCGTAGGGTGCCAGGGACATGTTTTCCATGCCACCGGCGATAACCAGCTGTGAGTGGCCGAGTTGGATAGAATCAGCGCCCAGCATGATTGATTTAAGGCCGCTACCGCAGACCTTGTTGATGGTCATGGCGTGAACCTTGTCCGGCAGTCCTGCCAGACGCATGGCCTGACGCGCCGGGGCTTGAGCCGTGCCCCCTTGCAGGACCTGGCCGATGATCACTTCATCGATCTGATCGCCGACAAGTTTTGTCCGGGTCATGAGCTCAGCGATGACCTGCGAAGCCATCACCGGGGCCGGAATGTCACTCAAGGCCCCACCGAACGAACCAAAGGGGGTTCTGAGGGCGGATACAACAAAGACGTCTTTCATAGGAAATCTCCTGGTGTGAATGATGAGTAAGAACGTTTTCAGAGAAGCAAGGATTATTCCATTCACTCAAAAGGGTTTAAATGCAGAGGTTGAGCGCGAAGGCCATAATATATACTGATGCATATATGAGTCAAAAAAATATAAAAATTTACAACATATTGATAATGAATATAAAATAAACGATTCAAAAATAAATCAAACGATCAAAATAAAATCGAAAATCACAATCTCTGCTGATAGAAAAAGCAAAACAGGTATTTTAAAGAATGCAAGTTGAAAAAGTTCCGGTTTTTATTTGTCCCCCGGCTCAATCGGAGCGGTGTGGTGGTTTTAGCGATTGACTTCATAATAATGGTCATATAATATCACTGGTCAGACCAATTAAACAACATGTGGATCTGCTTATGATGAATCAGTCGTTAATCGAGCTATTTTCCGAAAAAGCTGTCGCCGTTGGCGCCGAGGTGATCTCCTGTACATCGATTGCCGAGGCTGCAACGTTTGTTGCCGGCAAAGTTGACGGGCCTCTCCTGGTCCCGACTTTCCCTTCCGGTTGTCGATCCGGGCTGGAAACTGTTCTTCGGGACGCCGGTCTCGACGTGCTCAATGCATTCAGTTCCGAAACGGCCGGGCGTGCGGACGGCGGTCTGACCGGAACAAATTTCGCCATCGCCGATACCGGCTCTCTGGTTCTGGAGAGCACGGCAGAGGATATTCGCCTGGCGACGACCCTGCCGCCCAAACAGTTTGCTCTGCTCGACCCGGCCAAGATTGTTGCAGACGGTCTGGCGGCAGTCGATCCCATGCGCCGTCTTCACCAGCGTGATGCGCGCAATTATATCGCCTATATCACCGGACCGAGCCGTACGGCTGATATCGAAAGAGTGTTGACGATCGGTGTCCATGGACCGAAAGAGTTGTTTATTCTCCTGGTCCCCGGATTCTCCAGTGATTTTCTGGAGATGTGAGGAGTCAATTGTTATGAATAAACAACGCAGCAAAGATTACCGCAAACAGATTGATCAGGCCCTGGCCACGCCGAAGCTGCAGGATGCCCTGCATAAATTTGGAGACGCCTTTCTGGTGTCGCGGGAAAAAGCGTTCGGCGGGCTCGACTTTGAACAGTTGCGGGGCCGGATTGCCGAGATGAAAACCGGCGTTCGGGAGCATCATGGCGAACTTATGGAACAGTTTATCGCCAATGCTGAAGCTGCCGGTGCGATTGTTTATCAAGCCAGGGATGCGGCTGATGCCAACCGCTACATCGCCGATCTGGCTCGGCGGAAAAAAGCGACGCTGGGGGTGAAAAGCAAAAGTATGGTCAGCGAGGAAATCCATCTCAATAAGGCTCTGGAAAAAGCCGGAACCCGGGCACTGGAGACCGACCTGGGGGAATGGATCGTTCAGCTGGCCGGGCAGCGCCCCAGTCACATGGTGATGCCGGCGATTCACATGTTCAAAGAAGAGGTTGCCGAGCTGTTCAGCAAAGAGACCGGCCGGCAGGAACCGGCCGAAATCGAACATCTGGTTGAGGTTGCGCGCCGGCAGCTGCGGGAGAGTTACTTTCAGGCCGAGATCGGCATCACCGGAGCCAATGTTGCCATCGCCGAAACCGGTGGAATCGCCCTGGTGACCAACGAAGGCAACGCCCGTCTGGCTTCAACTCTGCCGAAAGTTCACGTGGCGTTGATCGGTATCGAGAAACTGGTTCCAACCCTTGAAGACGCTGCGCGGGTCGTGCAGATCCTGCCGAAAAATGCCACGGGGCAGTTGTTGACCTCCTATGTGACCTGGATTCGCGGGGCCGTACCCTGCGGTGACGAGGAGAAGGAACTGCATTTTGTGTTGCTCGACAATGGGCGCAGTTCGCTGGCTGAATCAACCCAGTGCCGGGATGCTCTCAACTGTATTCGCTGCGGTGCCTGTGCCAATGTCTGCCCGGTTTATCAAACCGTCGGCGGGCATGTCTTCGGCCACATTTATATCGGTGCAATCGGAATCATTCTGACCGCGTTCTATCACGGGCTGGATAACGCCGCGGAACTGGTCAAGGCCTGTATCGGCTGTCGTTCCTGTGTTTCCGTCTGTCCCGCCAACATTGATCTTGAAGAAATTATTCTTCACCTGCGGGAAACCGTCGGTGATGAAGAGGGAATCGGTGCCGGTAAGGCGCTGGTGTTCCGCAAGGTGATGCAGAACCGCAAGCTTTTCCATACCATGATTAAAGCTGCCAGCATGTTGCAGAAGCCGGTCACCCGCGGTGAGCGAACGATCCGGCATCTGCCGCTGTTTTTCTCGCCGCTGACGGAATGGCGGACGCTGCCGGCCATTGCTGATACCGCCTTGCGGGATGCATTTAAAGCGAAAGCGCAGCAGGTTGAGAAGCCGCGTTACCGGGTCGCCCTGTTTGGCGGCTGCGCCAATGATTTTCTCTATCCCGAGCTGGGTCTCGATCTGATCGAGGTGATGAATGCCCTGGATGTTGAAGTCTTCTATCCTCAAGAACAGAATTGTTGTGGAATTCCGGCAATCTACTCCGGCGAAAAAGAGACTGCAGTCGAACTGGCCAAGCAAAATATCGACGCCATGTTGGCGGGTCATCCCGATTATGTGCTGACGACCTGTCCGACCTGTGCCATGGCGTTGAAGCACAACTTTGTCGAACATCTTAAAGACAACCCCGCCTGGGCGAAAAAGGCCGAGAAGCTTTCCAGCATCACCGTGGATGCCGCCAGTTTTGTGCTCAACCAGTTGGATGGGGCCGGCATCTTCGCCGACCTGGCTGAAAAAGAAAAGATCACTTATCACGACTCCTGTCACCTTAAACGAGGTGTCGGGGTCTGGCAGGAGCCCCGTCGCCTGATCAAAGAATCGGGTCATGACCTGGTTGAGATGGACCATGCGGACCGCTGTTGCGGTTTTGGCGGATCCTACTCGCTGACCAGCCATCCGGACATTTCCAGGAAGATCCTCGCGGACAAAGTCCATGATATCGAGGCTTCCGGCGCGACCTGTGTAGCGATGGATTGCCCGGGCTGCATGATGCAGATCCGTGGTGGATTGGAAAAGGCTGAAGTCCCGGTACGGGCTCAGCATACCATTGAATTACTGGCTGCAGCGCTGCGCAATAAACCGACGGAAAAATAACTCAGTTTTTGACGTGTGAATCTCTCTCTCACATGTTTACCCCGCCAGGCCCTCCTCCCTGGCGGGTTTTTTTATTTATCCGCTGAAATGAGAAAGCTTGATTCATCCCCGGAAAAGCTCTAAAAAAGGTTTAATTTCCCTGTTTTTGTCAACTGAAGCGCAACGGTTATGAAAACTAAAGTCAGTTTTATTCGCACGATTCGCATCTGGGGTGTGGTGTTTCTGCTGCTTCTCGGTGCGGTGGCTATTGTTCTGGACGCCGGCGGTGGTTATCGTTTAGCCAGGACGCGCGCTGATCTGATGCGGAAAGAGTATACCGAGCAGCAACGCGAACGGATCAAATGCGAGGTTGAGCGGGTTGTCAAGCTGATCAATTTTCAGACTGAAAAAATCATTGAACAGAGAAAAACCGATGTTCTGAACCGGGTCTACGAAGCTCATGCCATCGCCGACAATATCTATCGTCAGCACCGGGCCAGCAAAACTCCGGCGGAGATCCGCTGGCTCATTATCGATGCGATCAGACCGATTCGCTATGATGGTGGTGATGGTTATTTTTTCATCACCGGTCTGGATGGAACCGAGCATCTTTTTGCGGCTCGCCCCGATTTCGAAAATAGCAACATGCTCGATGTCCAGGATTCTCAGGGTCATTACGTCGTGCGTGACATGATTGCCATTGCCCGGGGGCGCGGTGAAGGATTTTATCAGTATCGCTGGACGAAACCCTACCTGTCCGGGAATGATTACCTGAAAATTTCTTATGTCAAACGTTTTGAGCCCTATGACTGGTTGATCGGCAGCGGAGTCTATCTTGATGATGTCGATCAGGTGATGCGCGAAATCGTGGCCCGTCATGTTGAAGCTCATCGTTTCGGACCGAATCGGCAAGGCTACGTTTTTATCCTTGATCTGCTTGATATCAACGGGGGTAAGGATTTTGCCATCATGTATGCTAATCCCAACCGCCCGGATATCGTCGGCAAGCATATTTCTGATGATCTGCAGGATGCCCGGGGGAAAATGTTCCGTAAGGAGTTTCTCAAGGGGCTCAGGGAAAAGGGAGAATGTTTTGTCGATTATTGGTACAAGAAATTCGATCAGCCCGAGCCCAGTCCCAAAACCAGTTATTTCAAATTGGCCGGTGAAGGCCGTTTCATTGTCGCCGCCGGGGTCTACCTCGATGATGTCGAGGATAAGATTCTCGCTATGCAGGCCCAGAGCGCCGCTGATATCAAACGGAATGTCTTGTTGTTTGTTTTTGCCCTTGGCGGGACGATCGCTGTCTTTCTATTGCTGTTGAACCGGCTAAGCAGTCGGATGAAGAAAGATTTTTCCCTCTTCGCTGATTTTTTCAGCCGGGCGGCTTATTCTTCTGAAGCCATTGATCAAAACCTTGTCCGCTTCGCCGAACTCGATCATATGGCAGCATCAGCCAACCGCATGCTGGAAGACAAGCGTTTGGCTGAAAAAGCGATGCGTGACGAACGCGAGCAATTAAAGGTCACGCTGCTTTCCATTGTCGATGGTGTTATTACCGTTGATGATTCCGGGCGGGTTGAACTGATGAACCCGGTCGCCGAACAACTGACCGGCTGGCGGCAGGACGAGGTTGCCGGTCAGGCGTTCAGGGCCGTTTTCCACTTTCAGCTTCTCGGTGATTCCAGCGACCCAACACAGCCGTCGGTCGCTGATCCTCTGCTTCAGTTGCAGGGGGTTCCTGAGCGGCAGGGGGTCCTGGTTGCAAAATCGGGCAGTGAATGTCGTATTTCAGCAAGTGTCGCTCCTATTTATGAAGGGGACGGATCTCTGCACGGTCAGGTGGTTGTCTTTCGCGATGAAACTGAGCGGATTAAGACCGAAGAAGAGCTTTTCAAAGTGAAAAAACTCGAGTCCGTGGGCCTGCTGGCCGGGGGGATCGCACACGATTTCAACAATATTCTCGCCGGGCTTTTTGGAAATCTGGAACTGGCCAAGCGAAAACTTGATCCTGGGCATGCGGCTTTTCCCTATCTGAAAGTCGCTCATCATGCGCTGGACAGGGCGACCGGTCTGACTAATCAGTTGCTGACTTTTGCCAAGGGGGGAGATCCTGTTCTGGAACAGATCGATATTCAACAGCTGATCGCTGATGTCGTCCAGTTCAATCTCAGCGGCAGCCAGGTTAAAGCGGAGTTTCAGATTGCTGAGGACCTGTGGTCGGTCGAGGCTGATAAAGGCCAGCTTGGGCAGGTGATTGCCAATTTGACGATCAACGCCAAGCATGCCATGCCGATGGGCGGCCTCCTCAAGGTGACGGCAGAGAATTGTTCCCGATCGGAGATGGATTCGGTGACGCAACCTCCTGGAAATTTCATTCGTTTGTCCATCGCGGATGAAGGAATCGGCATGTCTGAGGAGATCATTGATAAGATATTCGATCCCTACTTTACCACTAAGCACACCGGTAGCGGCCTCGGGTTAGCCACGGTCAGAAGTATCGTGGAAAAACATCGCGGCAGTATTGAGGTGACATCACGGCCGGGCGAAGGGACGGTCTTCACCCTTGATCTTCCCGCCGTCCGTCATGCGCTCAACAATGGTCAGGATGAAGCTTTTCCAGTCACTGATTCTGTGGTGAAAGAAGCCCGGGTTCTGGTCGTTGATGATGAAGACATGGTTCTGACTGTTCTGAGTGATATGCTCCAACTGATGGGCTGTCAGGTCGATCAGGCGGTCGACGGTGAATCCGGAAAAGATCGATATTTTGCTGCTCTGGACGACCGGCAACCTTATGATCTGGTGATTATGGATTTGACCATCCCGGGGGGAATGAGCGGTAAGGAGGCCTGTGACCAGATCCGTTTACGTGATCCCGATGCGAAGGTCATCGCCGCGAGCGGTTATTCAAACGATCCGATCATGGCGCATTACCAACGCTATGGTTTTGCCGGTCGCATCGTTAAGCCTTTTCAGTTCGCAGGGGTTGAGAGCGAAGTTGCCCGGGTTTTATCTAAAGGATAAAAAATGGAATCACTGCATATTGTCTGTCCCCATTGTCTGGTGATTAATCGGCTGCAGGCATCCAAGCTGAATGCCGATCCCAAGTGCGGAAAATGCAAGCAAGCGCTGTTCTTTGGTGAGCCGATTGAACTCAACAGCCGCTCTTTTTCCCAGCACCGGCAGAAGAATGATATTCCCCTGCTGGTCGATTGCTGGGCGCCTTGGTGCGGACCCTGCAAGATGATGGGGCCGGCATTTGCCGCGGCGGCCAAGCAGTTGGAGCCACGCTTCAGGCTGGCCAAAGTCAATACCGAAAATGAACAGCAACTGGGAGCTCAGCTGAATATTCGCTCGATCCCGACCCTTGTTCTGTACGTGCATGGAGAAGAACGCGCCCGCCAGTCCGGGGCCCTGACCAGTGCTCAGATTATTCAATGGGTTCATCAACAAGCGGTGTAATTGTCTATGAACGATATGCGTCGGCCAAAGCCTGAAGGGCACGACCTCACGGCCAATTTTAAAAAAACCTGGAGTATGTTCCTGCGCATGGCCCCCAATATCCTGGCGGTGTCACTGCTGTCCGGGTTTATCATGGAATTTGTGCCCCTCAAGCGCTTTTCCGAACTTCTGGGAGGGGGCTTTCTGACCGACGGTTTGATCGGAGCCGCCATCGGATCGATTTCGATCGGCAACCCCCTGGTCAGCTATGTGCTTGGGGGAGAGCTGCTTGATCAGGGGGTCAGCCTGATGGCGGTTACGGCGCTGCTGGTGAGTTGGGTTACGGTTGGCAGCATTCAACTTCCGGCCGAGATACAGACTTTTGGAGGACGTTTCGCGCTGGTGCGCAATGGGTTATCGTTTCTTTTTGCCCTGGTGATCGCCTTTCTGGTGCTGGCCAGTCTGAAACTTCTTTCGGCCGCCATATGAAAAAAACTCCCAACCGGAAGGTCGAAAAGGCGTCCCCGGGGGGCGCGTGGGTTTTTCTGCTGACTGTTGCGGTCTGTTACCTGGTGGCTCTTGTTGTGGCACCGGAACGAGCAACCGGCGCTCTGACTTTCAGTGGCAGAATGCTGATAAAATTGCTGCCGGTCCTGGCGGTCGTTTACTGCCTGATGTTTTTGAGCAATCTGCTGATCAAGCCCCGTTGGGTCAAGCAGCACGTTGGACAGGATTCCGGTTGGAAAGGTCTCGCGATTGCCGTTATCGGCGGGATTTTTTCCATGGGGCCAATCTATGTCTGGTACGAATTTCTCAAGGATCTGCACGGCAAGGGGATGCGCACGAGCTTAATTGCTTCGTTCCTCTATGCCCGCAGTGTCAAGCCTCAACTGCTGCCTCTGATGATTCTTTATTTCGGTTGGCTTTACGCCTTGGTACTGACCTTTTACCTGATCCTCTTTGCGATTTTCAATGGCTGGATCACGGAGCGTTTGTCTTCTCCGCGGTCATAAAAGAGCACTCGCGGATTGCTTCACTGCGGCTCATGCGCTTGTGTTTCAATTGCGCAAAACCGCGTCCATCGTCACCTACAACATGCAGCCGGAGCTTCATCAGATATCGCTGGTCATGATAAACAGTGGCTGACGCAGAAAAGACTCATAAATCGGCCGCAGCCTTCGGGTATTGTAATATTTGTTCACATCCACCACCTTTTTACGTCCGGTGACAACGTCAATGGGAACGTTGTCATAGCAGCCGTTGCGTAAGCTGACCAGGCGCCCTGAAGTTCCTTGCAGGATCAGGTCAAGGGCCAGGTTGCCGAAGGCCATCGGGACAATCGAGTCCATGGCATCCGGGTCGCCGCAGCGTACCAGATAGCCGAGTCGCTGGTTGACCACGTTGACCCGCCGGCCCGCGTTGTAGCGGGGGGACAGCTCTTTGAGCTGTCGAGCCACCTGGTCACCGATTCCGCCAAGTTTTTTGTGGCCGAACTGGTCAGCTTCGTCTCCTTCAAACAGCATCTCTTCATGGTGGCTCATGGTCGCCCCTTCCGAAACCAGCACGACAGAATAATTGCTCGGGTTCTTTTTGCGGTCCTGACTCAGCAGTTCGGCCAACTGTTCGATATCAAAAGGATGTTCGGGAATCACGCAACGGTCTGCGGCTCCGGCCATGGTGGGAAGCAGAGCGGAATAGCCGGCATAACGGCCGAAGACCTCGAGAACCAGAAAGTGTTCGTGGGATCCGGCGCTGGTGCGCAGGCGGTGAGTCAGTTCAATGGTCCGAGTGACGCAGGTGGAGAAGCCGATACAGTAGTCGGTGCCGGGAACGTCATTGTCCATGGTTTTGGGAATGGCAATCACCCTGACCCCTTCCTGATGCAGCCGCAGGCCATAGCTTAACGTGTCATCTCCACCGATCGGGATCAGCGTGTCGATGCCGAGAAATTCGAGATTTTTCAGTACCTGGGGAGTCAGGTCACTGATATCGTCACGACAGACGTCGCGCAGGTGGCTCGGCAGGTTGCTTGCCGGCAGATGGCTCGGCCGGGTCCGTGAGGTATGAAGAAAGGTTCCCCCGGTGCGTCCGGCGCGGTTGACCAGCTCTTCGCTCAGCTCGAGAACATTATTGCTGTTGTCCGCCTCGCGGTCGGGAATCAGATCGACCAGACCGGCCCAGCCCCGACGTATGCCGACAACGCGGTAGCCCTCGCGCAGAGCGCGAACGGTGACGGCGCGAATGGCCGGGTTAAGACCTGGAACATCCCCTCCACCGGTCAGAATACCTATCGTTCCTTTGGTTTTCGTCATGCGCTAAGTCCTCCTGAGAATGACCGGTTTGCCGCCCCATTTGATGATGTTGAACCTTTTTTTGCTTTTGACGTCGGGCGGTCTTTTTATCCTCATCAGTGTTCAGTCACTGTGCAGATAAGCGTAAATTATAAAGATGAAATGTGAGTTGTCAAAATCAGCCGGGAATGACATAAAACAGGATGGCAAAGTAATGAAAACAACTGCCCGCAAGAACAAAAAGATGCCAGATGGCATGATTGTAGGGCAGCTTTTTCCAGGCATAAAAGATGACTCCGAAGCTGTAGGCTAAACCGCCCAGCAGCAGAAGTTGCATGCCTTCAGGGGCGATGACTGCCAGCAGAGGCTTGATGGCGATGAGCACGATCCAGCCCATGATCAGGTAGATCGCGGTCGAGAGCAGGCGGATTTTGCCGAAAGCCGTTGCTTTCAGAATGACCCCGGTCAAGGCAATGCCCCAGACCGCGCCGAACAGGGACCAGCCCCAGGGGCCGCGCAGATTGACCAGCATAAAGGGGGTGTAGGTTCCGGCAATCAGTAGAAAAATGGCCGAATGGTCGAGGGTGCGCAGGATGCGCTTGGCTTTTTCCAGCGGGATACTATGGTAAAGGGTTGAGGTCAGGTACGACAGGATCAGGGTTGTGCCGAAAATACTGCAGGTTGTTATATGCCAGACATCGCCATGTAGGCCGGCAAAGCTGATGAGTACCGCAAGCCCGGCTATGGCCAGAAGGGCCCCGATGCCGTGAGTGATGCTGTTGGCAATCTCTTCTCCTAAACTGTAGCGCGCTGTTTCTGTTCGTTCCGACATGAGTCCTTCTCCTTGCAGTATTGCGATTATGGAGAATTTAACATGAAGGAGTTGGGTGCGCGTGCTTTTAGAGTGAGTTTTACGAAACTATTACGTCTGGGATTTTACAGACTCAGTTAACGACCTGTCGAAAAGACTTGTGTGATAAAAAAGCTTAGCTTGGAGGGATTCGGCGAAGAGGTTGCTGCTGATTCGATGGGAGCGCCAATCTTTTTCCTGCCTTTGCAGCTCTTTCAGGAAGCGCTGATGTTCATTCATGTGTTCGCCGGGAAAATGACCCCCTAAGGATGCGATGGTTTTTTCTTCAAGTTTGAACTGATAGGTCACGGCTGCGACAATTCCGTCCAGAATCTTGTCGGTGTTAACCCCGTTCGCCGCCAAGTTCACCATCGTTTTCAGGTTGGAGGCGTTCATCTTCATCTGGCGAATGGCAACTTCCAGAGGGTCGTAGTGATGACTATCCATGTTTTTTTGGTGTGTCTCAGTCATATTCAAAGGCCGGCATCTGTTTGGTGAATGAAGTTCAGGTTAACATACTTAAAAACCTGGACAATATGATTAAAAAAAGTACAATATAGGTACGAAAAATACTCATATTGTTTTTCGGGGGATGGTAAATTGGTTTCCATTAGAAAAAACTTGGAAAGCTTGGTCGATTTTGCGAAATTGAAAAATCTTTTCGAAGATTTTTTGCCGTGACCGGTCTTGCGATCACATTATTTTCTCCTGAAAAGCAGGATGTTCTTTTGAAAGTTGGTTGGCGAGAACTGTGCGATCACTTTTATCATGATTTTTCAAAAGCCGGTCAGTTCTGCCGCGACAGTAACAAAAGGCTGATTTCCCAACTTGATCCGCGAGTCGGATCAGCAACTCTGCATCAATGTGACAATGGTGTCATTGTCGGATGTACTCCTCTGATTATCAACAGAACCCACATTGCCGATCTGTTTGTCGGACAGCTGTTTTTTGAACCGCCGGATCCGGAGTGGTTTCGCGAGCATGCCCGTAAATATGGTCTTGATGAAAAGTTTCTGGTGGATACCTTAAAGGACCTGCCGATTATTCCCAGACAGCATTTCATTGCCATGCTGCACGGTATTTCACGCACTGTTCAGCTGATCGTAGACCTTCATCTTACCGTTGAAAACAAGCTGGAAATTGAGCGCTCATTGTTTGCCCGCGGTCCTGCCGTTGCTGTGGTCTGGCGGTTTAAGCCGGGTTGGCCGGTCAGTTATATCTCCGAGAATAGTCTTGAAGTCCTTGGTTATACCCCGCAAGAAATGACCGCCAGCGATTTTTTGTTTATGGATCTGATTCATCCTGATGATGTGGACCAGGTCCAGATGGAAGTTCAACTGTTTGTCGCGCATAAAATAGATAGATTTGATCAGGCTTATCGCCTCATGAGAAAAAACGGCAGCTATCGCTGGTTTTATGATTCGACTGTTCTCAACTGGAATGACCGAGGCGAGTTGGAATCGATCCACGGTTACCTGATTGATCAGACCAAACAAAAAGAAGCAGAGCAGCAACTGGTCGCTTACCATCAGGAGTTGGAGCATCGGGTTGAACAGAGGACGGAGGAACTGCTTGAGGCAAACACCAGGCTTTCAGAAGAGGTAGAAGAGCAGAAACGCCTTCAGCAAGCGCTCTTGTCGAGTGAAATGGCGTTGGAAAAAGAGCGGGCGGCCCTGGAAGAGTCAAATATTTCTCTGCGGGTTCTCATGAAGCAGGTGGAACAGGAGAAAAAGTTTTTTGAAGAGCGGGTTTCAACCAATCTGCTCAGTTTTATAGAGCCCTATCTGGATAAATTGAAAAGAACTGATTTAGATGTCAGGCAGGTCAACTATGTAAACATTATCGAAGAACATATCAGGAATATGACGTCCCCTTTTGTGCGTAAGTCGATGGCGATGAATTTGAAATTGACTCCGGCAGAAATGCAGGTTGCCAACTTGATTCGCCAGGGGAAGACGTCCAAACAAATTGCTGATCTGCTGTCTGTCTCCCAATTGACGGTTGATAAACAGCGCAACAGTATTAGAAAAAAAATCGGCCTGACGAATCAGAAAGTCAATCTTAAAACTTTCCTGATGGAAAAGATGGGAGAGATGGCCGAACCTCTCTAGTTACGGCTTTGCCCCCCCCTTGTCTTTGTCGGTAAGCCTGGGCGATGCCCCCCGCTGCCGTTTCGCGATAGAGCGAGGGCAGGGCATGACCGGTTTCCTTCATGACCAGCGTGATTTCGTCAAAACTGATCTTATGTTCTCCGCCGGAGAGCAGGGCAAAATGACAGCAACTCAAGGCCCGGGTGGCGGCGTGAGCATTGCGCTCGATGCAGGGGATCTGAACGAGTCCGTTGACCGGGTCACAGGTCAGGCCGAGATGATGTTCCAGCCCCATTTCAGCGGCGTATTCAATCTGCCTGGGGGTGCCGCCGTGGAGTTGGGTGGCCGCCGCTGCAGCCATGGCGCAGGCGGTGCCGATCTCTCCCTGACACCCGACTTCCGCTCCTGATATGGACGCGTTGTGTTTGACCAGGTTGCCGATCAGGCCTGCAGTTGCCAGGGCGCGCAGAATGTCTTCGTGGCTGCATTCCAGGGTTTCCTGCAGGTAGCGCAGGACTGCCGGCAGTACTCCACTGGCACCGCAGGTCGGTGCCGTGACGATCATGCCGCCGGCGGCATTTTCTTCGGAAACCGCCAGAGCATAGGCCCATAGGCGGGCATTATGTTTCAGGTGGACACCGTACAGGCCGGCTTTGCGGTAGAAGGTATGAGCTTTGCGGCCGAGCCCCAGCCCACCGGGGAGCACACCGACGTGATTCAAGCCCTGCTGGATCGCCGAGGACATGACGTCCCAAACCTCCGCGAGGTAATCAAGGAAATTGCGGTCCTCGTGGTTCAAGACGTGTTCCCAGAGGGATTCCCCGCTTTCGTGCGTTCTTTGTAGAATATCCTGTAGGCTGGTCAGTGAGTAGAGAACGGGATTTTCGGCTTTGCGCTCGCTATCCTGCAGAGCGCCGCCTCCTACGCTGTAAACTTCCCAACGCTCAATGGTCTCGCCCGCTGCCGAAAAACTTTCAAAACGCATACCGTTGGGATGGAGCGGAAGCTGTTTTTCCGGCATCCAGATGAGTTCAAGAGATTTAGCCTGAAAGACGTTTTCTAACGCTTTGTCTGTCAGGTGTCCGCGTCCGGTTGCTGCCAGACTACCGAACAGGGTGACTCGAAAAGCCGGTGCTTTTGGGTGTCGGCCGAGAAATGTCAGCGCGGCCTGGCGCGGTGCCATCGTATGGCTGCTGGATGGGCCGGTGCCGATGCGATAAAGGTGGCGTAGTGATTCCATGAGATCCCCTCAGGTCAATAATGAAGATTATTCTGTAGTAGCATGAGGGGTCAAAATGGGGAAAGCAATAAATCAGCGCAGCTGATGGTTGAGGTTCTGCCGTCGGCCACGGAGTGCACCCGTTGATTCCATCAAACAGGATGAAATCATGGGAAGATATCGGCCCAAAAAAGAAAATCAAATAATAACTAAAAAAGTTATATTTTTTCTGTTGACAATGATGACCAGTTTAGTTATAAATTGACCATCAACGTTTTGTTGTGGCAGGCGAAACGCTGATAGTCAAAGTAGATATCTTTCGAAAAAACCTCTCAAAATGATTGCCCCGTGATCCCCCTCCTGGTCACGGGGCCCTTTTTTTTGTACAATCATCTGTTTGCTTTTTCTCCTGTCCTTTTTTCTGAGTTAATCTTGTTTATGCAGATGGCACAGCGGAACTATTACGCTTTTCTCTGGCATGCAGTTTTTCTGGCGCTGACGGTTGCTTTAACCGAAATCAACACCGTTCTGCCGTCACTGGTGGTTAAATCGGGTGGCGGAACCGTAGAGATAGGTCTGCTAACCGCAATCATGGTCGGTACACCGATAGTTGGTCAGCTGTTGTTTGCCGGTTATCTGCACATGCAGCCACGCAAACGTGGCTTTTTGCTCCTCGGCGTCGGTTTGAGAGTTGCGGCCTTGGCTGCGGTGGCCGGAATCCTGTTGATTTCCGAGTCGTTAAGCGCGAGGCTGTTGATGTCCTCGGTGTTCATCCTGATGTTTGTCTTTGCTATTTCCGGAACCTTTGCCGGGGTTTCATATACCGATATCCTGGGTAAATCCCTGGCGGTTGAACAGCGGGGCCGGTTTTTTGTCAACCGCCAACTATTAACCAGCCTGGCTTTTCTGATCTCAGCTCCGGCATCCCGCTGGATCCTTGGGCATTACGCTTATCCGCTCAACTATTTCTGGATGTTCGCGTTGGCCGCGCTGTTGCTTTTTTGCGCTGCATTTGGATTCTGGGCTATTGACGAGCCTTATGTTCGTCCGGCTCATGAGGCCCATTCATTTTTCGCAGTTTTAAAGGCTGTGCCGAGTTATCTAAGGGAGGACAGGGTTCTTTTTCGCTATATCCTTCTGGTTAATCTGACCGGATTTGGCCTGACCCTGATGCCGTTCTACGTCGCTTTTGCCAGCCGCCATTACGGGCTCAGCGGAGAACAGGTGGGAACTTACCTGCTGGTACAGATTGTCGGCATGATTCTGTCTAATTTTGTCTGGGCGAAAGTCGTTAAAAATTTCGGTTTCAGCAACGTTGTTCGAGGCTGCATCATTTGTGGAAGTCTTTTGCCGATTCTGGTTTTATGCCTGTCGGGAATGCCGCTGCCGGTTTTTTTGAGTGTTTTCTTCCTTATGGGTGTCGCGATCTCGGCGAGGAAAATAGCCTTTGACGGTATCCTGATTGAAATTACCACCAATACCAATCGGGCCCTGTACAAGGGAATCGTCGGAACAACCAGCCTGACAACCGCGCTTTTTCCCCTGCTTGCCGGGGGGCTGATTCAACAATTCGGCTATCTTCCGGTTTTTCTTGCCGTCTCGCTCTTTGTTGCCAGTGCCTGGTTGACTGTTTCTTTTTCTACTGCTAAAGAATGATTTTGATGTGTGATTCCAGATCCGCTTGACGTTATTCCTGATCTCAGGGGACCAATGTATAAAGACTATTTCGGTTTTAAAGAAGAGCCTTTTTCAATCGCTCCCGACCCCCAGTTTCTGTACATGAGTGAACGTCATCGGGAAGCCCTGGCTCACCTGATTTACGGCATGAAAGCCGACAGTGGTTTTGTCCTGCTGACGGGTGAGGTGGGGACCGGTAAGACAACTGTCTGTCGCTGTCTCCTGGGGCAAATTCCTGAGAACTCGGAAATCGCCTTTATCCTCAATCCCAAGCTCAGCGTGATTGAACTGCTCGCAACAATTTGCGATGAGCTGAGAATTTCTTATTCCTCAATTTCGCCCAGTGTGAAGAACTTCGTTGATCTGATTAACCGTTTTCTTCTCGCTGCTCATGCTCAGGGGAAACAGACTGTCCTGATTATCGATGAAGCGCAGAATCTTCACAGTGATGTGCTTGAACAGATTCGCCTGCTGACCAATCTGGAAACCGATAAGCATAAATTGCTGCAGGTCATCATGCTCGGTCAGCCCGAGCTCAACCAGATGCTTGAACGTCCGGAATTGCGCCAGCTGGCACAACGGGTTACGGCGCGTTACCATCTGGAACCTTTGGCGCAGGATGAACTGGAAGGCTATCTGCACCATCGACTCGCTGTCGCTGGAGTGGAACGGCCGCTGTTCCCAAAGCCGACCATGAATAAACTCTACGCTTTCACCGGTGGAGTGCCCCGTTTGATCAATCTGCTCTGTGACCGGGCTCTACTTGGAGCCTATGTCAAGGGCGAGAGTGTCGTCAGTCCTGAATTGCTCAAAGAAGCGGCGCTGGAAGTTTTCGGCAAGCCGGTTAAGGTCAAGGGGCGCGAACAGGGTAGCCTTTTGCAGTGGCTTTACGTTCTGCTGCTGAGTCTCATTCTGGTTGTCGGGATTATTGTCCTCGTCGCGCTGTTGCGCTTGTCTGCTCCAAAACCCCTTGCTGCAAACCAGCCTGCCACAGATACCTCAGGTCAGGTCGAAATTGTCAAGCCTCAGGTTGTCCCTCCGGTTGAACCTCTTCACTGGAGCTCGACGGAGCCGGTTGAACAGAGTGGTATTCTGGCTTACCAGGCTCTCTTTCAACTGTGGGGCTTTCCCGATGTCAACCTCGACCAGGGTGCCGGAGAGGCAGCGAATGCACTGGGCCTTGATCTGTTGACGAAAAGGGCGAGTTTGGGGCGCCTTAAACAACTTAACCGTCCCGCCGTCCTGAAAATTTTTGTCCCACAGGGGGAAAGCTTTTACGCAACCCTTGTTCATCTCGATGATCAATTGGCCACGTTGGTGGTTGGAACCGCTGAGCAGCAAGTGGGTGTGACACAGCTGGTGCAACAGTGGTTTGGCGATTATGGCCTGATGTGGCAGCCACCCAATGAATACCGTGGGGTGGTTAAACCGGGGGACTCAAGCCCTCTGGTGCCTTGGCTGGAGCGGCAGATGGCGACCCTGTCACAGCGACCTGTCGATGAAACAATCACACCAATCCTCGCAGGTCGACTGCTCGATGAAGTCAAAAGTTTTCAGCAGAGCGCGGGAATCACTGCCGATGGGGTTGTCGGTCCGCATACCCTGATTCTTCTGAATACGGCAGTCGGTGGAGATCAGCCGAAACTTTACCGCTAGTATGGTCAGGTAGCGAATATGTCATTCATTCTCGAAGCGCTCAAAAAGTCGGAAAATAAGCGCCGAAAAAAAAGTGCTCGGCTGCCCCGCACGATTCATGAACCTGTGGCATACAGAATCCCTCGACCACGTTCGTGGACTCTACCGATTGTCGCGATTCTGTTGGTCAACGCAGCTGTGCTGCTATGGTTTTTTGGCCCCTGGGCTTCCACGTCACGGCAGCCTGAAGCGCAGACAAACAGCCCTTTTCCACAGCGGGTCGAAGCTGATAGCGTCAGGACTGAGCCAATCCCGTCAGCGTTGACTACCCCGCCTCGAAAGGCTGCTCCAACGGAGCAGAAAATGGATGCTAAACTTCCCGAGAATGTTTCTGCAGAACTGCCGGTGCCGCGTAATGATCGTCACATCTATGCTTTTCAGCAGTTGCCCCCGGCAATAAGACAGCAGCTGCCGGTTTTGAGAATGGCCTTGCATGCCTATAACCGGGCTGATCACAGGGCAAGCCTGATCCAGATCAACAACCAGATATATCGCGAGGGGGATGTGATTGACAGAACCCTTGCTGTTGAGCAGATAACCGAAGATGGGGCTGTGCTGCGCTATGATGGATATCGATTTCTTCTGCCCCGCAGGGGCAATTAGTATTTGATAAAATTAATAAAGAAGGTCTATTCTTTCTTCTGCCTAAGTCATCTCATTTCCGCATGGATGTTTCTGTAAAGATGGACCGATGTTGAAAAATCTTCGCCAAAGAGGGGTAATGTCTGTCCTTTTGCCTCTGCTCGGGATCATTTTGTCGCTGGTTTCCTGTTCGGGTAATCAGTTTGAGGCCGCCGATTCGCAGTTAAATTTTACTGCTAAAGAATTGGCCTGGATTCAGGAACACCCGGTTGTTCGTCTCGCTCCTGATCCCGATTTCCCACCGATTGAGCTGATCGATGCTTCCGGAGCCTACCGGGGTATCGCGGCCGATTTCATTGCCCTGCTCCAGGATAAGCTCCCCATCGATTTTGACATAGTCGTACTGAAAAACTGGAACGAAGTGATTCGGCAGGCGAAAAATCGGGATATTGATATGTTCGGTGCCGCGGTTCCGACCCCTGAGCGCCTCAAATATATGCGTTTTACCAAGCCATATGTTGAATTTCCCGCCGTGGTTCTGGTTCGGGATTCGGAGGAAGAATTTCCCACCTTGTCGGAGCTGAAAGGTCGGCGGGTTGCTGTTGTCTCGAACTACGCTGATCATGAATATATGCTCAGGGCTCACCCGAATATTCCTCTTGAAGTGATGCCCGATATTTCATCCGGCTTGCGCCAGGTTTCCTTCGGCAAGGTCGATGCCATGGTGTTGAACCTGGCTTCGGCGTCCTATTACATTCAAAAGGACGGAATCAGCAACCTCAGGGTGACAGAGGATACCGACTTCGTGTTTGATCTGTCCTTTGCCGCCCGCAGTGACTGGCCTGAGTTGATTTCGATTCTTGAGAAGGGGATGGCAACCATCACCCCGAACGAGAAAAAGAAGATTCTCGATCAGTGGATTTCCCTGGGCAAGACATCCTGGAAACCTTCTCTGCTGGTTGTCGTGACCAGCATCGCTGTTGTGCTGATTTTGACCTTGATGGTTATTCTCAACTGGAACCGGGTGCTGCAGAAGCAGGTTGAAGAGAGAACGGCGGATCTTGAGAATGAACTGGCTGAACGGATTCAGGCAGAAAAGGAGAAAGAGCAACTGCAACTGCAGGTTCATCGGGCGCGAAAAATGGAAGCTCTGGGACTACTCGCTGGTGGTGTGGCCCACGATCTGAATAATATTCTCGCCGGCGCCGTCGGTTATTCGGACCTGGTGATGCGGAGGCTTCCCAAGGACAGCACTCTGCTGCATTATTTCAGGGAAATCCGTGAATCAGGACAACGCGCGGCCGCTGTTGTCGCTGACCTGCTGACGATTTCCAGGGATGCAGCTTCGGACCGTGAGATTGCCGATTTAAACCGGATTGTCGGCGAATACCTCGAGTCCTCGGAACATTGCGCTCTGGCGCAACGTTATCCTGAGATTCGCTTTCAGGCCGATTATGGGCAGGATTTGCCGAATCTGTCTTGCTCGGTCATCCACCTGAAAAAAAGTCTCATGAACCTGGTGATTAATGCTGCTGAGGCCACGCAAAAAGGAACGGTGCTTATCACAACGAAAAAAGTAGAAATCTCTGAAGGGCGAGCTGAAGCAAAACCCGGAATCTACGTACAGCTGAGGGTCAGCGACATGGGACCGGGAATCACTGACGAAGATCTGGAACACATTTTCGACCCCTTTTACACGAAAAAGAAACTTGGCCACAGCGGTACCGGGTTGGGTCTGGCGGTGGTCTGGAATACCGTTCAGGAGCATCATGGTTTCATTGACGTTGTCAGACCCGCTGTGGGAAGTCAGTTCGAGCTGAACTTTCCTGCCAGTGAAGAGGAAAATATTGCTGCGGTGCAGCCACTGAATGAACAGGATCTACAGGGGCAGGGTGAAACCATTCTGGTGGTTGACGATGAACGTCGCATCAGGGATCTCGCCTCAAAACTCCTGGAAGACTTGGGATATCATCCCGTGACTGTTCCCAGTGGAGAGGAAGCGCTGGTATTTCTGCGCCGCCACAGCGCCGACCTGATCATCCTCGATATGATCATGGAGCCGGGGCTCAGCGGCTATGAAACCTTCAAACAGATAAAGGCATTTTTGCCGCACCAGAAAGCCATTATCGCCAGCGGCTTTTCTGAAAGCAAAGACGTCATCCGGACGCAAAAGCTTGGTGCCGGCGCCTATATCAGGAAACCCTATACCCGCCAGGACCTGGGGCTGGAAATCAGGAAAGAGCTGACCCGGATCATCAACTGACAAGTCGCAACGGGTTTGGGCCAGCCTTTCAGGGCCAGTTTCAGGCTGTCACACTACGCCTTAAGCCGTATGGGTTTCTTCTGCAGCACCAAAGCCGCCGCCACCCGGGGTTTTAATCACCAACACGTCTTCAGGATAAACCTGCACTTCATCATTGCCTCTGAGCATGACGCTGCTGCCATCGGCCCGCAGCAGACTGTTTTCCCCGCGCAGCCCCGCTTGACCACCAGCAAGACCGTAAGGTTCCGTCTCGCGATGGTTGCTCAGCAAGGTTGCCGTCATCGCTTCGAGAAAGCGCAGTTTGCGGACCACGCCATCCCCCCCGGGATAGCGACCGCTGCCTCCTGAGTCGGGACGCAGGGCGAAGGAGTCGACGCGGACCGGAAAACGCCATTCAAGAACTTCAGGATCGGTCATGCGGGTATTGGTCATGTGTGAGTGGACACCGCTGGTCCCGGGGTGATCCGGTCCTGCTCCGGTACCTCCGCAGATCGTTTCGTAATTCTGGTAGGTTTCGTTGCCGTAGACAAAATTATTCATTGTCCCCTGTGATGATGCCAGGACACCGAGGGCGCCGAACAGACAGTCGGTGACGGCCTGGGAGACTTCGGTATTGCCGGAGATGACCGCGGCCGGAAATTCAGGACTGAGCATGGTCTTCTTCGGAATATGAATCTTCAGCGGTTTAAAACAGCCCTCATTGAGGGGGATTTCATCCCCCACCAGGGTGCGGAAAACGTAGAGTACGGCAGCTTTACAGACGGCGCTCGGGGCGTTGTAATTTCCCTGCTGCTGGGGTGAAGTGCCGGAAAAATCGAGAGTCGCTTCCCGTTTCTGACGATCGACGTTGATCCTGACCTGGATCTGTCGACCACCATCCATGGGATAAGTGAAGGCACAATCATGCAGGCGGTCAATAACCCGGCGGACTGATTCCTCGGCATTGTCCTGGACGTGACCCATATAAGCCTGGACGACTTCCAGCCCGAAATGATCGATCATTTTCAGCAGTTCCTGCTGGCCGGTTTCATTGGCCGCAATCTGGGCTGCCAGATCAGCCATGTTCTGATCGATGTTACGACAGGGATAGGACCCGGAGGCCAGCAGCCGGCGGGTTTCCTCTTCGCGCAGCACCCCACCTTCGACCAGCAGGAAATTGTCAATCAACACGCCTTCCTGTTCGATATGGGTCGAGTCGGGGGGTGAAGACCCGGGGGTACGTCCGCCGATGTCGGCATGATGTCCTCGCGCTCCGAGATAAAACAGGACTTTGCGGTTTGCGGCATCAAAGACAGGGGTGATGACGGTGACGTCGGGCAGGTGCGTTCCGCCGTTGTACGGGGCGTTCAACATGTAGACATTACCCGGTTTCATCCGGTCACGGTTGCCGCGGATCACCGCCTTCACCGATTCACCCATCGATCCCAGGTGAACCGGAACATGAGGAGCATTAGCGACCAGTTGACCATCGCCGTCGAAGATAGCACAGGAAAAATCCAGGCGTTCCTTGATGTTGACCGAATAAGCCGTTTTGGCCAAAGTTGTTCCCATCTGCTCGGCGATCGACATGAACAGGTTATTGAATACCTCGAGCATGACCGGATCGACTCTGGTGCCGATCGCTTCGCTGTGGGGACGCGGTTCATGGCGGGTCAGAATCAGGTGATTACGGCGGTTAAGCGCGGCCTTCCAGCCCTGTTCAACGACGATTGTGCCGATTTCTTCAGTGATGATGGCCGGTCCCGTGATCTCCTGCCCTGCCTTCAGCTGTTCGCGTTTATACAGGGGCGCCTCAAGGCTGTTCCCCTGGCTGAACAGCCTGACCCGGTCGACAGCTTGTGGGGTGATGACGGTTGCGTCCTGCGGCAGTAACTGGTCGGAGGTTTTTTCGGTGGCACCGATGCCTTCAACCGACACCGCCTCGATGACCAGCTGACGCTCAGGGACGATGAAGCCGAATTGCCGCTTGTGAGCTGTTTCAAACAGGCTCAGCATCTCCTGTTCTGATCCGGCATCAATCTCCAGAGAAGTATCGGTTCCCTGGTAGCGCAGGTGAGCCCTGATCCTGACTTCGAGATTGTTCGGGGCGACACCTTGGGAGACGATCTCCTGACGCACGCTCTCGGCTGAGTCTTCTGCCGCATCCAGAACGACATCGGCAGCATCAGGACCAAAGGGTTTTTCCACCTGGACTTTGCGCAGACTGCGGATTTCGGCAAGGCCCATACCGTAGGCCGAAAGCACCCCGGCAAAGGGATGCAGGAATACCCGGTTCATGCCCAACGCATCAGCGACCAGGCAGGCATGCTGGCCACCGGCCCCGCCGAAGCAGTTCAGAGTATACTCGGTAACGTCGTAACCGCGCTGGACGGATATTTCCTTGATCGCATTGGCCATGTTGGTGACGGCGATACGCAGGAATCCTTCGGCAACCTCTTCCGGGCTCTGTTTCGGCATCCCCGTGGCTGCAGCGATCTGTTGAGCCAGTTCCTCAAACTTGACCTTGACGACATCGGCATCCAGAGGTTGATCGGCGTGGGGCCCGAAGACCCGTGGAAAATGCCCGGGCTGGACTTTACCCAGCATGACGTTGCAGTCGGTGACAGTCAGCGGTCCGCCGCGCAGGTAACAGGCGGGGCCGGGGTTCGCGCCGGCCGAATCAGGTCCGACCCGGTAACGTGAGCCGTCGAAATGCAGGATCGATCCGCCGCCCGCGGCAACGGTGTGGATTTTCATCATCGGCGCCTGCATGCGCACTCCGGCGACGACGGTATCGAAGCTGCGCTCAAATTCGCCATCGTAGTGAGCGACATCGGTTGATGTCCCACCCATGTCAAAGCCGATGATTTTTTCATAGCCATCCATCGCCGCAGTTCGCACCATGCCGACCACGCCTCCGGCCGGACCGGAGAGAATGGCATCTTTCCCCTGAAACAGGTGGGCATCGGTCAGCCCGCCGCTCGACTGCATGAACATCAGGCTCGGTCCCTGTCCGAGTTGCTCATCCACCTGGTTCACGTAGCGCCTCAATATCGGTGACAAGTAAGCGTCAACAACGGTCGTATCGCCCCGTGCAACCAGTTTCATCAGGGGGCTGACCTGGCTGCTGAGAGAAATCTGACTGAAGCCGATCTCCTTCGCCAGGGCCGCGATCTGCTCTTCGTGAACAGGATTACGATAGGCATGCATCAGGGCGATCGCCACGGAACGGATTCCAGCCTGGTAGGCTTTGATCAGCCCTTCCCGAGCGGCAGCAGTATCCAGGTGGGTAAGAATTTCACCCTGAGCATTCAAGCGCTCATCAACTTCAAGCGCCTCTTCATAGAGCATCTCGGGGAGAATGATATGACGATCAAACAGCCGGGGACGATTCTGGTAGCCGATTCGCAAGGCATCACCAAAACCTCGGGTGGTCACCAGCAGTGTCCTGTCTCCTTTGCGTTCGAGCAGGGCATTTGTGGCCACCGTGGTTCCCATTTTGACTTTGTCGATCACCCCCGGGGGAATCTCTTCATCGCGGCCCAGACCCAGTAATTCGCGAATCCCATGAACGGCAGCATCGGTATACTGCTCCGGGTTCTCCGAGAGCAGCTTGTGGGTGACCAGTTGACCATCGGGGCGTTTGGCGACGATATCGGTAAAAGTTCCACCACGGTCGATCCAGATTTGCCATTGATTCATGGTTTCTTTGCTCCATTCATAAGAAGAGTGATCGCTTTATGTCAAATATGACACTCATACTGATAATTTGTCGATAAAATGTCAATATTATGTTTGTGTGCAGCGCTTTTTGAAATGCCGGGTTAGAGTGGCTGGTAAAAATCTTCGTCCCGAGCATCAGACACAAACATCAGTCCCGGAGCGTGAGTTACGGCAATCTCCGGCCGGGCATTCATTAATGCGACCTGTGGCGTCACCCCGCAAGCCCAGAAGACTGGGACTTCTCCCGGATAAATGGGAACGCGATCTCCAAAATCGGGTTGATCAATATTATTGATACCGATTTTGTGGGGATCCCCAAAATGCACCGGTGCTCCATGGACATCAGGATAATGGCCGGTGATTTCTTCAGCCTTGTGGACCATCTGCCGAGGGATAGGGCGCATGCTGACCACCATATTACCGTGAAATGGTCCAGCAGACTTACATGGGATGTTGGTGATGTACATGGGCACGTTACAGTTCATGTCGATGTGTCTGACCTGAATGCCGTTTTGAATCAGGGCATTTTCAAAGGTGAAGCTGCAGCCGATCAGAAAGCTGACAAAATCATCACGCCAGATCTCCGTCAAATTTTTGAGAAAATCGATGTTATCCCTCCGAAACAATTTGTACCCCGGAATGTCAGTTCTTAAATCACTTCCCGGGGCCAGCTCCTTGGCTTCTGTTTGCCCCGGATCTGTAGTTTCGATGAGAGGGCAGGGTTTTGGATTCAGGCTGCAAAATTCTTTGAAATGCTTCGCCTCAGCTTCAGGAAGGATAACCAGGTTCAGCTGTATGTGTCCTGAGCAGCACCCTGCTGTCGGTTTGTCCCAGGCTCCATTGCGGACTTGTCTTCTGAACTGCGCCGGGGACAGATTGCGCATTTCTGTACTGACACCTTGTGAAGAAGTTGTGCATACGAATGGTTCACTCATACAGACCTCCATTCTCATAAAGCGGTTTTAGTCTCGCGAATCTCCACCGCTTTGCGTTTTAAAGAGAAAAAGCCGAATAGAATTAATGAGAAAAAAATTGACGTGATATATATATCTGATATATTACAAATTATGTCAAATAAAACCTTGAAAAGCCAAGCTTATGAATGGCTTAAAAATAAAATCATTACTCTGGAATACCCCATGGGGAGTCCTTTGTATGAAGCTGATTTGTGTAAGGAAACAGGGTTTGGTCGAACGCCGGTCCGTGAAGCGATTCAGCAGCTTCAGACGGAGGGGTTGGTTTATATCAGACCCAAGAAGGGAACATTCGTCAGTTCAATAGATATCTTTGATTTCGAAAAGCTGCTTGAGTCTCGCATCATGCTCGAGACTTATGTGGTTCACAGGCTTGCTGGTGCGATGCCAAAAAAAGAGCTCAAAAGATTTAGGAGTTTTTTTGACGATGTTCCCCTGATGGTAGAAAAAATGGATATCAATGGGTTACTCAACGTTGAGAGAAGGTTCCACGAAGAATTGGTATATCTGCTGGAAAATCACTATTTAAATACTATTGCTGATCGCATTTATGATCTTGTCGCACGGACGTGGCATATCTCTTTTAAAAAACGTAGTCAGGCGAGCTTGAAAGATACACTTGATGACCATCTGGAGATTTTGGAGGCTCTGGAGAATGGAGACCCTCAAACCGCTGAAAAAGTTGTTTTAAAGCATATCTACGATTTCAAAAGAAAGGTTTTTGATCACACACTCTAGTTTCTGTCGTCACTCAAACCAAAAGGAGAGATTTATGAAGAAACTGTCCGTCATCGTTATTCTGTCAATTTTTGTATTGGTTGCTGCAAGCGGCGTATTTGCCAAAGATCTCAGGGTTGTTGGAAGCTGGAGCAGTTTGACCATGTTCAAGAATTTTGAAAAGCCATTTTGGACCGAAAAACTTCCTTCAGTCATGCCTGACGTAAAAGCTGAAGTGACTTCCCTGGGACAGGTCAAGTTGAAAGGCCCCGCAGTTTTACGGCAGATGAATATGGGTGTTTTTGACGTTGTTCACACTGTGGCCGACTATGTTGTTGCTGATTCACCCATCCTGGCAGGTCTGGATATGCCCGCTCTGGCACCTCAGATTGATCAGGCCCGCAAGGTGGTCGATGCTTACCGACCGGTTGTGGCCAAGGCTCTTGCAGATGATTTCAATGCGAAACTGCTGGCCATCGCGCCTTATCCTGCCCAGGTTATCTTTTGCCGAGATGAAATTTCCGGTCTGGATGATTTAAAAGGTAAGAAAATCCGTGCCAGCGGTTGGACAACCTCTGAGTTCGTTACCGCTTTGGGGGCAACCGGTGTCACCATGTCTTTCAGTGAGGTTCCTCAATCATTGCAGCGTGGTGTGGTTGACTGTGCAATTACCGGAAGCCTTTCCGGTTATTCGGCAGGTTGGGGTGAGGTTGCTAACTATGTCTATCCACTTCCCGTCGGGGGCTGGGATTATGTTATCACTTCCATGAATATGAAGACCTGGGACAGTTTCAGCCCTGCCGATCAGAATACCCTGCAACAGGCGATCACGAATGACCTTGAAGCACCTGCTTGGAACGTAACCGCCAAAGAAACGCAGGATGGTATTGCATGTCTCACCGGCAATGCAGCTTGTGACCACGGTAAGCCAAATAGTCTCACGCTTGTGCCGATTTCTGAGAATGATCTTTCTCGCGCCCGCAAAGTTCTGGTGGAAAATGTGCTGCCTGCCTGGGCGGAAAAAGTTGGACCGGACGTTGTGAAAGAATGGAACGACACTGCCGGACGAGAGGCCAACGTTAAAGCACAGTAACTGCAATAACTAGATTGACAAGCTGCGGACTGACCATTTCCAGTCCGCAGCTTGAGGTTTTACCCAAAGACTCATTAGCTTCCTGACGAGTGAAGGACGTTAAGTGAGCCGAAGTGCAGCCGCGTTCCAATGCTGTATAGCTTAATTCAATGGAGGCATAATGACTGCCATATTGAACATGATGAGAAAAATCAATCGTTTTGGAGTTTGGATGGGGGGAGGGTTGATGATCCTGACGTCTTTTCTCATTGCGATTGAAGTCATTTTGAGAAAACTCTTTTCGATCTCTATCGGAGGTTCGGATGAGTTGTCCAGTTATGTTCTGGCAATAGGCTGCAGTTGGGCGTTCGGATTTGCCTTGATGGAAAAAGCCCATATTCGCATCGATATTCTTTATGCCCGCTTATCGGAGCGCTTGAGGATTTTTCTGGATCTGTTTTCTCTGGTTGTTTTCCTCTGTTATGCCGTTCCCCTCGGTTATTTTTCGGCTCTCGTTTTTCAGACGTCATTGGTGAAGAATTCAACAGCTAATACTCCGTTGCAAACCCCTCTGTGGATTCCCCAGGGAATCTGGCTTTTGGGATTGCTTGTCTTTCTGCTGACGATGGTAGTGTTAATCCTCACCAGTGTGAATCGCTTGGTTCGGGGAGACATCCAGGGGGCATTGGCTATTTCAGGACCAACATCTCTTGAAGAAGAGATTGAAGAGGGAATTGCCGTTTCTACAGAATCAAATCCGCAGGAGCTCCCACAATGATTATAGCCGTTGCCCTTTTGATTCTGCTCCTGCTGTTGCTTTTAAGCATTCCTGTTGCCGCGACTTTGGCTGCCTTGGGCTTGAGCCTGGGGAGCTTTTTTTCTCCTTTTCCCCTGTACAAAGCTTTGGGGGAAATATCCTGGACTGCCAGCACTGATTTTCTTCTGCTGGCCATTCCGTTGTTTGTTCTCCTGGGGGAGATATTACTACGTGCCGGAATTGCAGAGAGAACTTATCGTTCGCTTTTTTACTGGTTGTCCTGGCTTCCCGGGGGGCTGATGCATGCGAATATTGCAACATCAGCGCTGTTTGCGGCAACCTCTGGATCATCAGTCGCCACAGCGGCAACGATCACGACGGTTGCGCTTCCACAGGCGCGAAAATATGGCTATGCAGAAAGTCTTTTTGCCGGATCGATAGCCGCTGGGGGAACTCTCGGCATTCTTATCCCGCCGTCGATAAATTTGATTGTCTACGGCTTTCTGACCAATACTTCGATTCCGCAATTATTTCTCGCCGGTATTGTTCCGGGAATTCTTCTGACAATCTTATTCATGCTCTGTATTTCCATTCTCTGTCTGTTTAAACCTCAGCTGTCCGGCAGGAAAATGTCGGCGAGCTGGAAGCAGCGTTTTTCAAGTCTCAAGGATTTGGCCCCGGTTCTATTTATTTTCTTCATTGTTATCGGATCTATATACGCCGGCCTTGCGACCCCGACGGAATCCGCCGCTCTTGGGGTTCTCGGTGCGTTGTTGTTAGCGAAACTCTATGGCAGCCTCAGCGTTAAAATGTTGCGAGATGTCCTTGAGGGGACGATGCGAACAACAGCAATGATTATGTTGATCATCATGGCCGCTTATTTTCTTAATTTTATTCTTGTGTCTGTCGGCCTGACCGGGATGTTGACCGATTTTATCGATAACCTCGGTATGACTCCGATGGGAACCATGGGAATCATCATCCTGCTCTATCTTGTTTTGGGATTTTTCGTTGAAACGCTGTCCTTGATGGTCATTACCATTCCGATCATCGCTCCTGTCGTTACGGGTCTCGGCTTTGACCCAGTCTGGTTCGGTGTCCTTTTGATTTTGCTGATTGAGATGGCGTTGATTACTCCGCCGGTGGGTTTAAATCTTTACGTGGTTCAGGGAATCCGTGGACGGGGTTCCATGAGTGAAGTCATGGTTGGCAGTATTCCTTTTGTTTTGATGATTCTAGTCATGATAGGGCTCATGCTGGTTGCACCTGGATTGACGCTGATTTTTGCCAACCTGGTCAATTAAACAGTTTATAAACTGCTTAGGGGAAATATTATGTCCGCTAAAACACTGTCTTTGATGTGTGATTCCAAACCGCTGTCCGTTGTCATTGATCGACTGATCGTTGCCGGTTGGGTTGGTAAAGATACCGTCGCATTACAAAAGCATATAGATGAGCTGGCTGAACTGGGAGTGGAGCCTCCGGGACGTACCCCCACGTACATGTCACTATCGCCAGATATTCTGACCACCGCTGAAGAGGTTTCAGCAATCGCAGCGACCTCATCGGGTGAGGTTGAAGCTGTCCTTGTCAGAGATCGAGACGGAGTCTTATATCTCGGTGTCGGCAGTGATCACACTGATAGGGATTTTGAAAGATACAGCATCCCGGCTTCCAAGCAGATGTGTCCAAAACCTCTTGCCCGGGAAATTTGGCTGTTTGAAGATGTTGAAGATCACTTAGGACAATTAGTCCTCCGCTCCTGGATGACGGATGATCAGGGTCATGAAGTCCTTTATCAGGAAGGTGATCTCAATGCCAATCGCGAACTGAAGGAACTGCTGCAAGGGATGCCAAACGACTGTGTCAGTCCCGGCCAGAGCTTTTGTCTTTATTGCGGTACTTTTCCCGCGATTGGAGGATTGCGCTATGGTCGAAAGTTCATTTTTGAGATTTATGATCCAATTTTGAAACGCAGCTTGAAGCATCACTATGAAGTGGAAACCTTACCCCAGTTTCTCTAGGAGTGTTTGCTGAAACCGGCCGGTGGATGGCTTCTGTCTTAGTGATTGAAGGAAGGGGCCATGTTCTTTGAACTGACAGCTGTATCGGGTGCGAAATTTGACATTCTGGTTCGTAATTAACGAAACGATATTGCCCTTGGCAATTATTCTGCTGATTGCCTTTTCTTTTCAGAAACTTTTTCGCGGTGATCCGAAACAGTTAAACAACCTCGTTCTTTTTGTCCTGCTGCCGGTGAATATTTTCCATGAGCTTTCACTGAGGCAAGTGGGATTTCGGGAGATCGGCCAGCCTGTTCTTTTCATGTTCCTGCTCACTTCTGCTCTGGTAGCCGTTTCTTGGACGGCTGCGTGGGCGTTGAAATTGACGCAGGAGCAGAGAGTTTCATTTATCCTCAGTGTGGCAATGATAAATGTTGGTAATTTTGGTCTGTCATTGATTTTCTTTACCTATGGGCCAACTGCCAACGACAGTGCTCTGTTAACTTTCGTCGCATTTAATATCCCATTAACGACACTCGCCATCTATTTTTCCAGTGACAAACAAAGTCGTAAAGAAGCGATTATAGATGTTCTGAAAATCCCTATTTTCCATGCAACTCTTCTGGCGCTGGTTTTTACTTCCTGCGGTGTCAGTGTCCCGGCAGGAGTGCATAAAATTACCGGTTATTTAAGTCAGGCGACTTTTCCACTGTTTACCTTTGTCTTCGGGATGCAACTTGCGGAGATGCAATTTACCAGAACTTTGCTGCGTTCTGTCTCGGTTGCCAGCGTTTTAAGGCTTCTGGTTTCTCCTGTTTTGGCTTTTGCTATCCTGACGGTGTTGGGGGTAACTGGAATGAACTTTCGAGTCGGCTTGGTCCAGACTTCAACCCCGGCGCCGATTTTGCCTTTGATGTACGCCATCAGATTCAATCGTTCACCGGATCTTCTGGCCGCTACAATTATTGTGACGACTCTCTTATCTGCACTGACTTTGCCTCTCGTCATTGCTCTGGCCGGATAAAAAAGGAATTATCTATGTCTAAAATCCTGAAAATTGCTTTTTCACAAACCAAGAGCTCTTTCCATGTTGCCGAAAACCTTGATGTAGCAGCACGATTTACCGCTCTGGCAGCAGCTGAGCATGCTGATCTTGTTGTTTTCCCTGAAATGTTTATGGCCAGGCCACAGGAAGGAGTTCCTTTAGCAGAAATTGCGCAACCATTAGATGGGAATTTCGTTACGACAATGGCATCGTTGGCCAAGCAGCACGCTCTGGCGATTGCATTCGGGATGTGGCAAAAACATCCGGATGATGAACTGCGCGCAGCTAACGTGGTTATCGTTATCGATGCAGAGGGCTCAATTATTGCCCGTTACCAGAAGATTCATCTTTTTGATGCTTTGAGTGTTCAAGAATCTAAAACAATGATTGCAGGAGAAGAACCACCACCCGTTTTCATCTTGAACGGGGTACGAATTGGCTTGGCTATTTGCTACGATTTACGCTTTCCTGAACTGTTTCGTTATCTGGCTGATAATGGCGCTCAGTTGACTATTGTGCCTGCCGCCTGGTATGCCGGAAACCTGAAAGAAGAACACTGGTTGACATTGTTGCGCGCAAGAGCGATTGAAAATACTTTTTACGTTGGCGGTTGTAATCTCTGTGATCCGCCTTTTGCGGCCAGATCAGCACTGTTTGATCCGTTCGGGGCAATGCTGGTGGAAGCAGGGGAATCTGAAAAACTGATTTTTGCTGAAGTGAATACTCAGAGGATAGATGAAGTGCGCGCCAAACTTCCGAGCTTATCTCATTGCAAGCAACATATTTTTAATTCGCGATCATGACATTCATTGTAACTGTTTGTATTTGTTTTGATTTGTAGTAAAGTACCTCTTTCAACCTGAGACTTGGGCCTGAGATGATTTGAGCTCAACCCGTATGCTCAGGTCAGTATGTTGATTGCCCATCACAACAAAGGAGAAAAAAGATGAAACGTTCAAGACTCAAACTTCTGCTTGCCTGTGTCTGTTTGACGGGTATCTTTTTGTTTGCGACGACTGCTTTGGCAGTCACTTGGGATATGCCGACCCCGTATCCGGATAAAACCTTTCATACCCAAAACATCAGTCAATTCGCTCAGGATGTGGATAAAGCCACTAACGGTGAATTGAAGATCAAGATTCACTCAGCCGGTTCACTGTTCAAGCACCCTGAAATCAAAAATGCTATTCGTGGTGGGCAGGTCCCGATCGGTGAGTTTTTCCTCTCACTCCTGTCCAATGAAAATGCGGTATTCGGGGCGGACTCACAGCCGTTCCTGGCAACCAACTATGCTGATGCTGAAAAACTCTGGGCGGCTCAGAAGCCGATCGTTGCAAAACTTCTGGACGGCCAGGGTCTGATGCCGCTGTTCTCGGTACCATGGCCTCCCCAGGGTCTGTACACCAAGAAGGCCATTAACAGTGTTGATGATCTTAAAGGGATCAAGTTCAGAGCCTATAATGCAACATTGGAAAAATTCACCAACCTCGTCGGGGCGGCTCCGACTCAGGTTGAAGTTCCTGATATTCCTCAGGCCTTTGCGACCGGACGGGTTGAAGCCATGATTACCTCACCTTCGACCGGCGCCAACTCAAAGGCTTGGGACTTTATTACAACTTACACCGACATTCAGGCCTGGCTGCCGAAAAATATCGTTGTGGTCAATAAGAAGGCCTTCCGTAAGCTTGCTCCGCAGGTTCAGGATGCGGTACTGAAGGCTGCCGCTGCAGCTGAGCTCCGTGGCTGGGACATGAGCAAGGAAGAGACGACTGCCAAAACAGCTATTCTTGCCGATAACGGCGTCCAGATTGTGACACCCAGTGCCGCTCTGATGGATGGCCTGAAAAAGGTCGGTAACGAAATGCTGGTTGACTGGGAAAAGGCTGCCGGTGCGGAAGGGGCTGAGTTGCTCAAGGCTTATCGTCAATAGTCCCTTTCGGGAGTAACCCTTGAATCAATCTGCGGGGTGCCGGTAACGCGTAAGCGGGCACCCCGTAGCTTTTGCCGAATCGCTACAGATTGATCCGGATGGACGCGAATATGGAAAACAGGAGCGGAATAAGAAAAGGCCTTGATCGGCTTTATCTGGTCAGTGGATGGATCGGGGCAACGTTTATTGCTCTTATTTGTCTACTGGTTCTGTGCCAGGTGACTCTGAATGCTATTGATCGGCTCAGTGGTTTGATCGTCGGCTCGGCGATCGGGTTGACGATTCCGTCCTATGCAGACTTTACCGGTTTTTTTCTCGCGGCGGCGTCTTTTATGGCCCTGGCGTACACGCTCCGTGAAGGGGAGCATATTCGTGTCACCCTGTTTCTGTCACATTGCAGCGTCCGGGTTCGGCGTTGGCTGGAAATCTGGTGTCTCACCCTGACGTCCGGGGTCTCTGTCTATTTTTCCTGGTACAGCTTTCTGTTGGTACGTGAATCCTACATCTACCACGATTTATCTCCCGGTATGATTGCCGTTCCTATCTGGATCCCGCAGGCGGCCATGTTTGCCGGGCTGGTGATCCTGTCTGTGGCCCTGCTTGACAGCCTTTTCAGCTTGTTTGTTCAGCCCTTGGGCGCTGATGAACTCGCTCATAACGTTGAGGAGGCGTCATGACGGAACTGGGTATGACGCTGTCCCTGCTGGTGCTCCTGTTCATTTTCCTGGGGAGCGGTATCTGGGTCGCTTTTTCACTCCTGGGCGTTGGGGTCGCCGGGATGGCACTGTTTACCGATGCGCCTGTCGGTGAGGTCATGGCGACGACCATCTGGGGTGCGAGTAACTCCTGGTCTTTAGCTGCTCTGCCGTTGTTTGTCTGGATGGGGGAGATTCTTTTTCGTTCGCGCCTGTCTGAAGATATGTTTTCCGGCCTGTCCCCCTGGTTGACCCACCTACCCGGGCGGCTGCTGCATGTCAATATTCTGGGCAGTGGCATCTTTGCCGCCGTTTCCGGCTCTTCGGCGGCGACAGCGGCAACCATCGGAAAAATGTCGATCCCCGAGTTGGAACGCCGAAACTATCCGCAGAAAATGGTTATCGGTACCCTCGCCGGTTCGGCAACTTTGGGTTTGCTTATCCCTCCGTCGATCATCCTGATTGTCTACGGTGTCGCGACAGAACAATCGATTGCCCGGCTGTTTATCGGGGGTGTGCTCCCGGGGCTGCTTCTGGTTGTGCTGTTTATGGGCTATGTGGTTTTCTGGTCACTGTTTCATCCAGCAGCTATTCCCAGTGGAGAAGAACGCCTGCCTCTGGGTGAAAAGATTCGTCGTTCACGTCGGCTTATCCCGGTCATTCTACTCATTATCGGGGTCATCGGCTCGATCTATTCGGGCATCGCTTCTCCGACCGATGCTGCCGCCGTCGGAGTGGCTCTGTCTCTCGTTCTGTCCAAATATACCGGGACTCTGAACCGGGAGAACTTTCTCGCCGGGTTGCTGGGAGCGACCAAAACCTCCTGCATGATCGCCTTTATCCTGGCCGGGGCGGCTTTTTTGACCGTGGCCATGGGTTTCACCGGGATTCCACGGATGCTGGCCGGCTGGATCGCGGCGATGCAGCTGTCCCCCTATGCGCTGCTCGGCGCCCTGACGGTGTTTTTTGTCATTCTGGGCTGTTTTCTCGATGGGATCTCTGTCGTGGTTCTGACGACCTCCGTCATCATGCCGATGGTCGAACAGGCGGGGATCGACCCATTCTGGTTCGGGATCTTTGTGGTCATTGTCGTTGAAATGTCACAGATCACCCCGCCCGTAGGGTTCAACCTGTTTGTCATTCAGGGCTTGACCGGTCTCGATATACTTCAGGTTGCCAAGGCCGCACTGCCCTTTTTCCTGCTGTTGCTGGTGGCCCTGGCTCTTGTTGTGGTCTTTCCCTCCCTGGTCACCTTTTTGCCGAATATGATGGGTGGGTAGTCTGTCCCAGGATGCACAGCGACTGTCATGCCGGGGGCAGTGACCTTGACAAATCACCAAAATACGGCTTGAGTAATGTAAAGTTTTGATTTCGTTCCGCTAAGGGGGGAGTAGTGGAAAGAAAAACTTACTATAAAAACCTGAACGCTACCGACCAGATCAAAACTGGTTCGGTAGCGTTTTTTTTGAAGTTTGAACGTCAACGAGGGGGCTATGACAAACAGAGGCGACAGGGCTGCTGCTAAAACTGCTTGATCAGATGGGCGAGTCTGTGTCTTCAGGCATTTTCAGCCATGCACGGTCAGGCCTTTTGGCAGCGGTGGCTTAATAGGATAGCTTGAATTTGGCTTGAATTGTGACCTTTGCGCCAAAAGGGTTGGGAGGCCACGTAAAGCGGCAGAGAAATATCCGGGAAGTGTCCCTAATATTTTCAGGTGGGTTCTTCCAAGACTTAAAGCATGTTTCAATTTATGCCCCGTACTGCGATGCTTTCATTATGGACCGACCAATGGCAGCTATAGTTTCTGATCCTCGTATAGATTTACAAGCCAATTTTGGAGTCAAAGTTTTTTCACTTAACAACTGGGATCAACTTCTTGATTGGTTAAATGAACAGGAACAAGATATGTCTATCGAGCATCGTGCGGGTTTGGCAGCTGCTTATCCTTGACATATAGAAATTTAAAATGCCCTAACCAGCGCATTAACGCAGACGGGAAGAACGCTGGCAGCCTGACGGGCTAGTTTGGTGGCCCGCTGGTTATGCGTGGCGTTAGTTGCAAAAATGATTTCAGCTACTCAATAGGGAACTTTTGTTTTTGATGAAGAACTCGCAGAATGCGAATCGTGGATCCGTCAACAAAATAAGATACGATCATTGA
>JAFGEL010000032.1 GCA_016931615.1 Desulfuromonadales bacterium
TGAATATGGATTGCCATGAGCCCTTTTGGCAAAGCCAAAGGACTCTGACCCCGTCCAGAGGACGGGGGTTTCTACTTCACACTAAAATCGACTTTATCAGTTGCCGCAATCTGCTTATCTACCTGGAGCCACTGTTTCAAACAAAAATTATCCATTTATTTAATTTTTCTCTGGTCCCCGCAGGGTTACTTTTCCTTGGCAGCAGTGAGACCGTCGGCTCTGCAGCAGACCTCTTTGAAACCCTTGACACGAAATGGAAACTACTCCGCTCAAAAGGCATTAAAAACCGGACCATGTACCAACAGGAAGACGCCCTTTTTAACCTCAACCAATCGAGCACACTGCACTTCAACCTGCCGAACAGAGTTGCCAGAGGAAATCATGACTTTATCTACGACAGGTTGTTGGAACGTTTCCTCAATGTTATTGCAGAGCACTATATTCCCTTTGCCATGCTCGCCGACGATAGCGGCACCCTGCTCCATGTCGTCGGCGAATCGGGTCGCTTTCTCAGAATCCCCTCGGGGAAAGTTCAAACCAACATCAGTAAACTTCTTGTCAAAGAGCTTGCCATCCCGATCATGACGGGGATACAAAAGGTTCTTAAGAGCAAGGAAATGCTCAGCTACACCAATATTCGGCTCTCAGATGACAAGGAACAGCCGGTTCAACTCAAAATCTGCCCGGTTCCCTGCAGACCAGGAGCCGAGGATCTGATCGCTATCTTTATTGAAGATCAGAAAAAGATTCAGCTCGACACACAGGACAGCAACCTTGATTTCGGTCAACTGAGTGAACAGCGAATCATCGACCTGGAAAATGAACTCCAGTTCAGCCAGGAGAGCCTACAGGCGACCGTGGAGGAGCTGGAAACATCCAACGAAGAGCTTCAGGCGACCAACGAAGAGCTCCTCGCCAGCAATGAAGAACTGCAGAGCACCAACGAAGAGCTGCAGTCCGTGAACGAAGAACTGTTTACGGTCAATGCCGAATACCAGAACAAAATTACGGAACTCACCGAGGCCAACAACGACCTTGACAACCTGGTATCCCTGATTCACATGCCGACGGTGTACCTTGATGAAAACCTCGAAATTCGGCGGGTCAGCCCTGAAGCCAAAAAGATCTTCAAGTTCATCGATCAGGACATCGGCAGACCACTATCTCATATCGCCCATAATCTCATTGATATCAACCTTGATCAGTTGATCAAAAAATGTCAGCTGACCGAAGAGGAAATTTTCTGCCGTGTCTGTGATCAGCAAACCAACTGTTTTCTTCTCCGGATCATCCCTTACCGTATCGCCCCCCAGAACTACGCCGGTATCATCTTGACCTTTTTCGATCTTAACCTGCTCTCTGGAGAGAAAGAGGTCAAAGAAACGGGAGATCAACCATGAAAAAGTCTTCCGACACACTCACAGAATTACGTCGCAAAGCTGAAGAAAAGGTATCCCGTTTATCTGACAAATTTGACCAGGATGATCACGAAAGAGCCTATCATGAACTCAAAGTTCACCAGATTGAACTTGAGATGCAGAACCAGCAACTGCATGAGACCCAGGCCGAACTTGAAAACACAGTAAAGTCCTACAGTGATCTCTATCACCATACACCAATCGGTTTTATCACCATCGACCAAAACGGCTTCATCCTTGGAGCCAACGAGACATTTGCTCGAATGTGCTCAATACCATTGCACGAGTTACATCACAGCCACGCATCAAATCTTCTGGTCCCCGATTCCGAGGCTATTTTCCGCCAACGCCTCCCGGCTTTTTTTAAAAAACCTGAGGGAAAAACCTTAAACCTTCAATTGCGGAAAACGGGCCAACAAACTTGCTATATTGAACTGCAAGGTCGTCATCTCCCCATCAAAACCCCTGAACAAAAACCGTTGCTAGCCTGCAGTGTTCTGGATGTGACACTCAGACAAAAAGCTCTTAAAGAAAAGCGAGAAGTTGAGCAACAACTCCGCCAGAAATATAAAATGGAAGCGATCGGTGTATTATCCGAAGGGATTGCCCATAATTTCAATAACAGTCTGATGATTATTCTCGGTAATATCGAACTGGCCCAGCTCAAAAATACCACTCCGGAGGTCGATGCTTTTCTCAACAACGCCAAACTGGGCTTGAATTCATCGCGCGACCTGGTCCAGCAGATTCTGACTTATGGCCGTAAAGCCCCCGCAAACCAGGGTCCGACAACATTGATGACAGTCATTGATGAAACTCTGAAACTTTTGCGCTCCACCCTTCCGACCACCCTTGAAATCGACTGGTCGGTCAGCTCATCACTAAAAACCATTTCCGTCATGGCCAATGTCAACCAACTGCAAGAGGTCATCATCAACCTCTGCATCAATGCTCACCACGCCACTAGAGGCCTTGGCAAAATTAGGGTGACGCTTGAAAAAGCTGACCTCGCTGCAAGGGATATCCCTTCACAATTCAATTGCCGGCCGGGTCGTTACGCCCGCATCACCATTGAAGACAACGGCTCGGGCATACCTGCTCATGTTTTGGATAAAATTTTCGATCCTTTCTTTACCACCAAAGATGTCGGCGAAGGAACTGGAATGGGCCTGGCGACGGTCAGCGGGATCATGGAACAGCACGCGGGTATGATCACCGTTGACAGTCAAGTCGGGAAAGGAACCGCCTTTCACCTCTATTTTCCACTGATAGCGGTGCGCAGAATGGAACAAGATAACCATGAGACCTATCAGAAACTTGAAGCTGGGCGGGAAAGAATTCTGGTCGTCGACGATGAAGAGCTGTTGACCGACATCTGGAGCCAGGTGCTGACCGAGTTCGGTTACACCGTGACCTGTATGAACGATTCTGAAGAAGCTTTGCGCCATTTCAGTGCTGATCCGCACCAGTTCGATCTGGTTATTTCGGACCAAACCATGCCGCAGCTGACCGGCGAGGAACTCAGCGCAAAACTCGTCAAAATCAATCCGAATATCAAAATCATTCTATGTACCGGCAATTATAAACGCGTTAATCGTGAGCACTTTGACAAGATCGGCATCAATGATCTACTGGTCAAACCGGTCGACATTTCGGTTTTGCTTAAACACGTCCGCAAAACCCTTGACCGCGAATCAGCAGCCTTAAAATCGGCTCATTCCAAATCCTGAGCAGGATACGGTCCAGCACCCCATCTGTCGCGCCAACAGGTAACCACTCTGCCAGGCATCCTCGACCCGGCGGCCCAGGCACCAGTCTCCGCAGGCTCCAAGCTGCAGGTCTGCATCCCACAGACAGGGCTTGCCGACCGCTTGTTCGGTGAAGGCGTACCGCCAGCGGTGGGTAAACAGTACGGTCGCTTCACTGCTGCTCGCCGTCAGGCGGGTAAAAATCGCCTCGAGCTGCCGGCCGACCTCTTCAGGCGCCTCTTCGAGATGCTCGATCGACCAGTCTTTTGCTGCCTGCAGCAGGTAGAGGTGGCTGTTGCCGCGGCCCGGCTTGGCACTGTTCAGAGTGATCCGTCGCAGTGCCGGATGCGGGTCAATCGTGACCTCGGCCAGTGATTCAATCAGCTCTGCGGTCTGCACTGCGGCCACCCAACTCGGCTCCATCCGTGCTTTACGCACGTTTTCCGCCAGGCTTGGATAGTCACGCACCAAGGCCAAAGTCTGGGGCGCCGGAGCAGCAACAATGACCTGTTGCCAAGTTCCCAACAGGGACTCTCCGTCGTTGTACAGTTGCCACCCTGAGGCACTTTTTTCCAGGTGGCCAATCCGCGTTGAGGGTTGAAAACTTAGTGAGCCGAGCAGGTTCCGGGTCACGGCACTGTTGCGGGGAACACCGATGAAATGAACCTGTTCATCTGCATCCAACAGCCCTTTGACCCGGGGATTCCAGAGCTGCAGCGCGGCGGGCGGAACATTTTGCGCAAGCTCTTCCCTGAAGGGTTGATGGTCTGCGGAGAAGTAGGGAGCCCCGTGATCAACCCAGCCGTCACCCACCGAGCGACTGGCCAGACGCCCCCCAGTCCCCTTGCTTTTATCAAAGACGGTGACCTTCCGGCCGACAGACTGCAGATGGCGGGCGGCGGTCAGACCGGCCATCCCGGCACCGATCACAGCAACTTTCATCACTCAACCTCCTGGGTCAGGCTGGTGATTCTGTCCAGGCATTCTGCCCGGACCGCTTCCAGTCCGGCGATCGTGGCTTCCTGGGTGGTGTCCCCGACCACTCCGCGACCGGTCCAGTCGTTACCGTAACGCACATACAGAGATTGCAATTCACGGTCGATCTGTTCCAGCGTGGCAACCGGATTCTTACCCATCTGTTCCTCAAAATAACCGAAGAGGTTGCTGACGATTTCGTCCTTTTTCTGCTCGAGAAAATTCATTGTTGACGGTTCCTTTTCAATAACAGCAGCGCTGCAGCACAGAGACAGCCGACGGAAACATAAAGGCTCCACTGCTGCTGCAGACGTTGGAAATAAAACGCCAGGGCCAGCCAGAAGAGCAGCCAGCCGAGGGTCCTTAAATAGCGGCCGAGATGGTCGAGAAGATACCTGCGGTCAGCGGTTGACATGCGCACCACCAGGTCGCCCTGATCAGCAAGATCAATCACCCGCCGGGCCTTGGTAATGGTCAAAGGTAACTGAATCAATTCATGCTTGAAACTGTCGATGGTTGGCCCTTTTTCGCCGAGAGCCCGGGTCAGGTTCTGCTTGAGAATCGGCAGGATATCTTTTATCCCGTTGAAGTTCTCAATATACTGGGTTCCCAGTCCCTCGATCAAAGAACTCACCCGCATAACGTAAATCACGTCCTGAGGCAACTTGAAGGGCTGGTCACTCAGAATATTGAGAATGCCGAAAGCCAGCTCCTGCATACTTCTGGCATCAAGTTGATCACTGTCAAAAATATCGAACAGGCTTTCCGCCACTGCGCTTAAACTGCGTGGGTCCGACTCTTCGGTCAGAATACCCATTTTGCGCGTGGCGCTGACCAGCATGTCAAAGTCACGCTCATAGGCGGCCTTGACCGCGTAGATCATGGCCTGGCGCATGGCATTGGGAATCCGGCTGACCATACCGAAATCGAGCAGGATCAGTTCCCCGGCCGGACTGACCAGCAGATTTCCGGGGTGCGGGTCGGCGTGGAAGTAGCCTTTCACCAGCATCTGCTCGGTATAAAACAGCACCAGCCTACGCATCAGACCTTCAAAACCGCCCTGCAACTGCGCAACCGCCGCGGCATCGTCAACCCGAAAACCTTCTTCAAAACTCATCACCAGGGCGACATCACTGCAATAGTCTTTATACGGCCGGGGAAACCTGACCCCGGCATCGGCGTAGACCTGACTGAAATGTTCGAGGTTGGCCAGCTCCTGGTACATGCTGACCTCCTGAAGGATCACCTGGGTAAAAGCCCGCAGTACCGATTCGATGGAATGCCGAGTCTGATCGGTAAATAAGCGCTGGAAAAGGCGCAGAAAAATATTCAGCAGCAGAATATCCACACGGACCTGGAGCTGAATATTATAACGCAGCAGCTTGACCGCCAGAATTTCGCCTGAATCCTTCAGAATCGCTTTGTGGACCTGGCCGATAGAAGCACTGGCCAGGGGGGTCTCTTCAAAGGAGCTGAAAACCCCCGGATCGGGAAAAGCCCGCTCAAAGACCTTCTTCTGGTGGGTCCGGGTCATGGCCGGCATACGATCATGCAGCTGGCGCAGCGCCGAAAGGTAAGCGCTGTCGAAAAAATCAGCCCGGGTCGCCAGGACCTGGGCCAGTTTTAAAAAGCTCGCACCGAGGGACCGAATGTTGCTGACCAGTTGATCCGGAGACAACGGCCGCCACAGCAGAAAGCGCGGCTTGCGGCGAAAAAGCAGAAAGACCGTCACCAGAAAGCGAAAAATCGCGTAGCTGCGCCAGGGGCTGCACAAGCGCAGAAAAAGCAGAATACGCGACATCAGCTCAGTGACCCAGATCCTTTTTCAACTTTTCCAGGTCGGCTTTGGTGGCCAGATCGAGATCAGCAACCACCTCTTTGAGGACATCGGTCATCATCTCTTTGAAACTGTGCTTTTCCTTCTCACCCCGCTCAGCCAGATCGGAAAAAAAATCCTTGGCGTTTTCTTCAGCTTTTTCCTGCCAGGCTTTCAGCTCTTCAGAGTTTTTTTCCAACTTATCCTTGACCGCCAAGGCACTGCCGAGAGCAAAATAAAAGAGTTGTTCAAGTTTGCTGTCCATTTCATCCTCCAAGTGAGTTTCTGTGTGGAAAGATGCCATCCAGAATTTGCGGATGGGCACAAGTTAAGGGTTGATCTCTTTCTTTTGTCCTAGTACTATATATATTAATCTATGATATTGAATAATTCATATTTTGTCTAGGACAATTTTCATGCTAACTATTCAACAACTCAGCCAGGAACTGAATCTTGGTGTTGACACCCTGAGGATCTGGGAACGACGCTACGGATTTCCCAAACCCGCGCGCGATTCCCGAGGTCATCGTCGCTACCCCCTTGAGCAGGTCGATTTGCTGCGCACGGTCTGCCGCCTTCAGGAGCTCGGACATCGACCGAATAAAATTTTTGCCCTGAGTGAGAAAGAGCGTACAGACATCCTCGAACAGGCCCAGCAGATCACCAACCCCGAACTGATCAATTATGAGGCATTGATTCTGAACGGCTCGGTGTCAAAAATCGAAAACAAGCTGCGTTCGTATCTCAGTGTCAACGGACTTGAACAGCTGATTACAGAACGGATTCTCCCGATCATTCGCATCATGGGACGACACTGGATTAACGGCAAGCTGAGTATCGCCAGGGAGCACATGATATCAGATATCCTGGGCGACATTCTGAAAGAACAGCTGCTGTTGCCCCACCCGCAGGAACCCGACAGGACGATTATTTTTCTGACTTTGTGCGGCGAGCGCCACAAGCTGGGTCTCCTGATGTCGGCAGCACTATTTCACCTGCTTGGAATCAACTGCCTGCTGATTCAGGAGGAACTTCCCCTGATGGAGGTTCCGCAGCTGGCCCTCGATACCTCCAGCGACGCGGTGGCACTTTCCTTCAGCAGCCATTATTCCAGCCGTCAGGCCAAAAAAGATCTCGCCACCCTGAGAAACGAACTGGATCCTGAGATTAAAATCATCGCCGGCGGCAACGCTATTCAGAAGCCTTTTCACCTTCCTGACGTGATTTTGTGTTCCGATCTGGGTCAGATTCCTGAAATCTACAGAAAGTTTTTTTCCGGCAGCAAATCTTCGGTGAAGGCAGCAGCGGCAGGCTGATTCATTTTTTACGAATAGGAGAAAGGTAGAACGAAAAACCGCAAAAAGCGGATTTAACCGCATGCAACCTGGTCTTTACCCTGCTTTTTAACCCGATACATGCGGTTGTCGGCAATTTCAACCAGCTCACTGAAGGTTTCGAGATTAGCGTTCTTGTAGGTTGAGACCCCGGTGCTGATGGTGATCTGCTCATCATCCAGATGTTCAAACTGATGATGACGAATAACCGTATGAATACGGTTGGCGACATCGAGAGCCCCATCCTCGTCGGTGTTGGGCAGAATCACGGCGAATTCTTCACCCCCGTAACGAGCGGCGATGTCACTTTCCCTGGCCACGGTTTTAAGCAGCTGGCCGATTTTTTTCAGCACCTGGTCACCACGGGCATGACCGAACATATCGTTGACCCGTTTAAAATCATCAATATCGAAAAAAACCAGGGACAGAGGGGCCCCGTAGCGCCTGGCTCGACTGAACTCTTCTTCCAGACGATCATAAAAATGGCGATGGTTGTAAAGGCTGGTTAACCCGTCACGAATCGCCATCTCTTCAAAATATTCCTGGGCCGCCTGTACCGACTCAAACAGAATGGCGTTTTCCAGGGCGTTGGCCGAAATATTGGCAATCAGCTGGCAAAGTTTATAAATTCGATCAGTAATTCCATCCTTGATCGGCGTTGCCGTTCTCAGGAAGAAGGTGCCGATAACGCTTTCTTTTTTGACGACGGGAATAACAATCACCGAGTTGTAGCTCAGGTCTTGAATTTGCTCCTGAACCGTAGCCATCAGGGGGTCATTTTTAATGTCATTAACAATAACCGCGCGCTTGGATTTCAGAGACTCTTGAATCTCGGGGTATTTACCCAAATCCAATTTGAGCTCGTCATGAATACTAAGGTCACTGCTTGCCTTGACCACAGCATCTCCATCCTCATTGATACTGACGATAGAGCAGCGAGCAACATCAATAATTTCAGCGACTTTTTCAACAATCAAACGCAGGATCGTCATCGGGTTACGAATCGCGGAAATTGTCTCGGTTATCTCCAGCAGAAAGCGCAGATCCTGCTGTTTCAGGTCGGAATAAAAATCGGTCGTGCGCAGATGAGCTTCGACCCGTGCCATGATCTCGGGCATATAGATCGGTTTGGTGATATAGTCATCGGCCCCGGCTTTTAAGCCGAGGACCATATCTTTTTTCTTGGTCCGCCCGGTGAAAAGAACAATCGGGATTTTCTGAGCTTTTGGATGAGCTTTGAGAATTTTACAAACTTCAATGCCACAGAGAGAAGGCATCTCAATATCGAGAATAATCAGATCGGGCCAATGCGCCAGGCACAAGGAAACCGCCTCTTGACCATCCCGGCCCTCGATAATATCAAAACGTCCACTCAGGGCCTCTTTCAAAACTTCTCTGAAAAACAGCTCATCATCAACGACAAGAATTTTCTTCCGCTCAGCCAAAAGCAGCTTCCCCTAAAATGAGTAAAGACTAATATGGCGGGCAAAAAACCATTTGTCAACTAAAATTTGTTCTTTCAAATGTTTTCCTGAGAGAGGTAGCGGGCAGAGACGATTATTCAAGATCGAGAATATAGGCCCATTCTTCGGCAGCGACCGGCATGATCGACAGGCGATTGCCTTTACGCACCAGGGGCATATTTTCAAGGGCCTCATGCTCTTTCAGTTCCGCCAGGGAAATCGTTCGTCTGGTGTGACGGACATATTTGATGTCGACCATCATCCAACGCGGCCTGGCCGGATCACTTTTGGGGTCGAAATACTTGGACTCCGGGTCAAAAGCGGTATGATCGGGATAGCCTTCGCGCACCACCTCCATAAGTCCGACGATCCCCGGCACCTCGCAATTGGAATGATAGAAAAACACCTGGTCGCCGATTTTCATCTCATCGCGCATCATGTTGCGCGCCTGGTAGTTACGCACCCCGTCCCAGTGTTCGGTCTGGTCGGGCATGTTTTTCAGATCGTCGATGCTGAAAGCGTTCGGTTCCGATTTCATCAGCCAATAGTTCATAGCTTGCTCCCAAAAATAACGGTAATATTGTTGAACAGCCAAAAACAACCCTGGAATACTAACACATTTGCCCTGGGAGCGATCACTCCCCGCCGGCTGGCGTTATGAAACTTGCTGCTCACCGGGGAGACGATAAACTATTCGGAACATGCTAAAGAAGAGAATTCCTGAATGGTTCCCGCAGTTAGTAAGAGGCGGAAAAGAATAATCAACTTTCGGCGATGGCCGGAATTACAGTTTGCCACCCCAATCTGACCCTTTAGGTAAGGCCTGAGCAGAACAACTCATGAAGATAAGCAGAAAAGACCTGCAGGATGCGGTTGAAGAGCAGATCATTACTCCAGAGCAGTCTGAGCGTCTGGAGGAGTTTCTCAAGCAGCATGCAGGCGACGGCCCCAGATTCGACTTTACCCATGTTCTGTACTATCTCGGGGGCCTCATCGCCATCGGCGCTATGACCCTGTTTATGAATCTGGGCTGGGAGTCCTTCGGGGGGTGGGGCATTCTGGTGATCTCTTTGCTCTATGCCGCTATAGGAATGAAACTGTCCAACTCCTTTGACTCCAGAGGGCACAAAGTTCCCGCCGGCATCTGCGCCACCTTCGTCGTGGCCTTATCACCCCTGGCTATTTACGGCCTGCAACAGGCTTTGGGCCTATGGCCCGATGCCACGACTTATCGTGAATATCATCGCTATATCAAGTGGCATTGGCTCTATATGGAGCTCGCCACCCTGGCTGTCGGCACAATCGTAGCCTGGCGGTACAAATATCCTTTTCTGATCATGCCGATTGCCGTCACCCTCTGGTATCTGTCCATGGATATGACGGCCATGCTCAGTGGCGGGGATTTTGACTGGGAATTACGTAAACTGGTTTCTCTCTATAGCGGCCTTCTGGGGTGGCCTGTCTCTGCAACATTCGGACAGCGAATTCTCGAAGTTCATATATTTCTGCATCAACCTCTTCATGATCTGTGTCGGGGCGCTTTTGGTGCGTCGGGTGTTCGTGGTCTTCGGCGCTCTCGGCGGCTGTGGCTATCTTGGTTACCTGGCCTCACATGTCTTTAAAGACAGCTGGTTGTTCCCGATCTCGCTATCCGCAATCGGGCTGATGGTTATCTATCTTGGAATTCTCTGGCAGAAGCATGAAAAAGCCATTACTGAAAAACCACGAAAGATACTTCCTCCCCCGTTAAGAGAGTTACTGGATTCAAGATGAATAAAATTCTCTGGATTGTCATTTTCAGCGGGGTCTTCATCTGGTCCGCTATCGATCCGAAAGATTATTTTACCTGGTTTCTGGAGGTCTTCCCGGCAGTGATCGCCGTATTGATCCTGTTTTTCACTGAAAAATCTTTTCCCCTGACCCCTCTTGCCTACATATTCATACTCATCCATGCCATTATTCTGATGGTGGGTGGGCACTACACCTATGCCGAAGTTCCTTACGGTGATTTTTTCGCCACGGGCAGAAACAATTACGACAAGATCGGGCACCTGGCCCAGGGCTTTATTCCGGCCTTGATTGCCCGTGAAATTCTGATTCGAAAAGGAGTTATTCAAGCAAAAAACTGGCTCAATTTTTTCGTCGTCAGTACCTGCTTGGCAATCAGCGCCTTTTACGAATTGATCGAATGGTGGGTTGCAGTGCTGTCCGGCGAATCGGCTGAGGCGTTCCTTGGAACACAGGGTTATATGTGGGACACGCAATCGGATATGGCCCTGGCTCTGTTGGGGGCGATACTGTCACTCCTGTTGCTCTCCAGAGTCCATGACCCGCAGCTGAAAAGATTGATCTGAAAAACCTGAGCAGGGCGTGTTTTGCAAAGCCCTTCTCAGAGTCATACATTTCACCGCGGAAGAATGGAGACTGACAATGCCCTGTTCACTGTTCAACTCCCTGCTGAAAGCTGTCATTCTTGTTTTACTGACGACCGGTACCGGATATGCCGCAGACAGCACATCCACACCACTGAATGCCGAAGCTTCGGATCCGGTCAAACTGGGCTGGATGGCCGGGTTTCCTCCCCCGCCCGAAAAGCTGATCATGCAACCGGAAAGCAATTTTTTCAGTTTTCCCAAGTTGCGCTGGACGGTTTGCCACATCAGGGAATTGATGCCGACCAAACAGGTGAGCCGTGGTATCGGGGCGCCGGTGGCCATGACCTATGCCCACAACGATGCCATTAACCAGGCCATTGATGAGCTGCGTTTTACCCCGCTTGGCGGCAGCCGGGAGATGACCTGGCAGGAGTCACTCGCCGCCAACTATACCGACGGTATCCTGATCCTTCACAGGGGCAATATCATTTACGAACGCTACTTCGGCTGTCTGGATGAGAAAAGCAAGCACGCTGCCATGTCGATGACCAAGTCGCTGACCGGCCTGCTCGCCCAGATTCTTGTGGCCGAAGGCAAACTCGATCCCGCGGCCCAAGTCAAAACGATCATTCCCGAACTTGCCGACAGCGGTTTTGGCAATGCCACAGTGCGCCAGGTCATGGACATGACCACAGCCCTCGCCTACAGCGAGGATTACAGCGATCCCAACGCCGACATCTGGATCTACTCGACCGCCGCCAACCCCCTGCCCAAACCTGCTGACTATACCGGGCCAAACGGCTATTTTGAATACCTGCAAACCGTCAGGCAGAACGGCATCCACGGTGAGGCGTTCGGCTACCGGACCATCAACAGCGATGCTCTGGGCTGGATTATCTCACGAATCAGCGGCAAAAATATCGCCGAGCTACTGTCGGAGCGCATCTGGAGCCGCATGGGTGCCGAACAGGACGCCTACATGACGGTCGATGGCAAAGGCACACCCTTTGCCGGCGGTGGCCTGAGCGCCGGTCTTCGGGATCTGGGACGGATCGGTCAGCTGATGTTGAACGGTGGCAAAATCAATGGTCAGCAGCTGTTCCCCCAAGAGGTTGTCGACGATATCCGTCGTGGCGGCAACCGAGCGGCCTTTGCCAAAGCCGGGTATAAAACCCTCATCGGTGGCAGCTACCGCAGCATGTGGTGGGTGTTTCACAACAGGCATGGCGCTTTTGCCGCCAGAGGGGTCCATGGGCAGACCATTTATATCGATCCGGCTGCCGATATGGTGATCGTCAGGTACTCGTCTTTCCCTACAGCTAAAAATGCCGCCATCGATCCGACTTCCCTGCCTGCCTACCAGGCCGTGGCCGAGTTGTTGATAAGCAAATAGTCAAGGGTTCACCAGCTGGCGACGGTCTCCTGAAGGCCAGGAGTCAGGCCGACCGCTTACGCAAACCGGATCATGGACTATAATCACAGGGTATTTTTCAGCACTGGAATATTTTCATGTTTGGCGAGGGGATGATCATTGATGAAGAGCTATTTTGCCACACCGGAGAGAACAAACGAGCAGGATCTCAAACTGGAAATTGACATCGCCAGCCAGAACCCTGTGATGTCCGGCTTGTTGCATTCAGTCAGTGGACTCCTGGCCATTCTCGATGAACACCGGCAGATCGTTGCTTTCAATGATTCCTTTTTGAGAATGCTCGGGGTTGATAATCCTACCTCAGCTTTAGGGTTGCGCTACAGTGAAGCGCTGGACTGTGTCCACTCCGAAGAAGAACCAGCCGGCTGCGGAACGACCAAGCACTGTTCATCCTGTGGTGCCGCCATCGCCATTGTTTCAAGTCTGAAAAATAACACTCCAACAGAAAAAGTCTGCGCCCTCAGCGCTAAACGGGGTGGAAAAGAGCTCGATATTGCGCTTCTGGTCAAGGCTAGTCCGATCACCATCGACGGCAAGCGATTCCTGTTGATTTTTCTCCAGGACATCACCCAGCAACAACAGCGGGCGGCTCTGGAGCGGACTTTTTTTCATGATGTCAATAACATGTTGTTTCAGCTCCTCGGCACAAGCGAACTGCTGGTCAACGAAAGCCCGACAGATCTTGCCAGATCGGTTCGTCAGGCGTCTTTGCGGCTGACAAAGGAAATCGCCATCCAACGCTGCCTTTCGGAAAACGAATTAAGCGATTATCTGCCCGCCTGGACGGAAATGAGCACAGTTGAAATCATGGATGAGCTGAACTCGTTCTTTACCAGTTACCCGGCAGCCCGTGACAGAAAGTTCATAGTGACCAATGAGCACCCTGAGGATATCCTTAAAACTGACAGTTCTTTACTATTGCGCGTTCTCTGCAATATGATCACAAACGTCCTGGAGGCGACAGAAAAGTTTGGCACCGTCAGAATCTGGCTGGAGAAAAAACCCGCGACTATCGACTTCCATGTCTGGAACTCCCAGGAAAGCCCCGAAAGCCTGGCGCTGCGGATCTTTCAACGCAACTTCAGCACCAAAGAGCAGGCCGGCAGAGGGATCGGCACCTACTCCATGAAATTACTTGGCGAAAAAATTCTGGGCGGTCAGGTCAGTTTTTCAAGCTCGGCCGCTGATGGGACAACTTTCACTTTCAGCCATCCCATCTAGACACGTGTTCGTCTCAGCTAAAAACAGGTATTTTCTGCTCGGCAAGAAAAGCCACTGCAGACCTTACCATTCGGCTCACCTCCCTGGCTGCTACAAAAATTAAAGACGACAGAGGACTCAAAACAGGAGACAAACATGGAAAAAACCTGGCGCTGTACAGTTTGTGGCTATCTTCACAAGGGTGAAAACCCGCCTGATATCTGCCCGGTATGCGGGGTCGATGCCAGTAAATTTGAACTGGTCGCTGAAACACCGTCACAGGCGGCGGAACCGACCACCTGGAGAGCGACCCTGACCCAGAAGGGCATGGATCTGTTCAACGAAATACAAGCCTCTTTCGTCCCCCATGCCGTGGCCGCCCATTTCCCCAATGCCCTGCTGCCAACCGGTTTTCTGTTTCTGCTCCTGACTGCTGTCAGTTCCGAAAACTCCTTTGAAGCGACCTCTTACCACCTGCTGTTCGTGGCTTTCTTGGCGATCCCGGCGACCATTGCAACCGGTCTGGTTGCCTGGAAAAAGAAATTTTCCGGCGAACTGGCTCCGATTTTTCGTAAAAAAATCCTCTTAAGTGTTGTCCTCTTCGTGCTTGCCATTCTATCCACGGGCTGGCGCTGGTATCATCCCGAGGTGTTTACGTCCGGTGGAGTCTCTGCCTGGGTCTATTTTCTGCTGATTGCTGCAATACTCGGCTGTGTGACCCTGCTCGGTCACTACGGGGGGCAACTGGTGTTCGGACGCCAGCAGCGCTGATGGGAACAATCGCCAACCATGCTTATCACGTCAGACAAAGGATTGCTCATGCGTTGTTCTGAACCGACCCTGGGGCCGGAAGCCTTTAAACCGACCTGCCACCTGTTCTATGGCCTGCGGGTTTTCGCTTGTGACGATGACCGACCCAAATGGTCGGGGCATAAAAATCAGTCAGTGGAACTTTGAACAATCGGAGGACCGTTTGAAAAAATTCTTGCTTTTGATCAGTGCGTTACTGCTCCCTGGCTGCCTGAATATTCCGGAAAAAGTTCAGCCCGTGACGGGATTCGAGTTAGAGCGTTATCTCGGCCGGTGGTATGAGATCGCTCGTCTGGATCATCCTTTTGAGAAGGGCCTGACCCGAGTGACCGCCGACTACAGCCGGAAAAAAGACGGCGGGGTCCTGGTTGTCAATCGCGGTTTCTCTGAGACCCAAAACACCTGGAAAGAAGCCAGGGGCAGGGCTTATTTTGTCAATACTCCGGCAGAAGGGTACCTCAAAGTTTCATTCTTCGGTCCTTTCTACGGCTCCTATGTTATTTTTGAGCTGGATCGCGACAACTACCGGTACGCGTTCATCTCGGGACCTGATACCGATTATTTGTGGCTTCTGGCACGAACTCCCACTGTCGAACCGCAACTGATCGACAGATTCATCGGCATGGCTTGGGCACGGGGCTTTGACACAGACAACCTGATTTTCGTCAATCAGAATGGTTCTCCATAGCGAAGAATCGTGATCTCATCTTAAATTGTCCTGAAAGGATCAAAAATATTACATGGCCCTTAAAATCAGTCCCGCTCAGACCAAGGCAAAAATTCTGGCAATCGGTGCCAGCCCGCGCAACGCTGGAAATTCGGATATTATCCTGAAACACTTCTGTGCGGGTGCTGAAAAGTATGGTGTTAAGACCCGGGACATTCAACTGAGAGATTGCCGGATAAGCCCCTGCGTCGGTTGTGAACTCTGCCGCAAAAGCGGCAAATGTTCGCGCTTTGATGACGATATGGCCGCGATATATCCTCAGTTGGTTGAAGCTCGGGGGCTGTTTCTGATATCACCGGTGCACAACTACAACATCACCGCATGGATGAAGGGTTTTATTGACAGACTCTACTGTTTCTATGATTTTACCGAACCCCGACCCAATTCCTGGAGCAGCAGACTTGCAAACCAGGGCCGTAAAGCGGTTGTCGCGACCGTCTGTGAACAAACCACAGTTGAAGACATGGGATTCGCCCTCGAAGCCATGCAGCGCCCGCTGGAAGCCCTGGGCTATGAGGTGATCAAGACGATTCCCGTTCTCGGAGTCTTTGCAAAAGGCCGGATTGCCGAAAACACCAATATTCTCGCTGACATGGAAAAACAGGGGCAAATCCTGGCCCGGGCCATCAGTCATTCAGATGACTGACAGAGGGCAACTTCAACTCAAAGAATCCCTGAAACTTGACTTATCAGGACTGACCCAGAGGAAAAAGCAGACATGACGACACACCGGGTAACAATTCTGGATGGCGGCATGGGTAGAGAGCTCGAGCGCCGCGGAGCCCCATTCAAACAGCCGGAATGGTCGGCGTTGGCGATGATGGAAGCGCCGCAGATAGTCACACAGGTCCACAAGGATTTTATCGCCGCTGGCGCTCGCGTGATTACGACCAACAGCTACGCCCTGGTACCCTTTCATATCCGAGAACAACGCTTTCGCGATGACGCCCGTGAGCTGGCTGAAGCCGCCGGCCGGGCCGCCCGTCAAGCTGTCGGGGAATCCCGCAGCGACACTCGAATTGCCGGTTGCATTCCACCCCTGTTCGGTTCATACCGCGCCGATCTTTATCAGCCCCAACGCGTTGATGAGATTGCCGTCCCGCTGATCAAGGGCTTAAGTCCCTACGTCGATATCTGGCTGTGTGAAACCCAGAGTCTTATCGCCGAACCGGTGCGGGTCAAGGATCTCCTCACCGAACTGAATCAACACAACCGGCCCTTCTGGGTATCATTCACTTTGGAAGACGCTCAGCCAACGGACACTCCGCGGCTGCGTTCCGGGGAAACTGTTGTTGAAGCCGTGGCCGCCATGGTGGCGCTTGATGTTGAAGCGATTCTGTTTAACTGCTGTCAACCTGAGGTCATCTCCGCGGCAATTCAACTTACAGGGAACACGTTACAGAAAAAAAATGCCGAAAAGATCCAGATCGGCGCTTATGCCAACGCCTTCCCGCCTCAACCGAAAGATGCCACCGCCAACGCAGGCCTGGATATCGTGCGGGCCGATTTGACCCCAGAAGCCTACCTTGATTGGGCGCGACAATGGCAACGCGAGGGCGCCACACTGATTGGCGGCTGCTGCGGAATCGGACCGACCCACATCGCCCTGCTGGCTGAAAAACTTCCGGCTTGAGAATGACGGTCAGATTCATGCGACAATCCTTCGCAACGACATTCGGCAGCCGCCAAAAATGACCGGCAATCTTTCCTTCCTGTTCGCATTTGTAGCGACTCTTGCCGCCATCATTCTCATGGCCTGGGGCGGAAGAACCAAAGCTCTGGATGGAATCGACTTTTCACTGGGCGGTCGCAAAGCAGGTCGCTGGAATGTCTTCGGCGCCATTACCGGAACCCTGGTGGGTGGCGCATCGACGATCGGTACCGCGCAACTGGCATTTATTTACGGACTGTCAGCCTGGTGGTTCACCCTCGGTGCCGGTTTGGCCTGTCTTTTTCTTGGCCTTTTTCTTGCTGTCCCGCTGCGCAACAGCCAGGTTGAAACGATTCCGCAATTTATCGCCCGATATCACGGAAATCGGGCCCGCATCGCCGCCAGTCTGTTCACCGCATTAGGCATGTTCGTGCAAATCGTTGCACAAATGCTCGCCTGCGGTGCGATACTGGCCACACTTTTCGGTCTGGAACTGTTCTGGAGCGCAGCGCTTTCCGCCGTGTTGATTATTCTGTTCACTCTCGGCGGCGGCATGAAAGCAGCCGGTTTAACCGGCCTGATTAAAATGGGATTGATCTATCTGACCATGATTATCGCAGGTTGCTGGGCGTTGAAATTAAGTGGTGGCTGGAGTGAGCTGAAGGAGGTTTTCCCCGCTTTTCCATGGTTCAGTATTTTCGGTTACGGTATTGGAGAAGGTTTGTCCGATCTCTTGTCCATGGTGATCGGTGTTATTTCAACCCAGACCTACCTCCAGGCAATTTTTTCCGCCCGAGACGCCACAACAGCTCGCAGCGGAGCCTTGCTCAGCGCGGTTCTGATTCCCCCGCTCGGGCTGCTGGGAATCCTGGTCGGGCTTTACATGCGCAGCACGCAACCGGAACTGAAAAGCGCTTTAGCCCTGCCGACTTTCATTATTGAAACCCTGCCGTCCGGATTAGCCGGTATCGCCTTTGCCACCCTGCTGATCGCTGCTGTCGGCACCGCATCCGGCCTGGCGCTGGGCGTCGCCACAACCCTGAAAACAGATGTCATCCGGCGGCAATGGATCAACAACCGTTACGAGCTGACGTTCTTTCGCGGCCTGACTTCAGGTATCGTATTGGCTGCTTTTGTTCTGTTGCTGTTCAACCTCGGCTCGGCGATTATGGACTGGAGCTTCCTGTCGATGGGACTGCGCGGGGCAACACTCTGTATTCCACTGTTGTTCGCGGTTTTCCTGGGCAGCGGCCGCCTGCGTCGTGCCGGTGCCCTGTCGATCTTTATCGCCCCGGCCTGTGTCGTCGCCGCCGGTTTAGTGAATTTTTCAAGCGTTCCGCCTCTTTATCTCGGTCTCGGCATATCACTATTGTTATTCATCGGCGGGCTTTTATTCAGCCGCCGCAATCAACGATAACTGACATAGACCTTTATGGGAATTGTGATTCTCCGGCTAAGGCATTCCCTTTCTGCCGTGAAATTCAGGCAGAACGCAAAAACAAAACAACGGTGACTATTCGGCCGACGAATTTATCAGACGCTGTGTCAACTGTTGAATGCGGCAATATGAACGCTCCACCTGCTCAGCGTTCAGTTCTCCTGCGGCTATCAGATCTTTGATCACCCGAATAGAACGCTCAACTATTTTTTCATCGTAAATGATGTTATTACCAAACAGCAGCAGATCGACACCCGCATTCAGAGCCGCTTTTATACTTTCGGCAAAGCTGTAATTATCCCTGATCGCCGCCATCTGCAGGTCATCTGAAAGAATGGGCCCCTCGAACCCGAGTTGCTCCCGCAGCAGTTCCTGGAGAATCTGCGGAGACAGGGTCGCGGGAGCATTTGCATCCAGATTGCAATTAAACACATGCGCAGTCATAATCATATCCGCCAACCCCTGATCAATCAGCTGCCGATAAGGAATCAACTCGGCTGATGACCAGGTCTCGCTGATGTCGCTGAATCCGAGATGGGAATCCGTCAGCGAACTGCCGTGACCGGGAAAATGTTTGAGCGCGGTCAGAACATTGCAGCGCTGATGAGCCCTGATCCAGGCCGCGGCATGGGCGCTAACAATTTGTGGATCAGCGGAAAAGCAACGCTGGTAGCGATAAATCACCGGGTTCCCGGAATTGCTGCACAGATCGATCACCGGTCCCAGGTTGAGGTTAATTCCATGATCAGCCAGAGTCGCGGCAATGGTTTGCGCAGCGGCAGTCGTGGCCGCAAGATCATTAAGGCGGCCCAGTTGCATGTGGCTTGGCGTCTGAGGAAACCCGTCGGCACTGTTCAGGCGCACGACCTGACCACCTTCCTGGTCGACGGCAATCAATAATAGCTGATCGGCAGCCTGCTGCAGCTGCCTTGTCAGGGTTTTCAGTTGTAGTGATGAAGTAATGTTTCTGGGAGAACCCGGATACTGAAGATCTTTGTCGAACAAAACCACGCCACCAAGAATCCCCCTGCGGACAGCCTCCATGACCCAGTGGTCAGCCGCAAGTTCGCTGCCGCGGAAACCGACCACCAGCAATTGGCCAATCTGCTGCTCAAGTGTGGGGGCCGCATCCACCAGCTCGTCCGCCCGGACCGGGAGGGCAGAAAACAGCAAAATCATCAGTGATAGCCAGAGCTTCATAAATGAAATCATAGCCGCCTTACCTCATCAGTTCAAATGCTTTCGGAATTAATTCCATCAACATTTACCGAAATAATGAAAAATAAATCTTGACAATAAAACTAGGTAATTTATGCTTGTCAACGAGCATTAAGAGAGGCGTATGGGAAACACCTTCACGCCCGGCAACCTGACAACAAAGGTGCCAAGCCTGCTTCTTAGCCGAAGCGGCAATGCGCCCCGCAAGGGGAAAGTTGGGAGCAGTTTCACAGCTGTCTCGTCACCTGCAGCCTCTCTTATTTGATAGTCAACATGAAACGAGAAGAGAGGACGCGTCATGAGCGAACACATTGAAACCCAGGTCCTGCACGCAGGTTACAGCCCCGACCCGACAACAGGAAGCAGCAGCGTACCGGTCTATCGAACCAGCTCCTATGTTTTCCGCGACACCGAACACGCAGCTAACCTTTTTTCCCTTAAGGAGCTCGGAAACATCTACACCCGCCTGATGAATCCGACAACCGACGTCCTTGAAAAGCGGATCGCCGCACTCGAAGGGGGAGCCGCAGCACTGGCATTGGCATCGGGGACCAGCGCCATCTTCTACAGCATCATTAACCTGGCTCAGGCCGGGGACGAAATCATTGCCTCCAGTAATCTTTACGGCGGCAGCTTTACTCAATTTCACGACATCCTTCCTCAGCTCGGAATCACGGTAAAATTCGTCAAACCTGGAGACGACCACAAATTTGCCGCGGCCATTACCGACAGAACCAAAGCCATCTTCACTGAAAGCATTGGTAACCCGCGCTTGAATGTCGCTGATATCGAATCCCTGGCAAACATCGCCCACAATCATGGGCTGCCCCTGATCGTTGACAACACTTTCTCCACACCATACCTCTTGCGTCCCATTGAACACGGTGCCGACATCGTGGTTCATTCACTGACAAAGTGGCTCGGTGGTCATGGAGCCGGAATCGGTGGTGTCGTGATCGATTCGGGTAAATTCAACTGGAACAGCGGCAAACATCCGTTATTGTCGGAACCGGATTCCAGTTATCACGGTATCCGCTATGCCTCAGATCTCGGTGATCTCAACCCGTTGGCCTATATACTGCGTATGAGACTGGTCCCTCTAAGAAATCTGGGCGCCTGCATATCTCCCGACAACTCCTGGTTTTTCCTTCAGGGCATTGAAACCTTGCCTTTGCGGATGGAACGCCACAGTGAAAATGCCCTCAAAGTGGCAGATTTCCTTATAAATCATCCGCACGTGGAGTGGGTCAGTTATCCCGGTCTCGAGAGTGACCCTTCATTTCCTCTGGCAAAGAAATACTTTCCAAGGGGAGCAGGAGCAATGGTCGTATTCGGCATTAGAGGTGGGGTACCGGCAGGCAAGGCGTTTATTGAAAAGCTGAAACTTTTTTCCCATCTCGCCAACGTCGGAGATACGCGCAGTCTGGCGATTCATCCCAGTACGACAACACATTCACAGCTGACCACCGAAGAACAGGCGGCAGGAGGAATCACACCGGAGCTGGTCAGGCTCTCGGTTGGGCTGGAACACATCGATGATATCCTGAAGGATCTGGGGCAGGCGCTGGAGTAGCTGATCTTTTGAGATTATTGATTCAGCAGGTTAAACTCGGAAGAACTGCCTGTGGAGACTAGTTTTCGGAGCTTTTGCCGATGCGGCCCAGGGAACACCCGATTCCGACAACGCACAGGCCACAAAAAATCAGCAATGAGCTGCGCATACTGGTCAGAAAGGCTTGCTGCGTTTCAGCCGTCACCTGCTGACCATGCATCAGATGACCGAAAATCAGCGTAATAATCATCATGCTGGTCATCATCCCCAGGGTCCTCATGCTGGCGTTCATACCCGAAGCCACCCCCAGGTGACGCGCTTCGACGCTGCCCATGATCATACTGACGTTGGGTGAAGAGAACAGGGCAAACCCGAGACCCAGCAGAATCAGCAGCGCAGTTACCATAGACAACGATGAATGCGCCCCCAGTTGCGCTGCTACAGCCAGGCCGACGGCGCAGGAGGCCATCCCGGTGGTAGCCACATAAGAGGCGGGAATACGATCTGAGAGCCGCCCGCAGAAAGGGGAAAAAAGGGTCTGAACGATCGGCTGAATGATCAGCAGAGTTCCAGCCTGCTGTGGCCCCATACCTTTGACGTACTGCAGATAGAGGCTGAGAAAAAAAGTCACCCCGAAGGTCGCGGCATAATTGAACAGTGCCGCCAGATTGCTCAGCGCAAAAACGCGATTATCACGCAACAGGGTGATATTGAGAATCGGATGCGCTGTGCAGCTTTCGATGCGTAGAAACAGGACAAATCCGAGGTTCGAGGCAACCACCAGCACCCAGGCCCACCACCCACGGCTGAGATTTGAGACTCCGCTGACCAGCAGAAAAACTGCGGCCGCATAGCAGAAGGCACCGGCCCAGTCAAAGGCTTCTCCCCGCGCACCGGCCCATTCTTCCTTGATTTTCAGCCGCGTAACCAGCCAGGTCAGCAGTCCGAGAGGAAAGATCAGGTAAAATATCGAGCGCCAGCCCCACAGCGCCACCATGTGCCCCCCGACAAAGGGTCCACAGGAGATACCGGCATAAACACTGGCAATGGCGATCCCCAGGGCCTTGCCGCGTTCCTTTTCAGGAAAAGCTGAAACGACCATGGCCATGGTGGTTGCCATCACCATCGAACCGCCCAAGCCCTGGAGAAAACGCAGCAGGATCACGACCTCAATCGACCAGGCCTGGGAAATCAGCCCCCCGGTGACGGCAAAAACCAGCAGGCCCCGTTGAAAAATCTTGCGCCGTCCATGAATGTCGCCGAAACGTCCCATAGTCAGCAGAAAGATCGACGCCGAAAGAACATAGGTTGTCTCCACCAGGCCCAGTTGCAGAGCCGTTGCGGAAAACTCCCGTCCCATGGTCGGCAAAGAAATTCCGACAGCCGACATCATGAACGGCATCATGAAATGCGCCATACAGACCGCGAAAAGAATGGCGGAACACGAGTCAGTCGCAGGTTTCATCAGCGTTTTTTACGCCCTTTCTTATTCTGCCCGGCTTTCAGCAGATCACCGAAACTGCCGAAGCCTGAAGTCGTCGTGGTCTCCGTGTAGCTGGTTTCTTCAACTTCATCTTTTGCCCCGGCTAAAGCCAGAGAAATGCGCTTTTCCACCTGATCAATCTTTTCGATGACCACCCGGAGCTGCTGACCGACCTGAAGCACATCCTGGGGATGGCGGATGCGTTGTCCATCACCCAGCTTGGAGATATGCAACAGACCGTCAACCCCGTCTTCCAGGGTGACAAAAGCACCGAACTGGGCCAGGCGGCTGACTTGACCCGGGTACTGACCAGCAACTTTGTATATCGATCCGACCTTATTCCAGGGATCGGCCTGGGTTTCACGCAGGCTGAATGAGAATTTATTGTTCTCCCAGTCAATTTTTTTGACTGCGACTTCAAGCTCCTGGCCAACTCTCAGAACATCTTCAACATTCTCCACCCGGCCGTAGCTGATTTCGGAAATCGGCAGCAGGCCCTCGATTCCACCGATATCAACAAAGGCACCGAAATCACGAATATTAGTGACGGTCCCGTGAAGCACCATCCCTTCCTGCAGGGTGTCCCGCAGACCGGCGCGCTGCTGTTCACGCTGCTCATCCAGGATCGCCCGGTGCGAGACGACAATATTGCGTCCGCGCTCGCTGAACTGGGTGATCCTGAAAGGCAGGGTCTGGCCGATCAGATCGGCGGGTTCGGTCTGCCGTAACCCGGTTTGTGAAAAGGGACAGAAGGCCCTGACATTACCGGTCAGCTTGACCTCAAAACCACCCTTGATCTCTTTTTCGATCCGGCCGTCAACAGGAATACCGCTCTGAAAGGCGTTTTCCAACTGTTCGGTTCCCGATCCGCCACCCCCTATCCGGGTCGTGAAACGCAATTCCCCGCCCGAACGTGAAAGAAAATAGACCGAGATCCTGTCACCCACAGCATACTGTAGTTCGCCATCGGCGTTCAGCAACTCCGCCGAAGCCAGAACCCCTTCACCCTTCTGGCCCACACCAATGAAACTCCAATCCTTGCCAAGCTGTAAAAGGGTCGCCTCTATTTTCTGCCCCGGCTCCAACTGCTGTCCCACTGTCGACAGACTGGCCTCAAACATAGCGGCAAAATTTTCTTCGCCATCCATCATCTCTTCAAACTGATCATCACTCATTGCTGTTTCCCTTGATAAGTTAGGGGGTTATCGGAATGACTCAAAGGGTTCGGGATTTCCATGAGCGGGGTTCCTGACGTCTGAATGGTGTAAGCTAAATCCCGGAATGGGTTGACGCAGCCCTGAATGTGCAATCCACGAACGCAACTTAAGTGAAACCTGAACCAATTAAATACGCCGAAGATTAGCCCTTTTCACGTCAGGAGTAAACCGATTGCGAGCAGTATTGCGCTTTCACCGGGGACTGTTATTTTTGTAGAGAGGGTTTATTGCCGTGAGGGATGCTGATGAAACCGACAAGCTGGCTGGAAAGTCTGAACTGTGCCATCGAGGGAATCCTCTGGGCGGCAAAAAGTGAGCGTCATATCCGCTATCATTTTATTGCTGCATTGGCGGTTGTTTTTCTGGCGCTGTTTTTCAAGGTCAGCGCCCTGGAATTCTTCCTGCTGATCCTCGCCGCCATCCTGGTGATTTTCGCCGAACTGATGAACACCGCCATTGAAGCCGTCGTCGATCTGGTCACCGAGGATTATCATGAGCTGGCCAAGCTGGCCAAAGATGTTTCCGCCGGAGCAGTCCTGGTCACCAGCGTCGGAGCGGTCATCCTCGGCTACCTGGTTTTGTCCGGACATATTTTTCCACTTTTCGACAGTGAACCGACGCTCGGCAAAGAGCCTCAGGGGACTGTTCCCGTCGGCGCGCTGCTGATCGTCATTATCCTGATTGTGCTACTCAAGGCCCGCTTTAACTACGGCCGTCCCCTGCATGGCGGCATGCCCAGCGGCCACGCTGCGGTCGCCTTCTCGATAGCGGTATCGACATTTCTCTATGCTGACAGTTTTCTGATCGGAATGATGGTCCTGCTGCTCGCCGTTCTGGTCAGTCAGAGTCGTCTGCTGATGAAAATCCACAGTCCGCGGGAGGTTTTCCTCGGGGCCCTGCTCGGAACAGTCGTCACCCTGCTGGCCTACCTGGTCTGCTCATGAACAAAGGCTAGAGGGAAGGATAAAGCTCGCTATCTTCTTCCAAGCGGCTCAATATCGCTGTGTCGTCACCCTTAGGGACGGCATCAGTGAGGTTCAGTTCGCCGTAGGGAATATTCTGTTGCAGCCCGGCAAGATTGAAACGACTGGCCGCGTTCCATAACATCCAGCCATGACTACCGGCGGCAACACTGGCATTGATCTGGGCATGAATATCATCAGCAGAAAAACGTCTGTGATCAAAAGCATAATCTCGAAAGGCCTGCAGCCAGGGTCGGAACCGGACAGCCGGAAGCCCGCTCAGCTCACCAGCTCTTTTCAACGAATGCGCAATCACCTCATAAACATTGGCCACCGGGTTTGCATAGCCGGGAATGCCGTGCGGAAAGCTCGAAGGGTAAAGCATCGGAGAGAGATAATCGACATGCTGAGCCAGATCGATCAAGCGCTGACCGATCTTTTGGTCTTTATGTTTCCAGCAGATATAGCCAAAGATGTTCGCCGAGGTCAGCACCGGATAGGGGGACAACTTCTGCCGGGCCTGATGTAAAAAGCCACTGATCGCCGCAACCCGATTTTCTCCCGTGTTTTCACTGGAGAAAACCAGATCGGAGTTAGCCGGAAAACGGATGTAGTCGAACTGGATTTCATCAAAGCCAATTCGGGCGGCTTCCTCAGCCAGGCCGATATTGTAATTCCAGACTTCACGATTAAAAGGATCCACCCAACTGATCTTTTCCCGATCCTCCCAGAGGTAGCCTTCAGGGGTCAACACCGCCAGCTTACGGCGTGATTTTGCCAGGGCATCATCCTTAAAGACAACAATCCGCCCGATCGTGTAGATTCCGCGCTGCTTCAAGGCATTTAAAAATTGGGGCAGATCTTTCAGTGTTCGGGCTTTCTGTGCGCCGATCTCACGCGCTAAAGGAAGGCGGCTTTTAAAAGCGATATCACCCCGGGAGGATTTAAGATCAATCACCAGGGCATTCATTCCCGTTTCTTCGACAAGGCCGATCAAGTGGTCGCGCAAATCACGGCTGCCCGCCGCCCAGTAAGAGAGATAGAGCGCTTTTGGGACAAAGGGTTGTAACACGATATTGAGGGGGAAATCGTTGGCGACTCGTTGCGGTCGGTACCCGGGCATACGGATGATCAAAAATTGATCATCGGTAGTCAGGGTAAAACAACCGTCCTGATCAGTGGTGACGAATCCTTCAGATGTAGCGACCTCGACCGCTGTCAGAGGTTGCCCTGTGATGGCGTCCCGAACGGTTCCGAAAGATCTGGTCAGCTCAGCCTGAGCCGTGACCGACCAGAAGAAAAGCAGTAAAAAAACCAGTAAAAAGAGCGCATTCTTCACATTTGTTCCCCCATCAGGATCTGAATATCCGCAGAACCAGATGAGAGCATACTAACTTAACTAAAAAAAATAATAAACAATTATTTAAATTATTATCATCTACTGCGGTAACAAGACGGTCCTGGCACCCGCCACAAGCTGTGAAGAGATCCGCGCCAGAGGTTCTGCGGCAATATTCCAGAAGTGCCAGAAGAGCCTGACCTGAACACTCACTCCGGGTAATAGCTCAACCAGCTCCCCGGACTGTAATAAATCACGGCACTGCCAATCAGGCATCATCCAGTAGCTGTAACCTTTGAAAATCAAACGGGCAAAAGCTTCCGGAGCCGGGAGAGAGTGCGCCGGGATCGATTCCGGAATCATTTTATGGTGCTGTTGAAGAAACTGATCATGAAGAGCCGGGCGCCTTTGACTTCAATGAGTAAACAACTTTGCTTATTACGCTTTGATTTTTCACGTTAACTTATTTTTCTTCTACTGAATCACGGTCTTTATCTTTCCTGCGTTTTAAACGACGACTCAATGCTGATTGCGAAATTCCGAGAAAGTTTGCCGCTATCGACTGGTTTCCATCCGCTCTTTTAAACGCTTCATCTACCAGGCTATCTATGGCCTCTGCCAGAGTCGGCAAATTCTTGATCTCCGAAAAAAGTTCAGAGACGTCACTGTGCGGACTTCTCCAAGCTCTGTCACGGTTAACCAACTTATTAAAGCTGTTAAGATCAACCCAGCCACTGGTACTCTTAGTCACAGCATCATATAACAGGGCTTCGAGTTCACGAACATTACCCGGAAAATTATAACATTTCAGAATAGAAACAAGTTTGGGACTGTACTTGAGCTTTTTTTTTCTTAGTTTCGTGGCAATTTTATCGAGAAGGACTTCTACAAGCAAAGGGATATCTTCAATTCTTTCACGCAATGGAGGCATATGGACTTGGTGAATTTTTAACCGAAAATACAAGTCACGTCTGAACATAGAATTGCTGATCTCTTCTTCAAGATCGTGATGTGTCGCGGTCAAAATTCGGGCATTTGATTTATGCGGAACATCGGATCCGAGAGGGAAATATTCCTGTTCCTGCAATAAACGCAGCAGCTTAACCTGTGATGTCTGGCTTAGATCACCGATTTCATCGAGAAACAGAGTTCCCCCTTCCGCGGCTTTCAACAATCCCTGTCGGTTAGTATCAGCACCGGTAAAAGCACCTCTACGATGACCGAAGAGTGTGTCTGCAAAGCTCTGTTCATCGAGTCCGGCAATATTCACGCCAATGAAAGGTCCGGATACGCCGCTAAGATCGTGAATCGCTCTGGCAATCAATTCCTTGCCGACCCCGGTCTCTCCAGTGATGAGTACCGGTTCGGATGAATCCCCGATAGCCTCCACGTATTTGAAAATTGACAGCATTGCTTTATTTCTGGTGATGATCTTAGAAAAAATTTCAGGCCGTTCGACACGATTCGTCAGAAGTCGCTGTTTTAATGCTATATTTTCACGTGTTAGTTCCGTACGATCCATGGCCCGCTGGACACTGGATGTCAGACGAACCTTTTCAACAGGTTTGACAAGATAATCGAATGCACCATTTTTAATGCACTCAACAGCAATATCAAGATCATAGAGAGCAGTGACGACAATAATAGGAATCTCCGGATATTCCTCCTTGAGCTGTTTAAGGAGGTCTCGTCCATTGATGTTGGGCATAACCAGATCGAGTAAAATCACGGCAATATTTTTATATTGAGTCAACAGCTCCGGAATAGACCCTCCTTCTGTACAGGTCAGGACATTATTGAAACCGCCGGCATTAAGGGCCATCTCAAAACTGTCGACGACATCCTGCTCATCGTCTACGACTAGGATTGGATACTTTGCGATCGTGGGTGAAATCATAATTTCTCCTGCACTCAGATTGAATGGGCACACTCCTATCATCAGACAGGAAATGTCAAAACGACCTTCGTTCCTTGTCCTTCTATAGATTCAAAATCCATCGTCCCCCTGAACTCCCTGACAATGGTTTCTGAAACAGACAACCCAAGTCCCGTCCCTCCCTGATCACGTTTTGTAGTGAAAAAAGGGTCTTTTATGTGATCAATGTTCTCTTTATCGATACCGATGCCTTCGTCCTTACAAATTATGCTGATGGTCTTTTCGGTTCTGTTATGGCGTGTCATTATCGATATGGCTTTCGATGGGTCATTCAAAGCTTGGCAGGCATTCTGGATGATGTTTATCATCACCTGCTCGAGTCTTTGTGAATTACCTTTTATGGGAGGCAACTGGGGATCAAGCTTTTTTGTGAAGTTGGTAGTACTTCTCTTGATCATGCTTGAGAGAAGAATTTCCGCTGAATTAATAACACTATTGATATCGATATGTTCCTTTAAATCAATCACTTCCTGACTTGAAAAAAATTTAAGTTCCTTGATGATTCGCTTAATCCTCCGTGAACCATCGATGATCCGTGCGCACAGGTCGGGATAAATGATACTGAACTTAGAATAGCTCATCCCACCAATCAAAAAGTCCCCGTTTTCCTTATAATATTCATCCATAATCGCCTTACTTTCTTTCCAGGTTTCTTTGAGCATTTCTGCATTAGCCAGAATAAAGGTATTGGGATTGTTGATCTCATGAGCCACTCCTGATGCCATGATACCCATGGAAATCATACGGTCCGCCTGATAGAGTTGCTTCTGACGCAAGGCAGCCTCCTGCTCGGCTCTAATTTTGTCAGTGATGTCATCAAGAACAACAACCATCTCCGTAACATCTCCCTGAGCGTCGAAAAGGGGGGCAATTGACGTGGAAACAATGTATCTACGCCCCTCCGGCCAGCAGAGTGCGCAGCGAACATCGTTGAGAGGTAAGCGACTGTGGATGGCCATGTCTATCGGTGTTTTATCCTCGGCCAAATCGCGGCAATCAATATCCTTAAATTTCCAGAGCGGCTTCTCGTAATTTAAGTCTCCCTTCTGCAATTCCAGAAAGTTTTCTGCATAGAAATTTGCAAAGGTGATCTGCCGCCGAGCGTTAAACAGCATTATGCTGATCGGACTGGAATCCATGACACGTGAAAAAATATCGCGTTCTCTTCTCAGATCTTCCTGAACTTTTTTCTTTTCCGTTATATCCAGGCAGAAGCCTTCGATAATGCTCTCCTGATTGGAATTTAGCGCCAATCGGCCAGATAGAGTCACCCAGATTGAGGTTCCGTCTTTTTTAATAAACTGAGTTTCAAAGTCTTTGGTTTGATTGTTTGCTTTCAATTGCGCCACAAACTTATTCCGATCTTTCTGATCTTTATAAATTTCAAGCGCTTTTTTCTCTCTAACCAGTTCCGCCTTTTCTTCATAACCGAGAAGCTCAGCCATCGAAGGACTGGCGTCGATAAATTTTCCATCAAGAGAACTTTGATAAATTCCCATAACAGCATTATCAAAAATATTTTTGTATTTGTTTTCAGTATAAATCAGTTTTTTTTCAGTATGCTTCCGGTATTGAATGTTTTCCAACAGGAAAAATATCAATATCGCCAGGCCACCAGTGATCCCGAGAGCAACACCAAGAAGCTGATAGTAGAGTGGCGGAAGTTTAAACGGAGTATTTTTTTCAAAACAGGAGACAAGTTCCCAACCAAGCATAGACAACGGCGCCCTCGCTACAAAATACGACTTACCGTCAATTAATATATCCTGCTCTTTCAGATCAATGTTGAGTGGTTTGATATCGTTCAGCACGTACTGTTTTGTTTTTCTGAGATTTCCCCAGGTAGACGCGGAAATACTTCCAACGCTTTTCAACAACCATTTGGGCTGATTAGACGCAAAAACAATTCCTTCCGGCGATAAAATACTAATTTTTTCATCCTTTTCCTTAAGTAGTAACTCAATTTCAGCAACGCCGATTTTCATTGCGACAACACCGTTCGGTCGAGCACTATCTCCGCTATAAACCGGCGAACTCAGGTGAAGGCCTCTTGTCCCGGTGACGACACCCACCGCTGGAAAAACCGCCATTTCTCCTTTGATGGCGTTCTGAAAATAAGGGCGAAAGCTGTAATCCTGTCCGACAAGTGCGCTCATTTCCCGCGAGCCGGAACTTTCAACGGATATGCCATCACGGTTAATCAGATAAATAAGTTCCGTATGAGAGATCTCGTTTGAGATCTTAAGTATCTGTCGGACATTTTTGTCTTTAGGATCAATTCTGCCGCCAAGGATGTCCTGGATAATTTTATTTTTGGCCAAAGTTTCGCATATTTTTAGTCTTTTGCTGATGATTTCCTCAATCTGATTGGCAAGAACATTGACTTTCGTTATCTGATCAGAACGTTGATTTTCCTGGATAAGCAGATCCGTTATAAGGTTCCAAAGAATAAAGATGGTAAAAATCAGAACAATCATCAAAAACAAAAATTTCAAATAAATTCTTTTCATTGTCGGCATCTTTTAATTTTTACTGTTATGGGCAACAAACTTATTATTCCAAAAAATTCGTCTTATAAATTCGCAAAAAACGTGCCGTCAGTGGGCATTCAACGCAGAGCTTAACTAACTGAATATGCAAATCATCGGCAAACCATTGTCCCTCAGAAAGATACATCAAGAGCATGTTGGCAAATAGTTTTTATTGTCAATATTAATGATTATAGATAGTTATTCCCTCTTGAAGAGTCTTGTTTCTTCTTCATAAAACCAGTTGCGGAACAAAATCTATTCCACTGCTTTTGTCCGGTCGGTAGCGCACCGGCATAAACTGAGAGCTCTTTCGATATACACTGAAAGACCCCATAGTCCACAAAATGTTATCAATTATTCTAAAAGTCATAAACACTGCAATATGTCATAGTCTGTAACTGCCTGATTCTGCTTTTGAATTAGACAATCGATAAGGAGCTTAGAACATATTACATAATCTGGTGAGACATCGCCGACTCAACAGATGAAACTGAAGACGCCTTAATCGGGGATTTCATAAAAATTCATTCTTTGGTCTACTGTTTGCAGTATCCATGCTGTTCTATCATTGAGTACAACCACAAACAAAACGTCACATTTTTCCTTATACCCACAATTCCCAGATTACGGAGGCGGCATGGGACAAACAATTGCAGAGAAAATTTTCGCCCGACATTTTCGGGATGAGCCTTTTCCCGGAGTCAACATTCTCAACATCGACAGGGTTTTTTGTCATGAAATTCTCACGCCGATTGCCATCAATGACTTGATCCAAAGAGGTCGGGATGGAGTTTTCGATAGGGAGAAGGTCAAAGCTATAATCGATCATGTTACGCCCTCAAAAGATTCAAAAACTGCTACGCAAGCAAAAACAATGAGGGACTGGGCACGTCGTGTCGGCTTAAAAGACTTTTTTGATGTTGGACAAAACGGAGTGTGCCATGCTCTCTTTCCAGAAAAGGGTTTTATTCGTCCCGGCCAGACCGTAATCATGGGTGACAGCCACACCTGTACCTACGGTGCTTTCGGCAGCTTTGCCGCCGGCGTCGGAACTACTGATCTTGAAGTCGGGATCATGAAAGGAATTTGCTCTTTTCGGCCACCTGTCACTATACGTATCAATTTGACAGGAGAACTTCGCGCCGGAGTATATGCCAAAGATGTTATTCTCTATATCATTGGTGCCATCGGTGTTAATGGTGCCACGGACCGGATTATCGAATTTCATGGACCGGTAGTAAATAAAATGAGCATGGAAGCCAGGATGACTCTATGCAATATGGCCGTGGAAGCAGGTGCAACAACAGGCATTTGTGAGCCTGATGCGACTACGGTCGACTACCTGTGGCCATTTATCCAAGCTGAGTATCGCGATCGGAATTCTGCACTGGACGACTTTTCGCAATGGCGAGCCGACATTGATGCCGACTATTCCGAAACGCTGAATTTCGATCTGAGCAGCCTTGAACCGCAGGTTACCTATAATTATAAACCTGATTGTGTCAAGACTGTTGGCGAGATGGCGGGCACGCCGATTGATCAGGTCTATATTGGAAGCTGCACTAACGGGAGGCTTGAAGATTTACGGATTGCCGCGGAAGTTCTCAAGGGTCACAAAATCGCCGATACAATTCGTGCCATTCTGTCGCCGGCAACCCCGGCAACTTTTCAAGCGGCGATCAAAGATGGACTTATAGATATCTTCATGGAGGCTGGTTTCTGTGTCACGAACCCGACCTGTGGTGCCTGTCTCGGGCTCAGTAATGGCGTTCTGGCTGAAGGAGAAGTCTGTGCGTCAACAACCAACCGCAACTTCAACGGCCGCATGGGTAAGGGCGGTATGGTTCACCTGATGAGCCCCGCCACCGCTGCCGCCACAGCCCTGCAGGGTTCCATTGCGGATGCACGCACGATCTCTGCGCAACCTTGAAAATTAAATTATTGTACAGGAGCAGATCATGAGTGACCATTTCGGTGGACCGGCACTTTTTCTCGACCGGTCGGACATCAACACAGACGAAATCATCCCAGCTAAATATCTCACCGAAATTTCGAAGGAAGCTTTGAAACCGTACTGTCTTGAAGACCTGTCTCTGGAAGGGTTTGATCACCAAAGTGAAGCCATGGCTCAAGCCAGGGTAATCGTCACGCGTAAAAATTTCGGCTGTGGCTCATCTCGCGAACACGCACCTTGGGTTTTTGAAGTTAATGACATCAAGGTTGTGATCGCAGAGAGTTTTGCCAGGATTTTCAGACAAAACATGTATAATTGCGGAATGATGGCCATTGAACTGGCGGCTCCGGAACTGGACCGGTTGTTTGAACTTGCCGAATACGGTCAAGTTCATATTCACATTGATGTCAACCGACGGCAAATCAACGCTGAAACACATACCAAACGGCTGACATTCAACTTTGACATCACCCCGTTTGACATGGCCTTGGTCAATGCCGGGGGGTGGATCAATTTTGTTGATACCCGTTATTGAACGGAAATTCCAACGGCTTTGTATTAGTGACTACCTGTCAGACACGGAATCCTTCTTGGTATCAAAAATAAAGACAGAGAGGACCCCATGAACGCAATTCTTCCACACCTTCTTGATGATGATGAACAGAGAGATTGGCTCGACGCTCTCGACAGTCTTTCCCGACAGAAGGGGGAGGAGGGGGTTCGCGAACTTTTACGGACTCTTCAGGACCATGCTCTGAGCAACGGCATCCAACTCAACGAAGCAACACTGAATACTCCCTATGTGAACACCATCCATTGGAGTCGTCAGCCTGCCTATCCGGGAGACCAGGAGCTGGAAAAAAAGATCGAAAACATCATTCGCTGGAACGCCATGGCTATGGTTCTTCAGGCGAACGATCGGGGTGCAGGCGTCGGTGGTCATATCGCCACCTACGCTTCTGCAGCGACTCAGATGGAAGTCGGTTTCCAACATTTCTTCAGAGCACCATCTCCAGATTACGGAGGGGATCTGCTGATCGTTCAACCTCATGCATCCCCCGGGATTTATGCCAGGGCATTTTTAGAAGGGTTTTTGAGCGAAGTCCAACTAAAAAATTTCCGTCGTGAGCTGCAACCCGGCGGCGGGCTTTCTTCCTATCCACATCCTCGCAATATGCCTGATTTCTGGCAAGTACCCAGCAGTTCTATGGGACTTGGAACGCCAACAGCAATTTATCAAGCTCGATACATGAAATATCTTGAGAGCCGAGGGCTTAAACCAAAGAATGGTGGGCGTGTCTGGTGTTTCGTCGGTGACGGCGAAACAGATGAACCGGAAGTCCGTGGCACCATCAATATGGCTTCGCGGGAACACCTGGACAACCTGATCCTGGTGGTAAACTGCAACCTCCAAAGGCTGGACGGCCCGGTACGAGGCAACGGCAAAATCATCCAGGAACTTGAACGCAGTTTCCGCGGTGCTGACTGGAATGTCATCAAGGTCATCTGGGGTAGTGGCTGGGACCCCCTGCTTGATCATGATTTTACAGGGGCACTGCATCGACGTATGGAGGAAGCTCTTGACGGAGACTACCAACGCTATTCAGTGTCAAGCGGTGATGTGCAAAGAGAACTCTGGGTTGAAAACAATCCGGTTCTGCGTGAAATGATGTCTTCTTTGAGTGATGAAGAGGTACGCGCAATCAGGCGCGGTGGACAGGATCCGAAGAAAATCTACGCTGCTTATCACTTGGCCTGTCAGGCTCAGCAGAAGCCGATGGTGATTCTGATTAAAACCGTCAAGGGAGATGGACTTGGAACTGCTGCTCAAGGACGCAATACCAGTCACCAAAAAAAACAGTTCAGCGCTCAAGAACGAAGAGAATGTGCAGAGCGTTGGGCTATTCCTCTAAAGCGCGAACAGATCGACCGGGCTGAACTTTACCTGCCGCGGGATGACAGCCCGGAGATGTCTTACCTCCACGAAAAGCGGCAAGTCCTGAATGGCTACCTGCCTCGGAGACATCAAAACTGCCCCGCACTACCCACACCACCACTTTCCTTCTTTAAAGAATTTTTCAAAGGAACGGGTGAACGCGAAGCGAGCACAACAATGGTCTTTGTGCGCATGCTGTCCCGTCTACTGAAAGAAAAAGAAATCGGCCGATATATCGTTCCGATTGTTCCTGATGAAGCCCGAACCTTCGGTATGGATGGACTGTTCAAAGAGGTCGGCATCTATTCCCCGGTCGGCCAGCGCTATCAGCCAGTTGATGCCGACAGCCTACTTCCTTACCGTGAAACGAAAGACGGGCAGATTCTTCAGGAGGGTATCTGTGAAACCGGAGCTATTGCATCCTTCCTTGCTGCTGGAAGCGCATATTCCGTCCACGGAATTCCGACCATACCTTTTTACATCTTCTACTCCATGTTCGGTTTTCAACGTGTCGGTGATATGATCTGGGCCAGTGGAGATATGATTTGCCGTGGCTTCCTGCTCGGCGGTACCGCCGGGCGCACGACCCTCAACGGCGAGGGTTTACAACATCAGGACGGCCACAGTCACATCTTGGCGGGAACTTTCCCGAACTTAAAGAGTTACGACCCTGCTTTTGGCTACGAACTAGCTGTTATTTTGCGTGACGGTATTGATAGGATGTATCAAAGGGAGGAGAAAATATTCTATTACATCACCCTCTACAATGAAGCATACCCAATGCCGACAATGCCGGAAGAGAGTCTCCTGTCAGAGCAGATCGTGCGCGGTATTTACTGTCTGAAAAAAAGTGATACGGGCAAAAAAATCCGTCGTCGGATCCACCTACTTGCCAGCGGGGTCATGGTTGGCGAGGCTTTAATTGCAGCTGAGCTGCTGGAGAAATTTGGATTCACTGCCGATATCTGGAGCGTAACCAGCTTTTCCGAACTCTACCGAGATGCCGTGACCGTTGAAAGAAACAACCGCCTGTATCCTGAAGAGCCTCCCGCCCGGCCATATCTTCAACAGATTTTTTCCGACCCTGACGATATTTTTGTTGCTGTAAGTGACTATCTTAAAGCTTTACCCAACAGCATTCGTCCTTGGGTTCCGGGTCTCATGAATGTTTTGGGAACCGACGGTTACGGGCTGAGCGAAGCTAAGTCGGATTTGCGACACTTTTTTGAGGTCAGCAGTGAACATATTGCCTATGCCGCACTTGAAGCTCTGTGCCGATGCGGGGATTTAACTCAAGAAGAACTGATCAATACCCGAAATGCTCTAGAGATCAATCCCGATAATATTAGCGCAGCCGAGCGATGAGGATACTAGATGAAAAATCCTGAACTCATGCCGGATATGGGTGAAAATATTACTCTCGGATTGATTTCTCAAGTTATTGTAAAATCCGGCGACCGGGTTGCAGTAGGTGATCCCCTGGTTGAGGTTGAATCAGAAAAGGTCACGCTCGAAGTGACCGCCTCGAGTGCAGGGATTATCGAAGAAATTTTTATTACCGATGGTGAAGAGATCTCCCCCGGCAAGCCCCTATTAGTGATTGTGTCGGAATCCAACAATACCGATAAGGGTGACATCACGCCTGATAACACGTCCTCTGTTGCCCCAGCGACAGAAGTTTCTGCGCAAATCACCAGTTGCAACAACAGCACTGTCCAGTATGGTCCCGCGCGGTCCAAGACTCTCGCTTCCAATGATTCGACTGTATATGCCGGTCCATCTGCCCGACGCTTGTGCCGTGAGCTTGGCGTGCCGATTGATTGTATTCCAGGAACCGCTGGACATGGACGTATCACTGTCGAAGATATCAAAGCATACGTTCGCCATAATACCTCTCGCCAGGACCGTGTGACGCATTCCTCTCTTCCGGATTTCAGTTCTCTCACCGGTATAACTCGCGAAATCCGGAGCAACTTAGCCCGCACTACTGCACGCAATATAAGCAACGCATGGAAGCAGATTCCTCATGCTTGGATAGAATTGACAGCCGATATCACGGAGGTTGAAGCTCTGCGTAAAAAACATTGGAGAAGACAAGACAACCAGACAAAAATCTCTCTTACCATTTATCTGCTGAAAGTCCTCGGCAAAATTGTGAAGGAATTTCCATTCATCAATGCCTGTTTCGATGAAGAAACTGAAGAACTGGTTCTTAAAACCGAAACACATCTGGGTTTTGCCGTAGACACGCCGCGCGGACTACTTGTACCTGTAGTCAGAAACGTCGACCGCCTGAGCCTGACTCAGCTGGCGGAGGAAGTTGAGACACTTACAAAAGCCGCACGCTCCGCCACAATAGAACCCGATCAACTGCGTGGCAGCAGTATGACTATCAGCAACCTCGGCAGCATGGGCGTAAAGCATTTATTCCCTATTGTCAACTGGCCGGAGGTTGCCATTCTCGGAGTCGGCGGCATAAGTGTTGAGCCAGTCTGGAAGCATGGTAATTTTATCCCTCGGTCGCTGTTGTCACTGACTCTGGGGTTTGATCATCGCGTTATCAACGGAGCGGATGCTGCCCGATTCCTTGGCCGTATCAGACAGATGGTCGAATCCCCGTTACTGCTTACTTTAAGTTAAGCACTTTTTTTGACCGCGTTCCTTCTTACCTGTATTTGTTCAATCTCTGTGGATTCCTTTCCCTGTAGCTTGCTACGGGATCATTCAATATTCAGTTTCCGAATCAGAAACCGAATCGTGAAATCCCAGACTTTGCGGATAGTGGCTATTTCGTTCAGCCACTTTTTGTGCCGAAACGTTTCTCCCCAATACGGCAAAGATGTTCGTAAGATCCTTCATTCCGGCTCATATCAACACAACTATTCCATTTGTTCTAAATATTGACAATGGAATAGTTCCATAACTATTCGTAATCGTTCAATAATAAAATACTGCTATTCTTTACTGCATATCTTTATATTCACAGTCGATTCTTGTTTAAGCCAAAAATATGTAATAATAACAGGCCGTTAAGCATTCTTCGCAGAATGGCATGCCCCTTGCTCATACAATAGAGTGGTTTCGGAGCCCTTATTATTTTTTTGGGGTTGGCGCATTCCAGCCCCGGTGTCCCGTTTTCTCTCAATTAACAAGGAGATATTTTATGCGCTCTAGCATCAAATGTTTTGCCGTTCTGGCATTTATTGCCGCACTGTTTACATTCGTTTCTCTAACAACAGCCGCCGAGGCGAAAACCTATCGGCTGAACTTATCTACCGGTTGGCCAACTTCATATAACTATCTCATGGATCCAGTTTTTGAGTTTGCAAAAAAAGTCGAAGAGAGAACAGAAGGAAAGGTCAAAATTACTGTTTACCACTCTGCACAGTTATTTAAAGGTAAAGAAGAGCTGCCAGCTCTAGAACGCGGTGACGTCGATATGACTGCATCTAACGATGTTTATCTGACAGGAATAATTCCAGAACTTGGAATTCTCAGCCTACCGTTCCAGTGGGAAAGTAACGACAGCTTTCAGCGTTCATTGGATGCCGGCTTACTAGACCTTGGTATCAAACAAAAATTTTTAGAGCACAACGTTGTTCTCTTAAGTGCGGCCAGCTCCGGAGGCTATCAAGTTTATGCCAAGGATAAACCCGTCATTACCCCGGAAGATTTCAAAGGGAGGATCTGGGGAGTTTCCGGCAGTACTGCTTCTAAAACCGTTGAAGTTCTCGGCGGCACGCCAACCACCATGGGCTCAGGTGAACTATATATGGCCCTCCAGCGCTCAACGATTGATGGTACTACCCGCCCATTGATCACAGGTGACGGTCGCAAACTTGATGAGGTTATCAATCAACTGACCGTGACCAATATGTACTACTTTACCTCAATGCTGCTGATCAACAAAGACGTGTGGGATGACATCCCGAAAGAATATCAGGAGATCATCCAGCAAGCAGCATACGAAAGAAATGCGACCCAGAGCAAAATTCTGAAGGAATATGAGAATTCCGTCATAGATAAATATAAATCAAAAGGTGTTTCCGTCCACATTCCAACATCTGCTGAACTTCAGAAATTCAAAGATAAAGTTCAACCTGTTTATGACTGGTGGTACAGCGTTGTAAAAGACGGAAAAAAATATACTGATTTTGTAGAAAAAAACCACTGAGACTCAAGACTCCCATCCAAAAAGTTTTGGGTGGGAGTCTTATGCGGGGCTATCAATGAAAACTTTTCTCAAAAAACTTTGTCGAGTCATCAACAGGATTTCTGAAATTGGTGAACTACTCACAGAGATTATGATCGTTGTTCTGGCACTGATGATCTTTTACGAAGTAATAGCTAGGTACATTTTCAGAAACCCAAGTGTCTATACCGTTGAAATTAGTGAATATATCATGATTTTCATCACTTTCATTTCAGCAGGATGGGTTCTTCAGCAAGACCGGCATATCAACATGACGATTCTCGTTGACAGATTGTCTTCCAAGGCGAGATCCATTCTGAAAGTTCTGACATCTTCAATAACCATGGCGTACTGTCTGGTGATCATTTGGAAGTCGGTTAGAACAGTTCTTATTGCTTACAATGGAGATTACCATTCAGCGTCGGCGGTCAATTTCCCATTATGGATTGTCTACTTTTTTATCCCACTCGGCATCAGCATACTTTTTCTTCAGTATATTAGTGTCATTTATGAGGAAATCTTATTTCTCAACGGCAAGGGTAAGATTGAATCCATAAAAATACAAACGCTTAAAAACAATCAAATTTCCGGAAGTGAGGATTGACAACATGGAACCCCTGACAATTACCATCATCATGCTGGCTATTTTCTTTCTGTTCCTTTTTTCCGGAATGTCAATTTTTTCAGCTTTGGGCTCCGCAAGTGTTGTCGGCATCCTATTGCTTCAGGGTCCTCGCGGCTTAGGAGCAATTCCAGGTGTTTTGTTTGACCGCTTGAACAGCTTCACTCTTGTAGCAGTACCACTGTTCATCCTTATGGGAGAAATCATTTTTATCAGTGGGCTCGGCACAGACCTTTTTAATGCAGCAAGCTCCTGGATGAGTAGAATCCGAGGCGGACTAGCTATGGCAAGTGTTGTATCCAGTGCGATTTTTGGTGCTCTCTGTGGTGTCAGTGTCGCAGGTGCGGCAACGATCGGGAGTTTTGCCATACCAGAAATGATGAAACGCGGATACCATAAATCTCTTGCCACCGGACCCGTCGCTGCAGCTGGAGCCCTTTCGTTGCTTATTCCACCGAGCATCGCTTTCGTCCTTTACGGTGAAGTCGCGGATGAATCTGTTGGTAAACTCTTTATCGGTGGAATAGTTCCTGGTGCCGTGCTTGCATGCATGATGATCATCTACATCGGGGTATCCTGTATTATTCGTCCTGAACTGGCACCCGATTCGCATGAAAAGGTAAACTGGATCGACCGTATCAAAGTCCTGAAAAGTGTTTGGGCCTCCCTGTTGCTGGTCTTCCTTGTCCTCGGTTTTATCTACCTCGGAATTTCGACACCTACGGAATCAGCAGCCATAGGCTGCATCGGCAGTGCGATCATTGCCTTTACCCGTCAAAAGTTAAACAACCTGGCATCATTGAAAATTGTTCTCTCCAGGACCATACAAACCACAGGGATGATCCTGATGATCTTTTCTTCTGCACTGCTCTTTGGTTATGTTTTGACCCTGCTCCAAGCGCCCCAAACCATGATTCACCTGGTCGAGTCAACCAACTTGCCAACTTGGGCGACGCTGTCCTTGATTATGATCGTACTGATCACCATGGGTATGTTTCTCGATGTAGTCTCCGTTATTTTGATTGCAACCCCCCTTTTGTTGCCGATGGTCGTCACTATGGGTTACAACCCCTTGTGGTTCGGTATTATCGTTGGAATCACTTGTGAAATGGCAGTCATCACCCCGCCTGTAGGGCTTAACTTGTATGTTGTTAAAGGAGTATCTCCACCTCAAATTTCTCTAAACGACATCATCAAAAGTGCCATTCCCTTTGTCTTTGTAGAAGTTATCTGTCTGATTGTGTTCGTTGCCTTTCCAGACCTAGCTCTGTGGTTGCCGAACAAAATGGGTTAAATCCAGTCTTTTCAACTACAGAAGCAGTTAAATTTATAGAATTCATCAGGAGTAAAAGATGATGCCCACCATAGAAAATAAAACATCGCTCCCCCTTGAAGGCATCCGAGTTCTTGAGCTCGGCCACTTTATTGCCGCTCCTTTCTGTACCCGGCTACTGGCCGACATGGGTGCTACAGTTATCAAGGTTGAGCCTCCAGGCAAAGGGGATCCAGTCCGCAGTTGGGGGAAAAAACACAATGGCTCCTCTGCCTGGTGGTCGGTTCATGGCAGAAATAAGCAGAGTGTGACCCTTAATCTGAAACATCCGAAAGGACGTGACATTGCCCTCGACCTCGTTGCCGAGGCGGATATCATCGTAGAAAATAATCGTCCAGGGCAACTGGAGCGCTGGGGACTCGGGCCAGCAGAAATGAAAAAGGTTAATCCCTGCGGAATCCTCGTTCGTATCTCAGGATATGGTCAAGATGGACCAATTAAAGATAATCCGGCTTTCGGTGTAATCGGTGAAGCGATTGGTGGAATAAGATACCTGACTGACCATGCTGCCGGGGTTGCCGATGATCTTCCTCCTGTACGCGTTGGTATCAGCATTGGTGACAGCTTGGCCGGAATGTATGGTGCACTCGGCGCTCTCGCCGCCCTTCATCAGAGAAATGCTGGGCAAGTCGAAGAGTTTAAAGTCATTGACGTTGCTTTGAGCGAATCAGTTTTAAGTGTTATGGAGGGGTGTCTACCAGAATATGGTCTTCTGGGAGCTGTCCGCCGGCCCTCTGGCTCGGCTCTGCCCAGTTGCGCGCCGACCAACGCTTATCCAACAAGCGATGGAAACTTTATTATCATTGCCGCCAATTCAGATCCTTTATTTAAACAACTGGCACAGGCAATGAGCTCTCACGAACTGGCTGAAGACCCGCTCTTTATGGATAATGAAAGCCGGGTGAGGAATGTGCTGAAGCTGGATGAGTTGATTCGTAAATGGACTAGAAATCTTACCCTTGATGAACTGGAACATATATTAGCCAAGGCTCAGGTTCCCGCAAGTCGCATCTATACCATTGAAGATATTGCTGCCAATGAACAGTATGCGTTTCGTAAGATGGTTGTAGAAGTTGATGATCCTATCCACGGCATGACTCTTCACCCTGGTGCCATGCCCGTTTTCAGCGGTATTGATCGCAATAGTGCTCTACGTTGGGCAGGTCCGACTGTCGGAGAACATACTGAGACCATCCTGTCTGACTTAAAGTACAGCAAAAAAGATATTGAGAAGTTGCGTGTCGAGGGTGTTGTATGAACAACATTGACGCGAATATAACAATTGTCGAGGTCGCTCCACGTGACGGTTTCCAATCGATTAAACCGTTTATCCCCACTAAAATAAAGCTCAAGGCAATTGATCTGCTTTACAAAGCCGGTTGCGGCCGCATGGAGATTGGGGCATTTGTTAGTCCCAAAGCATTGCCTCAAATGGCTGATATAAAAGAAATATTTAAAGAAATGGACCCTCGGAAGAAACAGGGTGCCGCAGCACTTGTCCCAAATTTCAAGGGTGGGGATCTGGCAATATCTTCAGGCTTACAGAATGTTGTTTATGTCATTTCCGCTTCGGAAAGCCATAATAAAAGCAATGTTAACCGCAGTATTGATGAATCTTTCGAGGACTTCAGGATCATACTCAGCAATATCGACTCCAACCAGGTAGCTGTGCGTTTCGATCTTTCGACATGTTTCCACTGTCCTTTCGAAGGATTGATCAGCGAAAGTCGTATTCTACAACTTGTAGAGCGCGCCTTGAAACTGAACCCACACTTGGAAATCGGCATCTGCGACACAACTGGAAGGGCAATGCCTGATCATATCGCTCGACTGTTTACATTACTTTTCCAGAAAATTGATCCCAACCCACGGCGCTGGGCCTTTCACGGTCATGATACCTATGGTCTGGGAGTCACTAATAACCTGAATGCCTACTATTCTGGAGTACGAATTTTCGATGCTGCCACAGCAGGCTTAGGCGGATGTCCTTACGCACCAGGTGCGAGGGGAAACACAGCCACGGAAGATCTTGTCTATTTATTTGAAAACATGGGAATCACAACCGGTCTTGAGTTAGAACCTCTCCTGGATGCTGCTGATTTTATTGCGCAGCTAGCTCCGTCTGTAGCGGGTGGAAGAATTCGGACATTACCACGCAATCTCATCGTGGCCTGACACACCTTGTCAGTACTTATTCTAGAAAGCCTCCTCCCTGTCTGTTCGCAGTCAGGTTTTTGCCCTGTCAGCTTCTGGCAGGGCTTTTTTTTATTTTGAACCGCATGAAAAATTAGAATAGAATATTTTACATCGCTGCTGTCTCACAGTTTGGTCAATAATCATCCTTTCTATTTGACAGAAGACATCTTTACTTCCATCAACAGACCGGCATACACTCAGCGCATCTTTTTTACGAGGTGCCGATGTCAGGTACAAAGACACATCCGTTCGACCAGCTGACTCCCGATTTCATCATGGATGCCGTTGAATCCCTCGGTTATCGCTGCGATTGCCGCATTCTGGCCTTGAACAGCTATGAAAACCGCGTTTATCAGGTCGGCATTGAGGACCAGCAACCGCTGATCGTCAAGTTTTACCGTCCGCAGCGCTGGAGCCCCCGGCAGATCCGCGAAGAACACTGCTTTTCTCAGGAGTTGACCGATCATGAACTCCCGGTGGTCGCCCCGCTTGCTGATGAAAAGGGACAGACCTTGCACAGCTATCGGAACTTCATGTTCAGCCTGTCACCACGCAAGGGGGGTCACGCCCCGGAGTTGGATAACCTGGAGCACCTGGAAACAATCGGTCGCCTGCTTGGCCGCATCCACCTCATCGGCGCCGGCAAAGCGTTTAAATTTCGTCCCAGACTGGACAGCACCAGCCACGGGTACGATTGTGTGAGCTTCATCAGTGAAGAGTCTATACCAGACGATTACCGTGAATCCTACCTGGCTCTGACCCGCGATCTTCTGCAACAGATTGATGAGCGTTTTGCCCGGCTGCCGGACATCAGGTTCATTCGCACTCACGGTGACTGCCACAGCGGCAATATGCTCTGGCGTGATGACCTGCCGCACTTCGTTGATTTTGACGATGCCCGGATGGCACCGGCGATTCAGGATATCTGGATGCTGCTCTCCGGAGCGGAAGATCAGCAGCGCCGTCAGTTGGACAAAATATTAGCCGGCTATCTCCAGTTTTACGACTTCAACCCGGCAGAGCTGCAACTGATCGAACCGCTGCGCACCCTGCGGATGATCTATTACTCGGCCTGGTTGGCCCGCCGCTGGGATGATCCAGCCTTCCCCAAAACCTTTCCCTGGTTTAACACGGTGCAATACTGGGGAGAACATATCCTTGAACTGCGTGAACAGTTAGCGGCTTTGCAGGAGCCGCCGCTCCAACTGTGACCGGTCAGCGGGCAATGCAGCCTCTGGAACAGAAAGCGCTGTCCCTTTTGAGGGAGAACAAGCAGCCTCTGAACCGGCGCAGCATCGCTGAACGCCTGGGCCTGCGCGGGCATGAGCGCAAGCAACTGACACGCATCCTTGAAAGCTTAGCCTCCAAAGGTCGCCTGGAAGAACGTAAAGGATTCTATCGTCTGGCCCAGTCGCATAAACTGCTCGTCGGCACTTTTTCCCACGCTGAGCGCGGTTTCGGTTTTCTGCGCCCGGACGATGCGGAACAGGACGACCTTTTCATTCCGGATGACGCCATCGGATCGGCTATGGACGGCGACCGAATTGAGTGCAGCTGCCACTTTTCCCCCCGCCAGGGGCGTCCCTTTGCCAGAGTAAGGCGCATTCTCAAGCGTGCTCACAACCGGATCATCGGCCACTATCAGCAGCGCAGACATCAAGCCGAGGTATGGCCGCTCAACCGGACCCTCAGGGGGCCGATCCTGATCAGACCGGTTCAAAGCATTCGCAATGGGGATCTGGTCACGGTCGAAATTGAACACTACGCCGCTGGGCAGCACCTGGCCACGGGACGGATTTTAGAGCATCTGGGATCAGCAACTGACCCACAGAGCGACATCCAGACGGTTATTCGCCAGCACAATCTTCCTCATCAGTTTTCAGCCGAAGCCCTTGAGAAGGCCGACAGCTTCTCTGATACCGTGACTCAGATCGACCTGGACGAGCGCACCGATCTGCGGACCCTCCCTTTCGTGACCATTGACGGTGCAGACGCCAAAGATTTTGATGACGCCGTGACTCTGCATAAAGAACCCGGTAGAGGCTATCGGCTCTGGGTCGGTATTGCCGATGTGGCTCATTATGTCAAACCCCAGAGTGCTCTTGACAAGGATGCCCTGGAGCGAGGGACCAGCGTCTACTTTCCCGGCTTCTGCCTGCCGATGCTGCCCGAAGCTCTCAGCAACGGTCTCTGTTCCCTTAAACCGAATCTTGAACGCCTGGTTATGACCGCTGAACTGTTGATCGGTGAGCAGGGGACAACGCTCGAGACCAGTCTTTACCCGGCCGTTATCCGCAGTCGGGCCCGCCTGACCTACACCGAGGTCGCGACTTTTCTTGAACAACCCGGGCAAACCACTACCTTCACTCCTGAGTTGCAAAACCAGCTGCTCGAAATGGCCGAGCTGGCCACTATTCTGACAACCATGCGTCGCAACCGCGGCAGCCTTGATCTGGATCTGCCCGAGGTTACTGTCGTTATTGACCATAACGGCCGCCCTATCGATCTGAAAAAACAGCCGCGGACCAGGGCTCACCGGTTGATCGAAGAATTCATGCTGGCCGCCAACGAGGCGGTCGCAAATGTGTTGACACAGGCTGAACAGCCCATGCTTTACCGTATTCATGAAAAGCCGGACAGCTCAAAACTGCAGGATCTGCAACAGCTGGCTGCACACTGCGGCATCGGTATCATTCTGGATGGCAGGCCGGACCTGCAGCACTCCCTGCAGAAGCTGCTGGACAATGTCATCGACAAGCCGGAAGCGCGAATGATCCACCAACAGTTGCTGCGCAGCCTGCAGCAAGCCTGCTACAGTCCTGAAAGGCGCGGGCACTTCGGCCTGGCAAGCGACTGCTATTGTCATTTCACCTCACCGATCCGCCGCTATCCTGACCTCGTTGTTCACAGATCCTTGAAACAATGGTTGTGCAGGCAGCACAATGACAGAGTTCCAAGTGGAAAAAAGTTGCTGCGACTCGCTCAGGACTGTTCAGAAAAAGAACGCCGGGCCATGCAAGCTGAACGTGACCTGATTCAACTACGCAGCTGTCAGGTCATGGCCCAGCGCATCGGCACCAGCTTTCAGGGGATTATTACCTCGGTTGCTGAGTTCGGCTTTTTCGTCGAACTTGATGACATTTATGTCGATGGTCTTGTCCATATCAGAACCCTTGACGATTATTTTTATTACGATCCGATCCTCATGACACTGACCGGTGAACGCCGCCGCCAGGTTTTCCGTATCGGTATGCGTGTCGAGATTCAGGTCAAGCAGGTCGAGCTTTGGCGCCGCCGAATAGATTTTTCCCTGCTTGAAGTGCTTTCATAGAGGATTCGGTCCGGGAACATCCGTCACTGAGTTGCCATTTCACCAACACAAACTTCGATGGTTAAAAACGAACTTGATCGGCGACCCGATAAAGCCGGTTTTTGTGGTTATGACAGCTTTAAAACGGGGATAAATTCAATGGCAGGGCCGTTGTCTGCTTGGCCTCACGCAGGACAAAATTCGATTCGGCCGATTCAACGATCGGCAAGTCAAGCAGAACCGATGTCAAAAAATGTTCATAGGCTTTGATGTTAGGAACAATGACTTTCAGCTGATAATCCCGCCCGCCGCTTAACAGCAGGCACTCCTGCACTTCATCCCTTTCTCCGGCAAATGTTTCAAATGTCGTCTGCCCCGCAACCGACTTGTCCCGCAAGGTCACCGAAGCGATGACCGTCACCGGAAGATTGACTTTCTGCGGATCGAGCAGGGCAACCTGGCGACGGATAACACCCGCTTCCCTGAGCAGACGAATTCGCCGCCAACAACTGGGAGGAGACAGGTTGGCCCGCTGGGCGATTTCAGCCACGGGGAGAGTCGCGTCATCCTGCAGCGCTTTGAGAATGAGACGATCTTGGTGATCAAAGTCCATGATATATCCGATCATTATTTAATAATATAATGAAATAATAGATCAAAAAATATTCATATCGTCAAGCATATGAAAAGAAAATCCATTGATTATCTGATATCATTCAATTTATTTTCTATTTTGGGTCGTCTGCAGTGGTTTCGACCTATTTGACAAACCGATCACCGCTTGGAGTACGCGCGATGCAGGACAAAACTTTACAGACCATTATCGACACCTTCTTTACCTGCAACCGTGCAGAGCTGATGGAAATCTTCAATGAGCTCTTGAACGCACTACAGACAGACGGCGTCCATCATCCCGGCGGGCTGATGTCGCGCAACTATGAAACCGCTCAGGCCAATCCGGAAATTCACACTCTGACCGGCAACCTGCGCGATGCCCGCGATGCCATTTTTCCATTTTACTGGGGCACCGATGAATGGTATTCCAAGTTGCACTTGGAAAATGTCAAGGGCCCGGCCAACTATGCGTCCCTGATAGGCTCACTCGCCTGCCTGCTGAAAAACCCTAATCTTTGCATCGATACCTACAGTCAACGCTCTAATGAACTTGAGGTCAAAGCGATCACCGCCCTGGCTAATCTGGTCTTCTATCACACCGATTCTCCTTGGGGAATTTTCAATATGGGCGGAACCATCTCCAACCTCTACGGCGGCAAAATCGGTATTGAAAAGGTCCTGCCGCAAGCCATGAGCAAAGGCCTGCAAGGCGAAAAACTTGCCGGGCTGGTCTCTGAAGCAGCTCACTATTCCAATAAAACCCTGGCCGGATGGCTGGGGATCGGCACAAATAATCTGCACGCGATCGCGACCGACAGCAGCTTCGTCATGCGTCTGGACAAACTGGAAGAGAAACTTGACGAGCTTTACCGACACGAGGTTCGGGTCGCCTTCGTCATTGCGACATTCGGCAGTACCGATGCTTTCGGTATCGACGATATCGCTGCAATCCGCAACCTGATCGACGCCAAGGCCGAGCAGTATCAAGTCCCCGCGCCGCAGCTGCACGTCGATGCTGCCGTCGGATGGATTCTCTGCATGCTCAACGAATACGATCTCGGCCTGAATCCCTTTGGCATTGAAGACGATGTTCTCCCTGTCTTTGAAAGAATTCAGAGCCATGCCAAAGCACTGCAGTGCGCCGATTCCGTAACCGTTGATTTTCATAAAATGGGTTGGGGCCATTATCCCGCCAGCGCCTTCATCGTCAACCGCCGAGACGATCTACGCCTGCTGCTGCGGACTCTCGACCAGATGCCCTATTTCAGTGAAGCGGAATTCCGTCATGATCCGGCCCTGTTTACTCTGGAGTGTTCACGTCCGGCAATCGGCCCCTATTCAGTCATGGCAAGCTTGAACGGTATCGGCTTGCGCGGTTACCAGGTTCTGCTGGCCCATTCCCTGGAAATGGCGGCTCAGCTGAAAAAAGACCTGACGGCACTCGATTATTGCAAGGTTCTTAATGCCAACACCACGGGAACGACTGTCCTCTGGTGGGTTCTTCCAAAAGGTCGTAACGCGCAAGAAATCTACGCCCGCTTAGAAAAAGGAGAATTGACGAGCGAAGAACGACAACGCTATTTCCATGAAATCAAGCACCTGTTCGACAAACGCGTGCATGATCTCAATCCACAAATAGATGCCCGACTGAGCTTCACGACCGCTGTCGGCTACTCACCCCACGGTATCAATATCCCGGCCTGGAAAGCGGTTTTTTTCAATCCTAAAACCGACCGTGAAGTTATTGGTCAAGTCATCCGCAGTATCGAAGATCTATAAACGAAAAACGGCTGTCCTTGTCGGACAGCCGTTAAAAAAAATCAACCCTTTGGAGTTACGATCAAGATTATTTCAACTTCCAGCTCGTTCCTTCGCGTGAATCAAGCAGTTCGATTCCCCGAGCAGCCAAAGCATCGCGAATCTGGTCAGATTTGGCAAAATCCTTCTCCGCTCGCGCCTGAAGCCGCGCCTCAATCTGCTGCTCAATTTCATCCAGGGTGATATCCAGTTTCTCCAACCCGGCAAATTTGACCTTCTCCAGCCAGACCGCCGGTTCTGAATTATAAAGGCCCAGAACATCGCCCAGTTTCAGCACTGTTTGACGCAAATCCCGTACCTGGGCGACCAGGTCAACCCGCTTTTTGAACTTCTTGGTCGCGCACAGCCGATTCATGGTGCGCACACCTTCAAACAGGTGAGCAATCGCCTGCGCAGAGTTGAAATCATCGTCCATCGCTTCGCGGAACCTGGCTTCCAGCTCTTCGCCAAGAGGACTTTCCGCCTGTTCATCAGTGGCCCCTGCAAGCATCTGATCGGCACTCAACAAAGCTTCATAAAAGCGACTCAAGCCGGCCTGGGCCTCAATCAGGTTCTGATCGGAGAAATCGATCGGAGAGCGGTAATGTGAGGTCAGGATGAAAAAGCGCACGACCTCGGGGTCGTATTGCTGAAGGATATCCCGAATCGTGAAAAAGTTGCCCAGGGATTTACTCATCTTCTCCTGGTTGACGTTGACAAAGCCGTTGTGCATCCAGTATTTGACAAAAGGCTTACCGCTGGCACCTTCACTCTGGGCAATCTCATTTTCATGATGGGGAAAAATCAGGTCGCGTCCGCCGCCATGAATGTCAAAACTGTCACCCAGCAGGGAAGAACTCATCGCCGAACATTCAATATGCCAGCCGGGCCGTCCTGCCCCCCAGGGTGACGGCCAGTTCGGCTCATCCGGTTTGGCCGCCTTCCACAGAGCAAAATCCATCGGGTTGCGTTTCTGCTCGCCCGGCGCAATGCGCGCCCCGGCCTGCATTTCTTCCATATTGCGCTTCGACAGTTTCAGGTAATCGGCAAACTTGTCTACGGCATAATAGACATCCCCACCGGCTTCATAGGCCAACCCCTTATCAATCAGCGTCTGACTGATGGCGATAATTTCATCAATGTACTCGGTCGCCTTCGGTTCATGGGTCGGCTTGACCAGGCCGAGAGAGGCCATATCTTCATCGAAGGCCTGAATGAACTCTTCAGACAGCGCTTTGCTTGAAATTCCTCTTTCGTTGGCGCGTTTGATAATCTTGTCATCGACATCGGTATAATTACGCACGTAGGTCGTTTCATAACCGGCAAACTGCAGGTAGCGAAAGATCATATCAAAGACGATATTGGCCCTGGCATGCCCGATATGACAATAATCATAGACCGTCACACCGCAGACATACATGCCGACCTTGCCGGGTATCAGCGGTTGAAACTCTTCCTTTTTACCGCTCATGGTGTTGTAGATGCGCAGACTCATATGAGTACTCCTAAATTCAATTGAACCACACAGACACAGAGACACGGTAAGACCGACTTTTCAGATTTTCTCTGTGCATCAGTATCTCTGCGGTAGAGAATATTATTTCACCTTCGCCCAGGTATCGCGCAGGGTCACCGTCCGGTTGAACACCGGTTCTCCGGGCCGCGAATCCTTTGAATCGACGGTGAAATATCCAACCCGTTCAAACTGGAAAGTTTCACCCGGCCCGGCATCAAGCAGACTCGGTTCGGCCAGCACGACCGCCTCCTGCAACGACTCAGGATTAAGGGCGGAGAGATAATTCTCTGCCTTGTCGGGATTCTCCTGGTTGAACAGGCGATCATACACCCGTACCGGCACACTGACCGCGTGCTGGGCGGAAACCCAGTGGATGATCCCTTTGACTTTACGTCCTTGGGGATTCTTACCGAGGGTGTCGAGATCGGCGCTGCACTTCAGCTCGACAACGTCACCGTTCTCATCCTTGACGTACTCATCACACTTGATGATGTAGGAATTGCGCAAGCGAACTTCACGCCCTGGGCCAAGGCGAAAATATTTTTTCGGGGACGGCGGATCTTCCATAAAATCATCCCGGTCAATCCACAGCTCGTTACTCATGGGCAGCATGCGATTTCCCGCTTCCGGCTGCTGCGGGTGGTTCGGCGCCTCAAGCATTTCGACCTGGTCATAATTGGTGATGGTCACCTTAAGCGGGCTGAAAACTGCCTGACGGCGAAAAGCGCTTTCGTTCAGCTCTTCACGGACACAGTCTTCGAGCACCGAGAGGTCGATCCAGTTAGCGCTGCGCCCGACCCCGATGCGCTCACAAAACGTGCGGATCGCTGCTGCAGGATAGCCTCGCCGCCGCATTCCCGAAACCGTCGGCATGCGCGGATCGTCCCAGCCTGCAACATATTTGTCGTTGACCAGCTGCAGCAGCTTGCGCTTGCTCATCACCGTGTAACTCAGGTTCAGACGGGCAAACTCGATCTGCTGGGGAGCAAAAATCTCCAGTTCCTTGATAAACCACTCATAAAGCGGACGGTGATCTTCAAATTCCAGAGTACAGATCGAATGGGTCACCCCCTCGATCGAATCTTCCTGCCCATGGGCGAAATCGTACATCGGATAGATGCACCAGGTGTCCCCGGTGCGGTGGTGATGGGCGTGGAGAATCCGGTACATGGCCGGATCACGCAGATTCATATTGGGCGAAGACATATCGATTTTCGCCCTCAAAATGTGAGATCCGTCCGAAAATTCACCATTTTTCATCTTTTCAAACAGGTCGAGATTTTCTTCGACACTGCGCTCACGGTAGGGGCTCTCTTTTCCGGGCTCCGTCAGAGTCCCTCGGTTGGCGCGCATTTCTTCAGCGGATTGGCTGTCAACATAGGCCTTGCCGTTTTTGATCAGCTTGATGGCCCAGTGATAGAGCTGGTCAAAATAGTCGGAGGCAAAATAGAGATGTTCCCCCCAATCAAAACCCAGCCAAGAAACATCCTGCTTGATCGATTCAACGTATTCGTCCTCTTCCTTGGTCGGGTTGGTATCGTCAAAACGCAGGTGACAGCGTCCGTTATACTCAGCCGCCAGACCGAAATTCAGACAGATACTTTTCGCATGACCGATATGCAGGTAACCATTCGGTTCCGGGGGGAACCGGGTCACCACCCGGTCGCGCTTTCCGCTGCTGAGATCGTCGTTGATGATGGTGCGAATAAAATTCGAACTGGCTGGACTATCCGGTGTACTCATTAACCCTATCCTCTATCAGGAAACGATGGCCGCGCGCCTGGCGGCCTGAAGCTGCTTATCTTTTTCAAGCAGAACCACCGCATGTGCGGCAATCCCCTCGCCCTGACCGGTAAAACCGAGTTTTTCGGTCGTTGTTGCCTTAATATTGACCTGACTGCCGTCCACCCGACAATCGTCAGCCATATTGGCAACCATCTGCGGAATATAATCAGCCAGTTTGGGTTTCTGGCAAATGATGGTGGCGTCAAGGTTGCCCAGACAATAGTTCCGCTGACGCATTTGCCGGATCACCCGGCGCAACAGTTCACGACTGTCGATGCCGGCATATTGCGGGTCATCATCGGGAAAGTGACGCCCCAGATCACCCAAGGCCAGGGCACCGAGAATGGCATCGCAAACCGCATGCACGAGAACATCGGCATCCGAATGCCCGAGCAAACCACGCTCATAGGGAATGGTGACCCCTCCCAGGATCAAAAGACGATCCGTCACCAGACGATGAACATCATAGCCATGGCCGATGCGGGTCATCCTTGGCTCCCTTTCAGATGATCGAGCAACGCTGCAGCGATGAGTAAATCTTCCGGGGTGGTGACTTTGATGTTGCGATAATTCCCTTCAAGCATCTGTACCGGATAGCCAATGCGTTCAAGGAGCGACGCATCATCTGTTCCGATAAAATGATCTGCCATGGCCCGCTCAAAAGCATTGACCAGCAACCGGTATTGAAAACCCTGGGGAGTCTGGGCGTGCCACAAGCGCTGACGATCCGGCGAACCGGTGATCTGTTGTCCTTCGACATTCTTGATCGTATCTTTCACCGGTACACCCACGGCACAGGCCCCCTGATCACTCACAACTTCAATCAACTCAGAAAGCAGCGCATTATCAAACAACGGACGGGCACCGTCATGAATCAGAACAGGTCGCTGCGGATCATCAAGACCATCTGCCATCAACGCTTTGAGGCCGTTCCAGACAGAGTCCTGGCGTTGTTGCCCCCCGGGAACAAGCTGTCTGACCTTGGTAAAACCGTAGACCTCGACAATCTGCTGACGACAATAGTCGATATCAGACGGAGGAACAATCAGATAAATATGCTCAACCAGGGGATGATGTTCAAACAGTGCCAGGGTGTGGGCCAGAATCGGCTTGCCGGCCAGGGTCAGGTATTGCTTGCTGACTTCAGTTCCCATCCGGCGACCCGTTCCCGCCGCCGGGATCAGGACAGTTGCTTTCATCAATCAGACCTATCGAAAGTGATCACTTCAGCGACTTAAAACACAAAGACCAGGCGAAATCGCCCGGCCTTGAGAAGCTACTATTATGTCGGCTTTGATTCAATGGAAAATATTTTCGAGTCTCTCGGTCACCTGATCCTCTTTGGCACCTTCAGCCAAAGCGACCTCGGTAATCAGCAGTTTGCGTGCCTGCTCCAGAACCTTTTTTTCGCCGTACGAGAGTTCTTTCGCCGAGCTGATCTGGTAGAGATCGCGCAGGACTTCGGCAACTTCCAAAAGATCACCGGTTTTCAGCTTGTCGTTGTACTCCCGCTGGCGTCGACTCCAGGAAGCTATTTTACCGCTTCCTGTCGGTTCAGCCAAAGCATCAAAAATCCCGGTGATCCGCTGTTGATCAATCAGCCGCCGCAAACCAACGTTACCGGCATTGCCCACCGGCACCATGATCTTCATGTCGCTGTCAACAATTCTGAGAATATAAAACTTCTGACTGTGTCCTGAATATTCGCGAATCTCAATGTCCTCGATAACACCAACACCCTGGGTCGGGTAAACCGCCATATCTCCGATTTTAAACAAAACTCAACTCCTTTTGCTTGACCGTGCAATACTATCACAATACAACTCTTCCGTCAAATCGGGGGCGTTGAGTTAACGTCCTGATTCACAAAAGAAAATGGCTTTTCAGTAGTCCCCGATAAAAAGCCTGTGTTAGGATTCGCGACATTGGCGTTCCTCTTTCCGTGAAATATGGCACCATGGCCGGTTTAAAAATTCTTCTGCTGCTCTTTATTGTCACAACTCCGGTCTTTGCTGCTCCGGACCTGATGTCATTCGCCGACAGTCTGGCCGCTGAACAGGATCATTACCGCGCCATCACCGAATATAAACGCTTTCTCCATTATTTTCCTGATGACCCGCGTGCCCCTTCAGCTCAGCTGAAAATTGGCCAAAGCTTTGTTGCCGGAGAGCGCTGGCAGCAAGCGGACCTGGCCTTTGAAAAAGTCTGGTCCCGATACCCGAAAAGCCCGGAAGCCGCTGTCGCCAGACGCGCATATGCTGAAGCCGCGTTTCAGCGTAAAGACTATGAGACGGCCAGAGACCGCTACGCACAATTGAAACAGGAACAGCATGAGAGCGACACAGCGGAGGTCAGCTACCGCAGCGGGTTGAGCGAGCTGCAGCTGAATCATCCGGCCGCGGCGAGACTGCAGTTTGAGGAACTTGAACCGGAACTGGCACACCAGCTGTCACTTTCGATTGACCAATATGAAAATCTGCCGCAGAAATCACCACGCCTGGCCGGAACTCTGTCGGCCATTCTGCCGGGAGCCGGTCAGCTTTACAGCGAACGCCCGAAGCAGGCGGGCATTGCTTTTGCCCTCAACGCGGCGTTCATCTATGCCGCAGTTGAAGCCTATGAAAATGACAACTATGCCGTCAGCGGCATTCTTTCCCTTTTTGAGCTCGGCTGGTACGGGGGCAATATCTATAGCGCCATCAACAATGCCCACAAATACAACCGTCGACAACGACAGACTTTTCTCGACAATTTTCAACAGCGTTTCGGCTTGACCCTGAGAACAGAGCAGGGCATTCCGAAAATCTCAGCCCATTTTTCCTTCTAACCTGGAGAAATATACGATGAAGATCGGTATCATCGGTTCAGGAGCCCTCGGTTTATACTACGGTGCGATGTTGCAGAAAAGCGGTCAGGATCTTCACTTCCTCATGCGCCGTGATTTTGATGCTGTTCAGCGAAAAGGCTTACAGGTTGACTCGGTTAACGGAAATTTTCATCTCCCAAAAGTTGCCTGTTACCGCAATTCAAAGGATATCGGCCCGGTCGACCTTGTTATTGTGGGACTCAAAACCTTTTCCAATCAACACCTCAAGGACCTGGTTCGTCCACTGCTGGGAACTCGGACAGCAATCCTGACGTTGCAGAACGGTCTGGGCAATGAAGAGCTTCTGGCAGCGGCCTTTGGCCGGGAAAGAATCCTCGGCGGGGTTGCTTTCCTATGCACCAACCGCGGTGAGCCAGGCACGGTTCAGCATTTAGGAGAAGGGAGAATTCACCTTGGAGAATTCTCCGGCGGGTTAAGCGCCCGAAGCCGAATGCTCGCAGAGATTTTTCAAGCGGCGGGCGTTCCCTGTGAGGCGGTCAGCGATCTACGCCGGGCCCGCTGGGAAAAGCTGGTATGGAATATTCCTTTCAACGGGCTCTCGGCACTGATGAAAAAGGATGTGACCGATCTGCTTGACCACCTGCCGAGCAAAGAATTGATCCGCATGCTGATGCTCGAAGTCATTTCAGGTGCCAACGCTCAAGTGCTGGAACAACCGATCGACGCGAAGAAGTTCAGTGATCAACTGATCGCTTTTACGGAAAACATGGATCATTACCGTCCCAGCATGATGATTGACCGCCTTGAAGGCCGCCCGCTTGAACTCGACGCAATTTACAGGATTCCGATTGAACAGGCCAGGACCGCAGGGACTGACATGGCCCGTGTCGAAATGCTCTACAGCCTGCTCAGCGCTGGAGAAGAGAATTAGGTAAAAAAGCAAGGCCGGAGACATTGCTCCGGCCTTCGTATTGCACTAAAAAGCCCTGTGCTATTTCGCAGCTTTGCGGGCTTCTTCAAGCCAGCCATTCCATTTTTCCTGGTTGTTGGCGATCCACTCATTGACATGGCGATCGATATCTTTTTTGGATTTTTCCCCATCCTGCATTTTGGTATTCTGCGCGCTGATGTCGGCCAGCGGCAGGGTAAAAACTTCGAAAAAGCGCTTTGCTGCGGGGTTCTTTTCAAGGAATTTCTTGTTGGCCACAACCTGAATATCACTGACGACAAAACCGGCCTTCAGCGGATCCGTCACGGCACCCTCGATACCCCCGACCGTCATCCGATCAACACCCGCTTTTTGACCTTCTGAAGGGATAATCTTCGGAACGTTGATCCACATGACATCCTTACCCGGCTTCAGCTTGCCGATGGTCCAATTGGGCGCCCAGGTGTAGAAGAAAACCGGCTCGCCGGCGTTGTAACGGGCCAGAGCATCAGCCATGCTGGCAGAGTAGCCCGCTTTGATCGGGTTGATGTAAGCGTCGAGTCCGTAAACATCAAAATGATGGGTAATGACTTTTTCACACCCCCAGCCCGGAGGGCAGGCAGTCAGGTCGGCTTTGCCGTCGCCATTGGCATCAAAGGCTTTTTGCACCTCGGGGCGTTTGAAGTCATCAAGAGACTTGATGTTGAATTTTTCGACTTCTTTTTTCGATACCAGATAACCCTGCAAGCCCCCGGCCTTGGCAACATAACCAACGATCTCAACCTTGTCTTCCCAGCCTTTCGGCATCTGGCTGACATGGTTGGGGAACCAGCCATTCGTCCAGTAATCGACGTCACCCAGGGCGACACTCTGATAAAACAGCGGATTCTGCAATTCTTTGGGCTCTTTGACTTTATAACCCAGCTCCTGCAAACCGGCTCTAACCAGGGCCTCCTGAAAATATCCGGTATTCCAGGTGGCCCGCGCAGGTTGTACCTTGACCCCTTTGCCCGGCATGTGATGAGCGGCAAATGTCGGTGCCGCAAATAACAGGACAGTCAGCACAATCAATAAACGTTTCATGTCTTTCTCCTTTTGGTGAGTGATGGTCAGATTTTCTTACCGATGAAATAAAAGGGTTAACGACCAAAGCCCTGGGTGATCCGATCAAGAACCATGGCCAGAAGAACGATTGCCAGACCACCGACGGTCGCCAGACCGATCTCCAGCGTGTTCAAGCCCTGGACAACCGGGTTCCCCAGGCCGCCTGCACCGATCAGTGCGGCAATAACCACCATCGACAAGGCCATCATCAGCGTCTGGTTGAGTCCGGCCATAATCGATGGCAGGGCCAGGGGAAACTGAACTCTGCGCAACACCTGCCATGAGGTCGCGCCAAAAGCCAGAGAGGCTTCAATCAGTTCGGGGTGAACCTGACGGATCCCCAGGCTGGTCAGGCGAATAATCGGCGGCAGAGAAAAGACAATCGTCGCCAGAATTCCTGACACCGTACCAATACTGAACAGCATGACGACCGGAACCAGGTAGACGAACGCCGGGGTTGTCTGCATGGCATCCAGGCAGGGGCGCAAATACATTTCAAAACGATCGCTGCGCCCGGCCATAATGCCCAACGGAATCCCCGCCAGGGCACAGAAAAACACCGAACTGACAACCATCGCCAAGGTTGTCATGGTTTCATCCCAGAGCCCCAGAGCCCCGACCAACAGGAATGTCAGAACGGTAAACAGCGTGACACGCTTGCCCGCATAGCGCCAGGCAGCAACAGCGAAGAGTAAAATAATGACCAGTGGCGGCAAGGTCGTGAAAAACCATTCAAGCCATTCCAGACTGAATTCAATCGGGCTTTTGAGCATCTGGAAAAAACCTCGGTAGTTCAAAACCAGCCAGTCAACAAAGGCCTGAATCCATTCATCCAGCGGAATCAATTGTTCTTCAAAGTTAAAAAAATTCATGCCTTAGCCCTTTTCTGAATTAGCTGGATCGCTTTCAAGTTCGTCTTCGGCCGAATTACGGTGCAAGGTGCGTAAAAAGAGGTTTTTCGATACAGCACCAAGATACCTGCCGTCATCGTCAAGAATCGGCAGAGGCCAGGGTTGATTCGCCACCTTGGGCAGGATGTCCTGTAGAGAGTCATCTTTATGAGCGGCGACAACATCGCCAAGGTAGGCGTTGGGAATCAGGGATGGAACCCTCTCGTCATCAAGCATCTCGCGCAGCGAATCGGTCGACACGATGCCTTTAAAAATGTGATCACTGTCAAGAACGTAGGCATAATCACGATCGTTTTTAATCAACCGCTGCAGCCCGGCACGCGGGTTCCTGCCGTCAGTGATGGGGATCGTCACCTGAGTGTCGGTAGCGATATCCCCGGCTGAGAGGATATTGGTCGGATCCACCCCCCGGAAAAAGGCTCGCACATAATCATCGGCCGGGTTCTGCAGGATCTCCTCGGGGGTTCCGACCTGAACGACCCGCCCTCCTTCCATAATCGCAATACGATCGCCGATGCGCATCGCCTCATCAAGATCGTGGGAGATAAAGACAATCGTCCGCTTGGCTTTGGCCTGCAGCTTGAGTAGCTCATCCTGCATTTCGGTTCGAATCAATGGGTCAAGGGCTGAAAACGCCTCATCCATCAACAGAATGTCAGGATCAACCGCCAGCCCCCGAGCCAGGCCGACACGCTGCTGCATTCCCCCTGATAATTCATCCGGCATACTCTCAGCCCAGGCTTCAAGACCGACCTGTTCAAGGGCCTGAAAAGCCCGCTTCTCACGGGTTTCCTTGTCAACACCATCCATTTCCAGGCCAAAGGCCGCGTTCTGAATCACGCTCATGTGCGGCATCAGGGCAAACGACTGAAAAACCATGCTCAGTTTTTTGCGGCGGAGCTTCACGAGCTGCTCGTTACTCATCGTGGTGATATCTTCACCATCGATCAAAACGTGACCCGCCGTCGGCTCAATCAAGCGATTGAGCATCCGCACCATGGTCGATTTTCCCGATCCGGAGAGCCCCATGATGACGAAAATCTCACCGGTATGAATCTCAAAACTGGCCCGCTGAACACCCACCGTGGTGTCGGTTTTTTCAAAAATTTCCTCTTTTCCCAGCCCCTGTTCAAGTAAAGCCAGGGCTTTTTTCGGCTGGGGTCCAAAAATTTTAAATAGATTTTTGACCTCTATTTTTACCTCTTTTTCCATTTTTACCTCTAAGTTTCATACACTTGGCAACGGATCATTAAAATGTTCCGGATTGCCAAAACAAAAAACACACCAAGGGCGGCAGCTGCAGACAGAGATCGGGGGAAAGGTGGTGTCTGCACACAGCAGCAACCCGGAAAATAACTATTTAATTTTTTAACGGACAGAGTGACCCGCGACTCGATTTACAGGAACCGCAAAATCGAGCGCAACTCTGATTGGGAAAAAGATCTACGAATCATCACACGGGGCAATGTTCTTAACGATCTTTTTGCGGGACAAGGTCGGAACACCCTGGCGGGGTGCCGCCTAGTTCATCTACCCTACAAGTTTGAACAGCTGATGTCAAATAAGTCGAAAATCTTTGCCACGTCATGGTCAGCGCCCCTCTTGACGCACGAAAACTTCTCATGATATTTTCAAATTAAATATTTCGATATCGAAAGAATTGGATCATGAAAAAACCGAAATTTAGCCAGCGGCAACAACAGGCTCTTGATCTTTACGTTAAACTGATGCGTGCCGGAAATCGGGTCACCAGCTCAATCCACCACCACCTTCAGCATGACAACCTGACTCACAGCCAGTTCGCCATTCTGGAAACGCTTTATCATCTGGGACCGCAAAACCAGAGTGAACTGAGTCGTAAAATCCTCAAAAGTAATGCCAATGTGACTACCGTGGTGGACAGCCTGGAGAAAAAACACCTGGTCAGCCGCATGCGGAGTGAGACCGATCGCCGCGTTGTCAAAGTTCACCTGACCTCAGCTGGTGATGAGATGCTGGCAAAGATTTTTCCACGCCATGTCGAGGTGATTGAAAAAAGGCTCGCCATTCTGACCGACCAGGAACAGCAGCAACTGGCAGAGCTGCTGAAAAAACTCGGTAAAGGGTAAGTCTAAAGGGTTTCTTTCGATGTTGAAAAAATCTGCTCATCAGCAGTGAGGCTTTATGAATTTTATTCTGCACCGCTCAGACACACGTGGCCATGCTGATCATGGTTGGTTGGTCAGCCGACACAGTTTCAGCTTTGCCGACTATTACAACCCCGAACGCATGGGTTTCGGCTTGTTGCGCGTCCTCAATGACGACATAGTTGAACCAGCCAGAGGCTTCGGCACACATCCACACCGGAACATGGAGATCATCTCGATCCCCCTGAGTGGCACCCTGCGCCATGAAGACAGTATGGGGCATCAACAGACCATTTCACCTGGTGAGGTACAGATCATGTCAGCCGGAAGTGGCATCACCCATGCAGAATACAATCATTCAGATCATGATCCAGTGAATTTTCTGCAACTCTGGATTGAGCCGAGGGAACAGAACATCACCCCTCGCTATGCTCAACAGCGCTTTCATCCGGATACCCAGAAAAACCGCTTTCTCTCCCTGATAGCACCACGGCCATCAGCGGAGAGTCTGCTGATCAACCAGGATGCCTGGATTTCCCTGGCTTCACTGGAGAATAACGCTACTCTGTCATACTCCCTGCAACAACAGGGGAACGGCTTGTATTGTTTTTTAATCAGCGGTCAGGTGAAACTGGGTTCTGAAGTTTTACATCCCCGTGATGGGATCGGCATCACCGGATTCAGTGAAATCACGATAACCGCTCAAAATTCGGCAACTGTTCTCTGTATCGATGTGCCGATGAATCATTGAAAATATCGAGGAGATTCAACAATGAAAAAAATCAACATTCTTGGTATCTGCGGCAGTTTAAGAAACGCTTCAACAAATATGGGCCTCTTGCGCTACGCGCAGGAAAATGCTCCGCAGGATATCAGCATCACCATCGCTGACCTGAGCGAAATCCCCTTCTTCAATGCTGACCTGACGGAAAAGCCGGCGGCGGTTGAAACCCTGTTGCACCAGTTTGCACAGGCCGACGCTTTCCTCTTTGCCTGTCCGGAATACAACTACTCTTTCGCTCCGGCCCTCAAAAATGCCCTGGACTGGGCCTCGCGTGCTGATGACAACCGGCTGCTGGCCGGTAAACCCGCCGCACTTCTGGGGTCGGGGGGAGGGATGGGCAGTGCCCGGGCTCAGTACCACTTGCGCCAGGTGTGTGTTTTTCTGGATATTCCGCTGTTGAATAAACCGGAGATTTTCTGTAATGCCTTTGCCGGAAGCTTTGCAGCCGATGGACGCCTGGTTGATGAAAAGATTCAGGGCCTCATTGACCAACAATTGGCCGCCTTGGGCGATTTAACCAGACGTTTGAGTTAATTGCGCGAAAGGGCCTTTTTTGAGCCCGGACCGGGCACGAGGAAAGCCAGGATAAAGATCAGGCAGGCCCCGACCACGATCGACGGGCCCGAAGGCGTGTCAAACTGAAATGACCCGTACAGCCCCAGTGCAACGGCGCCACAACCGATAAGGCTGGACAACAGCGCCATGATTTCGGGATTGACGGCAAAACGCCGGGCTGTCGCGGCAGGAATGATCAGCAGCGATGTCACCAGCAGCATGCCGACTACTTTCATCATCACCGCCACGGTCAGGGCAATCAGACCGAGAAACAGCCAGTTGATCCGATCAACGGCAATCCCCTCGACCCGCGCCAGATCTTCATGGATAGTGATCGCCAGCAGCGGTTTCCATAGCCACAGCAAACCGCCCAGGGCCATACCGCCGCCGATAAAAATCCAGCCGAGGTCAGCGCTCCCGATAGCGAGAATATCACCAAACAGGTAGCCCACCAGGTCGATGCGCACGTCATCCATAAACGCCAGGGTCACCAGCCCGAGAGACAAGGCCCCGTGGGCAAAAATACCCAGCAGGGTATCACTGGCCAGCTGCCGCTGCCTTTGACTGGCAAATAACAGAATCGCCAGAAGCTGGCAGATGACGACAATCCCCACCGTCAGGTTAACGTGCAGCACAAAACCCAGGGCAACCCCCAAAAGTGCCGAGTGGGCGAGGGTATCGCCGAAATAGGCCAGCCGCCTCCAGACGACAAAAGATCCGAACGGCCCGGCGACCAGGGCCACGCCCAAACCTCCCACCAGCGCCCGCAGAAGAAAATCATCGAACATTGCACGACCTCCTGGAGCAGTCGGCACAATGGTCATGCTGGTGATTCTGGTCATGGACATAAACGGCCAGCTGCTCAACCGCCTGCCTGCCGAATAATTCAACATAAGCCGGATCGTTCTTGACCGATTCGGGGGTTCCACTGCAGCAGATGTGGCGGTTTAAACAGAGCACCCGGTCGGTAGCCGCCATAACCAGATGAAGATCATGAGACACCATCATAATGGCACAACCTCGCAGATCGCGGATGCGTCCGATCAACTGGTAGAGTTCCGTCTGACCATGCACATCCACACCTTGAACCGGCTCATCCAACACCAGAAGGTTCGGCTCACGGACCAGGGCACGGGCCAGCAAGACCCGCTGCAGTTCGCCGCCAGAAAGGGTCTGCAGTGATGACTCCAGAACATGCCCGGCACCGACTTCCGCCAGCAATGGCAGCACTTTTTCGAGCTGATTCTGACAGGCCAGAGACAGGAAACGCCTGACCGTCAGCGGAAATGTCGGATCGATATGCAGTTTCTGCGGCATATAGCCGATGGTCATTCCCCGTTGCAATTTCACCTGGCCCGAGCTCGGTCGCTGCAGACCCAGGGCAACCCGCAGAAGGGTGGTTTTACCCGCACCATTGGGGCCGATAATCGTCAATATTTCACCGGCTCCAAGTTCAAAATTGACGTTTTCAAGCAGAACACGCCCCCCCAGTTCCAGGTTGACCTGATTGAGCTGTATCAGCGGTTCACTCATGGCTCTTCACTTTCAGCCTGACATTTCGGGCACAGACCCAGAATTTCAATCGTATGGCGGTGAACCTCAAAACCGTTCACCTGAGCTTTGTCGTCAATCATTCGCGTAATACTTTCGGAGTCCAGCTCGGCAAAAGCTCGACATTGCATACAGATCAGAAACTGTCCTTCATGTTGACGCTCCGGATGCACACAGCCGACATAGGCGTTCATCGATGCGATGCGATGAACCAGCCCCAGCTCAAGCAGGAAGTCCAGTGCCCGGTAGACCGTCGGTGGCGCCGCGCGGCCATCTTTTTGCAGCTGCTCCAGAACTTCGTAAGCACCGATCGGTTTATGCTGTTGCCAGATCAACTCAAACACTCTGCGCCGCAGGGCGGTGAAGCGCCGGCGCCGGTTAAGACAGACCTGTTCTGCATTGGCCAGGGCCGTAGCCATACAGCGCTGATGATCATGGTCACCGCTGATAAATTTCAGATGTCGAGATTCGCTCATTTTCCGTCCCCGGATTGACCTGAAGAATGTTATATTATAACATTACATAAATCAACAGGAATCACAGGAGCAACTAATATGAAAAATACCATCCTCTCCGCGCTTATACTGTGCCTCTGGTTGCTGTCTATGACACCGGCCAGTGCGACCCCCCCTCAGGTTGTCGTCAGCATCAAACCTCTTCATTCCCTGGTCAGCGGGGTTATGGAAGGTGTTGGCCGTCCCGAACTGCTGGTCGAATCCGGAGGTTCTCCACACGGCTACAGCCTGAAACCATCGGAAGCCAAGGCTCTGGCCGCCGCTGACCTGATCATCTGGGTCGGTCAGGATCTGGAAAGTTTTCTCGTCAAACCTTTGTCGACGTTGGGTAAAGAGGCTCAGCAACTGAGGTTGGCCGAGGCGCTGAAAAGCGATTTGTTGACCAGACGTCAGGGTGGAACCTGGGAAGCTCCCGAACACAAACATCAGGAAGATCATCAGGATCACAGTCACGGCCAACAGCTGACGACTGCAACGGCAGATCTGCACCTCTGGCTCAGCCCTCCGCTGGCAAAAAAAATCGTCGCCCTGAGCGCAGCCAAACTTTCACAGCTTGACCCGGTCAATACAGTCATCTACAACAGGAATTCAGAGCAGCTTCAGGCCAGGCTGGATATCCTTGATTCAGCACTTGAAGAGAGACTTGAACCGGTCAAAAACGTCCCCTACATCGTCTTTCACGCTGCCTACCAGTATTTTGAATCGACTTATGGCCTCAATGCTGTCGGCTCCGTGACCATCAATCCGGAAAGAAAACCGGGAGCTAAAAGACTGAAAGCAATTCAGCAAAAAATTCGTGCCCTGGACGCTCGCTGTGTCTTCAGCGAACCGCAATTTGAATCGCGCCTGATCCAGACCATTATTTCAGAAACCGCCGCCAGGACCGGAACGCTTGATCCCCTGGGAGCAGATATCGCAGCAGGCCCGGAAGCCTATTTCACGCTGATGAATCGTCTTGCAGACAATTTAATTGAGGGATTAAGATAGCTGAAGCCTTAGGCACAGACGTGAAAAAGATGTCCGGCGAACAAGGCGCGACAAGCCCTGTTCGGCGGACCGATGAGACACTCCGGCTGAAAAATCAACCGGAAAAGTTGATGTAATCCTGCAACAGGGTCATGCCTTCTTCGACATAGGGATCATCGGCAATTTTTTCATCCAACTCTTGCGGCTTTTCATCATCGTCATTATTGGTCACAGCCCCATGGGGTGACATGCTGTTTCCCTCTTCACGCAGCTGATCACGCTCGGCGAGCAGATCTTTTAAAAGCAGCGATTGTCGACTGTGCTCGCGACGTTTTTTCGCCTGGTCAGCGGCGGCGATAATCTCCTGAAAAGCCTTGTCATGTTCAACCCGTTCACGGCTCAAACGGCGCAGTTCCGATAATTTTTCTGTCGCATTGTTCCAGTGCTTGTATTGGGCTGATGCAATCCGGTCCCAGGGCAGAGCATTATCGAGATATTGTTCACCGCTTTCCAGCCCGTCGAGACGCGAAGGCAGAACCACATCCGGACTGACCCCCTTTTCTTGCGTTGACTCGCCGCTGATACGATAGAACTTCTGAATAGTCACCTTGACCGCACCCAGCGGCATATATTTATCCATGCCACGCAGGTTGACAAAACGATCAAGGTCCAACAGAGCCTGGACCGTCCCTTTGCCGTGAGTATGCGCATCCCCGACAATCAGGGCCCGTCCGTAATCCTGCAGCGCCCCGGCGAGAATTTCTGACGCTGAAGCACTGAAGCGGTTGACCAGGACAATCATCGGGCCGGAATATTCTACCGAGCTGTCTTCGTCTTTCATGACCCGCACATTGCCGGCACTACTGCGGATCTGCACAACCGGCCCGGTTTCAATGAACAAACCGGTCACACTAACGGCATCGGCCAGCGATCCACCGCCGTTATTGCGCAGGTCGAGAATCAGGCCGGAAACATTCTTCTCACGCATTTGACGCAGTTCCGTACGCAGATCATCTGTGCAGTTGCGATCCGTTTTTCCACTGTAGTCACGGTAAAAGGAAGGAATCTTGATATAGCCGAAAGTCTGGCCGTTCTTCTCGTCGACAATCGTCGTGCCCTTGACAAAAGTTTCTTCGATCTCAACCACATCACGAATAATAGCGATCACCAGGCGTCTGCCATCCGGCTTTTTAACCGTTAAACGAACTTCTGTCCCCTTCTTTCCACGAATCAGGGCAACAGCATCGCGAATCCGCGTATCGGTGATATCGACCGGCTCTTCAGCACCTTCGGCAACCTTCAGAATGATATCGTCCGCGTCCAGCTGCCCCTGCTTGGACGCGGCACTGCCGGGAATAACCCGCACCACCTTGATAAACCCGTCATCCTCGCGCAGTGTCGCCCCGATCCCTTCCAGAGATCCGCTCATCTGGATATCGAAATCTTCTTTACTGGTTGGTGGAAGATAACTGGTGTGCGGATCGAAAGCGCGAGCAATCGCATTCAGATAACGGTCATAGTGATCCTGAACGCTCTCTTCAAGCATCCGCTCAAAGAGGTTACGGTTGGTCTTTCCAACTTTCTCCGTCGCCTGGGCAAACAGCTCCGCATCCTGCTCAGCATCAACCGGCAGCAGTTGTCCCTGATCGTCCACACCGATCTCATCTTCACGCAATCCGATATAACGATTCAGAATCTGCAGTTTAAGAATTTTTCTCCAGCGCTCGCGCAATTCTTCAACACTGCCGACAAAGTCGAGCTTTTCCGGATCGGTTTCGAGACTCTCGGCAATTTCTGGATCAATTTTTTCACTCAGAGCCGTGTCGACAATCTGTTGAACCTGGACAATCCGCTGATTGAGAAACTCCCGCCCGGTGATCGGCAGATCAAGACGGCCGCGGCGAATAGCGTTATCAATATCATTTCTGAAGGTCTTTAACTTTTCCACATCCTCCTGCAGCAAAAAACGTTTCTGAAAATCGAGCTGGTTGAGATAAAGCTCAAACGCTGCATGCGACAGCGCGTCATCCGTCGGTTTCTGGCTGTAATGTTTACTGCTGAGCTGTTGCTGCAACATATGGCCAAGCAAACGCGCCCTGTTGGTATCAAAAGGGTCAACATCTCTGCTCCAGCCCGCCAGAGGCAACAGAACAATGAGGATTCCCAGAAGCAGGTGAAACAAGATTCTTTTGGTAAAACGCATAGAACTTCCCCGTTGAGATCGTACGATAAATTTATGATTTTTAAGATAATGTAACCCCGTCGCCCAGCCAACCGCAAGCAGGAATTACCTAAACCCTACTTAATCGGTAAAAAATCCTCAGCGGCACAAGAATTTCATCCATTTCCTGATACAATTATTCAACACGCATTCGTGCAGGGGGAAGACTATGGACGAACAACGATTCTTCCGACGCATCAATTTCCAGACCGAGGCGGACATTTACATCGATAAACAGCCTTTTCGTTGTGATCTTATCGATCTCGCCCTGCAGGGCGCTTTATTCCGTTCTGAAACTGAACTGCCTCTGGATAATGGTCTCCAGGCTGAACTCAGCATCTATCTGCCTGAATCAGCTCTGCGCATGGACTTTACCGGTGAATTGATCCATCAGCATGGACCCTTTTACGGTTTTCTCTTCGTTTCTGTGGATGACATCACCATGGGCCATCTACGCCGTCTGCTCGAGCTCAACTTCGGCGATTCCGACCAGGCCGACAGAGAATTCAGCCAATGGTTGAGCAAGGGCACCAAGGACTAAAAGTCCTATTCACGGCGGCAATGACAACAGCAAAAAGGAAATCCTGATGAGAATCTTACTGATGATACTTATGTTTACCGTCAGCCTTATGCTGTTTGGCTGCAGTCAGAATGAAGAAAAAGAGACCCCGGCTCAGACAGCTGTTCCAGTAGAAAAACCGGTCGCCGTCGAAAAAGCGGAACAGGTCGTTCAGCAAACCAGAGAAAAAGTTGCTGAGGTCGCCGAAGAGGCGCAGGAAACGGTTGCTCAGGTCACCAACCAGGCACAGAACCTTCTGCCCACAGGGTTAGCTCTCCCCTCGGCAAATACCGGCGAGACAGTTTACACCAAGAGCTGCAGCAGCTGTCACAAACTGGGCATCATTGGCGCCCCGAAAACCGGGGACAAGGTGGCCTGGCAGCCATTGATCAGTCATGGAACCGAAACGCTGGTCAAGAATGCGATTGAAGGCATCGGCAAAATGCCGGCCAGGGGAGGAAATTCCAAGTTAACGGATGCTGAAGTCAGAGCTGCCGTCGAATATATGCTGGAGCAGAGCCGCTAACCCAAGGATTCAAGGAAGGGTCTTTGCTCAAATCGGGATGCGCATCTTCTTACAATAAGTCCTTAAAACCATCTCCGCCTGGTTCATGCGTGAAATCTGCATATTCTTGGCTTTGACCAGTTGCACATCATCGAGGGGAACCTGAGTCTGGCGGATCTCCCGCTTCACCAGAGTGAGGTTATTGAAAATGACTTTCAGATCTGCGGCGGTATATTTTTTCAGCCCTGGCGGTGACAGGCTCTGATAACCTTCAGCAATATCCTGGGCCAGTTTTTTCGGGTTTCCGGAAATAGCCATAGAATGAACCTCCTGTCGCCATCATACGCATAAAGTCCCGTCAAGGCGACATCAAAGACAATCCCCTTTTGTTCAACAACGCACCGAGGATGACCAGCTGAATCATAGTTTCTTGCATTTCCCACGTCTCTGTGAGATCAATCGCCGTCATGAACTACAGCGAACACACAAAAGGTCTCATTCTGACTTTCACAGCCGTCCTGATCCTCAGCCCTGATGCCCTGCTGGTACGGCTGATCGATACGGACATCTGGACACTGCTGTTCTGGCGCTGCCTGCTGACCGCCACGATGATGAGTCTGTTTCTGATGCTGCGTTATCGTCGAGGTTTTTTTCAGAGTTTCCGCGCGACCGGAAAAACCGGCCTGCTGTCAGCCCTGACGATCACCATCGGATCGTTGCTGTTTGTCAACTCTCTCAAACACACCGCCGCAGCCAACACCCTGATCATTCTTTCGGCCACGCCCGTGATCAGCAGCTTACTGAGCTGGCTGATTCTGCGCGAAGCGATTCCCCTAAGAACAAAAGTGGCTATTTTCACTTGTTTTGGTGGAATTCTGTTTATTTTTTCCGGAAGTCTGCAAAGTGGCCTGTTTTTGGGAGACCTGCTGGCACTGGGCGCCACAACCATGTGGGGATCAAACATTGTCATTATTCGGCGCGGTAAAGATGTCAACATGATTCCGGCCAACGTTCTGGGAAACCTGAGTGTCGTCCCAATTGTTCTGCTGCTGGGTGCTCAGCCGCTCCAGGTGACACCGGCCAACGCAGGAATCCTGCTGCTGCTGGGAGGACTGATATTGCCTGTCTCTTTTGCCATGATTACTCTGGGGCCACGCTATCTTCAGGCCCCTGAGGTCAGCCTGATCCTGCTGACCGAGACGATCCTCGGACCGATTTGGGTCTGGCTGGTCCTGGCAGAGGTTCCACATCCCAGAACCATGATCGCCGGATTGCTGATTATCTGTACTTTGATCATTCACACCCTGATGTCGTTATCCAAACCGTTGCCGGTAAACCGTGGGTGACAACCCGACGATCTGCCTGAACAACCTCCGGAAAGAGCTGATATCGACATAACCGACCGCCCTGGTAATCGTCTCGAGACTTTCATCCGTAGTCGCCAGCAACTGTTTGGCCTTTTCAATCCGTATGCGTTGGAGATACTCCAGCGGAGCCTCTCCAGTCGCTCTTCTGAACCGTCGCAGAAAGGTTCTTTCGTTCAGCCCGGAACGTTTGGCCATCACCCTGACGGTAATTTTCTCACGGTAGTAGCGATCCAGCCACTGCTGGACCTTCAAAACGGCATCATCGATGTGCTCACGCGACCCCCTGAATCTGACGAATGGCGCCTGATCCCGGCGGCTTCTGTCAATCAGCATCATCTGTGCACAGGCATCGGCAAGAGCTTTGGTCCCAAATTTCTCAACCAGATGAAGAGCCAGATCGGTATGAGCGCTGGTCCCGGCGGCTGTCAGACACTGATCGTCATCGATCACCAGGCGATCGACCTGCAGATCGACTTTCGGGAAACGCATGCGGAAGCGGTCCGCCAGCTGCCAATGAGTGGTCGCCGGACGGCCGTTGAGCAGTCCTCCCGCAGCCAGCAGGAATGCCCCCGAACAGGCGCTGGCAACAATAACACCCTGTTGATACTGTGCAGCAATCCAGGCGATCAGCTCCTGCTGTTCAAGCAGCACTTCCGGACGGCCCATAATGCCGGGGACAATCAACAGATCAATCTCCTCAGCAGCGTCTATGCTGAAATTCGGCGTGATTTGCTGACGGTTAAAGCTGACCGCAGGCTCACCATCCAGAGTCATGATCTGGGTCCTGCAGAAGGGGGTCTTCTGCTCAGGCTGAAGGCGTTTTTTCTCCCAGTTCGCCAGGGTGAAAAGGTCGAGCATTCCGGCGACTCCGGATTGCAGACAGTTTTCAAAAGCCAATATGCCGATCTTTATCATTTACGGTTCTCCCTTCTCATTTAAAGTGTGATTATAGACCATAAAATTAGCAGCCATCAATATAAAATTATTAACGCCTTTCCCATTGACCTGATCTTGACCCACCTTCCCACGAAAGGGTAGATTGTCGCCTTTCCTTGGTTGACCCGGTATTTGGATCTCAATCTCTTCAAACGGAGAATTTTTATGCTGAAACGGTTTCTTATCCCCTTTGTCGGTCTACTGGCCCTGCTGCCCATGGCGCTGCCGACTCTTGCCGCCGAATACTCGGTTTCTTTTAACCAGATCGTTGAACATCCAGCCCTTGATGCGTTGCGCCAGGGGGTCAAAGACGAACTGAAGGCCCAGGGTTTTGAGGTGACTTATCATGATCATATTGCCCAGGGGAACATCGCCACGGCCAACTTGATCGCCAAACAGATACTCGGCGAACGACCCGATGTTGCCGTCGGAATAGCGACGCCGACCGCCCAAGCCTGCGCTCAGGCAATCAAAGAGATCCCCGTGGTTTTTGCCGCGGTCACCGATCCGGTCGGTGCCGGCCTTGTTCAATCACTGAACAAACCGGGCGGCAACGTGACCGGGACGAGCGATATGAGCCCGATTGATCGACAACTGGAGTTAATTCTTGAGTTTCTGCCGCAGCTGAAAAAACTCGGTGTCATTTATAACTCAGGTGAAGCGAATTCCGTCACTCTCGTCAGGGTGCTTAAGGAAGAATGCACTAAAAGAGGTATCAGCGTTGAGGAAGCAACCGTGAGCAATTCGGCGGGAGTCTTTCAGGCGGCCAAAAGCCTGATCGGCAGAACTGAAGCGGTTTATATTCCGACTGACAATACGGTTGTTTCAGCCTTTGAAGCGATTACGCAGATCGGCTACCAGGCAAAACTGCCGGTTTTTGCCGCCGATACCGACTCCGTTGCCCGCGGGGCCATCGCCGCCCTGGCTGTCGACTATTATAAAATGGGTCGTCAGACCGGCGAAATGGTCGGTCGGGTCTTCAAAGGAGCCAGCCCGGGAGAGATGCCGATTGAAACCCTGCGCGAATTCCAGGTGCATGTGAACCCCGGCTCAGCGCAGAAGATGGGACTGACCGTCTCTTCAGAGCTTTTGGATAAAGCGGATAAAATCGTCGAATAGAGGCTTTTATCAGGTGCTAAAGGTTCATTTTGATCGAGCTATTGTGTTACTCAACGCCAATACAAAAGGAGGGTGAAAAAGCGCATATATGCAAGGCTTGCGAAGTGAAGAAACATGAGGCGTGGTCATTACCCACGTCGAATGTTTCTGAACAAGCGTAACGCCGCAGATATGTTCTTTATTGCCCTCCCAGAAAGATAAATGACGTACTTTGGCTTCATGGGCGCCCTCGAACAGGGCTTCGCTTACGGTTTTCTGGTCCTCGGCGTCTATCTGACGTTCCGGGTTCTCGACTTCCCCGACTTGACCGTTGACGGCAGCTTACCTCTGGGTGCTGCGGTTTCCGCCGTCGCTATCAGCGCCGGGGTCGACCCCTTTGTCTCTCTGCTTCTGGCCCTAGCTGCCGGATTCTGCGCCGGGATGGTGACCGGCATCCTCAACACAAAATTCGGGATTCTCCACCTGCTCGCCTCAATCCTGACCATGATCGCGCTTTATTCGATCAATCTGCGCATCATGGGGCGGCCCAATATGACGCTGCTCGGCAAACCTACGGTCCTTGATCCTGTAACCAGCAGCGGAATCAGCATGTTCAATGCGGCACCCCTGCTGTTTGGAGTGTTTTCCATTCTCGCGCTGCTGCTGCTTTTCTGGCTGCTTCATACCGCTTTCGGCCTGGCCATGCAGGCCACCGGTGCCAATCGCCAGATGATCACCAGCCAGGGTGTCAACACCGATAATGTAATTATCCTTACCGTGGGTCTTTCCAACGGTCTCGCCGCGGTCAGCGGAGCGCTGCTTTGCCAGAGCCAGGGAGCCGCCGACGTCAACATGGGGGTAGGGACTATCGTGGCGGGATTGGCATCGGTCATCGTCGGAGAGACACTTTTTGGCTGTCAGTCGGTCGGCCGGGCCCTGCTGGCGGCACTTCTCGGTTCTGTGATCTACCGCCTGGCCATCGCCCTGGCTCTGAGCCTGAAACTTGGGCAGTTTTCCTTCACCCCCAGCGACCTGAACCTGCTCACCGCCCTGTTGGTCGTGGCGGCCCTGACTCTGCCCGGCTTGCGGCGTAAGGTTTTACGCCGATGATCGAAATCAAGGATCTGGTGAAAACCTTTCACCGTGGCAGCGTCAATGAGGTTCTCGCCCTGTCTGGAATCACCCTGAAGATGCGAAAAGGTGATTTTATCACCATCATCGGATCCAATGGCGCCGGCAAGAGTACCCTGCTCAATTGTCTCGCAGGCAGCACAGGAATCGACAGTGGTCATATTGTCATCGATGAAGAGGATGTCTCACGCTGGCCGGAACACCGGCGCTCGACCTGGATCAGCCGGGTTTTCCAGGACCCATTGCTGGGCACCTGCGGTTCTTTGTCCATCGAACAGAATCTGGCCCTGGCCAATCGCCGCGGACGCAGCCACGGCCTGGGACGGGGGGTTAAGCGTAGTGACCAGGAAATCTTCAAAAAGCAGTTAGCTCAGCTCGGACTGGGCCTTGAATCCCGCCTCAAGGATAAAGTCGGCCTGCTCTCCGGCGGCCAGCGGCAGGCCTTGACGCTGCTCATGGCCACCATGATCAGACCGAAAGTCCTGTTACTCGATGAACACACTGCCGCTCTTGATCCAAAAACCGCACACCAGGTCCTGAGTCTGACCCAAAAGCTGATCAAGGAACAACATCTGACCGCACTGATGGTGACCCATAATATGCAGCAGGCGCTGCAACTGGGTAATCGTCTGATCATGCTGCATGGCGGGCGGGTGATCCTGGACGTGTCCGGAGCCGAAAAACAGGCCATGGCGGTTGAAGACCTGCTCGAACAGTTTTACAAAGTGCGCGGCGAAGAGTTTGTTTCCGATCGCATGCTGCTGGTATGACCCACATTGGTTATTCTGCTTTGCGCTGTTTCAAAGCGTTGGAACCACGCGTAACTGTCGCGATTCCCACCCCCAGCTGATCGGCAATCTGACGCTGCGGAACCCCTTGCTCAAGCAATTCAAAAATCTGCAGTCGATTGGTTACTTCAGCCAACTCACTCGCCGTCAGCAGCTCGCGTAACGCCCTGCTCATTTCGTCAGCCGATCTTTGCGCAAGCAAATGATTGACTAAACAGTCAATGTCCTCTATCTTTGCATCCATGTACTAGTACATTAGTACAAAACATTTTGAAGTCAACTCTTTTTTCGTGATGTGTCCCCTTCAATTCGCTGCACTCACGATGACTGCTGTCAACCCGGGAGTGTCACCTTATCAATGCTTCAGGATTTTATCCAATACCTCTTCGCGGGACTGACCAACGGCGCCATCTATGCGTTGATCGCCCTTGGTTTTTGCGTGGTCAACAATACCATGGGGATCGTCAACTTCGTACAGGTTGATTTTGTGTCACTGGGCGGGATGCTGATGTTTTCAGCGCTTTTTGCTCTCGGTCTGCCGATGATTCCCGGGCTGCTGCTGGCGATCGCCGGTGTCGCCCTGGTCGCGATGGTGATCGAGCGCTTCGGCCTCAGACCGGCCCGTTCCGACAATCACCTGGTGTTGATTTTCCTGACCGTCGGGTTGTCAATAATTCTCCGCGGGGTCATCAAGCTGGTGTGGGGAAAAAACCGCATGGCGCTGCCCCCTCTGACGCCTGATAAGCCGGTGGAAATTCTCGGTGCCAGTGTCCTGCCCCAGGCGCTGTGGATTTTTCTTCTGACGCTGATCGCGATTGCCCTGTTGACCTGGTTTTTCTACCGTACTTCACTGGGACTGTCGATGCGCGCGGTAGCTTCGAACCCCACGGCGGCGGCCGTGGTCGGAATTCCCGCCGGACGGGTCCGCCTGACCAGTTACGCCATCGCCGGTGCCCTGGGTGGCCTGGCCGGGGTTCTGGTGACACCGATCACGACACTCAGTTACGACGTTGGCGTCCTTCTTGGCCTCAAAGGGTTCGCTGCCGCCATCTTTGGAGGCTTCGGTTCTTTTCCCGGAGCGATCCTCGGCGGCCTCGGGCTCGGGCTGCTGGAGTCCCTTTCAGCCGGATATATTTCCAGCGCTTACAAAGATGTTGTTGCTTTTCTCGTCCTGCTGCTCGTTCTGTTTGTTCGGCCGACAGGATTGATGGGAAAAGAGTGATTTGAAAAGATTATAGCCACTAAGACACAAAGAACTCTAAGAAGGGCACAACAACTAAAGACATGGAGAAAAGTAAAATCGTTTTTGAGATTTTTTGATCAAAACCATTGGTTTTTCTCTGCGAACTCTGCGGTTTCTCCGGCTCTGCGTTAAAAAGGATTCTCTTGGTGTCCTTGGAGCCTTGGTGGCTGAAAAGAACATAGGTGTTAGCAAAGGTATATCTATGAACGACAACATACAACTTCTCATGGGCAACGAGGCGATCGGCCAGGGGCTGATCGAAGCGGGCTGCCAGATCGCGACAGCCTATCCGGGAACCCCTTCAACCGAAATTCTCCAGGCGGTAATCGACCGTCAGGAACAGGCGAAGGAACCTTTGCACATCGAGTGGTCGGTCAATGAAAAAATTGCCTTTGAGGTCGCACTGGCAGCCAGCTACAGCGGTAAACGCAGCGCAGCGGTGATGAAACAGGTCGGCCTGAATGTCGCTGCCGACCCATTTATGCGTACCGCCTACCTGGGCGTCAAAGGGGGCATGCTGACTATTGTTGCCGACGATCCGGGTCCGCACAGCTCGCAGAATGAACAGGATACCCGGTTATTCTGCCTGCAGGGGCGAGTCCCGGTCATCGATCCTGCCGGCCCGGCAGAAGCAAAAGCGCTGATCCAACCGGCATTCGAGCTGTCGGAAAAGTACGAGATGAACATTGTTCTGCGCCCGACCACGCGGATCTGCCACTCCCGGCAGAATGTTGCCATCGAACCATCGACAATCCTCAAACGGCAGGCCGATTTTCGCAAAGATCCGACCCGCTGGGCTGCCACCCCGGCCTTTCTACCCGCCCTGCATCGTTCGCTGAATGCCAAGCTGGAACAGATTGCCGATGAAAAAAGCTGGCAGCCGCGTCTTTCCCAAGGTAACGGTTCTCATCCGGGAACGGCCCTGGTTGCTTCCGGAGTGGTTTACAGCCACCTGGTCGACCTGCTTGAGGAACTTGGCCTGACTGCGACCTTCGATCTCTACCAGGTGCTGATGCCCTATCCGCTCAGTCCCGCGTTCATCAGCATTATGCGCAATAACTACGAGCGCGTGCTGGTCCTGGAAGAAACCTACCCGGTGATTGAATTGCAGCTCGCCCACCCCGGTGTCGTCGGCAAACAGGGCGGGCGGATTCCCCGTGAAGGGGAGTTGACCCCGGATGTTATTCACCAGGTGCTGGCAGCTTTTCTTCAGCTCGAAAGCCCGGCTGAACCTGCCGTTGAACGCCGCGGTCAGCGTCCTTCACTGTGCCCCGGCTGTCCCCACCGGGCCGCTTTCTACAGCATCAAGAAATGCTTTCCGCAGGGGATCTTCCCTTCAGACATCGGCTGCTACACTCTCGGGATGAACCTGGGAGCGGTTAATACGGTGCATTGCATGGGGGCCTGTATCAGCCAGGGGGCCGGTTTTTACCAGAGTTACAGCCAGGATGGCGATGACTTCCCGACTATTGTCGTGACCATCGGCGATTCAACCTTTTTTCACGCCGGGATTCCCGCACTGATCAATGCCGTTATTCAACAGACGCGCATCATCGTGGTGATTCTCGATAACGCCACAACGGCCATGACCGGGGGGCAACCCGTACCGCACATGGGCGTTGCCGCTGGTGGCCGGGCAACCAAGGCGATCGCTATGGAACCTCTGGTCAGGGCCTGTGGTGTGGAATTTCTCGAAACCTGCGATCCCTATGACAGCCCCCAACTTGAAGAATTACTGATCAAAGCCGACAGCTACATTCGTCGGCCGGCCGGCGGGGTTGCCGTCATTATTTCACGGCATGGCTGCATCATGGACCCGCAGGTCAGGAAATCCCAACCCTCCAGAAAGATCAGCATTCTGGATCATTGCATCGGTTGTGAAAAATGTACCGGAGCTTTCGAGTGCCCGGCGCTGTCCATGGATCGTGACCGGAAAATCGCCGTCGTCGACCAGGATCGCTGTATCGGCTGCGGCACCTGTGTTCCGGTCTGCCCGGTCGCCGCGATTGTTCAGGAGCCGCTCTCATGAAACAACAGATTATCGTCAGCGGTATCGGCGGCCAGGGGGTTCTCTTTGTCACCCGGGTCATTGCCCAGATGGCCGTCAACCGGGCCATCCCGGTCCTGACCTCCGAAACCCACGGCATGGCCCAGCGGGGCGGGACGGTTCTCTCGACGATAAAAATCGGGCCTTTCTCCAGCCCGTTGATTCGTACCGGGCAGGCGGATCTCGGCCTGCTGCTGTGGGATAAAAACCTGCCGGTCCATCAATCGCTGTTAAAAGAAACGGGAACCTGGATCATCAACAGCACAGAACCAGGAGACGGAATCAGACTTGATGCGGCTGAAATTGCCAGAAATCTCGGCAATGCCGTCCTGCTCAACCTGGTTCTTCTCGGTGTTGCCATACAGCGGAAAAAAATTGCCTTTTCAGTTGACGAGTGCCGGACAGCCATCACCCAGCTGGCCCCGCAGAAATTTCTCGCCCAGAACCTCGCAGCTTTACGCATGGGGTTAGAGTACGAGCAGCTTGATGAACAATAAAGAGCGGATTATTTACTTCATCAGTCTTCACCGCACCGGGTTGTGGGTCATCGTCCTGTCCCTGATCCTGTTGCTGTATCCGCTGTTTGAACAGAATCCCTACACCCTGGGACTGACGAACCTGATCGCCATCAACGCCATCGTGGTTCTGGGCCTCAACCTGTTCATCGGTTACAGTGGCCAGATCTCACTGGGTCACGCGGCTTTTTTTGGACTCGGAGCCTATGGGTCCGCTGTAGCAACCGTCTATTTCTCCGTTCCGGCATGGCCGGCACTGATCCTGGTTGCTGCTCTTGTCAGCCTGGTTGCCCTGGTTATCGGCATCCCCATCCTGCGCCTTTCCGGCCATTACCTGGCGATGGCCACCCTCGGCATGAACTTTGTTTTTCATACGATCCTGCTGCAGTGGGATGAGGTCACCGGTGGCCCGAGTGGCTTTGCGGGAATTCCTTCACTGACCATCGGATCTTTTGCTTTTGATAATGAGGTCCGCCTGCACTACCTGATCTGGAGTGTCACCCTGCTGTGCCTGCTGCTCTGCCTCAACCTGGTCCGCAGCGGCGTCGGGCGCGGCATGGCAGCCCTCGCCGGAGACGAGGTCGCCGCGGCCGCACTGGGCGTCAACACCCGCCAGACCAAGGTCAAGGTGTTTGTCCTCTCAGCCGTACTGGCTTCAGTCGCGGGAAGCCTTTTTGCTCACACTTATACATTTATCAGTCCCGACTCATTCGACATTTTCGTCGCCACCGATTTTGTCATCATGGTCGTAGTCGGCGGCATGGGATCAATCTGGGGTTCACTGTTCGGAGCCGGGCTTATCAGCATGCTGCCCGAATGGATGGACCTGTTTCAAACCTACAAGGATTTCGTCCATGGGGCGATCCTGGTCCTGGTGCTGATGTTTCTGCCCCAGGGACTGGTGACCGGACTCATCGACAACGCCAGAATCCGCCTCGCCCTGAGGAAACGCCATCATGCTGAACATTGACAAAATCAGCAAAAACTTCGGCGGTCTTCCGGCATTAAGTGATGTCTCTTTTGACGTTCAAAAGGGTCGGCTGACGGCGCTGATCGGCCCGAACGGTGCGGGTAAAAGCACCCTGATCAACTGCATTACCGGTGTCCTGATGCCGAGTGCAGGACACATTCGCTTTGAAAATACCGAGATTGCCGGGCAGCCGACCCACAAGATCAGCCGCATCGGTATCGCCAGGACGTTTCAGAACCTGAAAATTTTTCCCCGCCTCAGTGTCCTTGACAACGTGCTGACCGGGTTGACCTGTGAGGGCGGCGATTCCATGTTGATGGCGATGATGCGCCTGCCTTATCTGCGCCATCGTGAACGCCAGTTGAAACTCAGGGCCATGGCGGCTCTGGATCGCTTTCAACTCACCGGAAAGGCCAGCTGGCCGGCTGGCATTCTCGCCTATGGCGACAAAAAAAGGCTTGAACTAGCACGTGCCACCGTCGGCAATCCACAACTGCTGCTGCTCGATGAACCGGTTGCCGGACTGAACAGCGAAGAAACTGCCGCCGTCGGCCACCAGTTGAAACAGCTGCGCAGCAGCGGACATACCATGCTGCTGGTCGAACATGATATGGATCTGGTCATGGACATTGCCGACAGCGTGGTGGTTCTCGATAGCGGTCGCTGTATAGCGGTCGGTACGCCGGATGAGATCCGTACCAACCCGCTGGTTCTGGAAGCTTATCTGGGACGGATTGAGGCCACAGCATAGACGTATGTGCCGCGAAAAAAACAGGAACAGGGTTGGCTTTTTTTACGCTTCTTTAGCGATTTCGTACAACCGCAGTATAGCTCCCCGAAGCTGCTGCCTGGCAGGATATGATGCTTAAAATAAACAACCTCACAGCTCATTACGGTGCCGCTCAGGCCCTTTTTGGTGTCGATCTTGAAATTTCGGTCGGTCAAACGGTGGCCCTGGTCGGAGCCAATGGCGCCGGGAAAAGCACTCTTCTCAAATGTCTGATGGGACTGGTCAAACCGACAGCAGGCCAGATCACCCTTGATGGCAAGGACGTCACGTACCACAGTCCAGCCCATATGGCCCGCCTTGGGCTAGCCCTCTCACCGGAAGGGCGTGAAGTTTTCAGCCACCTGTCGGTTCTGGACAATCTCAAACTCGGAGCCATTCCTCTGAAGCTGTCCAAAATTGAAGAGCGCAACAGAACAGCCGAAGTTTTCAAGCGCTTTCCCAAATTATCGGAACGCCGGGAACAACAAGCCGGAACTCTGTCGGGCGGAGAACAGCAGATGCTCGCTATGGGCCGTGCACTGATGGCAAAACCGACGCTTTTATTGCTGGATGAGCCTAGCCTTGGTCTGGCACCACTGATTACCGACGAGATTTTCTCGATCATCCATCAGCTATCCCGTGCCGGGACAACCATTCTGCTGGTCGAGCAGAATGCAGCACGGGCGCTCTCTGCCTCAGACAAGGCCTACCTGCTGGCCAACGGCCGGATCGTTGAACATGGAAAAAGTCACGATTTGCTCAACGATCCAGCCTTGCGTGCCGCATTTCTGGGCGCGGCCAGTGACGAAAACCCCGCTGCCAGCCGTTTAGGTGCGGCCGGCCTGACTAATATCCGTCTGGAGAAACCTGCCATGTCACAGCTCAACTTTATGGGTGCGTTTGAAAACGAAACTGCGCTCTGTACACATCAGCTGGAAGGACTGCAGTGGACCGTCCGTCATGCCTATGAAGGCTCTTCCGGCTACCGGGCCAAATTTGATAAAGCCGGGATCACCCCGGACAGCATTCAAACTCTGCAAGACTTATCTAAGCTGCCCTTCACCACAGCCGACGATCTGCGCGATGGATACCCCTTCCCTCTGCGTGCCGTCCCTTTTGAACAGATCGTACGCATTCATGCCTCGTCGGGGACAACCGGCAAGCGCAAGGTTTTAAGTTACACTCAGAAAGACCTCGATGACTGGACACACTTCTTTGCCCGCTGTTACCAGATGGCCGGCGTTACCCCCCTCGATCGTGTCCAGATCGCAGTTGGGTACGGCATCTGGACGGCCGGAATGGGCTTTCAGCTGGGGTGTGAAAAAATCGGCGCCCTCGCAATTCCAATCGGACCTGGAAACATCGACATGCAGATTCAGTTCCTGCTCGACTTTCAGGCTACGGTTTTCTGCTCTACGGCCTCAATGGCTCTGCTGATGGCGGAAGAAATTCACAAGCGCGGCATTGCCGACAAGATCGCCGTCAACAAAATTATCTATGGCTCCGAACGCTCAAGCCGCTCCATGCGCCGGAAAATCTCCGAACTGTTTGGCGGCGCAGAACTTTTTGACATCACTGGCTTGACCGAACTCTACGGACCCGGAACCGGGATCGAGTGCAAGGAGCATGACTGCATCCATTACTGGGGTGATTACTACCTTCTCGAAATTCTCGACCCGGATACTTTACAGCCGGTGCCGGATGGCGAGTGGGGAGAGATGGTCGTCACTACATTACGCAAAGAGGGCGTCCCGCTCATCCGTTATCGAACCCGTGATATCACGCGAATCATTCCAGGCCGCTGCTCCTGCGGCAGTATTTTCCCGCGCCATTCGCGCATCAAGGGGCGTAGTGACGACACCATCAAGTTCAGGGGTGTCAATATCTATCCAAGCAGTATTGACAGCATTTTATCAACCATTCCCGGCATCGGCTCCGAGTATCAGATCCACCTTAGACGTGACCAGTCCGGCCGTGACCATATGCGCCTGGTTGTCGAGCGGGGTGAAGGGGTCGATGTGAAACGTGGTCCCGAACTGATTCATGAAGTGACTCACCAGATCAAAAAGCAACTCCTGGTATCCACAGAGCTGGAACTTGTCGATTATTCCAGTCTACCCCGTTCGGAAAAAAAGAGTCGCCGGGTTTTTGACGACAGAATCCAGGATGAAATCGTTTAAAACTGTCTCACTTAACTGTTTTTGTGCGAATAAACGCATGTCTCTACATGAAAGGAGAAACAGGATGAAAAAAAGTTTTGCTCTGCTGATTCTGGCAGTCCTGCTGGCGGCACCAGCTTTTGCCGCTGACACGATCAAATTGGGGGCCTTCTTCGACCTGTCTGGTCGTGCTGCCTTTATCGGTACACCCACCAAACTGGTTGCTGAAATGGTCGTCGACAAAATTAATGCGGATGGAGGCATCAACGGTCAATTGCTTGAACTTGAAATTGCCGATACCGAAGCTGATCCGGCCAAAGGAGCCTCGATCGCGAAAAAGTTTATTTATAAGGACAAGGTTGCCGCAATTATTGGCCCAACCCTCACCGATGTCGGCATGAACATTAAAAAAGTTGTCGACCAGGGCCAAACCCCGACCGTCATGACGGTCGGCGGCGATCCGGTCATCATGGGCGGCAAATTCGGCTCCTTCAAATGGGTCTTCAAATCTCCACAAAGATCCAGTATCGCTGTCGAACGGATGTTCATTTACCTCAAGGAAAAGGGCCTGACTAACGTCGCTCTGCTGTCTGCAGCCGATGGCTTCGGCAAAGATGGTGCCCGCTGGATGGATACCCTGGCACCCAAGTACGGCATCAATATCATCGCCAAAGAGTCTTTTGGAACCCGCGATACCGACATGACGGCCCAGCTGACAAAAGTCAAGAACAGCAATCCCCAGGCGATTCTTGCCTGGACGATCGGCCCGGCCGGTTCGATTATTGCCAAAAACAAGGCCCAACTGGGGATTGACATCCCGCTCTTTCAGTGCCACGGCCTGCCCGACCCCAAGTATGTCGAGTTGGCTGGAGCGGCCAGCGAGGGAGATCGCATGCCGGCTACCAAGTTGATGATCGCCGCTGAACTGCCCGACAGTGATCCGCAGAAACCGGTCATTCAGGAGTTTATCAAGCTCTATAAAGACAAAGGTTATGACAAACAATTTCCGATCAACACGCACTCCGGCTATGCCTGGGATGCGATCATGATCGTCGCAAATGCCATTAAAAAAGTGGGAACCGATCCGGAAGCTCTGCGCACCGAGATTGAAAACACCAAAAACTATGTCGGGATATCCGGAACCTACAACATCACGGCTGAAGACCACAACGGCCTCGGAGTCGATTCCATGGTGATGGTCCAGGTCAAGAACGGCCGATTCACCCTGGCAGAATAGTGTTTGAATGCATAAGTGAGGAGAGCGAATAAAGCGGAAGCCTCCGAGTGGCGGACGGCTCATAATGAGCGAGCGGGGTCGAATAAA
>JAFGEL010000001.1 GCA_016931615.1 Desulfuromonadales bacterium
ATCCAGACTGCTTCCTCGTCCCGCGCCATCCTGACCGGCCTGATTCGCACCCAGATTCTGAATCTGGTGCAGAGCAAAAAACAGCAGCCGGTGCTGATTATCGACGAGGCGTCCCTGCTGCGTCTCGATGTCTTTGCCGAACTCCACACGCTGACCCAGTTCGAAGGGGACTCCAAACCCTACTTGCCGATCATCCTCGCCGGGCAGAACAACCTGGCCGACAACCTGCTCTATCGCACCGCCGTGCCGCTCGCTTCGCGCATCGTCGCCCGTAGACACCTGCAGGAGGTCAATCGTGAGGGGATGGCCTGCTATCTGGAGCATCACCTGAAGATCGCCGGGCTCAAACACTCGCCCTTCGATGATCAGGCAATCACCGCTATCCACCAGGGCTCCGGCGGCCTGTTCCGCAAGGCCAACCATCTCGCCCGTGGCGCCCTGATTGCCGCCACCAGCGAAAAATCCCAGATCGTTACTGCCGAGCATGTCCGGCAGGCGGCTTCAGAACTCTTCTGATGGAGGAATCCCGATGAAAGATACCGAACACAGGCAGGTGGCGTCAGAACTGCTCGAACTGGTCTGGCAGATGGAGCAGGTCCTGAAAGATTATTGCCGGTGGCTTACAGCTCACGATGATGGCCATCAGCTGGAGACAGAAAACAAAGACGAACCTTTTTAACCACCTTCCAACAGCAACGCCCCGGAAGCTGATGCTGCTTCCGGGGCGTTTTACCAAAATAATCTGAAAGGAGTATCAAGATAATCAGGAAATTACGTGCAAGCCAATCTGAGAATCAACAATTGGCAGCATGATCAAGCACGGCATTATCCATCGCCTTGGCCGGGGGAAAGGATTTGAGCCCAGTGAAAAGGGTCGCTTGGTTTACCAGGCCATCAAAGACGACAGCGTCACAGATTTTGAAAACAGTGCTGTTTGGGAACTGAAGCTGCAGCGGATCATTATGCGTGACGGCATGACGCTGCCGCTGTTCGTCAAAGATGTAAAGCACGGAGTGCGAAGCCTTGTGGACCACATCCGCGGGTTGCCGGGCGACCTGGTTCAATTGGTCGACCGCATCGGACCATGCCCGATCTGCGATGCCCAGGTGATTAATCGACCCAAAAGCTATTCCTGCGAAGAATATCCCGAGTGCTCCTTTGTGCTGTGGAAAAACAGGATGTCACGCTTCGGCAAAGAGGAAATTGCCAGGGATGAGGCCCAGACTCTGCTCAAGAAGCAACCCGTGCCTTTTAAAATGCTCAAGGGGAAAAACGGACAGACCTTCTCCAGAACCGGGTATTTGTCGTTCTCCCCCGAATATGGCTGGGGAATAAGTTTCAATGCCGACGACGTAAATACATGGCCGGGGAAAACCAAAAATCGACTGAAAGACAAAAAACTTCCGCCACCCCCAGAGCGTGTCGCCACGGAGAATGTGCCGGAGCGGAAGATCGTCCCTGAACAAACGCAACCGCCAACCGTGCTCTGCTGCAAGAAGAAAGGCCCAGAACTCAACAATGTTCCGCCGCGTCCCTCTTTATTGAGTTCTCAATCGTGCATTCTCGGCTCAAAAATATGGCAGGAATCAGCACCACAACTTGACCTTGTCAAGGCGCAGGAATATCTCTCCGCTGCGATGAACCCGTTGGCCCACATCTCCGGGCAAATGAAAAACGATAATCTTGATCCGCAACAGTTCCCGCTGCCGAAAGGCTTTCGCTCTCACCTGGATCTACTCGCCGCCGGACAAAAAAAAGCCACCGAAGAGTGGGTTAGAAAAAACGGCATCGCGCCGGCCTTCAATGTTTTTCAAAGGATTAACTTCAAGGACGAAGGCGGGGCACAACAAGGCACCATAATTTCGATTCTGGAGAATTACGGAACTTACCAGGTGTCTGTAGCCAGCAGCGAGATTGAATCGACGGAAGTTCCATGGGAAAAAAGTTGGTGTTTCAAGTGCCACGCACCGGGCGCTTACCTGCACAACGTGAGGTCTGTATGAAACGACAAATCAGCGTGATGAAAAGCCACTTTCGCAGCGGAACCCTGGAAAAAACAGTCCAGTATGCAGTCAGTTTCCTCCGGGTTTTTTTCTACCTGAACTTCTTTATGGCGATTGTCATTGCAGCGAAAAACCCAGAGATGATTCACGAACCGAGTCGATTCTACGGACCTGAGGAGGTGCAGGTTTATGTGCTGACGATTATCGTGCTTGCTGCGCTTTTAAATAGCCTGATCCATCAATGGGAAAACTGGTCAGACCCTGATGAAGATGACTGATTATGCGAACGCAATCCCCTGACTTCAGACATGGGGAAAAGAGAGCGGTTTTGAAAAAACCTGACATCGAACAGGGTATTTGATGAAACGATCCACAACTCCCAGTTTTGTTCTCGAGCTACCGTTGGCGGTAACACCAAGGCAGGAGCGTATCCTGCTCCGACGGTTCGAGGCTGCACGGCGGCTCTACAATGCCGTGTTGGGTGAGTCATTGCGTCGTCAGGCGCTCATGCGCGAATCAAAGCGCTGGCAGAAAGCGCGGCTACTCAAAGATCAGAAGCAACGCTCTGCCACGTTCCGTAAGATCGGAACAGAGTTTGGTTTTACCGGTGCAGCCCTGTCTTCGTTTGGAACTGAATTCTTCGTTTGGAACTGAATGCAAGAATGCGGCGGGATGGTGTATCACTCAACCTGCAAGCGGGAAGCCTACCGGCTTTCCCACGGTCAAGCCGTCAGAGCGGGTCGCCTGTCGAAGAAGGTTAGCCATGGGTCATCACCCGGATGTTGTAGCGGTAACGCGAGAGCCGGGACACCCCGATGGAAACGCTTTCTGAACCCCCTGTCTTTAGGCATGGGGAGGTTCAGGGTCGCACAGGCGCCAATCGCACAGAAGGCAAATAGCCTAAAAAGGTGAATTGATGAGCAAAATAGCTAAGTTTTTGATGGCGAAGAAAAAAAACCGCATCTGGCTTTCCGATCAGGCGAAAAAAGAACTTAAAAATAGTTGCGAGCCGTGTTCGAACCCGGAGTCCGCAGACTTCATTATTCTGACTGAGACGGAGGAACAAACATACTCCGACAAACAAACCGTTCGACTGAAAAAATACTCTAGTAAATGGGACGCAATCAAAGACAACGTCCTCAACGGGTCTGTTGTTGAAAAGGACTGGTCATCTGGTTACCTGGTTGAGGGCAAGCAACGCTTTACAAAAGCATGGTTACTTTTTTAAATTCGATCGTATTTTTCAGACGATATTTTTGCATGAAATCAAAAAGGCCAGATAAAAAGCAACATCGGTACTGAAACAGCTGCTACGATAATTTCCAGCAGCAGGCCCATCCTCCAGTAGCCACCAAAACGGAACCCGCCGGGACCAAGGATCAGGGTGTTGCTCTGATGCCCGATCGGCGTCAAAAACGCGCAGGACGTCAAGGCCCTGGCCGACCTGGAACGGGACCACAACCTCCAGGTGCTGCAGAAAACCGGCTGGCGGATCGAGGGGAAAAACGGCGCCGCGCTTCTGCGGGGTCTCAACCCCAGCACCCTGCGCGCCCGGATGCGCAAATACGGCATCCGCCGCGAATAGCAGAAGCAACTTGAAATCTCCTGGCCACAGCCTCAGCCGTCGTATCTGGCGGTATTGTCAAATCTGACGGCTCCATCGCCGGCTTTCCTTTCGCCGGTTTTTTCTCTTCCTGTTTTTTTTCTTTATAACCAGCCGTTTACGATTTCAGGCCCGCCACGTTCTTCCCGGCATATTCATTGCGATTACATCAAATGAAAGACAAATGCTTTGCTGAGTTTTTAGCGGAATTATTGCTTCCCCATTCAGGAGTATAGGCATGAGTTCAAGCATAAAGGATAAGATCGAGGGAACGTTCCACGCAGTGAAAGGTCAGGTCAAAAAGACCACAGGAAAACTGATTAAGAATACGGAGCTGGAGGCTGACGGAACCGGGGAAAAGATCGCCGGACAAACGCAGCGCAAGGTCGGGCAGGTCAAGAAGGTCTTCGGAGAATAGGAATCTCGGACATATAAACTCACGACAGGTCAT
>JAFGEL010000033.1 GCA_016931615.1 Desulfuromonadales bacterium
CCAGCCTGACTTTGCAGGTGACGCCGAGAAGATCCTTGATATCTTTCCTGATCTTGTTCGTCAGGCCCTGCAGCTCCTTGATCTCATCAGAAAACGTCTGTTCATTGACTTCGACCTGGACCTCAAGAGTATCGAGGTTTCCATCACGCTCGACAATTAATTGATAGTGCGGTTCGACACCTTCAATGTTAAACAGGACAGATTCGATCTGGCTCGGGAAAACGTTGACTCCGCGAATGATCAGCATGTCATCGCTGCGGCCGCTCAATCGTTCAATCCGGGCATGGGTTCGGCCACAGATGCAGGGCTCCTTGATCAGCCGGGTAATGTCACGGGTCCGGTAACGGATCAGCGGAATCCCCTCTTTGGTAATCGTCGTGATGACCAACTCACCTTTTTCACCGACGGGCAGAACTTCTCCGCTTTCAGGATCAATAATTTCAGGGATAAAATGATCCTCCCAGATATGCAGCCCATTCTGAGCCTCAACACACTCGATGCCGACCCCCGGCCCGAGGATTTCCGATAGACCGTAAATATCAATCGCTTTGATATTGAGCTTTTCTTCAATCTCCTGGCGCATCTTTTCGCTCCAGGGCTCTGCTCCGAGAATCCCCACTTTGAGCTTGAGTTTTCTGATGTCGATCCCCTCTTCAGCGGCAACTTCAGCAAGATATAAACTGTAAGACGGGGTGCAGGTCAGAACCGTTGAACCGAAATCCTGCATGATCATCAGCTGTTTTTTCGTATTTCCGCCCGACATCGGAATGACCGAGGCCCCGACCCTCTCAGCGCCGTAATGAGCCCCTAAGCCACCAGTAAACAGGCCATAGCCATAGGCATTATGGATAACGTCCCCTTTATGCGTTCCTGCGGCGACAAAAGATCGCGCCATCAGCTCCGTCCAGGTGTCGATGTCACGCCGACTGTAACCGACAACGGTCGGCTTGCCGGTGGTTCCGGAAGAGGCATGAATACGCACAATCTGTTCCAGGGGGACGGCAAACAGGCCATAAGGATAATTATCCCTCATATCCTGCTTGAGGGTGAATGGCAGCCGGCGCAGATCATCAAGGCTTTTAATGTCGGCCGGCTTGAGGCCCAGCTTGTCAAAAGCATTTCGATAAAACGGAACCGTAGCGTAAACCCGCTCAACCGTCTGCTGCAGACGTTTCAGCTGCAGTGATTCTATTGCCTCCCGCGGCAATGTTTCAAAATCATCATTCCAGATCATCGCGCTGTACCTCCCTGCCAATAATTACCTGACCCGGCACCCCAGGTCGAATGCTTTCAAGTTGATGTCGAGAAGACGTTCCGGAAGCATTTTCTTCAATGCGCGCAGCCAGAGTTCATGGTCGAATTCCAGAATATTCGACAGGGCGCCGAGCAGCACTGTGTTGACCGTTTTTGAGTTGCCGGCCTCAAGGGCCAGATCCAGGCCGTCAACAACTTTAGTGTTGGGAAACTGTTGCCGAATCGTTTCAGCGAGGTCAACCGGATAGGCCTGCTTGCCCAATGCCACAGACGGCGGTGCAATTTTCCAGTTGTTAATGATAACCTGTCCATTTTCACGCATTAAGGGGAGATAACGACAGGTTTCCAGCATCTCAAAACTGAACAGGATATCGACCTCACCCTCAGGAATGATCGATGAATAGACTTTATCTCCGTAGCGCACATGAGAGACCACACTGCCCCCCCGTTGGGACATGCCATGGATCTCATTTTTCTTAACATCCAGGCCCGCCATCAGCATGACTTCCGACAGGACTTCACTGGCAAGCAAGATCCCCTGCCCTCCGACACCGGCTAAAAGAATATTGTTCACCTTGCTCATGATTGCTCACCATATTCCAGAAAGGCACCGAAGCCACAGGTCTGCTGGCAGACCTTACAGCCGGTACAGATAATTTTATCGATATTCGATTTTTTGTTTTCCGCATCCCAGGTAATAGCCGGGCAACCCAAACGCAGACAGGCCTGGCAACCGGTACACTTGTCATGGTCAACAAACAGCGGCTGGCGTTTTTCGAGGTTATCCCGGGGAACCAGCATGCAGGGACGGTCGGTAATAATGACCGAGAGCTCGGGGCGAGCCATTTCCTCACGGATTGTCTTACGCGTCAGGGCGATGTTATAGGGATCGATAACTTTGACATGCTCAACCCCGACAGCCCTGCAGAGCTGTTCCATATCAACCTTATAGGTCAGCTGATCGGTCAGGGTATAACCCGAAGTCGGATTTTCCTGGCGACCGGTCATCGCCGTAATACGGTTATCAAGAATAATCACCGTTGCGGTCGATTGGTTGTAAACCATGTCCATCAGACCGTTGATGCCGGTATGCAGGAAGGTTGAATCACCGATAACGGCAACGACCTTGCGCTGTTCCTCTTCCGACAGCACTTTGCTGATGCCCGTTGCGTTGCCGATACTCGCCCCCATACACACACAGGTATCCATGGCAGAAAGCGGCGGCATGAAACCGAGAGTATAACAGCCGATATCACCGGTAACGTATGCTTTAGCACGGTTGAGCTCCATAAACACACCACGATGAGGGCATCCGGGACACATATTCGGCGGTCGTTGCGGTAAATCAGGGGACTGGTCTTCCGTCGGAACAGGCTCACCGGTCAGCCCCCGCTTTAAGCGTCCGGGAGTCAGTTCACCACAGAGCGACAGTTTTTCCTTGCCGGTCACCGCGATGCCCATGGCTTTGACCTGCTCTTCAATAAAAGGATCCAGCTCTTCAATGACGTAAAGTTCATCATATTGAGCAGCGAAATCTCTGATCATGGCTTTGGGCAGGGGATAAACCAGGCCGATCTTGAGTACATCGGCCTCAGGAAGAACTTCCTTCACGTACTGATAGGATACTCCCGAGGTGATCACACCGACCTTCCCTGCCCCCTTTTCAACCCGATTAAAGGGCTGGCAGGATGACCATTCTTCTAGATCGAGCAGGCGTTTTTCCACCTCGAAATGGCGGCGGCGCGCATTCCCCGGCAACATTACCAGCTTCGCCGGGTTACGCTCCAGGCGCGGCTGAGGCAGATCGGTGCGGCGCTCTCCCAGCTCGACCACCGACTTGGAATGGGAAATACGGGTGGTGCTGCGCAATAACACCGGAGTATCAAACTGCTCACTCAGATCAAAGGCCAGTCGGGTCATTTCCAGGGCTTCCCGGCTGTCGGCGGGCTCAAACATCGGTATTTTGGCGAATTTAGCGAAATTCCGATTGTCCTGTTCGTTTTGAGAAGAATGCAACTCGGGGTCATCCGCCGTCACCAGCACCAGCCCCCCACGAACCCCGGTATAGGACAGGGTAAAGAGAGGGTCGGCGGCGACATTGACACCAACATGCTTCATTGTCACTAAGGCTCGTGCGCCACCGAAACAGGCACCGATTCCGACTTCCAGGGCGACCTTTTCGTTGGGGGCCCATGAGGCATTAATTTCTTCATACTGAATGGCGTTTTCAAGTATTTCAGTGCTGGGAGTGCCGGGATAGGCGCAGGCAACAAGAACTCCAGCCTCATAGGCTCCGCGCGCAATGGCCTCGTTTCCGGAAAGCAGAACTTTTTTCATAACAATCCCTGATATGGCAGTGAATGGATAAAAGACGGGGAAAATGTCACGGAATAATAGATAATCGTTCTAATTCTGTCAATCGAGGAGACTGAAAACCTCAGGTCCCGCGCAAAGGCAATTTTGCCTCTTATGAGACGGCCGAATATTGATCAAGAAGAACCCCCTCAAGCAGGCCGGAATCAGAGATCTTCAGGGTTGCGAGATCCAATTTTTCAAGCAGGGCAAGCACAATCAGCATGCCGGGCAGGATCAGGTCACCGCGACCGGGCTCCATTCCCCTGACCTGTTCCCTCTCAATATGGGACATCCGGTCAAGTTTTACATAAAGTTTTTCAATCCAACCTTTTGACAATTGGTAATTATTGACTAATTCGGGTTGATAGTGAATCAGGCCCTGATGAATAGCGGCCAGTGTGGTTATGGTCCCTGCCGTCCCGATCAGCTGAACAGTCTGAGGTAATGGGGCAAAGTCATTCAGGCAGGCGGCAAACTCGTTGACAACCTTCTGAATATAGGTCCTGCGCTGGCTATCACCACTGAACTCTTCACAGAGCTGAACAACTCCCAGGGGGTAGCTGTGCTGAAAGACCACCTTATCATCAACGACACAGACCAGTTCGGTGCTCCCGCCGCCGATATCGATCAGGATTGCCGCCTCGGGCCGTGGATGAATGACTGAGAGAACTCCGGATGTCATCAGGCGGGCTTCTTCCTCGCCGCTGATGACGTCGATCTTCAGACCTGTGGCCGTTTTGACCTGCCGAATAAACTCATTACAGTTCAGGGCCCGCCTCAATGCCGCAGTACCGACGGCCCTGACCCGCCGAACCGCCTGCTGTTCGAGTTGTGCATGAAAAAGCCTGAGAGCGGAAAGCGTCCTCTCCATACTCTTTGGTGAAAGCTCATTGCGGGGAGAAAAATCTCCAGCCAGACGGGTGATGCACCTCGCGTAACGGGGGTCTTGAATCCCCCGATCTGAGGGGTGACCGATCAACATTCTGACAGTGTTGCTACCGACATCAATGGCGGCGGACAGCACTATTTATGTCCGAGGACAGCCTCAGAAACATTGAACGTATGGTCGCCAATTTTTTCATAGCTGTGGAGCATATCGATAAAGATCAGACCCGGCTGAACAGCGCATTCTCCCGTATTGAGCCGAGCGATATGGTTGGAACGGAGCCCTTCTTCAAGGGCATCGATGGCATCTTCATATTCAATCGATTTAGGCCCGATCGTTTTGTCTTCCGACTCCATGGCATCAATGACGAAACGCAGAAACTGAAGAGTTTTTTCCGCAATATTTGCGACTTCGTGCTCACCCATGTGCGAAAAAGTGATCTTTTCTTCAGCTTTGCGGACTCCCAACTCCCAGAGATTTTCGCAGTGATCGCCAATTCTTTCTAGATCATTGACCATATTCATCAATGATCCGATCGATTCCGACGTCTCGGTAGAAATCGATTTCTGCGACAGTTTGACCAGAAAATCCATAATCTCGCGTTGCAGAATATCAACCAGCTCCTCTTTCTTTTCGAGGGTGCGGATCCTTCTGAAATCACCATCCTCTAGAAACTGGTTGGTCTCTTCAACCATTTCGAGCGCGATCATCGCCATGCGTTTGGTTTCACGCCGCGCCTGACCAATGGCCACCGGCGGGGTGTTGAGCACCCGATCATCAATAAATTTGACCTGGAAAGTTTCCATATCCTCTTCACCGCGAATAACCAGGGTCGAAATCTTGGCCAGGACACCGATAAAGGGAAGAAAAATCAGCGTATTGATGATGTTGAACAATGTGTGAGTATTAGCGATGTGGCGGGCAATGTAAGGCTTGTCACCGATCGCGGAGGAATAACTGTCGGCCTGGGCCTGAGTCTGAATGACGAAATCAGCATCACCCGGGGTGAGTGATGAGATGAACTTGATAAACAATGGGAACAGGATCAACATGTACAGGACCCCGAGAACATTGAACAGAAAATGTGAGAAAGCGGTTCTCTTGGCGGCAAGGTTGGTGCCGATCGCGGCAAGGTTGGCGGTGATCGTGGTACCGATATTTTCACCCAGAATCAAGGCCACACTGGCTTCAAAAGAGATCAGTCCCGAACTGGCCAGTGCCAGGGTAATGCCGATGGTGGCACTACTGCTTTGTACAATCACCGTCAGCAGGGCACCGATCATCACCCCGAGCAGTTTATAATCACCGACGAGCAGGAACAGCTGACGAAACTCTTCACTGGTCTTTAACGGGTTGAAAGCATGCTTCATGGTCGAAAGACCAAAAAACAGCAACCCGAAGCCAAGAATGATTTCACCGATATAGACGTATTTGCGATTTTTACTGAAAAGTTTGAAGCCGGCGCCGATGCCGATGGCCGGCAGAGCGAATTTAGTGATTTTAAAAGCGATCAGCTGGGCGGTTATGGTTGTCCCGATATTTGCGCCCAGAACAACGCCGATCGACTGAACCAGGGAAAGCAGCCCGGCATTGACAAAACCGACAACCATGACCGTCGTGGCACTCGACGACTGAATGATGGCAGTGACGGCGATACCGACCAGAGCACCGATCAGCCGGTTGGTGGTCAGCGCAGAGAGGATCTTGCGCATACGGTCACCGGCAATTTTCTGCAGCCCTTCCGACATGATTTTCATGCCGAACAGGAACATTCCCAGACCGCCCAGAAGACCAAAAATCAGTTGTTGGCTGATCAGCGCTGACATGGCATCTCCAGTCCCCCCTGAAAAAGCTAACAGAACGCTCATAAAAAAACGGAAGAAAAAAATATATTATCTTCCGTTTGCCTTGTGTGAGCGAATACTATACTCCGCGGGCGGAATCCACAACAAAAAAAGGCCACAAAAATTTGCGGCCTGATTCCATCAAATCAAGAAAAATACATCATTTTCGCTGGGTTAATACCGACAGCATGGTTCGATAATCCTTTTTGGCCGTGCGCATTTTCGCACTGACGGCCTTGGCGATATTCAGCGTCAGCTGCATACCCAGGCGTGGATTTTCACTGGCAAGGGACATGAAATCCTTGCGTTTCAGACTATAGAGTAAAGCATCTTCGGCCACCCGGGCGGACGTCATGCGAATATCCTGATCAAAAACCGCCAGTTCTCCGAACATATCTCCGGCACCGAGGACGACAAGAATCTGCTCATTATTTTCACATAGCATCTGTGAAATACGGATCGTCCCTCTTTTAATCAGATAAAGGGCTTCCCCAGGCATATTTTCAACAAACACGGTTTTCCCCTCAGGGACCGTATGCGCCGTAAACATTCTGCTCATGAATTCGATTTCTTTTGCCGCCAGGCCTTTAAACAACGGGCTGTCAGTTAAATCATCAAGATGAATGTTGCCCATAGGAGCTCCCTGTCAGTTCAAGCCGTCAGGACTTGTAACTGTCCACGTAATTGAGATAGTTATCCGCCGACTGTTTCAGGCCGAAAATTTCGCTGTCCGTCAGGTGGCGTTTATACCTGGCCGGGGAACCGGCGTAAAGAGTCCCCGAAGGGACGCGTGTTCCAGGTGTCACCAGGGCTCCGGCTGCAACCATCGCATCATCTTCAACCACTGCACCATCCATGACAACCGCTCCCATACCGACCAGCACGCGCTGACCAATCTGACAGCCGTGCAGGGTCACATTGTGTCCGATCGTGACATCGTCACCAATCAGGGTCGGGTGTTTTTTGTGCGTCACATGAATAACAGTCCCATCCTGGATGTTGGTCCTCATACCGATACGGATATGATTGACGTCACCACGAATGACGACATGAAACCAGACGCTCGAATTTGCCCCGATTTCCACATCACCGATAATTTCAGCCGACCCGACCCGAAAAACACTATCATCTATGCGCGGGGTCACCCCCCGGTAAATGTGCAGCATGACTGTATCCGTTCAACAAAAAGACCCACTCACGTACTGTGACCGGGTCTTTAATAGCTATCCATCAGCCGAGAATTAACTGTCTACGCGCTCGCGCAGTTCCTTGCCGACTTTGAAGAAGGGTAATTTCTTTTCCTCAACTTTGATAATCTCACCGGTTTTGGGATTCCGCCCCATGTAGGCCTTGTAATCCTTGACCATAAAGCTGCCGAACCCCCTGATTTCGATGCGATCATTATCGATCAGCGCCTGAGACATGGCATCGAAAATCAAGTTCACAATCTGTTCCGACTTCTTGTAGGTAAGATTTTTATTGATTGACAGCGATTCAACCAGTTCTGACTTATTCATAAAGTCCCCCTTTAAGGGTCAATTGAAAAAAACCTTTACTCGTAGAGACTATACAATATGACCTGCCGATGTCAACCAGAGTGACATTAATTTCAGGCAGTTGGGCAATTTTCATAAGCTGATCAGATGATCGTGAAAGGTGACAGGGTCCAGATCACCTTGGCATCACCATCGCCGATATTTTCCCATTTATGCGGCAGATGCGATTTGAAACACAGGCTGTCTCCCGGCTCAAGAACGTAAATATCATCGACGATCGTCATCTGTATACGGCCTTCAAGCATATAAATCAGCTCGTCACCGGGGTGATACATGTTTTGCTGACCACTCTGCCCGCCCTTGGGCACGGTGCAGTAAAAAGACATGAACTGGGGGTCACGCAGCCCGGAGGTAAAGGATTCGGTATGCATATTATGCTCGTCATCATAGACTGTGGTATCCCGTTCGCCCGGCCGCTTGTGAACCACTTCATGGGATGTCGACACATCTTCGACAAAATAATTGATGCTTTTGTCAAACACCGTCGCCAGACGCATCAGAATTTCAACAGAAGGGATGGTCAAACCCCTTTCTATACGCGAAATCATATTTGAAGACACCTGGGATTTTTCCGCCAGGATCTGAATCGTCATGTCCTGCTTCAATCTGATTTCTTTCAGTTTTTTACCGACAATTTTTTTCACTTGCATTGTATTGAGTCTCCATTGCAGCGGATGGGTAAATCAAACATTAGGTGGCGGTGAGACGATCCAGAGTATTTTGGCCTGCCGGTCATGATTATTTTTCCAGCTGTGTGGTAAAGAGGCTTTAAAACCGATGGAGTCTCCCTTGTCGAGCTGGTACATTTCCCCATCGATAACAAATTCCAGAGCTCCTTCGAGAACCATGGCGAACTCTTCACCGGTGTGGACCATACCTCCCTGACCACTGTCACAAAAGGGTTCCAGAGTATCGACAAAAACAGAAAATCCCGGGTCACGCAAACCCTGCGTCAAACTGTTGATCTGATGCTTGTCCTCAAAGAAGAAAATCGGTTCACCCTGCCCGGACGGGGTAAAAATGACCGTCCCACCCTTTTCGGCCTCTTCAACGAAATAGCTGAGACTTAAGCCCAGGGCTTCCGCCAGTTTCATCAGAATTTCAACAGAAGGGATGGTCAAACCGCGTTCAATTCGCGATATCATATTTGAAGAGACCCGCGACATCTCGGCTAATTCCTGGATTGTTTTATCTCTTTTCAGGCGGGATGATTTGAGCTTGCGACCAATCAGTTTTTTAACCATTTCACTGCACTCCATTGTAATTTTAAAATCATGTTTTAGCACTCAAATATGAGACTGTCAATACCATATGAGATAAACACCGCAGGAATGGTAATACACATAAGGTAAGGAATAGAATCTTGCATCGCGGCGCTGAAACACTATAATCACCCTGCAACGGATCATCACCACGACAAGGAGAAGCACTGTCGATGAAAAATTTACCTGAGGGCTTAATTGTGACCGGTATCAACCAGGGCGCCGGAAGCACAACCATCGCCGCCGGTCTGGCAAGGATCTGTGCCGAAAAAGACGTTAAAACCGGGGTCATGTGTCCGGTTGAGACGGGGATTGAAGATCCTGAAACCATGGGCCCAGCGGCCCGGTTGATGAAGTGGGCGGCACGGTCACAGCAGCAGGATGAACAGATTTCACCTTATCGCTTCAAAGCCGATCTCGATGCCGCGTCTGCGGCAACCAAGGAGAATACCCGGATCGACTTTAATCAGTTGGTGCAGACCGCGCAAAATATTCGTGCCGAGCATGATTTTACCATTATCGATGCCAGTGGCGGACTGATGGTCCCCCTTGCCGGGGGGCTGCTCATGGCCGACTTTGCCGCCATGCTCAAGTTGCCGATGATCGTGGTCACTGCGCCCGGCCGCGACGCCATCAACCACACCCTGCTGACCCTCTACGCGGCGAAACAGATGAATATCGAGGTTGCGGGCTACCTGATCAACAAAATGCCAATGCTCAAAAGTCTTCGAGAAGAAGATATGGCCCACGCACTGGCCTACATGACCAGCGAAGAGCTGCTGGGAATTTTAAGTGTCGTAAAAGGTTCGTACCAGGAACAGGTTACTCAGCTCGCACAGGAGATTCCCGCGTTGCAGACCTTCTTTTTTATCGCCCCTTATCTGCCCGGGCGCTGAATCACCCGTTGCCGATAACCACAGAAATTTGGTACTTCACCCGGTGGTTTTTCACGCGCTTGATGTTTTATCGAGAATCTGACGCATTTGAGTCAGCAGCACCAGTGGCTGAATAGGCTTATTAAGTAACGGAACCCCCTCGCGAACCAGACCCTGTTCACGCAATGAGTCAAATGTGTAACCGCTTATAAAGATTACCGGAATGGAGGTTTTTCTGCGCAGTTGCCGGTAAAACTCCGGCCCCTTCATACCGGGCATCACGACATCCGAAAGAACCAGGGCCAGTTGCCCGGCATCCTGCTGATCCAGGACCTTCAGAGCACTTTCGGCACAATCGCAGGTGACAACCTCATAGCCGACGGCGGTCAGAATGCAGTGTGTCGATTCACGCACCAACGGATCATCTTCGACGAGTAAAATTTTTTCATCTCCGCCAGGCAATTCGCCATTCACCGGCAGGTCCTGACCAGCCAGGGGCTGATCCGTCAGGGGTAAATAAATTTTAAAGACTGATCCCGCACCGGGAGCACTGTCTACCAGAATGTAGCCCTTATGCTGTTTGACGATCCCCCAGGCCATCGCCAGCCCCAGGCCGGTCCCCTTGCCGGTGTCTTTTGTGGTAAAAAACGGATCAAAAATTTTCTGCTGGATTTCTTTCGGTATTCCCACACCTGTATCGCTCACTGTGATCAGGGCATAGTCGCCAGGTTCTCCGTAGCCGTGCATCTCACAGAAGCTGCGGTCAATTTCGGTCTGTTCAGTCTTCATCGTCAGGACACCGCCGTCACGCATGGCGTCACGGGCATTAGTCGCCAGATTCACTAGCACCTGTTCAAGTTGCGACGGATCGGCCAGAACAACCAGGCGGTTAGCCGACAGGGTCAGATTTTTATGAATCCCCTCGCCGATCACCTGGCCGAAGATATCCTGGACATTGAGCACCAGCTGATTCAGATCAACCGGCGTCGACGGCTCGGATTTTTTGCGGCTGTAGGCCAGCAGCCCGTGAGTCAGTTTCGAGCCCCGCTCCGCCGCTTCACCGATCTTGTCAATCCGCGCCAACAGCTTGGGGTTATCCGTCAGTTGGGACTGCATCAGCCCGACGTACCCCGAAATGACCGTGAGAATATTATTGAAATCATGGGCAATGCCGCCGGTCAAAGTGCCGATGGCTTCCATGCGCTGGGAATGCTGAAGTTGTTTTTCGAGCATTTTTCTGCGCGTAATATCGATAAAGGTGACCACCCCACCGACAAACTGATGATCACGGTTCATCGGGTGACCCCAGTATTCCACCGGGATCTGGTGGCCGTCCCGATGAGTGAAAAAACCATCTTCGCTGGTGATTTTTCCCGCTTTGGCAATAGCACTGATAAACGGACAATCACTATCCTGCATTCCGGAACTGACCGTCTGGCTGACCAGCCGCCAGAAGCAGCGTCCAATCAACTCCTGCTCATTTTCATAACCAAGAATTTTTACAGTAGACGGATTGCAGAAAACGATCTCCCCGCGAATATCGATGCCGACAATCGCCTCTGCTGTCGAATTGAACAGGGTTCTGAGCATCTCTTCGCGGTGCGATAACTCACGCACATAATGGAGCCGCTCACACTCGGCGGCAGCCCGTGAGGCAATAACCGAAAGCAGTTCTTCGACGTGTGGCACCGCCTGCAGAGGCTGAGCGGAAAAGGCAAAAATTATCCCGATCACTTGGCCCTGATGACCCATCATCGGACAGCCGACGAAACATTCCGCAGCAGCCAGATAGGCTAACGCAGATTCACGAAAATGCTCCCGGGCATTCTCACTGCAGATCAAGAAACGGCCGTTCCTGATCTCCTGAAACAGCTGATCCTGCCCCGGGATCAAACCCGTCGACTGATGATGATCAGCGTAAAAAAGTGATTTCACCTCAAAGCCATCATCGCCAAACAACCCGATTCCCGCTCCATCCACATGTAACCACTGACAGAGATTCTGAACAATTTCTTCCAGGCACTCCTGCCCCGTAAGTCCTACAGTGCTGCGCACCAGCGCTTTGATTGACGCCTCATAGCGCTCACGCTGGGTGATATCACGCGCCACGGAAAAATAAACGCTGTGACCGTCAATCTCAAACAGCTGACTGCCGATTTCCACCGGAATCCAGTGACCATCACTGTGCAGCAGGTCGGTCTTGAAAAGGGTTTTTCCACTCTTATCGATATCATTCAGAATCATTTCAAATGATTCATGCTCTTCCAGGGCAACCCGATTAATTTCGTAAGGTGAAAGGGCCAGCAACGCATCCCGGTTGAGACCCAGAAGCCGACAGGCCACGTCATTCACTTCGATATAATGACCCGGACGGCCGTCAGGACGCCGATCAGCAATAAAAACCGCGTCGGTAATCCCGTTGAACAGCCTCATGAAATAATCCCGGCCTTGAAAATTGGGTGATTGTCTCATCTGATCTTTTTCCTGTGTCGGTCAACCTTGGTTCGCTATAAAAAGAGACATTGTAGCCGTTCAATCCCTGGATGGGAAATTTTTCTTTTCAATTCTAAATAACTGTGCTAGCTTTCGGCGGTTAAAAAGCAATCCAAAGGAGAACAGCATGACCTCAGTTTTAATCGGGCTGCATATTTTAGTTTCAATCGCATTGATTGTTATTGTTCTGCTGCAGATGGGCAAAGGCGCTCAAGCTGGAGCTTCATTCGGCGCCGGCGGCAGCCAGGCCATGTTCGGCTCGACAGGTGGTAACTTCATGAGCAAAGTCACCGCCGGGGCGGCCATCATTTTCATGTTGACCAGCCTGTCACTGGCTTATTTTTACGGTTCAGCAAGCTCCAAAACCGTAATGCCCAGTTCCGTAACCGCACCGGCCCAGCCGGCAGCAACTCCGGATCAGAACAGCAAATAAATGATTGACAGTCAGGGAAACGATTCAGTATAAATACTAGCTCTTTGCCGAAGTGGTGGAACTGGTAGACACGCCATCTTGAGGGGGTGGTGGGCAATTGCTCGTGCGAGTTCGAGTCTCGCCTTCGGCACCA
>JAFGEL010000034.1 GCA_016931615.1 Desulfuromonadales bacterium
GCCGGACACCAGCAACAAATATTGATGAAACTTCTGGTTGATGCTGATACTCAGCGCGTTGTCGGTGCCCATATGGCTGGAGAAGGAGCTGCGGAAACCATTCAGGGTATCGCTATCGCCCTCAAAGCCGGAGCGACAAAAGCGACCTTTGATAAAACTGTCGGGATTCACCCGACCAGCGCCGAAGAATTTGTCACCATGCGCGCCCTGACGAGAACACATCGACAGTCAGACGAAAAAGGGACAAGATCGCAGGAATGAATAAGCAATGAAGATCACCATCGAATACTGTATGCAATGAGATTACAGTGACCTTGCTGCCGGTCTGGCAGCCAAGTTGCAGGAACGTTATGGCGCCGACGTCGAACTGATTGAATCGCGCGGAGGTGCGTATGAAATTACGGTTGATGGCGAACTGTTTTTTTCCAAGTTGCTAACCGGGCACTTCCCCAATGACGAACGCATTCTCAGGGATCTGGAGGACTTCTGAATCGCGACAAACAAAGGCAGCAGTGGACCGGATCGGCATGGCCAACTCAGGCATTCTATGCCCGGAAGTATCAGTTGCCGAACAATTTATTCAGGGTATTGTCGAGCAATTGCCTGATTGGTTCCTGTTCTTGTGTATTCGGAGCAATCTTCTCCAACAGTTCCGTTGTCGCCTGTTCCTTGGTTTTTTCAACGGCATGGCGCTGCAGTGCGGCACTGTCAAAAGTGACGACCGGCCGCTGCAGCGTGCCTTTAATTTCCAGAGGCAGCAAGGTCCAACCCTGCTGATCGAGCAGCAGCTTTTTTAAGACCTGGCCGGTTCCTATCCGGTCACTCGCCTCTGGAGCCAGACGGGCATCAAGCTTGAGATTAAGGCGCCCGTTGACGGCGATTGTCCCCTTCGGTTTCAGCCTCATCTTGGAGCTGTCGAGAAGGGCATCGATCCTGGCAAGACCGTCGCTCAACTGGTAGCTTCCCGACAAATTCCGAAAACTGAGAACCTTGAATTGCGGGTCACCAAGAAACGCGGCCACCTGTTCAAGTACCGGTACCCCTTTGACGACGCCCTGGAGAAGGCTGAATTCCCCTTTCAGCTGAAGCGCTTGAAGCAGCTGTTCTTTTTGAGTACCGCGACCGGAAAAACCACCCTGCCATTGGAGTTGACCGTTGAGGGTTTGAGGAGATGTGGGAAACAGACCGGACACCAGGCCGGCGGCGTCGGGCTGCGCCAACGACAACTGTCCCTGGTATGCCAGCCCTTTGACTCCCAGATCAATCACTGACGCCATGGTGAATTGACCACCGTTGAGCCGAGTAGAAAGATCACTGATGGACAGGCGGTTGTCCCTCAGCACGACATCTGCCGAAAGCTGATTCATCAGCAGCTGTTTGTAGAGCAGGCGCTCAATTGTCACCCGGCCGCTGATATCCGCGGGAATGCGAAACGGACCGACATCACTCACCTGTAGCTGCTGGAGGGACGCGCCTTCTTCGCGATCGGTCACATTGCCTGGGTCACGATTCTGTGCTGTCGTGGATTGCAGGCTGTTCAGATCAAGTTCTTTGGCCTTGAGTTCAAATTGTCCCTGAACGGTCTTTCCGAAGAGGTTGGTTGCTTTCAGCTTCAGCCGGGCCTCCATGCCACCATACTCAAGGGTCAAAGCCTCGGAGGACAATTCTTTGTCCCGATATGTCAACTCACCGTCAATTCCGGCCCGCAACTGATTTTTACTCATTTGCACATCGGCCAGGACCAGTCTTGCGCTTTCGATCAATTGGACCCCTGAACTCAGCGGCCCGCTTAATTTCACACTTCCACTGACAGACCCCGCGAGGCTGTATTTCAGATAATCGCGAACAAGTGTCTCCGGCACATTGAGCATGACTTGACGTAAATCGAGCTGATCAAGTTGAAGCGTCGCAACCAGATTCTGGTTGCGATCGCCCAAAGCCAGCTCTCCCTCCAGCCCCGCTTTAAGGTCATTAAAATTCAACAACAGCGTTGAAAAAGCCAGTTTCTGTTCCGAAAACCCATAAGAGAGCGCATATTCCGCGCCCAACCCGGCATTTTTCAGGTTGAAATCCGGATCCTCATGGGACACCAGATCAAGCTGTTCCAGGGCAACCCGCCCTTTCGAGAGGATTTTATCCGGCTGCAGATCAACTTCAAGATTTGTCCGTAGGTGTGCGGAGCCCACATTGAACGGCAGAAGGCTCCGATAATATGGAGAAAAAGGTATCATATCCATGGACTCAACATTCACCACCAGATCGCCGGTTTTCTTAGCAAGATGATAGTGGCCTGACATATCGATCTGGGAACCGTTGATAACGGCTGAAAAATCTATGGGGAAAGCCTTATCAAAAGTGATGTTGCGGGCTCTGAGATTGAGTTTTTCAACCTGGTAGCGATAGGGGGAACGCTTGTTCAGATAACGATCGGTGAAAAAAATTTCACCATTGCTGATATTGATTTCCCCCATCAACAGATCAAGTGGCGGTTTCTTCTCAGCGGACTTCCGGGTTGTTCCTGAAGGTTTTTCACCATCTTCGGAGACGGCCCGGGAATATTTGATAAGGTCAGAGAAATTGTAACCGCTGTCCGTCAGTCGGATTATTCTGATGGTCGGTTGCTCCAGTGCAATCTGATCAATCAGAAGCTGCCCTCTGAACAGTGCCCAGAGACGATAGTTCAATCGTAATGATTTGACGAAAATAAAAGGTTCGTCCTGATCTATCTGGTGGACGGTCAGATCCTTGACCACAACACCGGAAAACAGGCCGACGGCGACGTCGTCAAATTCAATTTGCCGGTGTAGATGTTTTTCCACCAGAGGAACCAGGGTTTCGCGAATTTTTTCCGGAGTCACCTGAGTTTTCACCAGAAATATCAATGCCACGACAACGGTCACAACGAGACCAGCAATCACAACAAGAATTTTTACCGGAAGCGACATAGAAACTTCTCCACAGAGTTGACGTTACTGCACGCAGTCAGGATTTTTTCAGACATTCCAAGCCTACACTAAAAACATCTATAATAATAGCTAGTTATGCTCTTAAAAAAAGAAGCTCGAAAAAACCAGCGAAGCAGATAGCACGCAAGATACAACCTTTCATGAACATTTCTCATGAAGATTTTAAACACTTAACTAATTGTTATTGTTGATGATTTTTAGAAAACTTATTGTTAATTTTTTAATATTAAAATAATTTACTTTTTGCCAGTACGAAGGTAGTATTCGACGCATTAAACCTGACACATCACTTCAGGAGTAGCCACTTATGAAAAAAAATAAAAATTCGCTCTTGCTCGATATCGGATGGTGCGAATGGGTGTCTTTTCCGGCACTAAAAATTCCCGCGATTGAAGCAGAGGTCATTGTCGACTCGCGCCAATCGGTGTTGACTATTTTTGATTATTCAACCTTTAAAGAGGGTGAAGACCTGATGATCAGTTTTGGCGTACACCCCATTCAGGACAACAACGATGTCGAGGTCTACTCGGTTATGCCGGTCAAGACCAGACGCCTTGTCTCTTTTGAGAACGGTGACAGGGACTGGTGCTACGTCATCGAAACAGAAATGCGCATCGGTTCGATGAAGAAAAATATCGATCTCACCCTGGTCAATCGCGAAGACACCACATTCCGTCTTCAACTGGCCGCAAAAACAATCAAAAACCTGGTCAAGATCAACCCACAGAAAAGTTATCTGACCGGGCACATTCTTTCCGGGCTGAACTCTTCACTCGCATGAACGAAATATTATAGTTCACACCACCCATCAATCAGAGGAAAGTACAGTGCCGCACGCACGGCTACGGCTTCATCAGCCTGTTCGAGCAGTTGGACATAGACAGCCAACTGCTTTTTATAATGCTCAATTTCACGGCTGAAAAACGTTTCCAGCGTTTCCTCCGGCAGCGGGCTGCTGGTTTTGTAATCAATCACCCAGCGAACGCCATCGACAATAAAGGTTCGGTCGATCACTGCGCGGACGATTCGCCCCTCAATAACCCCGGTCAATGGCCACTCGCAGGCATGATCTTGATGGGCACCTAGTATCCAGCGCCCCCTGTGACTGGAAAGACAGTTATCCAAAGCCCTGCAGGCTTTACTCACCATAAGATCAAGACCTTCACTGCTGACACCTGCTGAGTTGAAATACCTGGATATTTCTTCAATACGTGCCGAACGGTTATGCGCATCCCAACTATCCACCCCAAATTTGGCAATTTTCTCCAATTGCCGATGGACAACCGTCCCCAGCTGACGGTGAAGAGGATCTTCCCAGCCGCTGAAAACCGTCAGATCATTTTCGCGCAGGGGTTTGTCCGAAGGAATATCGGCAACTTGAGAAAGCGTAGCAACCAAGGGATTCAGGTCAGGTCTGGTCCAGCCGACTGAAAGCCGGTATTGAGGAGAAACCTGAAGGTCTTTCCGGGGTATTTCCCCCTTCACCCCCCGCTGACTGAATTGATCGGCAACAAATGGCCAGAGTTTTTCCAGTAATGAGCCGTTTTGTGCCTTAAGGTGACCTCGGGAATCCTGTCGGGCATGACCGAGCAGGTGGAGCCTGCGAATAGCACGGGTCGTAGCCACGTAGAGCAGGCGGCCGGTTTCATAATCATTTTTTTCATCATCCAGTGCTGACAACCACTGATAAAGCGGGTCTTTATGTTGGTGGCCTTTTTCCGTCACCGGAGCCATCAACAGCCCCAGTCGGGGATGATCCCACCAGCGCAGTAAAGGTGATTCCTGGCGCCGCGGCATCTTGCCCAAACCGGGCAGAATGACCGTATCAAACTCAAGCCCTTTGGCCTTGTGGATCGTCATAATCTGCAAACGTCCATCTGCACTGCTCTCGGCATCGGCAAAAAGGGTCATCAGGCCTTTATCCAAGCGTTCAAACTGCAGCAGATCACCGCCTTCATCCAACTTCTCCAGCAGCTCAAAAACTTTAAGCGCATCCACCAGAGTAGCGCTTGAGTAACAAGCCGGCGCACCGAGAGACAGCCAGCATCCTTCGACGAGGTCACGTAACGGCAAGCGACCACGTTCTTCGTGGGCTTTCTTCAACAGCGGCCAGACCCTGCCAAGCCGCTGTTGTCCATCCGGTGACATTTTTTCCACCGTCTCCGTCCGATCCAGGACCGGGGGAATGGTTTTACCGGCGGAAGCGGTCAATAAAATGTGCAGATCAGCCAGCATCAAACCGCACCAGGGTGCACGCAAAACAGCCAGCCACGAAAGACGGTCAGCACGATGTAGTAAAGCGCGGGTCAGGTGAACGATATCCAGAGCCGCCGGCTGGGCTCCAAGGAGGTCGATATCCTGAGCCTGGTAAGAAATCTGGTTTTTCCTGAGCAGCGGCAGGATCTCATTCAGATGATTCCGGCTCCGCACAAGGATGGCAATCGATTGCTGTGGGTCCTCAAGGTAAGCCTGCTTGACAATGTCAACAACCTGCCGCGCCTCAAGATCATCCTGACGGTCAATGTAGGGATAGATTCGGCAGGCCTCCCCAGCCAGAGCCGTCCTGACAGCTTCGGCACAACTGAGGGGCACGGCACCCCCAAGAGGATCAACCGTGGTGGGAAAAACTGTCTTGAAGGCACGATTAACCCAATCGACGAGACCTTTCTGGGAACGAAAATTAGCCGTCAGGACCAGAGGGGTGAGCTCAAGCTCCTGACGTCCGAAACGGCCCAGGAAACTGTGCAGAAACAGCCCAACTTCGGCTTCCCGAAAGCGATAAATCGACTGCATCGGGTCACCGACAAGAAACAGGCTGCGGCCATCACCGGGTGTCCACCCTGACGTGAGCAGATCCAGCAACCGATACTGCAATCTCGAAGTGTCCTGAAATTCATCAACCAGAATGTGCTTTAAATCCTGATCAATATCGAGCAGCAGCTGACTGGGGTTGTCCACTGAGCCCAGAGCTTGAATGGCCCGCAGCGCAATCTCACTGAAATCAACCTGCCCCTGTGCGCGAAAGACCAGCCACAATTCTGCGACAAGCCGCGGCAGGAGTTCAAGCAGGCTGCTCAACAGA
>JAFGEL010000035.1 GCA_016931615.1 Desulfuromonadales bacterium
AGGCAGATGAGAAAACCCTGAATCAGCGGCAGAGAGAAATCGGGCAGGGTCATGGTGAGTGGAGCTTACTGACCGATGGTCGGCAGCTGGTTGAAGATCGACATCAGAAAGGCGGATGCTTTCTGCAGGATCCAGGGCGCGAAAATCAGCAGGGTGACAAACACGCCGACGATTTTCGGAATAAAGGTCATGGTCTGCTCATTGATCTGTGTGGCCGCCTGAAAAATACTGATCAACAGACCCAGAACCAGGGCGACAATCAACATCGGAGCGGCACACATCAAACCCGTTTCGATCGCCTCACGGCCGATATTGACAACATATTCAGGCGTCATAATCTTTATCCTCAAAGCCGTCAAGGTTCATCAAAAAACGACAGATGCAAGACTGAATCGAACGCAGCAGATGTGCTCTTTTCATGAGCCTACCCGAAACTCTGAACCAGTGAGCCGATAACCAGCGACCAGCCGTCAACCAGAACGAACAGCAGAATCTTGAACGGTAGTGAAATGATGATCGGGGGCAGCATCATCATACCCATCGCCATCAGAATTGAGGCAACGATCATATCGATCATCAAAAATGGGACAAACAACAGGAAACCCATCTGAAAAGCGCGTTTGAGTTCCGACAGCATAAACGCCGGAATCAGTGTCAGCATGGAGATATCATCCTGATTCTCGGGCTGGGGGGATTTGGAGATATCGACCAGCAGCTGCAGATCTTTTTCACCGACCTGGGAAAACATGAACTGACGCATCGGCTGCAGAGCCTGAGTCAGGGCCTGCTCCTGGGAGATCTGTTGTTCCAGATAAGGCTGCAGAGCCTGCTCATTTATCTGGTTGAAGACCGGTGCCATGACAAAAAACGTCAGGAACAGGGCCAGACCGATGACGATCTGGTTGGATGGCGCCTGCTGGGTTCCCATGGCTTGACGTACGAACGACAGCACGATCACGATCCGGGTGAAACCGGTGGTCATCAGCAGGATGGCCGGCGCTACGGAGAGAATCGTCAGTACGATCAGAATCTGCAGGGCGGTGGACACTTCTCCCGGGTCGGTCGCTTCACCGATTCCCAGGGTTATGGTCGGCAGACCCTGTCCCAGGGCAGCAACAGGTGCCAGAAGCAGAAGAACAAGGCAAACGGTCTTGAGTTTCATGACTGTGCCTCTTCGACCTGTTGCAGGGTCACGTCAAAAGATTCCCTGCCGGGCAACTTCGTCAGGCATTCAATCCGATCGTGACTCAAACCCAGCAGCAGCTCTTCACCACGCACATTGACAACACACAAAAACTTGCGGCCACCCAGGGGGCGGGTTTCCAGCACCTTGATCAATCCACCTTTTTTTTGCGGCAGGACACCGAAGCCTTTGCGCTGGGCGGCATAGAACAGCAACAGAATGCCGCAGATGACTGCCAGTGCAGCAACCATCTTCAGAGAAGATCCCAGCAGGCTCGGTTCCGGCACTGTTTCAGCGGCAGCGACAGGCTGGGCCAGAAGAAAAATTATGACCGGGAAGAAACGCATCATTTACCCCAGGTTTTCAATCCGCTCCGACGGGCTGACGACATCAGTCAACCGCAGCCCGAACTTTTCATTGACGACCACTGCTTCACCCCTGGCGATCAGGCGTGAATTGACGTAAAGATCGAGAGGCTCACCGGCCAGCTTATCCAACTCAATCAGAGAACCCTCCTGCAGCTGCAGCAGGTCGCGGACCAGGATGCGTGAGCGTCCGACTTCAACCGCAACTTCAAGGGGAATATCGAGCAGCAGATCAAGTCCGCGACCTTCGAGATTCTTCCCCGCAGACACGGCTTCCGCCGGCTGCTTTGTGTCAACATTCGCATCTGTCATGATCTATCCTCCGTTGGGAATTCGTCCCATAATCCGTATCGCTTTTTTGCCCCCCTGAACCCCTGCCATGCCGAGAAACTTCGGGCGCTGCTCCACCATAACTTTGAGGGGTGCGTCAGGTTTACACGCCAATTCAATGACATCCCCGACCTGAAAGTTGAGAATGTCCCTGACTCTCAACGACAATCTGGCCAGATGAGCTTCCAGTTCCACTTCCATCTGTTCGAGCTCATCAGTCACCAGGGATCGCCACTTGCTGTTCTGAACCTCGCTGGTCGGTACCGCTTTCACCTGCTGCTTTTTCTGCAGCGGCTCCAGTGATGAATGAGGAACCACCAGACTGATATCCCCTTCGAGGCTGTCAATTGAGACCTTATAACGGGCCGCGACAACACCAACCTCCGGGGCAACAAAATTCAACAAACGTAAATTGCTGACAACCTCAACCAGCGTTGCTTTGATTTCCTGAATCTGAAGAAAACCCTTATTCAGCTCCGGACAGGCACCCTGAATCACATCTTTGATAACATTCAATTCGATGGCACTCATGCCTCGATCGGGAATCAGAGTTTCACTGTCTGAAGATCCGCCGAGCACCATTTCGACCAGTGAAAAGGACAGCTTTTCATCAAAAATCAGCAAGGCACCGCCGGTGAGTGGTTCAAGTTGAAGAATTCCGATCGCTCCCCGTCCCGACAAACGCTGCAGCAAACTATCAAAGGTCATCGACTCCATGGCTTCCAGCTTGATATGGGCCGCCCGTTGAAATCGGGTCGACAGAGCCAGAGCGTAATTACGGGCAAAGCAGTCGAGAATCAGATCATAGTTCTTGAGTTTCCAGCCATCTGGTCCATCAGCCTTGAACAGGTTGCAATGTTCAGCCGCCGAACGCTTGCCCACGCTCCCCGTCGATTCAGATTCCGACCCGACCGATTCGACATCGATCTCACCATGCCTGACGGCGGATAGCAGATCGGCAATCTCATCTTTGCTGAGTATCTTTTCCACGCCACGGGTCCTTACTGAATGACGAAATCGGTGAAGTAAATCCGCTTGACCCGGCCTTTTTCAAGCAGACTGTTAACCTTATTGATTAATTCCGCGCGCAACTGGATTTTTCCCTGTAAGTCGTTCAATTCGCTGAAGGTTTTATTACCGATCATCAACAGAATCGCGTCTTTGACTTGCGGCATGCGCTGCGTCAGCTCCATTGATGCTTCTTCATCACTGACTTCAAGTGTAATTGCGGCTTTCAGGTAGCGACTTTCTTCATCGTCGAGAATATTGACGACGAAGCTGTCGATATTCACCATCGGTCCGACCTGCTTGGCCTGCCTTTCAAGTTCGGCCTGCTCCTCTTCGGGCGAGATTTTCTCCTCCTCCCCCCCCATGAAGAAGAACGCACCAACTCCGGCGCCGATCAGCAAAACCAGGACCGCGGCAATAATAATGATCAGTTTCTTTTTTGACCCGCCGCCTTCTTCAGCTTGTGTCGCTGCGTCTTTAGCCATCGATCTATCCTTTCCTTCTTTTCAGCCGATTCTTTTCAACACCTGGTCTATCAATCAAAAGGGCGCCTGTTCTCCGGCATCCAACAGATACGGCAGATCCTGATTCGGATCGCCCTGACTTTCGAGCACAAATTCCACCCGCCGATTCAAGGCCCGCTCCTGCTCACTGGCATTGGGAAACAGCGGCTTTTGGGAACCGTATCCGGTCGCCGCCATACGGGTCAGGGGAATCAACTGGTTTGTCGCCATGAAACGCAAAACCGCAATGGCCCGGTCAACTGAAAGATCCCAATTAGCCATTTCATCCCCACGATCATCCGTATGCCCTTCAATTTTCAGATTCAAAGGCAACGGGCGTACCATCTCCGCCACCTTGCGCAGGATCGGATCAGCTTCCGGCTCTAACCGGGACTGATTCGAAGCAAAAAGAACTGCCTCGTCGACGCGCAACACCACGGCCCCGCGATCCTTGACCAATTTAATTTTCTTATTGAGTTTCAACTCCCGCAGTTTGGTCCGTAAGCGGCGGTAAACCTGGGAGGTGAAATCATCATTCACCGGCGAGAAGGTCGTCACCTTGGGCGGGGCCATCTCAGTTTTGTCGGCGCTGCCCAAAACCCCGAAGGCACCAGCCAGGGAATCGCTGGCCTGTTCAAATTTGACCTTGTCCATGCTCGCCATCGACAGCATCAGAACAAAAAATGTCAACAGCAGGGTCACCATGTCACTGAAAGTGACCATCCACATCGGGGCTCCAGCCGGCGGGCATTTATGTTTTTTGGCCATGGTCGTTTCCCGCTAGCCGAAGTTGCTCTGACGTTCTTTGGGCGCAACAAAAGCGTGCAGACGCTGTTCCATGAGGCGTGGATTTTCACCTTCAAGGATCGCTTTCATCCCCTCGGTCACCAGAGTCTTGTTCAGCACTTCGCTGCCGGAGCGCAGTTTCAATTTTCCTGAGATCGGTGTGGCGACGACGTTGGCAATGACCGCCCCGTAAAAGGTCGTCAACAGCGCAACGGCCATGGCCGGCCCGATCGATGACGGATCGTTCATGTTCTGCAGCATCTGCACCAGGCCGATCAGAGTTCCGATCATCCCCATGGCCGGGGAATAGGCGGCAAAGGTCGCAAAAATTTCAGCCCCTTTGTCGTGACGCTCCATGACGTACTCGATTTCTTTTTCCAGCATATCCTTGAGAGCCTCAGGCTCCTGGCCATCGACGGCCATCTGCAGGCCTTTGAGAAAAAAATCATCATCGATTTCGTTCATCACCGATTGCAGCGAAAGAATCCCTTCCTTGCGGGCCTTTCCGGCATAGGTGATCAATTTCTCAATTGTATCGACCGGGGACTGGGCCTTGTGAAAAAACGCGTGGCGGGCGACTTTGAAGGCACCAAGAATATCGCCGAAAGGGAAATGAACCAGTGCCGTTCCGATAGTTCCTCCCACGACAATCGTCAATGATGCGACATCAATGAAAATCATCAGCGAACTGCCCTGCATGATGGCTGAAACCATCAAACCAAAGGCTGCCAGTAACCCGATAACTGTTGCCAGATCCATATCTGCCCTCTATCCCTTAATCACTCCGCACACCCTGTCGGGTGCTTATCATTTCGTGACATTTTCATGACAAACTGAGCTGCATCTAATTCTTTAGCAGAGAACATGCCAT
>JAFGEL010000005.1 GCA_016931615.1 Desulfuromonadales bacterium
TATGGCTCTGGACAGCGATCTGGGGATCGACTCGATCAAGCGGGTGGAAATCCTCTCCGCCCTGCAGGAAAAACTTCCGGATGTTCCTGCCGTGCGTCCGGAAGATCTTGGTGTTCTACAGACCCTCGGACAGATTATCGACCATCTCAGCCAGGGAACCCGGCAGCGTATTCCAACGGTTCCTCCCACTCCGCAACTGGGTCAGCTGGGCCGCGACAAAGTGGCCACGACCCTGCTTGAAGTGATCGCCGAAAAGACCGGTTATCCCGTTGAGATGCTTGAGCTGGATATGGCTCTGGACAGCGATCTGGGGATCGATTCGATCAAACGGGTGGAAATCCTCTCCGCCCTGCAGGAACGGCTGCCTGGAGCCCCTGCGATCAAACCGGAGCACCTGGGCACGCTGCAAACAGTCCGTCAAATCGTCGATTTTTTGGCCAGTTCATCGACCTCACAGCCGACTACGGCCGTAGCACAGCCGACAATCACCAGTGTGCCGGGCACAATCACCCGGCAACTTCTCAAGGTCACGCCGCTGGCTCAGAAACGGCCGACCATTGATTTTCAGGTTTCAGCCGGAGCCGAGGTCTGGATCAGCGATGACGGGTCGGCATTGACTGATGCTGTTTGCGATGAATTGACGGCCAAAGGGCTGATTCCGAAAAAGATCTCCCTGAATGATTTTGAACAGATCGAACTGACTGAGCGTCTGGCCGGATTGGTCCTGCTGGCACCTCTGAAAGGGACGGATGACGACTTTATTAAACGTGCATTTCAGTGTGTCCGCCATTGTGTCGCTACTCTGGACAAGCGCGCCCGGAACCAGGGTGCCTTTCTGACCACTGTCAGTCGGCTGAACGGTAATTTCGGGATCATGGCCAACGACCAGAGCAAAATGGACTGTCTTTCAGGGGGCTTATCCGGTCTATGTAAAACCGTCGCTCTGGAATGGCCATCGCTGCACTGCAAAGCCCTCGATCTGGGCATGGGCATGGAGATACTGCCGACGGCCAAAGCGGTCGCCAACGAAATTTTCATGCGCACACCGCTTGAAGTAGGGATTACCTCCAGGGGTCTGAATGCTCTGGAATTGGAGCAGAATCCTCTTGAGGATGCAGCTTTGAAGCCACCGGTCGCTGAAGGTGAACTGGTGATCGTCAGTGGCGGGGCCCGCGGCGTTACCGCTGAAGCAGCCGTTGCACTGGCCGAACGGTCACAGGCGACTCTGTTGCTTTTGGGTCGCAGCCCGCTGCCCGACCGGGAGCCGGAGTGGCTGGCCAATGCCGCCACGGAAGCACAGATCAAGCAGGCGATCGTTCAGCATGCGGATCAGGCGCTTAAACCGAAAGAGGTCGAAAATACATATCAACGTCTGTGTGCCCAGCGAGAAATCCGCTCTATTCTTGAGCGCATTCTGCGCAGCGGCGGGCAAGCGATCTATCACGCGGTGGATCTGCGGGATCAGCAGGCTCTGACCACCCTTGTCGATGAGCTGCGACAGCAATACGGTCCGGTCAAAGGGATCATTCACGGGGCAGGGGTTCTGGCCGATAAGTTACTGGTCGAAAAAACCAACGAACAGTTTGATCAGGTTTATTCTACCAAGGTTGAAGGATTGAAGTCCCTGCTTGGAGTCGTCGAAAAAGATCTGTTGTCCTTCATAGCACTGTTCTCCTCTTCCACCGGACGCTTCGGGCGTATCGGTCAGGTCGATTACGCCATCGCCAATGAAATCCTTAACAAGATCGCTCATCAGCAGGCTGCCCTGAGACCTGAGTGTCGCGTGGTGTCCTTCAACTGGGGCCCCTGGGATGGCGGCATGGTCACTCCGGCCCTGAAAACTGTCTTTGCCCGTGAGGGAATTGAAGTCATCGATCTGCACACCGGGGCCGAATACTTTGTCGATGAAATTTCAACTCCGCCGTCGGGTCCCGTCGAAGTGGTCATCATGGGGGGCGAGAGCTGCGACAATGCTGTCAAAGAGATCACCCCACCGCAGAATATTTATGTTTCTAAAGCCTTTGATCTGGACCTGTCGGTCGAGCAGTATCCGTTCCTCGGTTCACATGTCATTGACGGTAAGGCGGTACTGCCGATGGCCGTGGTCATCGAATGGCTCGCCCATGGTGCAATGCACAACAATCCCGGCCTGAAATTCCAGGGTTTCAATGATCTGCGCATTCTCAAAGGTGTGATTCTTGAGGCCACAGAAAGCCTGGAACTTCAGGTCATGACCGGCAAAGCGATCAAGAGTAACGGAGTGCATATCATCCCCGTTGAGCTGTCAAGTGGTCAGGCTAGCGCTTCACCGCTGGTCCATGCTCGTGGACGAATCGTCCTGGCGAGCAAACTCCCCGAACCGAAACAACCGCCCAAGGTTCTGGATTTACCCGAATATCCCCTTGCCAAGGAGGAGGCTTACAAATCCAACCGGCTGTTCCACGGAGAAATGCTGCAGGGCATTCGTGAAATGATCGGCTGCTCGGCAGAGGGTATCAGTGCCCTTGCTCAGGCGGCACCACAACCAGGGCGATGGATTCAGCAGCCGCTGCGCAGTTCATGGTTGTCGGATCCGCTGGCTCTGGACAGTAGTTTCCAGCTGTTGATTCTGTGGAGTTTCGAACACTACCAGTCGGGCTCGCTGCCGGTCTTCACTGAACGCTATCGCCAGTATCAGGAAAAATTTCCGGAGAGCGGGGTAGAGATTCGTGTGCAAGTGGTCGATAAACAGGAACATCGGGCCGTCGCCAACATTGATTTCATCAATCCTCTTGACGGTCAGCTGGTTGCCCAAATTGAAAATTACGAATGCGTGATTGATCGGTCATTGAACCAGTCTTTTCAGCGGAATAAACTGACCGGGGTTGCCTGATCATGACCCTGGGTCAATCTGTTGCGATTGTCGGTGTCGGTGGGGAGTTCCCCGGGTCACCGAATTTGGAACGCTACTGGGAGACGATCGTCAACAACGTCAACACCTCACGGGTTCCGCCTGCCGGGCGCTGGCTGCTGCCTGTCGATGCGGTTTATGATCCTCAGGTCGGTGCTCCCGACAAGGTTTACTCGCGAAAAGCCTGTTTTCTTGAGGATGAAAGCGACATCTCAAGCATTCCCGGTTTCGATCTCGACCCCGAATTTCTGCGGTCCCTCGATCCGCTGTTTCGGCTGCTGCTCAGGGTCGGCCGCCAGACTCTTCCGGAGTCTTTACTTAAGACCATAAACATCGCCAATGCCGGAATTATTATCGGCAACCTGGCTTTGCCCAGCGAAACATCTTCCCAGCTGGGCCGTTATTACCTCGGCCAGACTTTTGCCGAACAGCTTGCCCAGCAACATCTGTCCTGTGCTGAAGCTCCTGTCGATCCTCTTAATCACTATGTGGCTGGTCTGCCGGCCGGGGTATTGGCCAAAGCTCTCGGTTTTCAAGGCTCCTGCCTCACTGTTGACGCCGCCTGCGCTTCATCGCTTTACGCCGTCGCCCTGGCCGTCAATGAACTGATCAGCGGTCGGGCTGATGCCATGCTCGCCGGAGGACTGTCACGCCCAGATTCTCTCTATACCCAAATGGGCTTTTCCCAGTTGCGTGCTCTCTCTCCGAGCGGGACCTGTTCCCCCTTTGACGCCAAGGGCAACGGCCTGGTTGTCGGTGAAGGCTGCGGTCTGGTGCTGTTGAAAAGAACTGCTGACGCGTTGCGGGATGGTGATCATATTTACGCCCTGATTCGTGGCGTGGGACTGTCAAATGATCTCGAAGGCAACCTTCTGGCCCCGGCATCGGAAGGCCAATTAAGAGCCATGAAAGCAGCGTACCAGCAGGCCGGATGGCCTCCTGATGCGGTCGATATGGTGGAGTGCCATGCCACCGGAACTCCGGTGGGTGACAAGGTCGAATTCAACAGCCTGAAAACTCTGTGGAAGGATCGCCCCTGGCGCTCCGGACAATGCGTCATCGGCTCGGTGAAAGCCAATGTCGGTCACCTGCTGACTGCCGCAGGTGCTGCCGCCCTGATCAAAACCCTGCTGGCCATCAAACATCAGGTGCTGCCGCCGATGGTTAATTTTTCATCACCGGCTGCAGGGATTGATCTTGACCAGAGCCCGTTCCGCATCTTGCAACAACCCAGCCGCTGGGAAAAGAAAGCCGGGGAACCACGCCGGGCCGCGGTCAGTGCTTTCGGTTTCGGCGGCATTAATGCCCACCTGCTGATCGAAGAGTGGGTACCACAGACAAAAATCAAACGCACGGTAACTTCGCATCCTTCTTTTCAGAAGAAGTCCGAAGCGATAGCGATTGTCGGCATGGGTTGTGAGTTTGGACCCTGGAACAGCCTTGAGGCGTTCCAGAGACGTGTGCTTGGCGATCGAACAACAGACTGGCAGCCACAACCACCAAAAAACTGGTGGGGGACGGCACAAAGTCGCTGGTTTCAGCAGGCAGGATTGACTGAGGATTCTTTCAGGGGGTTCTATATTGACGAAGTCAGTACAGTTCCCGGACACTTCAAAATCCCCCCGAAAGAACTTGAGGAGATGCTTCCGCGCCAGCTGTTGATGCTTAAGGTCGCTGCCGCAGCTCTTGATGATGCGCACGTCGATCAGGAAGATCTGCTCTTTACCGGGGTTTTTATCGGTTCAGGGCTTGATCTCAACGCGACCAGCTTCAGCTTTCGCTGGGCCATGGAAAAATATGCCCGCATCTGGGCTGAAGAACTTGGCCTGAAACTGGATGAAAGCCAATTCAGCGATTGGGTAGACCAGTTGCGGACCGCTGCTGGCCCCGCTTTGAGTGCCAATCGGACGATGGGCGCGCTGGGGAGTGTTGTTGCCAGCCGGATTGCCAAAAATTTCCGTGTCGGTGGACCCAGTTTTACCCTGTCAAGCGAAGAAAATTCGGGTCTTAAAGCTCTTGAAGTTGCAGTTCGCGCACTTCAGGAAGGCTCTATTAATCGGGCAATTGTCGGCGCGGTTGATCTGGCTGGGGACTTGCGCTCCGCTTTAAGTCGGCATGCCCTGCACCCCTTTTCGCCCGATGCCGAGGTGAAGGCCTTTGATTCCTCGGCCAATGGGACTGTTATCGGCGAAGGGGCCGCCGCGGTGATCCTCAAACGCCTTGAAAATGCACAGCAGGATGGCGACCGGATTTATGCGGTAATTCGTGGACTCGGTTCAGCCGTGGGCGGTCCGGTTGCAGAAACCTTGCCTTCAGCAACCGCCTATAAACAATCCTTGAGCCGTGCCTGTCGACGCGCCGGAACAACCTCGGCAAAGATCTCTTATATCGAGACCGAGGGTTCCGGAATCCCGGCCAGTGATCAGCTTGAAGAAGAGTGCCTGGGAGAATTTATCGGCCAGGCATCCAGTTCTCTTGATTGCCTGATCGGCAGCGTGAAAACAGATATCGGCCATGCAGGTCAAGCAGCCGGGCTGGCGGCCTTGCTTAAAACGGCTTTGTGCCTGAAGAAGCGGGTCATTCCGCCGTTGCGTCATACCCATGACCTGGGACAGAGCTGGATACGCCACAAGCGCCGGGGGCGGGCGGTCTGCGTCCCGCAGTACTGGCTGTCAAATCGTGCCGAAGGGCGTCGAACGGCCCTGATCGCTTCCCTGGGTGCGGACGGATCCGTTTCCCACGCTGTGGTTGAGGAGTTTACCGAAACCAGACAACAGAAAACGGCGCTACAACTTCCGCCTTCTGTTCGAATATTGAATGAAGCTCTGTTTGTCCTCACTGCTGATTCAGCAAAAACGCTTGGCCGGAACACTGAAAAACTCCTGGAGCTGGTGCGCGCCAACAGTCACCAATCTCTTGCTCATCTGGCGTTATGCTGGTTCGATGAGAACCCGGTAGCAGAGGGGCACGATTATCGCCTTGCCCTGGTTGCCGAAAACCATAATCAGCTTGCAGCGCTGTTGGACTATGCACAAAAAAACTTTTCCGGGTCGTCCGATCAGGCGTTCGGATTTTCTCACGGTCAGCCGGTTCCGCCCGCGTTCAGAGAGCGTATTTTCTTTGCCTCCGAGCCTCTGGCCAGACAGGGTAAGACGGCTTTCGTGTTTCCCGGATCCGGGAACCATTTCGCCGGCATGGGCCAGCAGATATCCGGACTTTGGCCACATGTCTTCGCCACCCAGGATCAGCACAATCAGTTTCTCGCCGGTCAATACCTGCCTGATCTTTTCTGGGCCGGGGAGCTGTCTTCCGCGCTGCATGACAACCATAATGCCTTGGTTATTTCCCATGTGGCGCTCTGTACAGCGCTGCATGATCTGGTACGTTCATTCGGCATCAGCGCCAATATGATTTCAGGCTACAGCCTGGGTGAATCTGCCGGGCTTTTCGCGTCCGGAGCCTGGACTGACCGTGACGGCATGCTGCAACGGCTGGAAAAGTCTACGTTGTTCACCGAAGATCTGGCCGGCCCCTGCAAGGCGGCGCGGCGGATCTGGAACCTGCCGGCAGAGGAAAAGGTTGACTGGGTTCTGGGTATGGTTGACCTTCAGGCAGATACTCTCAGAGAGTATCTGGTCGGGAAGAAGCAGGTTTATCTGCTGATCATCAACACCTACCGGGAAGCGGTGGTCGGCGGCCAGAGACAGCAGGTCGAGCAGCTGGTCAGCGATCTGAAGTGCCATTTTATTCCGCTGAAAGGAGTGACGACGGTTCATTGTGAAGTCACTCGAGCCGTGGCCAATGCATATCGCAAGCTTCACCTGTTCGAGGTGTCTCCACCCCAGGGGATCGACGTCTACAGTTGCGCCCTGGCCCGGAAATATCCCCTGACCAGTGACAATGCTGCTGATGTCATTCTCGGCCAGGCTCTGGATACAATCGATTACCCGCGCGTGATCGAACAGCTCTATAAGGATGGCGCCCGCATCTTTATCGAACTGGGTCCCGGATCTTCATGTAGCCGCATGATCGACAGTATCCTTGATCAGCGTCCGCATATGACGTGTCCGATCTGCGTGCCCGGTCAAGACGAAGGAACCCAGGTGCTGCGCCTGCTGGCCCGTTGTCTGGTGCAAGGGCTGCCGGTCGACCTGTCACAGCTTTACCCTCAGGATTCAGGAGTTGCAGTCAGACCTTTCTCTGAAACCCGTATTGAGACCACGCTGGGGGGCAGAAAATTCAACGTTAAAACAGCTATAAACGTCGTCGAGCCGGAGAGTTACATAAATAAACCTCAGCCTTTGCCGGATGTTCCTGCACTCGACCCGCCGCCGGCAGACTCGGAAACGCTACAGGCTGAAAGTCACGAGATAGCGCTTCTGGCAGCACAGTTGAGGGTACAGAATAAAGCGCATCAAAGTTATCTTGATTTTTCTCAAGGGATGCAGCAGGCGCTGACAACCACAATCAATCACCAACTGAGCCTGTTGCAATCGCTGGTGGCTGATGCTGACATAATTCTTCCGGAGGTTGGCGGATTACCGACTCCGGTTGATCTCACTAGCAGCCCGACTCCGCAAGAGTCAGAGGCTCAGCCGACCGGGTCGTCCGTAGCCTTTGAGCGTCCCATGTGTATGGAATTTGCCGTCGGTTCCGTGGCTAAAATGCTCGGTCCGGAATTTGCCGAGGTTGACGGCTATCCGACCCGGGTTCGACTGCCCGATGAACCGTTGATGCTGGTTGACCGGATTCTTCAGGTAGAAGGCGTTCCCCGTTCAATGTCCCGGGGGCGGGTCGTGACGGAACATGATGTCAGCGCCGACCGCTGGTATCTGGATGGCGGGCGGATTCCAACCTGTGTGGCTGTTGAGGCCGGGCAGGCGGATCTCTTTCTTTCCGGCTACCTGGGAATTGACTTCATTACCAAAGGCCTCGCCGTTTATCGCCTTCTGGATGCCGAAGTGACCTTTCATCGCAGCCTACCGGTCGTCGGTGAGACGATTCGCTACGATATCAAAATTGAGGAGTTTTTCCGTCAGGACCAGACCTACCTTTTCCGTTTCAGCTTTGAGGGGACTGTTGGCGGACAACCGCTGTTATCCATGAAAAAGGGCTGTGCGGGATTTTTTACCCAGGAAGAACTGGCCGCCGGCCGGGGGATAGTTCACACCAAGCTCGATCTGCTTCCGCAGCCCGGGACACGTCCTGATGATTGGCGTGACCTGGTGCCGATGCAGGTTGAAGCATACGACGAAGGCCGAATCAATGCCCTGTATGCGGGGGATCTTGCCGGTTGTTTCGGTTCCGCCTTTGCCGATCTTTTGCTGCTCAGACCTTATACCCTGCCGGGCGGAAAACTGAAACTCGTCGATCGGGTAGTTAAACTCGATCCTCATGGCGGGCGTTATGGTTTGGGTCAGATTACCGCCGAAATGGATATCCATCCCGACGACTGGTTTCTGACCTGCCATTTTGTCGATGATCAGGTGATGCCGGGCACACTTATGTATGAATGCTGCCTTCACACCCTGCGGATTTATCTGCTGCGTATGGGCTGGGTCGGCCA
>JAFGEL010000006.1 GCA_016931615.1 Desulfuromonadales bacterium
CGCCATGGATAAGGAACTGCGTTTTGCGATTCGCGAAGGCGGCCGTACTGTCGGCGCCGGCGTGGTCAGTGAAGTTATCGAGTAATACGAGGTTATTAGATGTCTACTCAGAAAATTAGAATCCGCCTGAAGGCTTATGATCACAGTCTGCTGGATCAAGCCGTTGCTGAAATAGTTGATACCACCAAGCGTACCGGATCGCGTTTGGTCGGTCCGATTCCACTGCCGACGGTGATTAACAAATACTGCGTCTTGCGTGGTCCTCACGTCGACAAGAAAAGTCGTGAGCAGTTTGAAATTCGCACGCATAAGCGTCTCCTGGATATCATGGAGCCAACCCAGCAGACTGTTGATGCTTTGATGAAGCTGGATCTGTCGGCTGGCGTGGATGTTGAAATTAAGCTCTAATCGATACCGGTATTCAATAGTAAGGGCACGATCATGATTAATGGTTTGTTGGGTAAAAAAATTGGAATGAGTCAAGTATACGCCGCCGACGGGCAACGGATTCCCGTGACTGTTCTGGAGGCGGGGCCATGTACCGTGCTGCAGAAGAAGACGGTTGACAAGGATGGCTATGAATCCATTCAAGTGGGTTATGAGCCGAAGTCTGCGCAGCGTGTCAACAAGCCTGAGATGGGCCATTTTAAGAAAGCCGGTAAAGGCGCTTTTGCTTTTGTTCGCGAGTTCAGGTCTCTTGATGAAAGTCCCGCTTTGGGGGATGAGATTTCCTGTGAGATGTTCAAGCCGGGTGATCGTATTGATGTGACCGGAGTCAGTAAAGGTAAGGGCTTCCAGGGTGTCATGAAGCGCTGGGGCTTCGCCGGGGGGCGTGCCAGCCATGGGTCGATGTTTAAACGTCGCCCAGGTGCAATCGGCCAGTCTGCCTGGCCTTCAAAGGTCATTAAGGGTAAGAAAATGCCTGGTCAGCTCGGTAACGTCAGGGTGACGACGCAGAATCTGATCGTTGTGGAGGTTCGCCCTGAACAGAATCTTGTTCTGGTGCGTGGAGCGGTTCCCGGCCCTAAAAATGGTCTCGTGGAAATTCGTAAGGGAATTAAGGCCTGATAGGTTGTAGATTTAGGAGTTATTCAGATGGCAACTGTAACAATTTACGATCAGGACAAAAAACAGGTTGGCGAGCGTGAGCTGGCTGATGACGTTTTCAATACAGAAGTTAAAGAGTATCTTCTGCACGATATGGTTCGCTATCAACTGGCTGCCCGTCGACAGGGGACCGCGGCTGTAAAAAATCGCAGTGCCGTAGCGGGTGGGAGTAAAAAGCCCTATCGTCAAAAAGGGACCGGCAACGCCCGGCAAGGGACGGTGCGCGCTCCACATTTTGTTGGAGGTGGCGCCGCTTTTGGTCCGTCACCGCGCTCTTATGCTTTCAAGCTCAATCGCAAAGTTAAGAAGGCAGCACTGTGCAGTGCTTTGTCGGCACGCTTTCAGGATGACAAGCTGACGGTTCTTAATGCTTTGTCCCTGGAAAAGATCAGTACGAAAAGCTTCAGTCAGGTCGTGAAACAGCTGGAGCTTGACAGCGCGCTGGTAGTTATTGACCAGGCGGATCCCGTCATTGAGCGTTCAGCCCGCAATTTACGCAATGTCAAGGTTCTGCGTGCTGATGGTGTGAATGTCTACGACATTTTGAAGTACCCGAATCTGGTTTTGACAGAAGCTGCGGTCAATCAGCTTGAAGGAGCATTGGAAAAATGAAACCTCTGCACGAGATTATTTATAAGCCGTTAATTACTGAGAAGGCGAATCTGTTGAAAGAGGATGCTCAGATTGTGGCTTTTGAGGTGGCACGAAGCGCAAATAAAATTGAAATCAAGCAGGCAGTTGAAAAGGCCTTTGATGTCAAGGTTAAAGCTGTCAACACGATTCAGCTCCGTGGGAAAGTTAAACGCGTCGGGTACAATCTTGGGCAGCGGAATAATTGGAAAAAAGCTTATGTGACTCTTGAAGAGGGCCACAATATCGATTTTTATGGCGTGTAAATCTGTGCGCTTTGCAGGTATGGAGTAGTTATCATGGGTATCAAGAAATTTAATCCAACCTCTGACGGTCGACGTCATATGACCTCTTCAACTTTTGAAGAGGTGACTAAGGCGAAGCCGGAGAAGTCGTTGCTCGCTCCTTTAAAGCGTTCAGGTGGTCGTAATAACTCCGGGCGCATTACTAAAAGGCATACCGGTGGAGGACACAAGCGCCAATACCGTCTTGTCGACTTCCGGCGTGACAAGCTTGAGGTCCCTGCCAAGGTTGCGGCTATCGAGTATGATCCCAACCGGAGTGCGCGGATAGCATTGTTGTTTTACGTTGATGGTGAGAAGCGTTACATTCTCGCGCCTAACGGGTTGAGTGTCGGAGACACTGTTGTTGCCAGTGATTCTGCTGATATCAGACCGGGCAACACGTTGACGATCAAATCAATCCCGCTCGGTACCTGGGTCCACAACGTTGAACTTAAGGTCGGTAAGGGTGGACAGCTGGCGCGCAGTGCCGGTGCTTATGCGATGATTGCGGCGAAAGAAGGTCGCTACGCCCAGTTGCGATTGCCTTCTGGTGAGGTTCGTTTGGTCATGCAGGAATGCCGGGCGACTGTAGGACAGGTTGGCAACCTTGATTTTGAAAAGATCAAGATTGGTAAGGCTGGTCGGAACCGCTGGTTGGGAAAACGTCCCCAGTCTCGTGGTGTAGCTATGAACCCGGTTGATCACCCCCATGGTGGTGGTGAGGGCAAGAGTTCCGGTGGTCGCCATCCGGTCACTCCCTGGGGTGTGCCGACCAAGGGGTATAAAACCAGAACAAACAAGCGGACGGATAAGTTTATTGTCCGGCGTAGAAATAAGAAGTAATAACAGCTTTAGGAGACGAACGTGGCAAGATCAATTAAAAAAGGTTTCTATGTTCAGGAGAGCCTGTTGCGCAAAGTCGATCTGGAAGGTGAGGCGAACCGTAACAAGGTTATTAAGACATGGTCGCGTCGCTCAACTATTATTCCTGAATTTGTCGGGCTGACTTTTGCTGTTCATAATGGGAAAAAGTTTGTACCGGTTTTTGTCAGTGAAAACATGGTGGGCCACAAATTAGGTGAATTTGCTCCGACCCGAACCTACTACGGACACGGCAGCGATAAAAAAAGTAAAGTCAGATAATTTCCCATTTCTGACGGGAGTTCCCAGTTATGGAAGCACAAGCTAAGTTAAAAAATGTTCGCCTTTCTCCGCGCAAAGCAAGACTCGTTGTCGATATGGTGCGCGGTCGGGGGATTCAGGAGGCTTTGAATATTCTCCAGTTTTCTCCTCAGAAGACGGCGCCGGTATTGTCGAAATTGTTGAAATCAGCTGTAGCTAACGCTGAACAGAAGGGTGTTTCTGATGTTGACCAGCTGTTTGTCAAAACGGTTATGGTGGATCAGGGTCCCGTGCTCAAGCGTTTTATGCCCCGTGCTCAAGGACGGGCCAGCCGGATTCGTAAACCGACCAGCCACATTACCGTGGTTCTGGATGTCAAGTAAGTCGAGGAGGTAGTCCTTTGGGTCAGAAAGTTCATCCGATCGGATTTCGTCTGGGTATTAACCGGACATGGGAGTCCCGCTGGTATGCAGATGCTGATTACTCAGAAAAACTTCATGCCGATTTGAAGCTGCGTGATTTTTTGAAAAAGCGTCTTTATCATGCCGGTATTTCCAAAATCGAGCTCGAACGTGCTGCGAATAAAGTGAAAATCAATATCTTTGCTGCGCGTCCTGGAATTATTATCGGTAAAAAAGGGTCTGAGGTTGAAGTCCTTAAACAGGACCTGGCAAAGATCACCGATGATGAGTGTTTTATCAATATCCAGGAGGTTCGCAAGCCTGAAGTTGATGCTCAGCTTGTGGCGGAAAATGTCGTGCTGCAACTTGAACGGCGCGTTGCATTTCGCCGGGCCATGAAGCGTAGCGTCAGCATGGCCCTCAAGTTTGGTGCAAAGGGGATTAAGATCAACTGTGCCGGGCGACTGGGTGGGGCTGAGATGAGTCGCACCGAATGGTATCGCGAGGGGCGCGTTCCTTTGCATACCCTGCGCGCTGATATCGACTACGGTTTTGCCGAAGCGAAGACGACCTATGGAATCATTGGTGTCAAGGTGCTGATCTTTAAGGGTGAAGTGCTTGGTAAGGAAAACGAACAGCCGGTTGGCTGATCAGGAGTAAATTGTCATGTTAATGCCAAAGAAAGTAAAACGCAGAAAGCAGTTTACCGGGCGGATGACAGGTCAGGCCTCGCGTGGTACCGAGGTTAATTTCGGTGACTTCGGTCTGCAGGCCCTGGAATGTGGTTGGCTGTCATCACGCCAGATTGAAGCTGCCCGGCGGGCGATGACTCGTTATATCAAACGGGGCGGTAAAATCTGGATTCGCTCTTTTCCACACAAGCCTCTGACCAGTAAGCCTGCTGAAACCCGTATGGGTAAAGGTAAGGGTTCACCGGAGAAATGGGTTGCTGTGGTCAAGCCTGGACACATCCTTTATGAAATGCAGGGTGTTACCGAAGAGATTGCCCGTGAAGCTTTTCGCTTAGGCGCACATAAGCTGCCGATGCGGACAAGATTTGTCAGAAGAGAGGTTGGCGATGAAGGCTAGTGATATCCAAGATCTCAGTGTCGAAGAGTTGCAAGCTAAAACTGAAGAATTGCAGCAGGAATTGTTTAATCTGAAATTTCAGCTGCATACCGGCCATCTTGAAAATACCGCGCGGGTTTCGCAGGTTCGCAAGGATGTTGCCCGGGTTAAAACTGTTCTTTCCAGTAAGCTGAATGCTTAGTGTGTGTGAGGAAAAATGAGTCAAGAGCGAGGTAACAGAAGAACCCGGATCGGTGTTGTTGTCAGCGACAAGATGGACAAAACCGTGGTTGTCAGGGTCGATGATTTGGTTAAGCACAGTGTTTATAAAAAATTCATCAAACGCAAAGTCAGTTGTAAGGCCCATGATGAAAACAATGATTGCGGCGTTGGTGATAAGGTTCTGATTGTCGAAACCAGACCATTGTCCAAAGACAAGCGTTGGCGAGTGCGCCAGGTTCTGGAAAAGGCCGTTACCGCGTAGGAGAATAAAGTCATGATCCAGATGCAAACCATGCTCAGCGTGGCAGATAACTCGGGAGCTAAAAAACTTTGCTGTATCAAGGTTCCTGGAGGATCAAAACGCATGTATGCCGGTGTCGGCGATGTTATTATTTGCAGCGTGAAAGAAGCGTTGCCCAATTCGAAGGTCAAAAAGGGTGATGTTGTCCGTGCCGTCATCGTTCGTACCGCCAAGGAACTGCCACGTCCGGATGGTTCTTTCATCCGCTTCGACAACAATTCTGCGGTGGTCGTAAATGCCGGTAATGAACCGATTGGTACCCGTATTTTTGGCCCTGTGGCCAGGGAGCTGAGAGCGCGACATTTCATGAAGATCGTTTCTCTGGCTCCGGAAGTCTTATAATTCAGTCGGTGGAGAGTTAAGGCAATGGCAAGTGTAAAGCTGCATGTCAAAAAAAACGACCTGGTTAAAGTGATTGCTGGTAAAGAGCGTGGTAAGACCGGCAAGGTGCTGCGTGTTTTCCCCGCAAAAGGCCGGGTTGTTGTTGAAAGTCTCAACGTGGTCAAGCGTCATACCCGTCCCAACCAGTTGAATCCAGAGGGTGGGATTGTAGAGAAAGAGGCCTCGTTGAGCATATCCAACGTAATGCTTGTTTGCGGATCCTGTAATGAACCGACAAGAACCGGAGTTCGTAAGCTTGAAGATGGAAGTAAAACTCGTTACTGCAAAAAATGTAACGCGAGCGTTGATAAATAAACGGAGTATTCAATGGCCAGGTTAAAGCAGGCATATCTTCAGGAGCAGGTTCCAGCTCTGATGAAGGAATTTCAGTACAGAAATGTGATGGAAGTTCCTAAGATTGAGAAAATCGTTCTCAACATGGGACTCGGTGAAGCCATTCTTAATCCTAAGCTTCTTGAGTCTGCTGTTGACGAGCTTGGCCGTATCAGCGGTCAGAAGGCTGTTATTACCAAGTCGAAGAAGTCTATTGCAGGCTTCAAGTTACGTGACAACATGTCGATCGGCGCCTGCGTCACCTTGCGTCAGGACCGGGCCTGGGAGTTTCTTGACCGTTTGGTCAATGTTGCCCTGCCGCGGGTGCGTGATTTCAAGGGAGTATCATCGAAAGCATTTGACGGTCGCGGAAATTATACCCTTGGGATTCGTGAGCAGCTGATTTTCCCGGAAATCGATCTCGATAAGATTGCAAAGGTTTCAGGGTTGAATGTCACGATTGTTACAACGGCAAAGACAGACGAGGAAGGTCGCGCTTTATTGGCCGGACTCGGAATGCCGTTCAGAAAATAGCGTTCAGCGGAGGATATTGTGGCGAAGAAATCGATGATTGCCAAAACGAAACGACCAAAGAAGTTTGCGGTACGTGAATATAATCGCTGCCCGATCTGCGGTCGTCCGCGTGCTTATTATCGTAAGTTTGATATGTGCAGAATTTGTCTGCGGAAACTGGCTTCTGAAGGGAAAGTTCCCGGAGTCGTCAAGTCCAGCTGGTAACAGCAAGAAGGAGTACCATCCATGTCCATGACTGATCCGATGGCGGATATGTTGACACGCATTCGCAATGCGGGTATGGCAAGTCACGCAAAACTTGACGTGCCGTCCAGTAATGTCAAAGTTGCCGTTGCAAACGTATTAAAAGATCTCGGGTATATCAAGAACTTCAAAGTCATCAGTGACAACAAGCAAGGGGTTCTGCGGATTTATTTGAAGTATGATGCAAACCAGGAGCCGGTAATTCATGAAATCAAGCGGGTTTCGACTCCGGGACGGCGTGTATACGTTGGGAAAGATAACATCCAGAAAGTAAAGAATGGCCTTGGGGCATCGATACTTTCGACTTCAAAGGGTGTTCTTGATGATGTTGCAGCTCGCCAGGCGCAGGTTGGCGGCGAAGTTATTTGTACCGTCTGGTAGCAAGAAGTTAGGAGCGAAAAGAAAATGTCACGTATCGGTAAGATGCCAGTTCCAATCCCTTCAGGGGTGAAAATTTCCCTGGACGGAAATAAAATGACGGTCAACGGTCCTAAGGGGACCTTGTCGCAAGTTCTCCATGAGCGCATGACGATTGCCGTTGAAACGGATCAAATCATTGTTACACGTCCCACTGATGATAAGCAGGACACCGCTTTGCATGGTCTGACTCGTGCTCTCATTAATAACATGGTTGTTGGAGTTACGACAGGTTTTGAAAAAAAACTTGAGATTAATGGTGTCGGCTATCGGGCTGAAATATCCGGGCAGGTGCTGACCTTGTCTCTGGGCTATTCACATCCTGTGGTCTATAACCTTCCTGAAGGAATAGATGTGGAAGTTGAGAAGCAGACCAAGCTTTCCGTCAAAGGGATTGATAAACAGCTTGTCGGGTCTGCTGCCGCTAAAATTCGTTCGTTCCGCAAGCCTGAACCGTACAAAGGCAAAGGTATCAAGTATGCTGACGAAAACATTGTACGTAAGGCTGGCAAGGCCGGCAAGTAGACCAGCTTTTATTTGAAGGAGCATTGAACGTGGACGTTTCCCAGAAGAGGCGCGTGGCCCGACTTAAGCGTCAGGCGCGGGTGAGAAGAAAAGTGCGTGGAACCAGTGAATGCCCCCGGCTCTCCGTATTTCGCAGTGCCAAGCATATTTATGCCCAGATTATCGAGGATGTCACGGGGACCACTCTCGTATCAGCTTCAACGCTGAGCAAAGATATCGACATGGCACATTGTGGTAATGTCGATGCGGCTAAAGCAGTGGGGAGTGCCATTGCTAAAAAAGCCCTTGAAAAAAATATTACCAATGTCGTATTTGACCGTAATGGTTTCCTGTATCAAGGGCGGGTTCAGGCGCTTGCTGATGCTGCTCGGGAAGCCGGATTAAAGCTTTAAGGAGTCACTTGTGCTGCATATCGATCCCAACGAATTGGAATTGACTGATCGGGTCATTCATATCAATCGTAATGCAAAAGTAGTTAAGGGTGGACGACGTTTCAGTTTTTCAGCACTTGTTGTTGTCGGTGATGGAGAGGGTCATGTCGGCTATGGATTGGGAAAAGCGAAAGAAGTCCCTGAGGCGATCCGTAAAGGTGTCGAGCAGGCCAAAAAAAGCCTGATCAAAGTTCCGATTCAGGAAGGGCGCACAATTCCTTACGATGTCATCGGCAAATATGGTGCAGGTAAGGTGCTTCTCAAGCCTGCATCGGCAGGTACGGGAGTTATTGCTGGTGGTGCGGTCCGTCCGATTCTGGAGTCAGTCGGGGTTGGTAATATTCTAACCAAATGTCTCGGATCAAATAACCCGCACAACGTTGTCAAAGCAACTATGAATGCTTTGAAAATGCTCAAGAGTCCCGATGAAATCAATGCCCGTCGTGGTGTGAATCAAGACTGATTGCGGGATTTAGGAGGTTGTGAAAATGGCAGCAGCGCAGGTTAAGGTGACACTCAAGAAAAGTCCTATCGGACGTAAGGCCTATTTTGCCAAAGTACTTAAGGGGCTCGGGTTAAACCGTATGCACCAGACGGTAACTTTGCAGGACACTCCCGAAATTCGTGGAATGATCCGCAAGGTAGAGCACATGGTTGCGGTGGAAGACTGATCACAGTAGAGGACAGTATGATGGATTTAAGCAATCTAAAACCGGCTCCCGGTTCGACAAAAAATAGAAAACGTATTGGGCGTGGTCCAGGTTCCGGAACCGGAAAGACTTCGGGCAAGGGGCATAAAGGTCAGAATGCGCGCAGCGGCGGTGGTGTCAAACCTGGTTTTGAGGGCGGGCAAATGCCTTTGCAGAGACGTATTCCCAAGCGTGGTTTTACCTCTTTGAATAAAAAGGTTTATAACCTGGTCAACTTGCGCGATCTCGATGTCTTTGATGCTGGGACCGTTGTTGATATCGAGCAGTATGGCAAGGCAGGACTTGTCGGCGGCATCAAGGATGGAATTAAGGTCCTTGCCGCTGGTGAATTGACCAAGGCATTGACTGTTCAGGCGCATAAATTCAGCAAAGCAGCAATAGAAAAAATCGAAGCGGCTGGCGGTAAGACAGAGGTTCTTTAAGCGATGTCGACGCTGCAGAATATACTTGCGATTCCCGAACTGAGACGCAGAATCCTGTTTACCCTCTCAATGCTGGCCGTCTATCGCGTGGGTTGTCATGTCCCGACACCCGGTATCGATGCTCAGGTTCTCGCTAAGTTTTTCGAAGGTACTCAAGGGACGTTGCTCGGACTGGTCAGTGCCTTTACCGGCGGTGCTCTCAGCCGTATGACAGTATTTGCCCTGGGGATCATGCCATACATCAGCGCGTCGATTATTCTTCAGCTGCTTACCGTTGTGTTTGAGCCGATCGAGAAGCTTTCCAAAGAGGGCGAGCAGGGGCGTAAAAAAATTACTGAATATACCCGTTATGGCACGATAGTGCTGGCCATAATTCAAGGGACCGGAATTGCTACTGGACTGCAGTCCATGGTAGGTCCTGCTGGTGAGCCGGTTGTTCCACATCCGGGCATCGGGTTTATTCTTATGACGGTCATTACCCTGACAGCAGGTACGGCCTTTATTATGTGGCTTGGCGAGCAGATTACTGAGCGTGGCATCGGTAACGGGATCTCATTGATTATCTTTGCCGGTATTGTTGCGGGTATGCCTTCGGCTATCGTCAATTCTGTCCGCTTGGTTCAAACCGGGGCCATGACTCCGACCATTGTCGTTTTCATCATTGCTCTGATGCTGGTGACGGTGGCTGCGATCGTTTATATGGAGCGGGCCCAACGGCGAGTGCCCATACATTATGCCAAGCGAGTAGTCGGAATGCGCAATATGGGTGGTCAGGCCAGCCATCTCCCGCTCAAGATTAACATGAGCGGTGTCATCCCGCCGATTTTTGCCAGCTCGATCATGATGTTCCCGGCGACAATAGCTAATTTTATGGATGCTCCCTGGGTCAAGACCGTGTCGGCTTATTTGTCGCCCGGACATTGGGTCTACAATCTTTTTTATATTGCATTTATCGTTTTCTTTTGCTACTTCTACACGGCTATAACTTTTAACCCCGTGAATGTCGCTGATAACATAAAAAATCAGGGCGGTTTTGTTCCCGGGATAAGACCCGGTAAGGAAACTGCCAACTATCTTGATACCGTACTTGGCCGCTTAACGTTTGCCGGTGCCATTTACGTCTCTCTGGTTTGTGTTCTGCCCACCATTCTTATCGGCCAGTTGAATGTCCCGTTCTTTTTCGGCGGCACTTCTTTGCTGATTGTTGTCGGTGTCGGCATGGATACGGCAGCTCAGATTGAGGCCCACCTGATTTCAAGATCCTATGAAGGATTTATGAAAGGGGTGACACTCAAAGGGCGTCACGGTTAAGCCTATGAAGATTATTCTGCTTGGTCCTCCCGGGGCTGGGAAAGGGACCCAGGCGGCAATGCTGATGGACAAATTCAGCATTCCGCAAATTTCCACCGGTGACATGTTGCGTGCTGCGGTTCGCAATCAATCACCGATGGGAACAAAAGCGAAAGAATTTATGGATGCCGGTGGACTGGTTCCCGACGAGGTCGTGGTTGGCATTGTCCGCGAGCGTTTACAGTTAGATGACTGTCATAACGGTTTTATTCTTGACGGTTTTCCGCGGACTGTCGCCCAGGCTGATGCGTTGAAAGAAGTTCTGGCGGAGCTCGATCAGAACCTAGATTGTGTCGTGTCGTTGGAAGTTGATACGGAAGCGCTGGTTGAGCGTTTGACCGGTCGTCGCAGTTGCTCGTCCTGTGGTCGCGGGTTTCATGTCAAGTATGATCCTCCCGCAGCTGACGGGACCTGCCTGGCTTGTGGTGGTACTCTGCTACAGCGAGATGATGATCAGGAAGAAACCATCAGGAATCGAATGCAGGTCTATCATGAACAGACTGCACCGCTGGAAGATTATTATCGTGAACAGGGACTGCTTCAGGTTGTGAACGGTATGCAGGATATGAAAGCCGTTCAGCAGTCAATACTGACTCTGCTTCAGGGCTGTTGAGTGATTGTTGTCAAATCACAATCAGAGATAAAAAAGATGCGTACGGCCGGCCGTATGGTTGCCGAGATTCTGCAGATACTGCGAGAACAGGTCAGGCCTGGGGTAACTACCTTCGAGCTTGATCAACTGGCCGAAGAACAGTGTCAGAAAAGGAAAGCACGCCCTGCTTTCAAAGGTTATGGCGGTTTTCCCTATACAATCTGTGCCTCACCGAACGATCGTGTTGTACATGGATTCCCGAATCAACAGCCGCTGGTTGAAGGCGATATCATCAGCATTGATTTCGGATTGATTATTGATGGCTTTTACGGCGATTCAGCGATTACCGTCCCTGTCGGCCGGATTGCCCCCAAGACAGAAGAGTTGCTTAAAGTGACTCAGGATTCTTTAGCGTGTGGTATTGCGAAAGCTGTCCACGGGGGACATCTTTCGGATATTTCTCATGCCGTGCAGACGCGTGTTGAAGCTGACGGTTACAGTGTTGTCAGAGAGTTTGTCGGTCACGGGATCGGTCGCCAGCTTCACGAAGACCCGCAAATCCCTAATTACGGAATTGCGGGACGCGGGCCTAAGTTGAAAGTCGGAATGACATTTGCCATAGAACCCATGGTTAATGTCGGTGACCCAGGCGTCAAAGTTCTCAATGATGGCTGGACTGCTGTAACAGTTGATGGTCAACTGTCGGCGCATTTTGAACACACGATAGCTGTAACGGATAACGGTCCGGAAATTTTAACCTGCGTAGAAAGTTAATCTCTTTAGACTCTGGTGAGTCGAATTATAGCGTAAGAAAAGGATCTCAAAATGAAGGTGAGAGCTTCGGTTAAGAAGATCTGTGATAAGTGTAAGGTTATCAAAAGAAAAGGTGTTATCCGGATCATTTGTGAGAATCCCAAACACAAGCAGAGACAGGGATAAGGCCCTAGGAGGAAAAATTGGCACGTATTGCTGGAGTCGATTTACCGCGTAACAAGCGCATTGAAGTGGCCATGACTTACATTTACGGCATTGGTCGCACGACGTCTCAAGAGATTTTGACCCAGGCAGGTGTGGATTTTAATGCCCGCACAGATGACCTGACCGAGTCTGAACTCGCCAAGATTCGCGAGTTGGTAGACCAGAACTGTCATGTCGAGGGTGATCTGCGGCGCGAAATCACCATGAATGTCAAACGTTTGATGGATCTGGGTTGTTATCGTGGCCTGCGTCACCGTAAAGGGTTGCCGGCACGTGGACAGAATACCAAGAATAATTCGCGTACCCGTAAAGGTCCGAAGAAAACTGTTGCCGGTAAGAAGAAATAAGCGGAGTTATCATGGCTAAATCAGGGAAAAGAGTCGTACGTAAAAAGACTGAGAAGAAGAATATCGCCAAGGGCGTTGTTCATATACAGTCGACCTTTAACAATACTATTGTAACGATTTGTGACCCGGTGGGGAACGTTGTTGCTTGGTCAACCTCTGGTGCCAAAGGGTTCAAGGGATCCCGTAAAAGCACTCCATTTGCAGCGCAGATGGCTGCGGAAGAGGCTGCAACGAAGGCCATGGAACATGGTATGCGTTCCGTTGAAGCCTATGTTAAGGGTCCCGGAAGTGGTCGTGAGTCTGCTTTACGTGCTCTTGCACTCGCGGGTTTGACAGTGACGATGATCAAAGATGTCACCCCCATTCCACATAATGGTTGTCGTCCGCCGAAGCGCCGTCGCGTTTAAGCATCGAGGAGGAAGAAGTTGTCTAGGTACTCTGGTCCAGTCTGCCGTCAGTGCAGAAGAGAAAATGCTAAGCTGTTCCTTAAAGGGGACAGGTGCTATACCGATAAATGTGCGTTAGAACGCCGCAATTACGCCCCTGGTCAGCATGGCCAACGTCGGGCGAAGGTTTCGGATTACGGAACTCAGTTGCGTGAGAAACAGAAAATGAAACGCACTTACGGGTTGCAGGAAAAACAGTTCCGTCTTTATTTTGCCAAGGCTGACCGCATGAAGGGTGTTACGGGTGAAAATCTGTTGACCCTGCTTGAACGGCGCCTGGATAGTGTCATCTATCGTCTCGGTTTCTCCGTTTCGCGGGCCCAGGCCAGGACGCTTGTTCGCCACGGTCATTTTCAGGTGAATGGGCACAAGGTCAATATTCCTTCGTACCTTGTTCGTCCCAACGACGTTATCAGCCTGCGCGAGAAGAGCCGCGAAGTTGCCTGCATAAACGAATCTCTGGACAGTGTGATGAGACGAGGAGTTCCGAGCTGGGTCGAGCTTGACCGTGAAGCATTCAAGGGAACCATGAAAGCTCTGCCGGTGCGCAGTGAATTGACGACGCCTGAGTTCCAGGAACAGTTGATTGTCGAACTTTACTCCAAATAAGAATTAACCTCGTCAGGAACTGTTGAGAGGGAGAGATAAATCTATGTACAAAAACTGGAGAGACTTGATCAAACCTAAAAGGCTTGAGGCGACGGAACTGACTGAAACGTACGGTAAGTTTGTTGCTGAGCCTTTTGAAAGAGGGTTTGGTACGACTCTGGGGAATTCGTTGCGGCGTATCCTGTTGTCGTCGCTACAGGGAGCGGCCATTACTTCAGTTCGCATAAAGAATGTCCAGCATGAATTCTCCAGTGTCGTTGGCGTGACCGAAGACGTCACGGATATCATTCTCAATCTGAAGGGCGTCAAGGTGCGTCTGCACGGTCATGATGATCGCAATGTCAGAATTGTGCAGAAAGGTTCCGGGGTTATTAAAGCCGGAGATATTGTTACTGACAGTAATGTGGAAATATTAAATCCTGACCATCTGATTGCTACCTGTGGTGAGGAAACGGATCTGGAAATTGATATGACCGTCGCCATGGGTAAGGGTTATGTCGCAGCCGAGAAAAATCGTGATGAAAGCGCACCGGTCGGTACGATTCCGATAGACGCTATTTTTTCACCGATTCAGAAAGTCAATTATAATGTTTCCAATGCCCGTGTCGGTCAGATTACCGATTACGATAAACTGACCCTGGAAGTTTACACGGACGGTAGCGTTAAGCCGGAAGATGCGGTTGCCTACGCGGCAAAAATCCTCAAAGAACAGCTGCAGATTTTTATCAATTTCGATGAAACGGATGAACCGGTTGTTGAAGAAGAGGAAAGTGAAAAACATAAGATCAACGAAAATCTCTATCGTTCGGTTGAAGAGCTTGAGCTTTCCGTTCGCAGCGCAAACTGTCTGAAGAATGCCCAGATCAACTTGATCGGTGAACTGGTTCAAAAATCTGAGGCAGAAATGCTTAAGACGCAGAACTTTGGCCGCAAGTCATTGAACGAGATTAAAGACATCCTTGCGGAAATGGGCTTAAGTCTGGGGATGAAACTGGAAAGTTTTCCTGACCCCGAATACCTGAAATTGATTCAGAAAAGTCAGGATGACGAGTAGTCTTCCTCACTTGGTTTAAGAAAGGGACATAGATAATGCGCCACAATAAATCCGGCAGACGCCTCGGCCGTAAGCCTGATCATCTGCAGCATATGATGCGTAACATGGTCACCTCTTTTTTTGAAAATGAGAAAATCACAACCACTGTGACGCGGGCCAAGGAATTACGCAAACTGGTTGATCGCATGATTACTCTGGGTAAAAGAGGCGATTTGCATGCCCGCCGCCAGGCACTGAAGGTTATTCGTGACCCCAAGGTTGTTGGCAAGCTATTTGAGATGATTGCTCCACGTTACGCACAGCGTCCCGGTGGATATACTCGAATCATCCGTCTTGAAAATCGTCTTGGCGATAATGCTCCCATGGCCGTTATTGAGCTGGTGGAAGAGGGCTACGAGCCGCAAGATCAGCCATCAGGTGAGCCTAAAGATGTAGCAGCCAAGACCGCTGATGAGCCGGCAAAGGAAGAAGAAACGGTTTAATTCCGATCAGTTATTGTGTAATTAAAACGACAAGGGGCAGAGTTTATTCTCTGCCCCTTGTTTTGTTTCAATCCTGCCTATCTGCGTTGACTCCTGTGTTCCCGGATGTTAGCTTCTAGTGTTTTTTATATCTCCTCATGAGACGGTCAAGGGGTTGCCATGCACGAGCAAAAGATTCAGGTTTTACAGGGAACTGTCAGTAAATTACTCCGCCGGGGCGCAGTTACGAACCTGAAGAAAGCCCTGGGTAAAATCCATCCTGCCGATATCGCTCATCTGTTTCGCTATTTTGAACTCCATGAACAGAAAACCCTGCTGACTCTCATCACTGATCTAGACCGTGCTGCCGATGTTATTTCTGAACTTGAACCTGATTCATGGCCTAAGTTAGCTGAACTTCTGGATCCGGAGTTCCTGATTTCGGTTGTCCATGAAATGGCGGATGATGACAGTGCCGTATTTATCCGCAGCCTGCCTGAAGAACTGGCGGAACAGATTCTCGCCGCCCTGCATGATGATCAGTCCGAGGATGTGGAACACCTCCTCGGATATGACGAAGACACCGCCGGCGGGATCATGTCAACCGACGTTTTTTCCCTTGACCAGGACCTGACTGTTAAAGAGGCCATTGAGGCCCTGCAGGACTCTGAAGACTACGAAATGGTTTTCTACGTCTATGTGACCGATGACCACAATCATCTTGTCGGTGTGCTGTCCTTACGCCAACTTTTGACTGTTCCACCCAGTACGCACTTGTGCGATATCATGTCGACCAATGTTATGCGGGTCAGGACCGACATGGATCAGGAAGTTGTGGCTGACCTGGTGGCAAAATACAACATTCTCGCCATTCCCGTTGTTGATGATCACGGTAAACTGATGGGTCTGATTACCGTTGATGACGTGATCGACGTCATGCGCGATGAAGCGACTGAGGATATTCTGCGCATGGCTGGAACCAGCGAAGAGGAATTGCTGCTGGGCTATAAATCTTTTCAGATTGCCCGCCTGCGTTTGCCCTGGCTGTTGACGACCCTGGTGGGTGGTGTGGTCACCGGGACCCTTATGTGGTATTTCAAGGCAACCCTCGAGCAGGTCATCATGCTGATCTCCTTTATCCCGGTGATTACCGGAATGGGTGGTAACGTTGGGGGCCAAACCTCAACGATTCTTGTTCGGGGCTTTGCTACCGGCCGAATCGATTTTACGAATCTACGTCAGGTATTTTTTAAAGAATTGCGGGTCGGGCTGATTATGGGGGTAGTGTGCGGTCTGGTTATTGCGGCTGTGGCTATGGTTTGGCATCAAAACTATTATCTGGGCCTGGTCGTGGGAATCGCCATGGTGACGGCCATTACCGTGGCGGCCTGCATGGGGGTCGTTGTGACCGCGTTCTTCAAGAAGGTTGGGATTGACCCGGCCATCGCCTCCAGCCCCTTTGTCCAGACTGTCAATGATATTACCGGGATTTCCATTTATTTTTTAACTGCGACCCTGTTTCTCGGTTATCTTGTCTGAAACGAGCTTTTTTAAACGTCAGTCTGCGGGAAGAATGGGGTGATGACCAGACCATCGCAACGCTCTGAAGCCCTGGTATTGAGATATACCGACTATGGCGAGGCTGATCGCATTCTCACCCTGTTGACAGCTGAATACGGTCTGCAAAAAGGCTTTGCCGGAGCGGCAAGAAAGAGCCGCAAACGGTTTGGCGCAACGATTGAGCCGTTCACTCGGGCGGTCTTCAGTTGGCGGGACGGTCGTGGGCAGCTCTGGTCTCTTCAGGACGCTGACCTTGTTGCTGCTCATTTCGGTCTGCGCAATGATATCAAACGTCTGGCTGTCGCGAGTTATGGTGTAGAGCTTGTGGAACTGCTGCTTCATGAAGGGGAAGCACAGCCTCTGATCTACGCTCTGATGTGCAGCTTTCTCAGCTTTCTTGACCAACAGGGGAATCCGGAAACCGCCCGTTTGCTGGTGGAGCTGAGACTCATCTATCTGCTCGGCTACGTTCCTCACCTGCTTCATTGCAGTGAATGTCTCAGAATATTTCACGCCGAACCGATCCGTTTTGATATTGCGCGCGGGGGCAGCCTGTGTCTCGATTGCGCCGGTCGCACTGGTGTTGATATTGCGCTCGGCACCGTCGGTTCCCTGTCGCGAACGCTGAAGGTTGCTCATGATCAATTTCAAGGCTTTCAATTCGGGCGTAAAACACTGCAGGAGGCCCAGTTTATCCTCAGCCAGGTGCTTGATTCCGTCCTGCCGAGAGAACCAAAATCACTCAAGTTTCTCGCTCAGTTATAATCCCGGTGAATCTTGACATCTTCAGGGGTGAAAGCTAAACTCGCTGTTCGTTTGTGCTGGAAATTCCTGTAGAAAATACGCTGAGCAGTTTATGGAGGTAACGTGACTTTTCAGGATTTAATTCTTTCCCTGCAGAACTATTGGGCCCAACAGGGCTGCATCATTCAACAGCCCTACGATATCGAAAAGGGCGCCGGCACCTTCAATCCGGCGACCTTTCTGCGTGCCCTCGGTCCCGAACCCTGGAATGTTGCCTACGTAGAGCCTTCAAGGCGTCCGACCGACGGCCGCTACGGGGAAAACCCCAACCGTCTGCAACACTATTATCAGTTCCAGGTTATTCTTAAACCCTCGCCGCAGAATATTCAGGATCTCTATCTTGATTCTCTTAAAAGTTTCGGTATCGACCCTGCCTGTCATGATATCCGCTTTGTCGAGGATGACTGGGAGTCGCCGACTTTGGGAGCCTGGGGTCTCGGCTGGGAGGTCTGGCTGGATGGGATGGAGATTACCCAGTTTACCTATTTTCAGCAGTGCGGCGGAATCGATTTAAAACCGATTCCCGGAGAGATCACCTACGGTTGTGAACGGATCGCCATGTATATCCAAGGTGTCGATAATGTGTATGACCTGGAGTGGGTCAACGGCATCAAATACGGCGATGTCCATCATCAGACCGAAGTTGAATTCTCTCATTATAACTTTGAAGAGGCGGATACCGACATGCTCTTTCAACTCTTTGACATGTATGAAAAAGAGTGTGTCCGTCTGGCTGAAAAAGACCTGGTTTTTCCCGCTTATGATTTCGTGCTCAAGGGGTCACATGCCTTTAACCTGCTTGACGCGCGCAGCGCAATTTCGGTAACAGAGCGCGCCGGCTACATCGGTCGGGTTCGTAATATGTCGAAATTATGCGCTGAGGGTTACGTTAAACAGCGTGAAAGGCTGGGCTTTCCCCTGCTGAAAAAGTGAGAGCCTTGAAATTTGTCTGATATTTACACTTGGAGATAGAGATGTCTGCAGAACTTTTTATTGAATTGGGCACGGAAGAGATCCCCGCCGGATTTATTCCCCGCGCCCTGCAGGATATGCAACGTTTATTATGCCAGGAGTTGGAGGCTGCCAGGATCTCTTACGGTGCTGTGCGGACATTTGCCACGCCTCGCCGCCTGGCGATTACCATCGCCGATGTCGCCCGACAGCAGCAACGCCAGAAAGTCGAATTAACCGGGCCCCCGGCGCGTATCGCCTTTGATGCCGAAGGTCGGCCAACCAAGGCCGCTGAGGGCTTTGCGCGAACCAACGGGGTCAGTGTTGATGAGCTGACAACGGTTGAGACGGAAAAAGGTCAGTACCTGTTTCTCTCCAAGGTTATCGAGGGTGGCCCCTCAGATCAACAACTGCCCGAGATCATTCCCCGCGTTATAGCTAAAATTCCCTTCAAAAAATCGATGCGCTGGAAAGATCTTGATATCCGTTTTGCCCGGCCGATGCACTGGATCGTAGCAACCTACGGGGGAGAAGTTGTCGATTTTGTCTACGGCGACATGCACAGCGGCAACCGCTCGCGTGGGCATCGCTTTATGGCCCCCCAGGAATTCAGCGTCAAGGGGGCCGAGGACTACCTTGCTAAAGCACAAGAACATCATGTCATTCCCCAGGTTGAAACGCGCCGGAAGATGATTGAAGAGCAGCTTGATGCCCTGGCGCAGCAGCTGGGTGGCAGAGTGAACCCTGACAGGGAATTGTTGGAGGAAGTCAGCTTTCTGGTTGAAACGCCCCAGGCTCTGGCCGGAACGATTGAAGAAAAATTTTTACAACTTCCTCCTGAGCTGTTGATTACCAGTATGCGTGAACACCAGCGTTATTTCACTCTGATTGACCAGCAGGGGAAGCTGTTGCCGCACTTTATCACCATTGCCAACACTCGGGCCAGGGATCCGCAGGTCGTCGTTGCCGGTAATGAACGGGTGCTCAAGGCGCGTCTGGCGGATGCCATGTTTTTCTGGCAGGAAGATCAGAAAACCAAGCTGGAAACACGCCTTGAACCACTCAAAAAGGTAGTTTACCAGGCCAAGCTGGGGACCAGTTACGAAAAAATTGAACGTTTCACCGCGCTTGCGGTGGGGCTGGCCGAGCAGCTTTCTCTGTCCGACCGGGAGCTGACCAAACGGGCCGCACTGCTGGCCAAGTGTGATCTCGAAACCGGTATGGTTTACGAGTTCCCCGAACTTCAAGGGGTGATGGGACGCGAGTATGCCTTGCTCGAAGGCGAGGATCCCCGGGTCGCCAAAGCGGTTTTTGAGCATTACCTGCCGACCCAGGCAGGCGGCGAACTGCCGAGTGACAATATTGGCGCTTTCGTGTCGCTGGCCGACAAGATCGATTCGATCTGCGGCTGTTTCAGTGTCGGCCTGATTCCGACCGGGACCGCCGACCCTTACGCGCTGCGGCGGGCAGCGATCGGAATACTGGCGATCATTCTCGAGCGCGGGTATGCGCTGTCGATTCCTGCGCTGGTTGCCAAGAGTGTCGCCCTGCTGGAGGTCAAACGTCAGCGTCCCGCCGATGAGATTATCGCAGATGTGGTCGACTTTATCCGCCTGCGACTGGTCAACATGTTGACCGCGCAGGACTACCCGGCCGACATCGTTGATGCGGTGTTGAGCGCGGCTTTTAGCGAACCGGTTGACGCTGTTGAAAGAGTGAAAGCCCTGGCTGCACTGAAAAGCCGCGAGGATTTCGAGCCGCTGTCGGTTGCTTTTAAACGGGTGGTCAATATTATTAAAGGGGGCGTATCACAGCCTGTCGCGGTCGATCTTTTTACAGCCGATCAGGAGGTCGAGCTGTTTTCGGCCTTGTCCCAGGTCGAGGATCGGGTTGCCACTCTGGTCGACGCGGGTGACTATGCCGCAGCGCTGGAGACGATTGCCACACTCAGGTCTCCGGTCGACCAGTTCTTTGACCATGTGATGGTCATGGCTGAGGATGAAGCACTGAGAAATAATCGTCTGGCCCTATTGACCCAGATCGCCGCATTGTTCAAAAATATTGCGGATTTCAATAGGATAGCGTAGAACCTGAAGAGAATCCTGAAGCAAAAATAAGGAGCAGTGAGCATGGCAAAGTATGTCTATTCGTTTGGAGAAGGAAAAGCTGATGGCGCCGGGTCGATGCGTGAACTTCTGGGAGGGAAAGGGGCCAACCTGGCAGAAATGACATCAATTGGGCTGCCTGTTCCTCCCGGCTTCACGCTGACGACAGAAGTCTGTAAAGCCTTTTATGATAACAACCGGGCCTATCCTGATGGTTTGATGGAAGAAGTGCGTCAAGCCCTGGAAACACTTGAAAAGCGCATGGCCAAGGGCTTCGGGGATCGGGTAAATCCACTGCTTGTTTCGGTCCGCTCCGGAGCTCCGGCTTCCATGCCGGGGATGATGGATACGGTTCTGAATCTCGGCCTCAATGATCAGACGATTCAGGGGGTGATTGAGCAGAGTCATGACCAGCGCTTTGCCTATGATTCCTACCGGCGGTTCATCCAGATGTATGCCAACGTCGTCAAAGGGATGGATGGTTCGATTCTGGAAAATATTCTTGAGGAGGTTAAGGAGCACAAAGGTGTCGAGCAGGATACCGATCTTTCGGCTGATGACCTCAAACAGCTGGTCAGTGATTTCAAGGCGAGCTACCGGGAAAATCTTGGTGAAGATTTTCCTGAGGATCCCCAGGAACAACTCTGGGGCGCTATCGGAGCCGTGTTCGGTTCATGGATGAATCCGCGTGCCGTGACCTACCGCAAACTGCATGCGATTCCAGCCGACTGGGGTACCGCCGTCAATGTCCAGGGGATGGTCTTCGGCAACATGGGTGACGATTGTGCCACCGGTGTTGCCTTCACCCGTGATCCGGCGACCGGGGAAAATTATTTTTATGGGGAGTACCTGGTCAACGCTCAGGGGGAAGATGTTGTTGCCGGAATTCGTACCCCGCAACCGATTAACCGGGCCAAACACAAAGATGGTGACCTGCCTTCAATGGAGGAGGTCATGCCTGAAAGTTACGCGCAATTGGTCGAAATTCGCGCTATCCTGGAGAAACATTACAGAGATATGCAGGATATCGAATTTACCATTGAAAAGAACAAGCTTTACATGCTTCAGACCAGAACCGGTAAACGCACCGCCCATGCGGCGATCCGCATTGCCGTGGATATGGTGAAAGAGGGTTTGATCTCGGAAAAAGATGCCGTGCTGCGGGTTGATCCCGAGCAGCTTGACCAGTTATTGCATCCTTCTCTGGACCCCAAGGCGGAGAAGCAGATTCTCGCCAGAGGGTTGCCCGCCTCTCCCGGAGCGGCCAGCGGCCAGGTGGTTTTCAATGCCGATGAGGCTGAGGAACAGACCCGGCTCAAGAAAAAGGTCATCCTTGTGCGGATTGAGACCAGCCCGGAAGACATCCATGGAATGCATGCCGCCCAGGGTATTTTAACCGCCCGCGGTGGAATGACCTCGCATGCGGCAGTGGTTGCCCGCGGAATGGGCAAGTGCTGTGTTTCCGGATGTGGAGAGATCAAAATCGATTACGAAAAACAGCAGCTGACGACCAAGTCCGGCCACATCATCAAACGCGGCGAACTGTTGACCCTTGATGGTTCGACAGGTGAAGTGATTCTGGGTGAGGTGCCAAAGATTGAGCCCGAGGTGAGCGGTGATTTTGCCACCCTGATGAGTTGGGTTGATCAATTTAAAAAACTCAAGGTGCGTACCAATGCCGATACTCCGCGCGATTCCAAAGTAGCCAGAGACTTCGGAGCAGAGGGGATCGGGCTGTGTCGGACCGAACACATGTTTTTTGAAGGCGACCGCATTCAGGCCGTCAGGGAGATGATCCTGGCTGAAAATCTTGAAGGGCGGAAGCGCGCATTGGATAAGATCCTGCCTATGCAGAAAAGCGACTTTGTCGAGATCTTCCGCGAGATGAAGGGGCTGCCGGTCACCATCCGGCTGCTGGATCCACCGTTGCATGAATTTCTTCCGCAAACAGATGACGATGTCTCCGAATTGGCTCACGCTGTCGGCCTGCGTTTTTCGGAAGTGAAAGACCATGTCGCCCATCTGCACGAGTTCAACCCGATGCTCGGGCACCGTGGTTGCCGGCTGGCGATTACTTACCCTGAGGTGTACGACATGCAGGTTCAGGCGATTATGGAAGCCGCCTGTGAGCTGATTAAAAACGAAGGTTTTGAAATTGTTCCGGAGATCATGATTCCGCTGATCAGCCATGTTAATGAGTTGAGGATCCTGCGTGCCAATGCAGTTAAGGTCGCTGATAGAGTTTGTCAGGAATATGGGGTTAAAGTGGATTATCTGATCGGAACCATGATTGAACTGCCCCGTGCCGCTCTCACGGCTGATGCGATCGCTCAGGAGGCTGAATTCTTTTCTTTTGGGACCAACGACCTGACCCAGACGACTTATGGTCTGTCCCGCGATGACGCCGGACATTTCCTGCCCGATTACATTGAGCGGGGGGTGCTGAAAAAGGATCCCTTCGTGGCCCTTGATCAGCGCGGTGTCGGCCAGCTGGTGCAGATGGGCTTTGAAAAAGGGCGCAGTACGCGACCGGATCTGAAGGTTGGGATCTGTGGCGAACATGGAGGTGAACCTTCCAGTGTCATTTTCTGCCACAAGATCGGTTTGGATTACGTTTCCTGTTCGCCTTACCGTGTTCCTATCGCCCGCCTGGCGGCAGCCCACGCCGCTCTTCAGGATCACTGACATCCTTTTCCGGCACCAATGCCCAGCATCAGGGGCATTGGTGCCGGCCTCAGAAAAAACCTTTTTGTCGTTACTTTAACTGCCGGTGTCGGTCCATGAAGGCGAGCAGGCGTTGACTGTCAAGCGGTTTGCAGTAATAAAATCCCTGGGTGACGCAGGGACCCTGGCTTTTCAGGTAGTGGTGCTGCGCTTTGGTTTCGACACCCTCAGCGATAAATTCCAGTTGCAGGCCTTTCGCCACGCTGATCATCGCGGGAATGATGGAATCTTCCATATTGTCTGCGGAAATCTTGCGCATGAAAGACTTGTCCAGCTTGAGTGTATGCAAAGGCAGACGGTCAAGGTAACTCAGTGATGAATAGCCGATACCAAAATCGTCGATCGCGATTTTCATGCCGGCGTTGGTCAACTGCAACAGGTTCGAGATCGCTCTGTTCATGTTCTGGACGAGAACATTCTCAGTCAGCTCGATTTCAAACGTTCTTGCGTCCAGTCCGTAGCTGTGGATTCGTTCCAGGATGTTCTGGGCAAAAAATTCCATGGCCAGCTGCACGGCCGAAATGTTGATTGAAACCTGGATGTGAAGCCCCTGCTGGTTCCAGCTTTGAATATCCCGACAGACTTTATCCAGGACAATGTCGCCGATGTCGTTAATCAGTGAGGTCTCCTCGGCGATATCGATAAATTTGCCCGGAAGAATCAGCTTTCCGGTGGGCGAAAGAATTCTCACCAGCGCTTCCACCGCATGAATGTCATTGGACGGCAACTTAATCTGTGGCTGATAGTGGACAATCAGGCGATCGCTCCTGATCGCGTCTCTGATCAGGTTTTCAACAAAGACCTTTGTGCTGTTGTTGTTCTTGAGCTTTTTATTGTAGAGGTAGTGGCGACTCTCGGTTTTGGTTTTCGCGTTGCAAACGGCAATATCGGCGCATTTAATCAGATCATCGCCGGTTTCGCCATGTTCGGGATAGATGGCCATACCGACGCTGAGGGTGAGGTAGATTTCGTGACCGTTGCGTTTGAACGGGATGGAGGTTTCCTTGATGATTTTATCGGCTACGACAATGGCATCTTCTTTCGTGTCGATATCGGGAAGCAGCAGAATGAATTCATCGCCGCCCAGGCGTGCCAGGGTATCGCCTTCGCGCGTGCATCTGCGTAGAATCTCGGACAGGTTCTGTAAAAGTTCGTCCCCCAGACTCTGCCCGTACGTATCGTTAATTAATTTGAAGCGATTGATGTCGATAAATAAAACGGCAAATTGAGATTGCTCTGCCTGGGCATGGTTGATCAATGATGACAGGCGCTCATTCAGCAGTGTTCTGTTGGGTAGCCCGGTCAGCAGATCATGATTGTACTGGTAACGGATGATTTCTTCCGATTTTTTTCTTTCAGTGATGTCGCGGGCAACGCCATAGGTGCCGATAAACCCGGGCTTGCGATGATCGTTACGACCCAATTTGTAGCCACCGGTGATTTTCTTTTCAATATTAATGGCCCTGATTTCAACATGGAGAAGAGCGGATTTTTTCTTGTTCTGCAAGCGTAGTTCCAGATTTTTGGCATTCTGAGGAATAAAGCCGTTATTGAAAAAGAGCTTGGCGCGCTCAATATCCTTTGGATAGACAACTTCGGTATAATGTTTGCCGATGATTTCCTTGCGGCGATAGCCGAGGGATTTCAAGGTGTTTTTGTTGACAAACACAAAGTATCCGTCGCGATCGAGCATGTAGAGCAGATCGGGAGAATTATGGACGATGAATCTGTGCAGAGCTTCCGACTCCTCGAGCTTTTCGACCATTTCGCGGTTATCCAGCTCAAGATTGATCTTTTCCAGAACATTTTTTATGGAAAAAAGCAGTTCGTCGGTACTGTAGGGCTTGCGAATAAAATCCCTGGCCCCGTTTTTAAGGACATGAATCGCTTTTTTGACTTCCGATTCACCGCTGACCACAATCACATTGGTATCGATCATGTTGGTGTTGATATGGTCAAGCACCTCGGTACCGTCCATATCAGGCATATTGAGGTCCAACAGCACGAGATGATAGCTCCTGCTGTCCAGTTCTTTGATAGCCGCATAGCCGCCGGTCACCGAATGAGCTTCAAGCCCAACCAGTGAGAGTACGCTCTGAATGCTCCTGGCCATCACCGGGTCATCGTCAACAATCAGGATCTTTGTTTCCGTGATCAGCGCGGGATTATTCTGAATGTCACGCAAGAAATTGTTATCCATTAATCTGTGTCGATCTCTGTATTTTCCAACCGGCGTGGAATAAGAATCTTGAACTCGGTGCCCTCGCCCTGGCGAGAATAGCAGGATATACTCCCCGACATTTCCTTGACCAGAGTGTTCACAATCGACAGGCCGAGGCCTGAGTGGCCCTTTTTGGTGCTTTCGACAGGTTTAAACAGGTCTTTCAGAATTTCCGGAGCGATTCCCGGGCCATCGTCTCGAATGGCGATTTCAATAAACTGTTGACCGTTCTGAAAATAATTGTCACGTGTCGTGATGCTGATATGACCTGACTCCTCAGCCGCTTCGACGGCATTCTTTATGAGATTGATGAGGACCTGCTTCAACTTGTCCTGCGCACAGGACAGGGCAGGAATCTGCTGATCCAGATGAAGGCTTGATTCTATCCTGTTTGTCTTGTAGAGAGAACCACTAAATAGGGTGTCAAGCTCGCGAATCAGATGATTGATATCGAGTCGTTTTTCTTCGGCTTTGATCACTGCAGCGGGATCTTTGGCGCGCAGCAGGATGTTTCCTGCCCGCTCGATTTCTTCGCTGATAAACTTGATCTCTTCCTGCGCCGGGTGATCGCTGTCGATCTTTTTTCCCAGCGTGTAGAGATAATTATTGATTATCGTCAGGGGATTGCTGACTTCATGGGCGATCTTGCGGAAATCAACCATGCGCATCCCCTCCGTCTCTTCGTTACCGGGCTGGTAAGACAAATATTTTCTGGCAATTTCACGATTGAGCAGTTGAAACAGGGGTGCCTGCTTTTCCAGCAAAGGCAGTTCCTGTTGGCTGGTGCCGATGATCAGAACACCGAAACTGGTCCCCAGGTGATCGAGAGGAAGAAAATAAGCGGCTTCCGTTCCCAGAATCCTCATGACCTGACGGTCGGCGATCGAGCCGGGGGACGAGCTCGAATTGTGGGCTTCTCGCAGCGTAAAGGTTTTACTCATCAGGCTGAAAGAATCATCCGTTCTGAATTCAATTTCGTCCAGCTGATTGATGCCGAGATCATTGACGGCGGTCAGCCGAGTGCCACGATCGTTACTTTTAAAGAAGAATAACTGGTTGAGATTAAACAGAGTGCTGAAACTGGCCCGCAGTTCTCTGGTCAATGCATTGATCTCTGAACACTCACTTCTGGCAACGCTTCCACTCAGAGCGAGATTTTTCACCTGCTCACTCAGCGATTTCGCATGCTGCTCATGTTGTTCGTCATCGAAAAGTTCAGCTTCGTTCTGTTCCATGTAGAATCGCCCGCTGAAGCCGAGGTCGGTGATCATCTGTTTACTTTTTTCAACCGCCAGCCGGTGACAGTCGAGAATGGTCTCTTCCGTCAGGTTGAACAACAGGCCTGCTCTCTCCAGGTAGGTGCGGTTATCCCGGGCAGTGTTCTTGGAACTGAGAGGTGCGGCAACGGCAAGAATTTTCAACAACGTAGGAGAGTTCATCAACTCGGCGACCGGCGCCTGCTGGAAGTTGATCGCATCGGAGATGAAGGAATCCAGTTGCCAGCTATCGATCAGTGCAGCTCCTAATTCACAGTGATCAACCCCTAAGGCCTCCTGCTCCAGAAAACAGTAATTTTCTGTTTCCTGGTAATAGCGGCTGATCAGTGGCAGATACTCTTTCGGGCGGTTAAGCAACAGCAAGAGGATACCAACCTGATGAAGCAGGCCGGCCAGAAAAGCTTCTCCCGGTTTGTCATAACCTGTCAACTCAGCCAGACGTCTGGCCAGATTGCCACAAACCAGCGATCGCAGCCAGGTCAGTTGAACATTCTTGCTGAACTCCCTGGTGAATTTGGCAAAAAACTGCTGGATCGCGCAGGTCGTGACAATGTTACGCACATTGGTGATGCCCAGGACAATCAACATCCTGCGGATGTCGGTTATTTTGTTCCACTGGCGATAGGCCGGGGAGTTGGCCACTTGAAGGATCTTGGCCGTCAGGCTGATATCTTTCTTTATAGCCGTGGCAAACATCTCAAAATTAGCATTGTCATTGTGACAGAGATTCAGCAGCTCGACCAGCAGGCTCGGTTCCGAGGGGAGGTTTTCGACAGAATAACTTTTATTTTTGAGATAGATACGTTGCATGATGGCTATATTTAAATACGCATTGAATATTCACAAGACACGTTTAATATCCAGATCAGGAGATTCCTTCATAGATAACCTGTCGGAATGAAATGAAAGCCTACTCTATTAAGAATAAAAAATAAATAAATTTAATTATTTTTTTCACCTGAAGAAGGGCTTATTTTAAATCAGGTTGCGCGGCTCAAAACTCTGTGCAGCTGCTGTCTCCCGCGGCTGTCGAGGCGCCCGGATTTTTCTGCCAGGGACAGGGTCAGTTTGGCTAAATCACGGTAAACAGCCTGCTGTTGAGGAGATATTTTTTTGAGTTCGTCCAGATGGCGGCTGACGGTGCCACTGTCTCCGCGCACAATGGGACCGGTCAGACCCTGTTCAGGTCCCAGCGCTGTCACATTCTTCAGGGTTGCCTGAAGCAGGGGCGCCAACAGCTCTACGGCCCGGGTGTTGTCGATGTCACAGTTTTGAAGGAGTTCACAAGCCCAGGCCATCAGGGTCACGCAAAAGTTCGAAGCGATACAGGCAGCTGCGTGGTAGAGCGCCTTTTTGTCTCCCTCCAGGTGGAAATATTGGGCACCCAGAGCTTGTACCAGTTCTTCCCCAAGCGAGCGTGCCGTATCGTCGCCTTCGACGGCGCAGGGGCAGTTTGGTAACTGCTCATAAGCTGATTGACGATCAGCAAACGGCAGCAGCGGGTGAAGAGACAGAACCCTCGCCCCCGGAGAATGCTGCCGCATGATTACCGCAGGATGAAGACCGCTGAAATGGACAAGGGTGACATCCTGAGGTTCTTTCAGCTGAGCATGAATCTGTTCTGAGAGTGAGCTGATGTAGTCATCAGGCACGGCGATCAGGATAATCCGTGCCTCTCCAACGGTGGCTATGTCGAGGGACGCAGCTTTCTCGGAACAGCCGATGAACGTGCAGGCATCTAGAGCTGTTTCGCTGGTTCTGCCGATGACCGCAGACAGCTCATAACCGGCCTGGTGAAGGTGTTTGGCGACGGCGCAGCCGACCCGACCCGGGCCGACCAGCGCGACCTTCTGTCTCATGCGACGGAAACTTTCAAAGTGCCGACCTGTTCAATTTCGCCTTCGAGTTGATCACCACTCTGGATACGGGAGACGCCGGCCGGGGTTCCGGTCAGGATAATGTCACCCGGTTCGAGGGTATAAAAGCTCGACACTTCGGCGATAATCTCTTCGACGCTGCGCATCATCTGCGCGGTGTTTGCCTGTTGACGGATCTCACCATTGACTTTCAGGGTCAGTTGTATGGCGTTGGGATTTTCGACCTGGGCTGCGGGGACAAACTCGGAGAGCGGGCAGGAAGTATCAAAGCCTTTGGCAATTTCCCAGGGTAGCCCCTTGCTTTTCAGCTCGTCCTGAATATCGCGCAGGGTCAGGTCGAGAGCCACAGCGTATCCGGCAAGGTGTGACAGTGCCTGGCCTTCAGGGATGTTTTTCCCCTCTGTGCCGATCAGCAGGGCCAGTTCGAGCTCATGGTGGCAGGCGTTCGAGTAGCTGGGGATCTGGATTGTTCCCCCGTCGGCCAGCAGGCTGCTGGCCGGTTTTACGAAAATGACCGCTCGGTCAGGAACCTTGTTGCCCAGTTCGCGGATATGATCCAGATAGTTTCTTCCCAGGCAGACAATTTTACCCACCGGGTAACTCTGATCGGTTCCTTTGATTTTAACCTGGTGCATGCGCTGTTCTCCTTATTCTCACAGTTCACGGGATGTTGTTTGTCGATGACTGATGACGGTTTTTTTGAACTGGCAGAAGAATAGCATGTTTGCCTGAAAGTAAAAGACTCAATTGACTCAATTTGGCGACGATAATGGTCATCGGTGCTGAGGTAAAATGCCTCATAAAGGCGGGGTTTTCTGCCCCATGCTGTTCGAGCTATTCTCTGTTTGGTCGTCAGCACGCCTGTGATATGCTGAGCGGACTTTCTCATAAGGCGGATGTTGCATGTTTTTCCCAATTGCCGATACTCCTAATCCCGCCGGGCGACCATATGTCACCTGGGGCCTGATGGCCGTCAATATTGCTGTCTATCTGCTGATCTCACTTCCGGCATCGGCAGGCAAGGTTGATCTCAATGATCCTCTGCTGTGGGACTATTTACAGGTTCTGAGGCTTCATGGGCAGGTTACTGCCCGCGACATTTACCAGCATGTTTCCGCTTATGATCTGCTGGTCTTCCGCTATGGTTTCCGGCCTGCGGAATTTTCGCCGCTGGCGCTGTTCACGTCACTGTTTCTCCATGGCGGTTTCATGCACCTGGCAGGAAACATGCTGTTTCTGTACATCTTTGGCGACAACGTGGAATGTCGACTCGGACGCATAGGTTATCTGCTGACCTATCTCGGTTGCGGTGTTATCGCGACCCTGTTTTTTTCATTTTTCGCGGCCGGATCGCAGGTCCCCCTGATCGGTGCCTCGGGGGCTATTTTCGGGGTGCTGGGTTGTTATTTTCTCTGGTTCCCCCGTAATCGCGTACGTTGTTTTATCTTCCTTTTCCCTTTCATCATGACCAGTATCTATCTGTCTGCACGGCTGGTCCTCGGTTTTTATCTGGTGATCGATAACCTGCTGCCCTTCGTATTTACCGCAAAATCGGGGAGTGGGATTGCCCATGGTGCCCATATCGGCGGTTTTTTCGCCGGACTTGCCATCGCCTGGGGGGCGGATCGCTATTACCTGCTGTTTAATGAGCGGAAGCATCCGCACCACTCACCCCCGGATACGGAGTTAGCGTCGTTGCGGCACATCTGTCCCGCCGTTCAGGCCGGGGAGTATGAACAGGCGGCGGCCTGTTACCTGGCGCTGCCTTCACGGGAACAGCGTCAGCAGGTCGCTGGTGTCGATGTCATAGCCGTCGGGGAACACCTGTTCAAACAGGGGCGCTTTCAGGATGCCCTGGGTGTCTTTCGGCGCTTCATTGCCGAGCGACCGAACGATAAGCAAATCGCCGAGGCCTATCTGGGTGCCGGTAAGGTGATGATGACCAATCCCCGTTACATGACCAGTGCTTATCATTACTTTTTGTCGGCAAACGATCTCGCTGATAGTGAGCAGACGGCTGTTGAAGCGAAACGCTATCTGAGACAAATCGAGGCTCAACGTCGTCAAAAAAGCGGGAAAGATGAAGAATAATCATGTATTTTTTTGCTTATGAAGAACCGGTTTTCCGCCCGCCGTCCGAAGCCCGCTCGCTGATTCTGCAGATCACCGTCGGCTGTAGTCAGAATCAGTGTCTTTTCTGCGGAATGTACAAAATGAAGCAATTCCGAATTCGGCCGGTCAGCGATATCGCCCGGGAGCTGAAACAGATTCCGCAACTTCACCGCCGTCAGATCAGGCGGGTTTTTCTGGCCGATGGAGATGCACTGGTCTACCCGCAGAAGGGGTTGGTGGAGATCCTTGATCTGATCGCCGAATATTGTCCCCAAGTAACCCGTGTTGGAGCCTATGCTTCACCCCGAAGTCTGACGACAAAAAACTCCGAAGAACTAGAGCTGCTGCGGGAAAAAAAATTAGCAATCCTCTATTTCGGGCTTGAAAGCGGCGATCCCGATACCCTGGAGAACACGCACAAGGGCTTTCATCCCCAGCAGATGCTGGACTTATGTCAGACGGCGCAGTCCGTTGGTATGAAGCTGTCAATCACGGCGATTCTCGGCCTGGCCGGACGCCGGCGCAGCTATGAACATGCCGTCGCTACGGCGCAATGGATCAATAGTTTATCGCCGGCTTACTTTTCCCTGTTGACTATGTTCCGCCGACATAACGACATATATTTTGAGCTGATTGAACCGTTGACCAACGGTGAGACGATCGCTGAGGCTGTCCAGATCGTCGAACATCTGAACCCGCAAAAGACGCTGCTGCGCTCCAATCATGCTTCAAATATCCTTAACCTGTCCGGGAGTTACCCCGAAGATCGGAAAAAACTGATTAATCAGGCCCGGGTGGCATTGACAATAGCACGGCAACACCCTGAATGGTTTTCCCAGGTTCCTGACTATGGTGAGAGCTACTTTTAATGGAGAAGAGAGGCGTGAGCAGGACAGGGCCTCGGTGAGAGGCCCTGTCGCTTTAAAGAGGGGATTACTTGCGCTGGAAGGTGCTTTCAGCGAAAGAGTACTTGAACTGCATGTGATCGGTGTAGGTTTCTTCCAGAATAGCGACCACATCCTCGGTGAAAACCAGCTCCTCATCCGTCGGGATGACAAAAACCCGCACCGCTGAGTCAGGCGTGGTAATCATGGTTTCCTGCTTACGCGTCATGGTCTTGCGGTTTTTTTCCTTGTCCAGTTTGATGCCGATATGCTCCAGATTCTCCAGAGCTTTTTCTCTGATCAGCCAGCCCATTTCACCCACACCGGCGGTAAATACCACCGCATCGAGACGGCCCAGGACGGCGCAGTAGGAGCCGATGTACTTTTTCAGCCGGTAGGCTTCGATCTCAAGAGCCATGGCGCAACGGGTGTTGCCCGCTTCGGCCGCTTCAATGACATCACGACGGTCGGTGTATTCCCCGGTGATCCCCAGGATACCCGATTTCTTGTTGAGAATGCCGTCGATTTCCTTCGGCGTCAGACCTTCGCGCTCCATGATGAATCCCGGAATGGCCGGATCGATATCCCCGCAGCGGGTGCCCATGACCGCGCCTTCAAGGGGCGTCAACCCCATGGAAGTGTCGACTGACACGCCATTTTTTATAGCGCTGTGAGATACCCCGTTACCGATATGCATGGTAATGATATTGCAGTCCTTGGGGGCCTTGCCAAGCAGCACCGCCGCTCTTTTTGAAACATACAGGTGGCTGGTTCCGTGAAAGCCGTAGCGGCGGACACCATGTTTTTCATACCACTCCTGGGGGACCGGGTAGGTGTAGGCATGCTCGGGCATGGTCTGATGGAAGGCCGTATCGAAAATAGCGACGTGAGGGACATCGGGAAGATTGGCCTGAGCCGCTTCAATCCCGGCTATATTCGGCGGGTTGTGCAGCGGAGCCAGATGCTGGACCTCTTTGATGGCGTCCAGAACGGTCTCATTGATCATCACCGAACGAGTGAACTTTTCCCCACCATGAACGACCCGATGACCCACGGCGGAAATCTGGTCCATACTTTTGACCACGCCATGGGCTTTGCTGGTGAGAGTTTTGACGATCAGTTGGATAGCCACCTTGTGATCCGGGCATTCGTACTCTTCGCGGTAGGTCTCGCGCCCGGGGACTTCGTGAATGATAAAAGAATCGCCGACAGTCACGCGTTCAACCATCCCCTTGGCAATCACTTCTCTTTTTTTCCAGTCGAACAGTTGATATTTAACCGAGGAACTTCCACAATTCAATGCCAGAATGTCCATTGTCTTTCTCCCTTGAAATCTTTTAAAAACCGAATTGAAGATAAAAAAACATTGAAATATAATGAGTTATATTGCTGGTCCGACAGTGTCGAAATGGTTAATGAAACCTTTTGACGAGGGCCTCAGGCTAGCGTAAATCGGCGTTTTTAAGCAAGGCATTTCTGGTCTGGACAGCGGATTGAAGATCGGTTAGAGTAGTCCCCGAATTTAACAACCTGCCCGATAAGCGGGCACAAAACTCAATATTCTAGGAGGAAAGAACCATGGCTCATGTAATTTCTGACGAGTGTATCGCTTGTGGTGCCTGCCAAGCAACTTGCCCTGTCGATGCAATCAGCGAAGGCGATCCCAAGTACAGTATTGACCCGGCAGTCTGCACCGATTGTGGCGCTTGCGTTGATTCCTGCCCGGTAGATGCCATTTCAGCTGAATAATTCAAGCTGTCGGCTAGAGAATAAAAAGGCGGTAATGACTGCGGTTGTTGCCGTCTTTTTTTGTTTGAAAAGGGAGTGCGGGTTAGGTAGTACGCTGCAGATTTTTGCGAGGACAGGAGCGGCGGTTATTTCGTCGCGGGTTTTGATGCAGTGACTTTGACGCTGAATTCGGAGAGGTTTTTAGGCAGGTCTTTGAAAACGATATCAAAGGGGATGGTTTGTCCCTGGTTGACCTTCATGTTGCTGAGATTCTGGCCGAACTGGTTGCCCATGATTTTTTCCAACTCCTCAAACGAGCGTGCCTGCAGGTCCTCTTCGCTGATTGGATTGCCGCAAAATACCGTTTTTTGCAACAACGGTTTACCATTCGGGTCAAAGATGACCCCCTTGACCTGAATGGCGGCTCGTGGCTCAGAATAGTTGTTGATCGCCTCTCCGCGAATGAGGAACAGCTCTCCCGCCAGTTCGTTCTGAATGAATTTCCCCTCCAGGTTGTCTAGAGAGATCTGGCCGGTTTGCACCGGCCGCTCCGTCTGCTGTCCCAGAAGCTGTTGAATCGTCTGATTCAACTGATCCGGGCCGTTCATGTAAACCAGCACTCCACCGATGACCAGCAGGGCCAGAATCAACACCAGCAGAATGCGAATGATGCTGGCCAGGGGACTGCTTTTTTTGGTTTCAGCATGGGTTGAAAGCGGTTTGGATGGTGTATCTTCGGGTTGCTCCGGGGCGAAAGCTGCAGCCACGCTGTCAGCCTCAGCTGAATCTTGGTCATCATGCTCCAGCTCTTGCTCCGGATCTTCAGCGGCAAACACCTTTTCAATCGGGCTGAGCGTTTCTTCAGGTGTCGCTGAAAAGGAGAAATCTTCATCATCCGGCTGTGCGTCAAAAGCAAAGTCTTCGTCATCCGCTTTGGGGCTGTCGAGGTGCTGAAAATTTTCGTAACTGAAATCGGAATCTTCGGTTCCTGATAACGGGGCTTCCTCTGCGTTTGCATGAAGGGGCTGTTCTTCGGGCTGGTCAACAGGCGGTGAAGCTTCAAAGACCGCTTCGGCAGGTTGAAGCTCTTCGGATTTTTCAACATAGAAAACGTGTTGGCAGCGGGCACAACGCACCCGGGAGCCACCGTCGGGGATGCGTTCTGCTTTGACATTAAATTTGGTCGAACACTCGGGACAGACAATAATCATCAGGCGCTCTCCTTGGTCAGGGTTGTGACATCTGCGTTAAATGGTGCTTATCGACTTCGAGCTGTTCAATCTTTACCGTCAAGATTCATGAACTGCGCCCCCCTCACGAAACGACTGGTCAAACCCCTTCAACCAGATAGATATCCGGCAGGTTGCGATATTTTTCATCGTGATCAAGGCCATAGCCGATGATAAATCCGTCATCCATGCTGATGCCGATGTAATCAGCGTCGATTTGGACTTCCCGGCGAGCGGTCTTGTCGATCAGGGTACAGATTTTCAATGACTTCGGTTCTTGCAGTAGCAACTTGTTGTACAGACACTCCAGAGTATAGCCACTGTCGACAATATCTTCGACGATAATGACATTGCGGCCACGAATCGGCATTTCAAGCTCTTTGCGGAATTCGATAATCCCCGATGTCTGGGTCTCCGACCCGTAACTGGCCAGACGCACAAAATCCACCACCGAGGGGATTTCAATCTCCCTGATCAGATCGGCAATAAATAAAAAAGAGCCTTTTAAGACTCCGACCAGCATGACTTCCTGACCTTGAAAATCACGACTGATTTCCCGGCCGAGACGTTTGATTTCTGCAGCTATTTTTTCACGTGAAAAAAGAATTCTGCGGTTATAGTCCGCCATAATTTGAGGTGCTCCCGGTTGGTATGATTTGACAGCAATCTATAGCAGGAAGAAAGTCGCCCTGTCAATTGAAAGGAATTCGGATGTGGGTGTTTTAGCTGAGAAAATGTGCTATGATTCAAAGTCTTTAGGTTTTTGTTGTCCACAGGATAGGTTAGCTCTATGCAGCGCTTTATGATGTTGTTACTGATGTTCGGGGGGGTGTTCCTGTGTGGTTCCGCGTGGGCGGCGCCATTACTGGTTACCGAGAACACAGTGCATGATTTTGGTCAGATCCTCCAGGGGGATCAGCTTGAATACACTTTTCGCTTTCAGAATGGCGGCGATGAGGTGCTGGACATCAAGCATCTGCGCAGCTCCTGTGGATGTACTGCAGCTCTGCTGTCGGCGCACCGGATTGCCCCCGGGCTGGTCGGCGAACTGAAGATCAGGTTCGACTCACAAGGTTTTCGTGGCCAGGTCCAGAAAATGGTCACATTTGATACCAACGATCCTCAGCACGGCAGCATTAATTTCACTCTGCGCGGTCTGGTCAAGGTCCAGCTCTTCATTGAGCCGCAGAGCATCAACTGGGGGCGGGTTTCCCGTTCTGATCAGCTGACCCGGGTTCTGAGGATTGTCAATGAATCAGCGCAGACGGTTGTTTTTCAGCCACCACAGGTCACCTCAGCCGATCTACAGGCAACGCTTTCAAGGTTATCACTGCCGGCCGGAGAAACGGCAATCCTGGAAGTAACCGCCAATTTCCCCGATCTGAAAAAACGTCTGGCGGGATATGTTATACTTCACAGCAATTTCCCTTCGGTACCTCAGCTGAAAGTACCTGTTTCGGCACGTTTGTTGACGCAATAAATTCAAGTTATCATCGTCCAAGGAGCTTTTATGAGTGACATCAGCGAAAACTCATCGCAACGGAGGACTTTTCTCGGCATCATCCTGGGGGCCATCGGGGCCGTCATCGCCGGGGCCTTCAGCTGGCCGTTGTTCCGCTTTCTTTCACCCATCAAGAAAAGTGGAGAGGCGGGTCAGGTCAAGATTCCCAGGCAGCAGGTCCAGGTCGGGGGCGCACACTTTTTTTCCTTCCAGGGGCGTCCCGCGGTATTGCTGCAGCCTCAGGCCGGTGAGTTTGTCGCCTTGAGTGCGGTCTGTACCCACCTTGGCTGTATCGTCAAGTGGGTTGGCGACAAGCAGGAGTTCCTCTGCCCCTGCCATGCCGGGCGATTTTCCCCGGCAGGCCAGGTCCTTGGAGGCCCACCCCCGGAACCTCTAAACACCTACACGGTTGCCGTTGACGGCGATGATATCCTGATCAGTTGAGGAGGCTGGGTATGAATTTAGCGAAAGAAGCAATGGACTGGTTGGATCGCCGTCTTGGTGTCAGTGACTTAATCCACAGCAACATGGGTGGTTACCTGCTGCCGCGTAATATCAACATCTGGTATACCCTCGGGGCCGTATTGATGGCGATGTTCGGCCTGCAGTTTCTGACCGGTATTGTTCTGCTGGTCTACTACGTTCCGCATACGGAAAAAGCCTTTGCCAGCGTCACTATGATCATGAACGAAGTGCCTTACGGCTGGTTGCTGCGCTATCTGCATGTGGTCGGATCAAACCTGATCATGGTCTTTCTGCTGTTGCATCTGCTCTCTGTCCTGTTTATGGGCAGCTATAAAAGACCACGTGAATTGACCTGGCTGTCCGGTTTCGGCCTGTTGAATCTGGGTTTCGCGTTCTGTCTGACCGGCTATCTGCTGCCCTGGAGCCAGCTGTCATTCTGGGCGACGACCGTCGCCACCGATGCTGCCGGGGCGATACCGGTTGTCGGAGATTATCTGGTGGCTTTCCTGCGCGGCGGACCGAGCGTCGGTGAAGCGACCCTAGGCCGCTTTTTCGCTCTGCATGTTATGGGTTTGCCTATGGCTTTTCTCGGGCTTGTCGGCTTTCATCTTTTCTGTGTTCGCCGCATCGGCATCTCGAGCCCACCGTTCGGTGAGGACTATCAGCCGACAGCGCTAACTCAGCATTTTCACCACGAAGAGCATCCCGGTGGGGTTCCTTTCCACCCCAATTACACCATCAAAGATCTGTCAATGGTCTTCTTTGCCCTGGCGGCTCTGGTGGCCATAACCTTCTATGCACCCTGGTTATTTATTCCCCTCGATGCTCTCGACCCGGCCGATCCATTCACTACACCTGAGCATATCAAGCCCGAATGGTATTTTCTCTGGGCTTATCAGACTCTCAAGATTTTTCCCAGTGAACTGCTTGGATTGGCCTCTCAGGGGGCCGCGATGGGTTTTCTGGCCATCCTGCCTTTCCTTGACCGCAGTCCGGAGCGACGACCCGGAAAACGTCCGATATTTGTCGCCCTGTATCTTCTGGGGATCCTGCTTTTTGTCGGTTTGTCGATCTGGGGGCATTACTCATGAAAATATTACATTCCCTTTACGGTTTGATTGTCCTGATTCTTTTCAGTCTCTTGCTCACCGGATCCTTGGCTGTCGCTGCTGAAGAGACTGTCTGTATTCAGTGTCATGGCGGTCTCGACGGGCATCTCGGTGAACCGGTTGCCCAATGGCGAACCAGTGTTCATGCTGCCAATGGTATATCCTGTCACGACTGCCACGGTGGCGACCCGACCGATTTTGAAATGGCCATGTCACCTGAGCGTGGGTTCATCGGTGTCCCTGAGTACGCAGGGGTCCCTGATTTCTGTGGCCGTTGTCATGTCGGGGTGAAAGAGGATTACCTGGCCAGTGCCCATGGTCAGGCTCTTGAGGTCGGGGGGCCGAATTGTGTGACGTGCCATGAAAATCATGCCATTCAACTCGCCTCTATTGATTTGATTAACGAAAATACCTGTTCAATGTGCCATGACTATGAACGCGCGGCGCGGGTCAAGAATGAGATCAGTTCCACCGAAGCTTCACTGACGAAGCTTGAGGCTTCCGTTGCCGCACTGCATCGGGTCGGGATTGATACTCAGCGCCTCAAGGAAGAGCTGTTTGCTTCACGCAACGCGTTTCGAAGGCTTTTCCACACCGTCAACATCGAAAAGATCAAGAGTCAGACAGCTCAATTCGATCAGGATCTCAGTGAGACCAAAGCGACCATCAGTGATTATGAGAACCGGCTGGGGCAACGCAAGCTTATCGGCGGAGTTTTTGTCGCTCTGCTGGTTTTGGGGGGGATTGTTGCCCTGCTGATTCGGCGTACTTATCAGAATAAAGAATAAGCCTGAGCTTTATGATTCGATTTTATGGCGACAGATCAGATCTGATCTGTCGCTTTTTTTTAATGCAATCCTAACCTGAAACTGATCTGTTTCTCATCAACCTGAGTGACCCTCTGCGATGTTAAATCTGCACAAACATATTGGAGGTTTCGTGGAAAACTCAGCTGTCTCAATTTCAACTCTTCAGAGATGTCCTTTATCACCGACTGAAAGAGCCTGTCCTTTCTATAAGACGACCGACAATCGCTGTAAAATCAGCCGACTTCAAGTTTATGAGAAAAGACATCACTTCTGTAGATCGGAAGACTATGATGGTTGCCCAACCTACCTGGGCTATATGTTGCGGCACACCAGTCCGCTGCGTAGTGACCATGACTGGCTGGACTCAAAAGTCTGAAATTCAATCACCCTCAAGATTGCGCTGAATTCTGCGGGCGATAAACAGTCCGATCGAAGACCCCACAACGCCTGCCAGGTAAGATCCCATCAGGCCACCGGGCCTGCCAAGCCACCAGCCAAGGGCTCCACCTGATGACACCGTCACAAAAAGTATGAGCGGTCGTAACATTGCTGTTCCTCAAATGAAAATATGACAAAAACTTATACCAGATACTCCAGTTGGATCAATGGTTTCGTCAGGAATGAAGACCAATGAGCCGCTTTATAAGTTGCATTTTCGCGCTGCATGACGTATATACTACAGCCCGTGCGCCCGTAGCTCAGCTGGATAGAGCGCTGCCCTCCGGAGGCAGAGGTCACAGGTTCGAATCCTGTCGGGCGTGCCAATAAAATCAAAGGGTTTCTCTTTCGTCACGTCCAGCGTGATGAATGTCGCTGAGAGTCCCTCATCTCGTAGCCGAACGGCCAGTTCCTCGCCATCTTGAGCCAGGATATCGGCGATATAGACATGGGCCCCTTTGTGAGCCAGCTGACAGACAATGCTGGCGCCCAATCCCCGGGCCCCGCCTGTTACACAGGCAATGAAGCCTTTCAGTTCTTCTGCCATAATATTCTCCTGAATTGGTCCTCTAGTGAGATCTCGGAGCAGCTCAGCACGTCTTCAGAGCTCCGATATGGTTGATTGCGTCGTTTGCGTCTAAGTATGAGGTTTCTGCGCCGAACTGAAACAGATCGTGAACGATTTGAATAAACGACCAAAGCCAGTTATGTTCGCATCGCCCTGTAAGAGGTCAAGTCAGCATGCGAATCTGTGGAACGCGAAGAATCACCCAGAAGCTATAGAGCAACACAATCATTGCGTTCAACATCAGGGCCAATGGCTCGCCCCAGAATTCAGCTTCCCAGCCTATCAAGACAGAGCCAATCGGCGTCAGGCCAAAAATTCCAAACGAGTAAATGCTGACAACCCGCCCGCGATATTCGTCTGAAACGAGGGCTTGAAGTAGGGTGTTCAATAGATTGAAGGTGAACAGGTTGGCCCAACCGACACCGACCATAAACAAGAGTGACAGTGGCAGCACAGACATATTGGCAAAACCCAGAAGCATCAATGGAAAAAGAATGGAGCCGATTGTCAGCATGTGACCCTTGAATTTGTGATGTCCCAATATCGCAATCATGAATGCTCCAGATATTGCGCCGAGTCCCCTGGCTGAAAACAACCAGCCGTTTGTCGTCGCATCCCCCTGCAGAACTCTGACCGCCCAGGCGGGAATGAGGGTCATATAAACTGTGCCAAACAGGCAAAAAATAACAACCAGGCTCAACAACGTGCGAATGACCTTGTGAGAACGAGCATAGTTCAGTCCCGCCCGGAAATCCGCTAAAGGGCTTGTTTTCTTCTCATGGGAAACAAAGGGTCTCAGATGCATAGCAAACAGAGCGATGATCACAGCGATAAAGCTTAGTCCATTGAGGGTGAAGCACCAGGCGGCCCCCAGAGACACGTAAACCAGCCCGGCAACAGCGGGTCCGATTAAAACTCCGAGATTGAAAAGCATCGAGTTGAACGAGATAGCGTTAGCCAGATCTTTGCGCTCGACCATTTCCAGAACGAAGGCTAGCCGGGCAGGGGCGTCAAATGCGTTGACTACTCCCAGCAACAAAGCCAGAATTAATATTTGCCAGGGCTGTACAATTTTCAGGAAGGTCAGTGCTGCCAAAATAAGGGCCAGAAGCATCATTGACATCTGCGTAACAATGATCAGGTTGCGGCGTGATACCCGATCAGAATAAACGCCACCGAAAAGCATCAATAGAAAGGAGGGTGCTCCCGTCGCGAAAGCAACGTACCCCAGATATGCTGAAGAATTCGTTAATTCAAAGACAAGAAAACCCTGAGCTGCTGTCTGCATCCAGGTTCCCACCAGAGAAACCAGTTGTCCCAGAAACCAGAGCCGGTAATTCCTATACCGAAGAGCAGAAAAAATATGCGATAAATTCATGGCGTGTTGCTATCCTTTGCTCACCAGCAATGTCAGACAACAACCTGATGGATCAGATTCCGAAGGAATGTGCCGGGTCAGAGCCCCAACAGGTAGGCAGGATTCTGTTTAACCATGATTTCAATCTCTTGTGCGGAAAGTCCCAGATCAAGCAGCATGCTAATATATTTCTGCAATCCAAGCACAGGAGAATCGTTGAAACTCTGGCCGAAGTCGGTCGCGATAATACTGTTCTCGACACCGGTTGCTCTGATTTGCTCAAGCAGTGCCGACGGAGCCAGATTATTGGGGGGAGCTACGGCAACCTGGTAAAAACAGCGCTCGAAGAAGGCTCCCTGCTTTGCCAGACGACGTTGCATATCCAATGGCATTCTGATTAACCGCGATTCTGGATGGGTTAATAAAATCTTTTTGACTCCCCGTTGCCGCGCCAGCGGTACCAGCTTTTCGCATTCCACAGCGGAAATATGTCCGCTACCGAGGACGACGTCGTATTTGGCAACCAGATCCAAAACATCATACAGCTCCGGGAACGGTTTTCCGTCAGCATCGAAGATGGCAACAGCACGACTGCAGTCCTGATTATGCAGCAGGGCCTGATTGACAGCCGACATGGTCGGCATCCAGATTTCTCTGGCCTTCAGGCGCAGTTCGGTTTCAACGGCATGGGGATTGAGGCCGCCGGCGCTCTGGTTCAGGACCAGACCGCCCAGCACCTGGAAATGATCGTCCCCGACGGCCTCCTGAACCAGTTGGGCGCGGGAGGCTGTCGGGGTGACGTGACTTTTGACCAGAATAGCCTTCATTCCGGCCTGTTGAGCTTGTCGGGCCAGCTCAAGATCCGATCCGGCTCTGACAGTGATATCGGGGCTGCCGTGGATATGACTGTCAACGGCTCCAGACATAAGCATTTTAATTTCGTCAGACAGAAATTCCACAGTCAATCCCCAAACCGCTCTCTGCGCTATCAACCTCTCGCAACTAGGCAGTCTTCAACCAGGAAAAGGTCTTTTCCTGGTCTGCAAGTTGCTTTTTATTGACGACACGCACACTGTCGACACCCTCATTTTCCAGCACCTGAATGATTCCCAGCGCCGCATCAACACCAACCCGCGCCGCCGCTTCATCGGTGACACCGCCAACGTGGGGCGAAACAATCACGTTACCCAGCTTCCAGAAGGGATGATCCGCAGGAGGGGGCTCAACCGCAAAGGTATCCAGCCCGGCGGCGGCAATACGGCCATCGATTAACGCCTGTTCCAGTGCGACTTCATCGATCAGGCCACCGCGGGCCGTATTGATAATGATGGCGCCAGGCTTCATGAGGTTGATACGTGCTTCGTTGATCAGTTGGCGCGTCGCGTCCATCAAGGGACAGTGCAGGCTGACAACATCGGCCACCTTGAGCAGGTCTTCCACCTCAAGCTGACGGGTCACCCCCAGCTCTGCGAAGACGTCATCGGGGACGAAGGGGTCGTAGGCATGCACCTGCATCTCGAAGCCTTTGGCAATTTTTCCCATGTGCTTGGCGATGGTGCCGAAACCGACCAGTCCCAGGTTTTTTCCGGAGACTTCAGTAGCGGAAAACTGCGGCTTGATCCAGCGGCCTTCACGCAGGCTGGAGTCAAGAAGCAGGGACTGTTTGAAAGCCATCAGCATCAGCGTGATCCCGTGCTCGGCCACCGATTTGGAGTTGGCCCCAACCGCATTGATGACAACAATTCCCCTGGCGGAAGCGGTCGGGATATCGATATTGTCGACGCCGACACCGTGCTTCGACAGCACCTGAAGCGAGGGGCAGGCGTTGATGACATCCTCGTTAATCTGCCCCATCCGCACTAGAATACCGCGGGGATCGTATTTGGAGACGATCTTGATCATCTCTTCCGGCGGCGTGTAAGGTGGGACATAGACCGCCTCGTAGCCACGCTCATTGATAACCTTGGTTGCGGCCGGATGCAGTTCCGGGCCGGTCACCAGAATGGTATGATTGCGACTCACAGTTCATCCCCCTCTGCCAGCACGCCGGCTTTGATCAGCGTCGGCACCAGCCAACTGGCGTTGAGCTTGTCAAGCGGGGCGGTCTTGATCTGCTCCATGCGCTTGTCCTCAGCGTCGACTTTGGCCTGGGCCCCTGCTTGGGCGATCTTGGCGTGGGCTGCGGGGATAACGATGATACCGTCAGCATCACCGATGACGATGTCTCCGGGGTTAACGGTCACGCCACCAACGGAAGTGGCCACGTTGACCTGACCAGGGCCCTCTTTACCGCCACCCATGGGGTTGATGCCGCGGGTAAAAATCGGCAGACCCGACGCGATCAGCTCGGCCTTGTCGCGGACAGCGCCATCCATGATGATGCCGCCCAGTTTTTTTCTGCAGGCAATGTTGCACAGCAGATCGCCAAAGATACCGTTGCTCAAACTGCCGTGAGCATTAATGACCAGCACGTCACCTTCTTTGGCGATCGCCATGGCAGCGTGGATCATCAGATTGTCGGCCGGATGGGTTTCTACGGTAATGGCACAACCGGAGAGCTTGACTTCAGGATTCAGAGGCTTGATTTCAGCATCCATAATCGCCCGGCGGCCGTAACCATCGCCGATCAGGGCGACAGGGTATTCAGCCAGCTTTTCGATATCGTCGCGGTTCGGACGTTCAATCTCTTTAACAATGCAAAACCCCGGTTTTCCGTAAACCTTCGCGCTCATGTTGACACTCCTTGTGACAGTAAGATGAGGTGAATATTCCGGCCATCAATCAGCAGGTTGACCTGAGACGGCTTGCAATAATGATTTGACGTGTATTAAATATACGGACAAGCATTCTAAATTAAAAGCGATTAAAATTTACTTTAAATTCAGAATGTCTAAACTTAAGCAGGGCTTCGAGATAACAATAGGAGGGCTTAACGTGCGTAGCAAAAATGCCAACTCAATGCAGGTAAGACCACAGGGAAAGCCGTTTTTCTGCCCCAGGGTAGAGTCAATAAATTTAAATCCCCGCCAACCTGTACGATTGGCAGGGATAATGTTAACTCCATGGGCCTGCTTCAGTCCTGAAGAACCGGCTGTTATTGCCCCATGGCCCTGGAGAACATCTGCTTGCCGGGTATATCCATGTCAACTCTGAGGATCGAACCCGTGTCAGATTCGGTAATGAAGAGGGTTTGGTTGTTCTTGTCGCCAAAAGCGCAATTGGTGGTGCCCAGCCCTTTGGGAGCGCGGATGCCGTAAACCGGGCGGCCCAGTTCATCGAAAACCCAGACCGTACCAAGCCCGGCATGACAGACAAACAGCCGCCCCGCCTCATCCAGCGACAACCCGTCCGGGCCTGACCGCCCGCCGGACAGCTGGATATAAAGACCAACTTTGCTGGTCAAACCCGCCTTGCCCAAAGGCACCCGCCAGATGGCATTGGCTCTGGTCATGGCCACGTAGAGGTTTTTTTCTTCGATATCCAGCACCAGGCCATTGGGGCTGACGCCGCAACTGATCAGGCAATCCAGTTGGTCGGTCTCTGCCTGCCAACGATAAACCCGGCCGCTGGCATCGTGCAGACCGGTCTGGCCCTGATCCGTGAAGTACAGGGCACCATCGGCGCCGAAATGAAGATCGTTACACCCTTTGAAGCTCTCTGAATTGATCCCTTTCAGAACGGGTCGGATGTCCCCCGTTTCCGGGTTCAGCAGCATGATGCCGTTCTTGTAGTCGGCAATGAAGATACGACCATCTTCATGGATCTTGAGACCGTTCGGCCAGCCGTCATATTCGCAGATCAGGCTGAATTCACCCTGTGGGCTGATCTTGAAGATGCGTCCAAATGGAATATCAACCACATAGAGGTTGCCCTGCTTGTCAAAGGAAGGGCCCTCCAGAAAGCTGTCAACGCCGGTCCGGTTGAATCGGGACCATTCATTGTCTACGCCGGGGCGCCTGAACTCATCCGGCAGGCGGCTGAAGACTTCGGCGTTGATCATTTCAGGTGGGGGATACAAAGACATAGTCAATACCTCAATTTGTCATCAGACTCGGGAACCAGAGCGCCAGGTCGGGGAAAAAGATCAGCAAAAAGACAAAGCCGACAATAATCAGATAGAAGGGCAGGATTCCTAACACCACCTCTTCTATCGACAACTCGTCCCAGGTACTGGCGACAACGAACAGGATGACACCCAGCGGTGGGGTCAGCTGTCCCAGTTCAACCAGAATGACGATATAGACTCCAAACCAGATCGGGTCGATGCCGTAAGCAACCAGGGTAGGGTAGAGGATCGGCACGGTAATGGCGATCATCCCCAGCCCTTCCATGAAGCAGCCCAGCACGCCGTAGAAAACCAGGGCGCCGAAAAGGAACTGGTACTGTGACAGTCCCAGCGTCTGGAACCAGTCGACCAGGTCTTCACCAACACCGGAACGGGCGGTGGCATAGGCAAAAATCATCGAGATGAAGACGATAAACAGCACGTTACCACTGAGGATCAGGGTCCTGCGCAGCGCGGTCTTCATAATCTCAATCGAGAAGCTCTTGTACATTTTGGCAATGATGATCGCACCGAACGTTCCAATGGCTCCGGCCTCGGTCGGGGTCGCGATGCCACCATAGATGCTTCCAAGCACAACAAAAATAAGAATCATCAGCGGTAGCACATCAAACAGACAGCGACTGTAATTGATCTTTTCATCCTTGCCGATCGTCTGCGCCGGAACCAGCTGCGGCTGCAGCGTCGCCCGGACTCCGATATAGACCATATAAAACAGCATCAGGGTGATGCCCGGCACAACTCCTGCCATGAACAACTGGGCGATGGAGGTGTCGGTAAACATGGAATAGACGATAAACGTAATGCTCGGTGGAATCAAAATCCCCAAGGTGCCACCAGCCGCCAGTGAACCAGCGGACAGCTTGCGGTTGTAGCCCTGTGCGCCCAGTTCCGGCAGAGCAACTGTTCCCATCGCAGCTGCCGTCGGCGCGCTGCCGCCGGAGACGGCTGCAAACAGACCGCAACCGACAATATTGGTGTGCAGCAGGCCACCGGGCAGCCTGCGGATCAGCGGTGAGATTCCGTTGTAAAGGCGGGTACTCAGACCACTGCCCAGCAGGATCTCGGCCATCAGCACGAACAACGGAATAGCCGATAGGGTATAACTTTGTGCAGACCCCCAGCTGACGATCCCCAGCGCCTTGAAACCGTTCACTCCCTGAATCAGGTAGACATACAGGACCGCGGAGACACCGACGGCCATCTGCACCCAGAGGCCGCTGAAGATCAAGGCGATGAGAAGGCCCATAACAATGACGATTTCCACTATGATGTCTCCTCGACGCTGCTAGTGGGTTTTGCAGTGAATCTTTTGTAGACAAAATACAGAATGAAGATCGACAGGACGATCAGGCCGATGGGGATCAGCAGCTGTGGTAGATAGAGCGGTATCTCCAGTTTGGACTGCGACACCGTCCCGCGGCGGTACGAGCTTGAAATCAGGAAAAAGGCATAGCGGATCAGAATAAAGCACAGCCCCAGCGACAGGAGCGAGTGGAAAAGATCCAGTGCTTTACGCCCCTTTTCGGGAAGGTTCTTGTAGAAGAACTCCACCTTGAACAGAGACTGGTGCATGAAGGTGACACAGACGCCGAAAAAAGTCACCGTTACCACCAGAAAGGAGACAAGCTCGTCAACATAACCGAAAGAAAACCCGGTTGTCGAACGCATCAGAACTTCGACAACGACCAGAACAACCATGGCAATGACGGCCCAGGAAGCGACCGCTTCAACGACCTTGTACAGCTTTTTGATAACCCCTCCCTCAAGGAGGGAGGGGCAGTTATCAACGGACATAGAAATATCCTCTTGATGCCAGGTTACTTGCCGATAGCGGCGCGGACAGCAGCCAGAGCTTCCTTCGCTTTCGGGCCTTGGCCTTCAGCCCACTTTTCCCACTCCGGAGCCATCGCTTTTTGAGCAGCAGCAACGTCAGCAGCATCAGATTCGATAATCTTCATCCCTTTACCGCTCTGAAATTCCATCTGCTTCTTCTCGTCGCTGACGAAGTTCGCTGAGATTTCTGGACCAGCGGCAGCGAAGGCGTCAACCAGAATCTTCTGGTTCTCGGCCGAAAGGCTCTCAAAAGCAGCGCGGTTGGCGATGATGACCGAGCTACCATAGTTCAGCGCCAGACGATAGTTGGTCTGCAGGAACTCATGCCATTTTTTGGCGCCACCGGCGCTGGCAGTGACAACACCGTTAACAACGCCACGCTGCAGCGCCTGGGGAACTTCCGAGCCACCCATGGAGACAGCAGAACCACCGAAGTGCTCGATGAAAGCAGCTTGTGTTTTGGTCGCACGAATTTTTTTGCCGAAAAGGTCTTTAGACATAATGTCTGTCAGTAGAAAGTAAGCGACCCGCCCCTTGTAAACGTGGATTATGCTGGGAATGGAAATTCACCACACAGAGCCATAAACAAGGAGGCAGGTCATGAAGAAGAATATCACATTTGTCGGGTTGGATGTCCATAAGGATAGCATTGATGTTGCTCTTGCTGATGCAGGCCGCGACGGAGACATTCGCTTTTATGGGACGATTGGTGGCGATTTTGAGTCGTTGCATAAGGTTATCCGTAAACTGCAAAGTAAGGGGGTTGAACTTCGATTTGCTTATGAAGCCGGGCCCTGCGGTTACGACATCTACCGCTCTCTGACAAAGCAGGGCTTCGACTGTATTATTGTTGCTCCCTCCAAGATTCCACGCAAGAGCGGCGACCGGATAAAAAATGACCGCCGCGATGCATTGAATCTAGCTCGATTGCATTGCTCGGGAGATTTGACGGCAGTCTACGTTCCGACGACAGAAGATGAAGCCATGCGGGATCTGACCCGGGCGCGAGAAGACACTGTCAAGGCGTTGCGGATTTCACGCCAAGTTCTGTTGGCCTTTTTGCTCCGGCATGGACACCGTTACAGTGGCCGATCCTATTGGACCAAGGCCCACAAGAATTGGATCGCCGATATCAAGATGCCACATCGGGCACAGCAGATTGCCCTGCAAGAATATGTGCATGCAGTTCAGGAGCAACTTGAGCGGGCCGACCGTCTCACTCGGCAGATTCAGGAACTTTTGCCGCACTGGTCGCAAGCTCCTTTGGCCACCGCACTGCAGGCCCTTCGCGGGGTTTCTCTGATCGTTGCGGTCACGACAGTTGCTGAGCTTGGTGACCTGACCCGGTTTGAATCGGCAAAGCAGTTGATGGCATATCTAGGCCTTGTGCCCAGCGAACATTCCAGTGGTGGTACGACCAGGCGTGGTGGCATCACTAAAACCGGAAATGGTCACGTCCGGCGAGCTCTCACAGAGGCGGCCCACACATACTGTCACCCTGCTCGGGAAAGCCGGATTCTGCTTGCTCGACTGGAGGGTTTGCCCCCTGAAGTTAGGCAGATTGCCTGGAAGGCACAGGTCAGACTCTGTGGCCGATTCAGAGCGTTGTTGGCACGAGGCAAGAACAAAAAAACTGTTATCACCGCAACCGCCCGTGAAATTTCAGCATTTATGTGGGCCATCGCTCACGCAATGAGCCCAACACGGGTTCAACAGTAACCGAAAACATAGCGACAGATTAAGGAGGCTGCTTATCCAAATTTAACAAAGATCCCAAGACAGAGTCAGAGGCGCGATCACGTTCAGGAGAACCCTCGAAAACCCTATGGAATAAGGCTGAGGCCGAACTTCCGCTTTTAGAGAGAGGCAGCTCCGCGACGAAGCCAAGTCATGCGGTAATCAACCCGCGTATATCAGAGTGATCAAACGTCGCCATTGGATCCCGCCTCTGCCTGTGTCTTGTGATGCATATTGAATAACAAACCCCTTAAACCAAGGGAACGGCCACTTATTTTCTTATTGACGACTGACAGACATATCAGCGGTTTTAAATTCGTAGTTGGTGAACAGGGTCTGCTCAGGGTAGCGGTACATACCGAGGAAAACCAGTCCCTGTGCTTCAAAAGCTTCCTTGAGGTAGGGCTCCATCACTTTGATCGCCTTGGCCCACTCGTCTTCGGTTCTGATCAGCATTGGCAGAGAGAGAACACCACCGATCGGGACGTTGCCGAGATAGAAGTAATCAGAAGCCATATCGACGATGCCGTCAGCAACAGCCTGAGTGATGTTGGCGGCCTTGATGTGCAAGGTGCCACCCAGGTTCAGGTTGATTTTGAAGTTTTTTCCGGTCTTGTTCTCAATTGAGTCAATCGCTTTATTCAGCCCCTGAACCGCTGAAGAGGTGGCCACCGAAGCATAGGTGTAAGCCGTCCAGCGAGTCTTGGCGCTGGCGGGTGACGCTGTCAGGGCCAACAGCCCGACGAACAGGAACAACACAACAACGTTAGCAAAGCTTTTCATGATGCCTCCTTTAAAATGTAATAAAACGCTTTTTTATGTTGCAAACAATCTAAGGCACACATATCCTTAATCGCAAGCAATATAATTTGATTTTAAAGTAAGAAAATCTAAATTTGAAACTAGGAGTTTGACTATGAATCTGAGGCAGCTGAAAACCCTGATCGCTATCGCTGAACACGGTACCCTGGCAAAGGCCGCTGATGCTATTGCCCTGACGCCTTCAGCGGTCAGCCAGCAGATGACATCACTTGAAGACGAGGTTGGCATAGCCTTGTTCGACCGCACCACCAGGCCTCCCACCCTGACCTATCAGGGGCAACAGCTGCTGGATGGGGCCAAGGTCATTACTCAGACGGCTGAGAGCGTCCTCAATGCCATCAAGGGTGAGAATATGGCGGGAGCTTTCAATATCGGCGCCGTTCGAACCAGTATTTTCGGATTCCTGCCCCGGGCGGTCTCTGCGCTGAAAAAAGAATATCCCATGCTCAAAATCAACCTGCGCATGGGGCACTCGGATGATTTAATGTTTGATGTCTCTGCCGGTCGGCTGGATGCCGCCCTGATCGCAGAGCCGGAGACCTTGTTTCCGAAACTTGACTTCAAAGCCTTCATCGAAGAACCGTTTATCGCCATCTCTCAGCCCGGTCGTGAATATGACTCAGCCTACGAGATGCTGACCAGCCAGGAATACATCCATTTCAAAAAGAACGTTCCCCTGGCCCGGATTATCGATTCCGAGCTGACACGCCAGGGGATCCACACCAAATCCTCGGTTCAACTTGACAGTATTTACGGCATCATTCAGTGCGTTTCAAACGGTCTGGGGGCTTCGGTTGTGCCCGCGACCTCCGTCACCCACCCCTTTCCGTTCGACGTCTATTCAGTTCCCTTTGGTACAGAAAAAACCATCCGCCGCATCGGCATCGTCAAGGCCAAAAACTCCCCGAAAGATTTCCTGGTCGATATCCTGCACGAAAGATTGGCCTATCTGAGTGGACCCTACGGAAAATTCTGAAATCGTTCGTTAGCATCCGGAAACTCCGGGTGCTGACGAATTGTATTTCTTGTGCCCCAAAGCCTTATCACGTTGAGGCGCAGTACAAATGCAACGGACCTCCATCTGGGCCAGATGATCAAGTTGTTCCCTGCCAATCCAGCAATCCTTAATTTAAAGTTAATTTAAATCGCTTTTTCATAAGTAAAGTTTATGTCACTATCGTTTCATCAGAGGCTGGAAATCCTGATGATTACCCGGCTTTAAAACCTTCCGATGTTCTACGATCCGGCCCGGACAGTTGAAATTTTTACACTTTTGACACTCTGAAATGAATCAGGGGTCTTTTACTTCAATGAGGAGATGCATCATGAAAAATACGTTCAAACTGCTTGTGCTTTCACTGTCTCTCATCTTTTTGATGAGCTCTTTAGCCTGCGCAGCATATCCGGAGCGCCCGATCAAGATCCTCATCCCCTACGGCGCTGGCGGAACCACCGATATCGGTGTCCGCATGCTGGCATCAATTGTTGAAAAGGATTTGGGCCAACCGATCGTTGTCGAAAACAAGCCGGGCGGATCCGGGACAATTGCTCTGGCTGCCGGCGCCAAGGCCGCAGCTGACGGATATACACTCACCGCAGTCACCTCGTCGCCCATGTTTATCACTCCGCACCTGCGCAATGTTTCATACAATCCGATAGAAGATTTTACCGCCATCATGAATTACTCCGGGCCCTATCATGGCATCACCGTCCCGGCCTCTTCCGACTGGAAAAGTTTTGAAGACATGGTCAAATACGGCAAGGCCAACCCGAACAAAGGAACTTACGGAACCGCTGGAACTTTCGGTGGCGCCCACATCAGTATGCTTTATGTTGAGAAGCTCACCGGGTCGACTTTCACTCACCTGCCGTTTAAAGGAAGTGCTGCCGCAACTGCCGCGATTCTGGGTGGACACGTCAACTTCGGTATCGTTCCGCAATATGCAGACCACGTTGAAGCTGGAAACGTTCGGGTCCTCGCTGTTCTGGATGGTACCCGCGACCCTGATTTCCCGAACGTCCCGACCTTGCGTGATCTGGGTTATGACTGGGAGTTTGCTTCTGTTGTCGGTCTGGTCGCTCCGGCCGGAACCGATAGCAGCATTATCAGTAAATTGGAAAAGGCCTTTATCGCTGCTGCCAACACAGCTGAATTCAAAGAGTTCATGAAAAAAGCCAACCTGCCGATTCGGATTATGAATTCGGAAGAATTTTCTGGCGTCCTCAAGAAAAACTACCTTGGCTATCAAGGTGCAATTAAAGAACTGAACCTGACAAAATAATTGCCGGAACATTCAAAATGGCGGGGCCTTTTTCTGGCGGAAAAGGCCCCGCCATTTACAATTGCAGATTCATAGACCACGTACGCCGCTGATCCGCGACTGGCAGAAGGGGCCGACATGCCAAACAAACGACTGAAATCTTGCAACAAGGACGTTATGTCCGGAATCATCCTTACCGCTTTTGGCATACTGATGTTGATTGTCATCATCCCGCAGGCGGTTCCAGTCGACTTTGTTCCCCCTGGTCAGATCAGTCCACGTTTTTTGCCGAAGGTTATTTCAGCAGCCATTACTGTCATTGCATTGCTGCTACTGGTTTCAAATTTGTATAAATGCGCCCGCTTGAAATCTGCAGCAGCTCAGGTTGATGACACGGGGGAGTCTCCAGCAGAAAAATCTGATTTGAAAACAGCAGCAGAGTCGAAGCCCGCAGCATTTTTAAAGTGGGCGCCCGGAATCTCGATATTTTTGATTGTCGCCTATTACTTTCTCCTGATCTGGACCGGTTTTATCGTTTCATCCATTGTCACCATGGTCTGTGTCATGCTGACCTTTGGCGAACGCAGATGGTGGGTGATTGTCTCGGCCTCCGCTATTGTTCCAGCATTGGTCTGGGCTTTTGCCGTCAAATTACTGAATCTGCCGATGCCATAGTGCAGTTGTCCATGGCTTTTGCTTTCGCTCTACGGAGATAGAGATGTTTACAGATTTTCTTACAGGCTTTGCCCTGCTTCTGGATTGGTCCGTGTTGGTGGCAAATATCATCGGCATCGTCATCGGGACCATTGTCGGCGCTATCCCCGGCCTGGGCCCGGTCATCGCCATTGCGGTTCTGATTCCGGTCACCTTTGTCCTGCCGACCGTTCCGGCAATCATGCTTCTTCTGGGCGTTTATCAGGCCGGAATCTACGGCGGCTCGATCTCTGCGGTGCTCTTTAACATTCCGGGCGTACCGGCGGCTGCGGCAACGGTCTACGACGGCTTCCCCATGGCCCAGCGGGGAGAGGGAAGCCGGGCGCTGAAGATTGCCCTTTACTCCAGCACCTTTGGCAACATCTTCAGCTGTCTGGTCCTGCTGCTGGTCGCCGCGCCGCTGGCGTCAATCGCCCTGCGTTTCGGCCCTCCGGAATTGGCCGCCCTGCTATTGCTGGCCCTGACCGTCATCGCCGGGGTCAGTGGTGGTTCAATGTTGAAAGGCTTGTTAACCGGCCTTCTTGGCTTGCTCTTCAGCACCGTCGGTCTGGACCCGATCTGGGGAACATTTCGTTTTACCATGGAAATTCCTGAGTTGGAAAACGGTCTGGCACTGGTTCCTGTGCTGATCGGTCTGTTTGCCATTTCCGAGTTGCTGATCCAAGTGGGCAAACCCGACCCGGCGCTGTTGATGAAAAGTTCACAGCAAAGCCAGGAGAGCGCTAAAGAGCTTGCCGCCAAAAATCACGTTTCACTGCTGGAGCTATGGAAGATGAAAGGGGTCATGTTTTATTCGGCTCTGATCGGTATCGGCTTCGGCATTCTTCCCGGTATTGGTTCAACCACACCTGCTTTTATGAGCTACGCCTTCGCCAAACAAAAGTCAAAGCATCCGGAAAAATTCGGCACCGGTATTGCCGAGGGCGTTGCCGCACCGGAAACAGCCAACAACGCGGTCACCGGTGGCGCCTTGATTCCTCTACTGTCACTCGGTATTCCCGGGGACGCGGTCACGGCAATCATCCTGGGCGCCTTGATGCTGCAGGGCATCACCCCCGGCCCCTTTGTCTTCAGAGACAATGGTGTTGAGGTTTACGCCTTCCTCATCGGCCTGATTCTGTCGACTGTACCCACCCTGATTGTCGGGCGCATCTTCCTGCGTTACGCCGTCAAGGTTCTGACCTTGAAAAGATCCCTGATCTTCTCAACCGTGCTGATTATGTGTGTGGTCGGTTCATTCTCGGTCAACAACAGCGTTGCTGACATTGCCATCATGTGTGTGTTCGGTTTTATCGGTTATGCCTTGCGGATATACAACTTTCCGTTGCCTCCACTGCTGATCGGCTTTGTCATTGGCAAAGGCTTTGAAGAAGCTTTGCGCCAGTCACTTCTGGTTTCTCAGGGCAGCGTCATGATCTTCCTGCAGAAACCGATTGCCGCTGTCTTTGTTGTGCTCTCCGCGATAATCCTGTTGTGGTCTATGTGGTCGGCCTACAAAACGTCAAAAAGCAGATGATCTCTGCTTTTCAAAAGTGCCTTGAACAGAAAAACCCCTCGGAAGGCAGCTTATGCTCCGAGGGGCTTTTTTTACGTTGTCAACGAACTCATTCGATGACGAGAATGCTCAGTTTTAATCCTCGTTACAGGGATTGTTGCGATCAAAAGACAGCGACTTCCCCAGCGATAGTACGCTCAGGAACAGAATAAACAGGCTCAACGGGCTGATCAGAAACGAGAAACTGCCACGAGAAATCAACAGTGCCTGCTGCAGGCTGGTTTCGGCCATCGGTCCCAGGGTCAGGCCCAGAATCAGGGAGACTGACGAATAGCCGTTCTTTTTCATGAAGAAGCCAAGAAAACCAAAGGCCATCATGATAAAGACGTCCGTGAAGTTATTGTTCACCGAGTAGGGGCCGATGACACTGAGCAGGCACTCTTAACTTCCAAAATTAACGTTAGAAACGGGAGCACAATCGGCCCTATGCAGGTTTACTCTTCTCCATTAACTCGTCAGCCTTATCAATCGATTCGGCAGCAAACGCTTCCATGCGCTGATTCAATTTCCAACCGGCATAGAGCGAGAAGAAAGTCAGCACGATCAGCACCAGCGACAGAGGTCTGGTGAAGAAACTGGTGTAATCCCCGTCACTGATCAACATGGCACGACGGAAACCTGACTCCGAGATCGGACCGAGGATGACACCGAGCAGCACAGAAGCCATCGGGTAGCCATAGCGGGTCAGGAACCAGGCGACAACACCGATCAGAATCATCAGCCCCAGATCAAAGAACTGCTGGCGCACAGCATAGGCGCCGGTAAAGCAGATGACCAGCATGCTGGGAGCCATGATAACAGTTGGAATATTGGCAATCTTGCCGAATATATTACTGCCGTACCAGCCCATCAACAGCATGACGATGTTACAGAAGAATCCGGCCGCCAGGAAGGTATAGGTGGCCTCGGCGTACTTGGTGAACAGCTCCGGACCGGGAACCATGCCGTGGATCAACAGGGCGCCAAGAATAACGGCAGCCGTCGGGCTACCCGGAATCGAGAGGGTCAACAACGGCACCAATGAACCGGAGCAGACACCGTTGTTGGCGGCTTCAGACGCAGCAACCCCTTCAATCACCCCGGTTCCCAATTTTGTTGGATCCTTGGCGGCCCGCTTTTCCGCCGCATAGCTGACGAATCCGGCGATGGCGGCGCCGGCGCCAGGAATAATGCCGATGATGGTCCCAAGAATGGCCGAGCGCGACAGGGTGCGCTTCATCCCCCAGATTTCTGACAGCGTTAGGGTTGAGGTATCACTTTTATCGCTGCTGATATTAATCTGGCTCAAGCCTTTGGTCACCAGATCTTCGGTAAACTTCAGACACTGCGGGAAAGCGAACAGGCCAAGCAGCAGAGGGATCAACGGCAGGCCGTCAAACAACTCGACATAACCGAAACCGAAGCGCATTTCACCGACAATCGGATCAAGGCCGACGGTTCCCAGCATCAAGCCCAGAGCACCGGCAATCAGTCCCTTTAGAATGGATCCGGGAGAGACCGCGGCAATAACGGTCAGGCCGAAAATCGCGATCAGAAAATACTCATGCGGACCGAAGGCCAGCGATAACTTGGCCAGTGGCGGTGCCAGCAGCAGCAGCACGATCGCGGCAAACATTCCACCAATAGCGGACGAGGTCACCGATGTTCTGAGGGCTTTTCTGGCCTGACCTTTCTTGGCCATCGGATGGCCGTCAAAGACCGTGGCCGCATCGGCTGATGTTCCCGGCACTCCCAGCAAAATGGCCGTTATGCCGCCGCCATAGATCGCTCCGGCGTAAACACCGGCCAGCATCGGCAGCGCCACCACCGGGCTCATGGTAAAAGTAAAAGGGATCAGCAGTGCAATACCGATGGTTGCACCCAGTCCGGGCAAGGCACCGCAGATAATCCCCCAAGCCACCCCGGCCGACATCGACAGAAAAACAGCAGGGGAAGCAAGATTCATAATTCCGTTCAGAATTTCCATGAGACGCTCCTTATGACATGAATGGAGGCAAAGGAAGTCTCAGATCCAGCAAGGTCCGGAAAACGACTCCTAAAAGGATGGGTAGCCCCAAAGCGACCCACCAGTAACGCGCTGCAGCTTTTCCACCAAGCATGATCATACCACCGAAGATGAACAGGAATCCGGCAACTTCAAAACCGATCTTCGGCATCAACCAGACAAACAGAACATTAAAGACGATGAACCCGACCAGAATACTCATTGTTTTGACGTTCAGACTGCTGCCAGGATTTTCTACTTTTTCAGAGTCTCCTTTTGCTTGCTTTATGGCATTCGTCACGATCAGCAAAACCACCAGGACCAGCAGTCCCAGCGCCATGGCGCGCGGAAAAGCTCTGGCGCTCGCGGACAGCTCCGCAGAGCTCAGATAAACCAGCAGACTGATGCCGACAAGTCCCGCCTGAACAACATATTTTTTGATAGCGTCCATCTTAAGTGTTCTTTCTTGTAATAAGAGGTTCAATGTCCTGCCAGGAAAACGGCAGGACATTGAAAGTGAAGTTCCAGAATAAGAACTACTATCTGAATAACTGGATTATTTCTTCTCTTGTCCAGCCAGGTTTTCAGCCATAATCGCTTGCAAATCGGTCAGGTACTCAGTGAAGGCGGCGGCACCAAGATGAGCGATGGTCGGTGCGATAGAGATTTTTTCAGCTTCAGCCAAAAACTCGGGATCATTGGCAACCTTGGTGAGCAGCTCGTCGTAGTACTTGACAATGTCAGCCGGGGCACCAGCCGGCAGAGAGATACCACGGTTTGAGCCGAGGGAAATCTTGTAGCCCGCATCCTTGTACAGAGTCATCTCCGGCAGGCTCTTCCACTGATTGTCGCCGGCAGACGCAAGGATGCGAACTTCACCACTCTTGATCAGCGGAGCAAACTCGCTGAGACCACTGGCAGCAACATCGACGTGGCCACCCAGCAGGGAAGCAATGGCTTTGGCGCCACCATCATACGGGATGTATTTGAATTTGGTCCCGGTCTGTTTCTGCAGCACGATATCGTGGATGTGGTGGGTACTATAAGTAAAGGTTCCAGCAAAGCTCAGTTTATCCGGGTTTGCTTTGGCATCGGCCAAAAGATCGTCTAGAGTCTTGTACTTGCTGTCAGTTTTAACAGCCAGAACGGAGGGATCAAGAGTAATCCGGGCAACCGGCTGGAAGTTGTCTTTGAAGGTGTAAGGGACATTTTTACGGGTCAGTTCATGGGTGACGATACTCATGGTTGAAATGGTACCCAGGGTATAACCGTCAGGTTTGGACATGGACAGCTTGGTGTAACCGATCTGCCCGCCAGCTCCGGCAAAGTTTTCAACAACAAAATTGACACCCGACAGGCGTGCAGCATGCTTGAAGGTCAGGCGTGCCATGGTGTCGACACCGCCGCCTGGTGAGGTATGAACGATGACATGGACTGTTTTGTCGGGGGTGAACGCAGCCTGAGCCGACACGCCACTCAACGCCAGAGCACATACAATTAACAGGGGGACAGCCAAAAGCTTTTGAATTTTTTTTGAAATACTGTTCATTCGATTCTCCTTTTGCCAATTTAGTATGACGATACAAACCGTTGTTTTAAGAACTATACAGTCAGATCATCTATACTAAAAGCGATTATAATTAATCTTAGCTTCAGGCTTGCTTAACTTGGTGATATAAAATGGCCAGTCTTCGTGGGTCGACTGGCCTCAAGTAAACCTTACGGAATTGGGAATCTGATCGATCTCAGATGGCTGCGCCAATAACAGCATCGGCTAACGTGACCTGTCTGATATGGATCAGGCACAATGGCTACTTTGTTAATTGCAGTTTATTGATTTGGTGCTGCTTAAGGGCTGGTTTCTTTCTTCTTGAGTCAGCGTTTGACAGTGTTTCTGTCGACTTGAAGTCGTTCGGCGGTTCTGGAGATATTGCCATCCTCCTTTTTGAACACAGTATTGATGGCTCTGGCAGTAATTTCGTTCAGGCTTCCGGCTAGGGCGTCTTTGCTCTCACCATCCTGTTCCGTGGCTGGAGAGAGGGATGAAGAAATGATCGCTTCGTGCTGAGGGATATCATGAAGAGACATGTATTTCTCGGTAAAGTTTTCAAGTTCGCGGACGTTTCCGAGCCAGGAATAGCTGATAAGTGTTTGCACCAGATGTTCTGAAGCTGGTTTGGGTTTCGTTTCGTTTCTTTCTCCAAGCTCCCTGACTTTCAGATTAAAAAGGTAAACGGGATCAGTCGGGCGTGCCAACAAGATAGACTAAAGGCCTGTGCTGTTCATCTGAACGGTGCAGGCTTTTTTTTTGTGAGGATTCGAAGCGGAACGAGCGCTCACTGAATGTCAGAATAGCGGCTATAGACGACTGCACCAGCGAGATGTGAGTGAAGAAGTGAATGAAGGGGATCCGAATTTCACAGATCAAGAATTGGCCTGGCGGCATGGGTGCAAATAATTTAGACTAATTCGTCTGGATTGACTGCAGTTGCGTTCGGAAGCTTCATTTTGAGAGTCGCACGTGTCCATTCATGTCATGACCAAGGCTGCGGCTGCAGCGGAGGCTCTGGCTGCAGGCAAAGCCTGTCTCTACGACAGCCATCTGGATGAGGTTTTTGAGTTCGACAATATCGATCTCTGTGTTTCTTTGTATCTGCCTGACGGTGACGTTGTGCAGCTGATGTTATCCTTTCCTCACACCTGATTCGGGCGGCACGATACAGCAAGTTTCAGAGTTCAATCTCAACCCCGACGGACGCCGAGAAAAATTTCTCCCCGAAACGTTCAGCCAAACGTCTGGCGCCCCTGAGCCCGGTGCAGTGCGATGCGCCGATTCTGGCGATGTCGAGCTCTTCAAGTTGTTTGAGCGTGGCGACCATCTGTTCTTCGCTGCAGAATTTCAGATGCGTACCCCCCAGGATCATATGAATTTTATCCTGCCTGCTGACCTTGATGGCATGATCGATAATGTTCATCAGGCCGGCATGGGCACAGCCTAGCAGAATAACCAGCCCTTTCGGAGTATCGATAAACAGGGACAGATCATCCTTCAGGGGATCTGCCGTCTGGGTTTTCTGTGCGGTAACAACCAGCAAATTGGGATCCCCGGTCTCTTCCGGATGGATACGTGGGACGCTGCCGGAGAGTATCAGTCCTGGGGCCACTGCTTGCGGACCGGCATCGAGAACAAACCGCGCTCCAAGTTTCTCCAGTTCCGTCCGGCTCCATGGAATCCCGATGTTGCGTGTCTTTCCGCCGTTATTACTGTAGCGTTCACTGAACAGATCGGGGTGGGCGTAAATGGGAATTTCGCCGGTTTTTTCCAACACCTGTTTCAGACCGCCGGTGTGGTCGAAATGCCCGTGACTGAACATGATCCCTTTAATCATGGCTAAATCAATGCCGAGCAGTTGCGCATTGTTGATCAGGGTCAGTCCGCCGCCGGTGTCGAAAAGAAAAGCTCCTGCAGGAGTCTGAACATGGCAGGCGAAGCCATGCTCACCCAACAGCCCGTAGGGGCTGACACGATCGACGCTGTTTTCACATAGAACGGTCAGGCGAATAGGCATTTTTTTCTCCTCGAAAGTTATAATAATTCAGTTCAGTGCTGCCCGTAATTTATCCAGGATCGGCTGGTCGGCAGGCAAAATGTTGTAGTCGGAAAAATTCTCCGGCCGTACCCATTGATGATCGGCGACCTCCAGGTGCTTGATGGTGCCGCTGTCCCAGTGGCAAAGATAGGCAAGAATCAGGGCCGCTCCCCAGTCATAACGATGATATACGGTTTCAAAGATCTGGTCGACACTGACGGAAATGTCCAGCTCCTCTTTCAATTCACGAATCAGTGCCGCATGGGGCGATTCTCCGGTGTCGATTTTACCGCCCGGGAACTCCCAGAACCCCCCGAGACGTTTGCCTTCAGGTCGCCGAGTGATCAGGACCTGACCCTGGCGGACAATAATTGCCGCGCAAACAGCGATTGGGAAAGAGTGATTTTCTGTTCTTGCCATGACTTCTGACCACAGGTGACGGAGAGCGAATTTCCTGCTTTTCCAGTTGGCAGCTATCCGGAAACTTCGGAAGACAACGCTTGAGTTTTCAGAATGGAAACGCGCAATTTTTCGTTGTGACAAGGAGATCAAGGGGTTATGCGAAGACGTAACATTTTACGCCGCACAAATAAGCCCGTAGATTGATGCCGCCACGGCGGAAAAGGACCGTTTCCGGATGAAAACTAGTTGGAGCCTTGATCACTCTATGATAGAAACAGGCTCCTAGCAAGTTGTAATCAGGCTTTACGGAGTTGTGACATGTTTAAATTGTCGGATAAAGGGCGCGGCGTTCGGCAGATGTTTGATGATATCGCTCATCGTTATGATCTGCTTAACCGCCTGCTGTCTTTCGGTATTGATCGCCGTTGGCGCAGATTTGCCGTCAGCCAGTTGAGTATTCCAAAAAATGGTCGCGTGCTTGACATTGCGACAGGCACCTGTGATGTCGCTCTTGAAGTTGCCGAACAGAGTGATCCCTCGGTGGTGATTGTCGGTGAAGATTTTACCCAGGGGATGCTGGTGCATGGCCAAGCTAAACTGAAAAACTCTCCCCACGGTCAAAGAATCATGCTGGTCAACGCACCCTGTGAGGAGATTCCCCATCCGAATGATACCTTTGACGGCATAACCATCGCTTTTGGTATTCGCAATGTTGTTGATCGTGATGCCGGTCTACGTGAAATGTATCGCGTTCTCAAGCCGGGAGGACGGGCTGTCATCCTTGAGTTTTCCAATCCACGCAGCCAGCTGTTCCGCAAAATCTATTATTTTTATTTTCAGAAAATCCTGCCGACGATCGGTGGACTGATATCAAGAAAACGCAGCGCTTACCAGTATCTGCCCGATTCGGTCCTGGAATTTCCGTGTCAGGAAGACTTTTCCCGCATGATGAGTGAAGCCGGCTTTAAGCGCGTACAGTTCACCGACCTCACTTTTGGGATTTCGACTGTTTATGTCGGGGATAAAGTCGTCGAGCAATAATTCTCCCTGGTAGCTTGATAAGCCAATCTAATTTGGTAGTGCAGTTTTTTCGACAAAGATTACAATTTTGGTTGTTAATCCTCGGTGACGATTATAAACTGACGGGCATGCTGGATCAGGTAGTTAATCCTTTTAGACTCTGTATCGAGGAGAGATTCAATGGCAACTTACGAATGTGCAAAATGCGGAATGGCTGTGAATGCAACCTGTGCGAAATGTGACGCTCCACTGGTGAATGATGTTTTGAAACTGGACAGCGGCGTCGAGGTTCAGATTTCGAAATGTCCCAATGGACACGGTAAAATCAAGTCACCGATGTGTTGCGGCGAAGATATGAGCTGCTCCCTCTAAATCTCTCGGCGAGATATTTTTAAAATCCCCGGCTGCACGTCGGGGTTTTTTTTGAGGTTACGGCTCTGTTGATTCTTCCTTCTTTTCCGGTTCTCCTTGCAGCAGAGTGCCGATATCCTTTACCAGTTTCCCCGGAAGCCCGAGGGTTCGTTTGAAAATTCCGAAAACTGTTTTTGACACCGAATCGATCGGAATGGGCGTCACTTTCGGGTCTTTCTTGCTCCCTTCGACCTTGAAGTAGGCGGTGACCAGAGCCTCTTCTTCACCGGCAAGAATCCAGCCGGCGATCGGAATCTTGGTAATGACTTTATCGACGGTTCGTAAAGGCTTCACTCCCAGAGTGAAGTCCAGCTTGTCATCCACCAAGCCCTGCGTTCCGACCAGGGAAAGATTCATCGCTTCACTGGTGACCTTGAAGTCTTCGGTCGTCAGTTGGCCGGCGGCGATATTGACGCTGCCTTCCATCAGGCTGAAGGGCATGCCTTCCCGGTCCATGTCGGGAAGTTGTCCGGAAAATATTTGTGAAATGTTGAGCAGTGAAAAAACCTTGGCCAGACCGTGAAATTTTCGCAAGGTTCCATCGCTGACCTGGAGGTGCAGCCCCCCCCGGGCTGTTCCCCAGAAATTTTCTTCGACCGGGTCACCTGCAATGTAGAAGTCTCCGCGCAGGCTGCCGTTAATGAGACCCTGTTCGGCAAACAGGTCCTGATGAAGGACCGATGCGTTGATGCCTTCGACGTGCCCGGAGATTTTCAAGGGCGCAGTTTGCTCCGAGCGATCAAATTCAACCCGGGCCTGACACCAGCCGTCCCCATTATCGAAGCTCAGCGGGTAAATGGTGAACAGTTTATTGTGATCGCTGATGACCCCCTGGGCATTTTTGAAATGCAATCCTCCCAGAGTTCCCTGTTTGGCTGAGACCTTGATATGAACCGGGGTTGATTTTTGCCTTTTACTGCTTTTGTCGGGGGGATTTCCTCCTTGAAAAAGCTTGATCACATCAAGGACATCGACTTGGTCTGAACGAATATCGAGAGAAACCGACGGGTTTTTGAAATCGTTGACAGATCCGTAGACTGTTGCAACCGTCCGGTCTTCGAGCCGAACTCGGACTGGAGAAAAGCGCAGCCTTTCGGCATCTATTTCCAGATGGCCGTCAAGGTCATGGAGTGTCAAATCCGGGTTGCTGAAAATCAGGTCGTGGGCGCGAATATTGGTACCTTGAATATCCAGTTTGAGGTGTGGTTTATTCCAGTCGGTAAAGCGGCCATTGACCTGAAAGACCGATTCTCCCAGAGATGCTTTCAGATCGTGAAAATTGAAACCTTGGCGGTTGATTTCGATCCGTCCGGTCGTTTGGCGTAATTCTCCGATGATGCTGGTCAGGTGAGCTTCGACATTATCCACATCGATAATGCCACGCGGACCCTCGTGATTACTGCTTAAGCTTGCAGTAACTTCACCCTTGGAATGCAGTCTTTTCAGCAAGGGGGAAAACGGGGTGAGTTGTTGTAGCCGAAGGGGATCAAGTTTGAGCTGGTATTCCGGGTGATCTTCTGTCGCCTGATAGCGGCCTGAACCGGTCAGATCAATGTTCGGCAATTCCAAGGTGAAATGGTCAACCAGCAGTGAACGCGCCGCCAACTTGCCCTGCGCGCTGAATTTTGCCGGAGTTCCCGAGGGTTTCGTCAGGATTGAGGTATGCTGCAGCCGGGCCTCAGTGAAATCGGCAATGAGTGAAAAGTCGGGATGGTGCAGGGGGCCGGTCAGCTTCAAGTTGCCGGCGACCGGTCCGAAGAGGCCCCACTTGCGGAGCTCCGGGAAGGACTGCGTGAAAAGTTCGAGCTGGGGACTGGACTGGACTGACAGGGTGATTTCAGGTTTCAGGAATGGAGAGTCGACCCGCCCGGAAAAATCGACCGGCTGCCCCCCGGCGACGATCACGCCATCCTGAATACTCAGACGGTTGTTGTCGAGAACCAGATCGACGGAAAAATCGTGTAACTGTTTGATCTCGGGAATATCCCAGTCCAAGTTGCACAGGGTTATTTCTGCCGCTATTCGCGGAAGACCGGAAAAATTCTCATTGGCGGGCCAACTTTTTTCGGCGCTCAGGCTCAGTCTTTCCAGCTCGCCTTTGAGCAGTCTTTCGGCCTTGGGGATCCGCCATGTTTTCAGCAGCTGAGGGCTTAATTGAGTATTCATTGCCCCGAAGCGCCCGGCAATATAGTTTTTTTCAACCTGTCTTAAATAGTAAAATTCTCCCTGCAAGGGCACACTCAACATTTCACCCTTCAGAGCTGTGATAGCGTCCTGATCCTGAGTAGACGTCCAGCGTCCACTGAGCGCGAAGAGTTTTTCCTGGCCGGGAGCACCGCTTAACTGGGCATTGAAGACCGTCCCGTTGGCCGGGGCTCCCTGGATGCTCAGGTGCAGATCCAGAGCCTGGGGATAGCTCTGGCCCTTGATCCGGGGCAGGCCCGCAGTGGAAAACCCGCTCAGTCTCAATTCAGTTTGATGCACTTCCCGTCGCCACACATCGGGATCAGCGCTGGTTGGTAGCTTGGTGTCCAGGAACAGGTTGGCCTGGTAGTCGGGTAGTTGTGCACTGACAACCAGGCGACCACTTTGTCCTGCCTGCCAGCCCGTCAGGACCGCATGAAGATTGTTGACGCGCAGACGTTCCAGCATGTCATTTTTGCCATCCTGATAAATCTTGACCCTGGCATTATGAATAGTCAGGATGCTGATGCCGAGAGTGTTGAACAGGCGCTGTGAGGTCCCTTTCTCCGCACGCTGCGGCAAAGGGAAATGCAGTTGGAGCTCGGGGTTGTCGATCTGGACCTGGTCAAGAATGAATTGTCGCTGCAACAAGGGCGTCAGTTTCAACGTGGCGACGAGGCGCGGAACCCTGGCCAGTGGTGCCGTGGCGGAACCGATCTGAAGTTCTTTAAGTTCAAGAGCCAGACCCTGATTGTAGGTCAGTGAACTGTGGCCTATGGTGACCGGTTGTTGTAACGCTGAGCTCAACTGGTTTTCAAGCGATTGGCGATAATCGTCCAGCTTGAGCTGGCTGAGAAAAACGATCATCAGGGTGATCAGGGTGGCGCAGAATATCAGCGAGAGATAGAAGGTTCTGATCAGAATCCGTAGGGTTGTAGAACGCATCTCGACATACCGCTGAGGTTAAAAGAGTAAGTGACCTTAAACGATTCCCATCATAGCGTCATATGGTATGGCTCAGCAAGCTACAATAAAGACAGCTCGGCACTCGACGCGGGGGAGTGATGGATCTGTTCTTTACATGACTTCTGCCCCCTGATAACATGACGCGCCCTTGATTTTATAGGGCTCTGTACGAGGGGTCGGGTCTTCCCTGTCGTTGATGCGCGGACGCTTTACACAAACACACCACGATGAAAATTAAACGCCTGGACATAGTCGGTTTCAAATCCTTTGTCGACAAAGTCAGCCTGGATTTCCAACAGGGGATCACCGGCGTTGTCGGACCCAACGGCTGTGGGAAAAGTAATATCGTCGATGCCATCCGCTGGGTGATGGGCGAGCAGAACGCCCGACATCTGCGTGGCCGTATGATGGAAGATGTCATTTTCGGAGGCAGTGAATCGCGAAAGCCGCATGGGTTAGCCCAGGTGTCGGTGGTGTTTGATAACAGCGCCGGAGTCTGCCCACCTGAGTACAAAGATTACGCTGAAATCATGGTGACCCGCCGTCTTCATCGCAGCGGTGAAAGTGATTACCTGATCAACAAGACCCCCTGCCGGTTGCTGGATATTACCGAGCTGTTTATGGATACCGGCGTTGGTGCCCGGTCTTATTCGATTATTGAACAGGGCAAAGTTGGTATGCTGGTGAGTGCCAAGCCGGAAGAGCGGCGCAGCCTGATTGAGGAAGCGGCTGGGGTCACCAAGTTCAAGGCGCGAAAGAAAACCGCTTTGAGAAAGATGGATGCGACCCGGCAGAACCTGATTCGTCTCGGCGATATAATCACCGAGGTCAGACGCCAGATCAGCAGTCTGAAACGCCAGGCCCAGCGTGCCGAAAAGTTTCGCGAATACCGGGGGGAGGTCAAACGCATAGAATTGAGTCTGACCGGTAATCGTTTCCAGTCCCTGGGCCACGAGCTGTCGCTGGTTGATCCACGGCAACAGGAACAGGCGGCCATTCTGGCCCGTCTGGATGCACGCCTGGAAGATGGCGATCTCCAACTCGAAGAACAGCAGCTGAAGGTGACCGCTGCCGAGACGGAACATAATAGACTTCAGCAGCAGGTCTACCAGTCGGGGACCGAGATCCAGAAGGCAGAAAATGACCTGCTTCTATCCGGTCGTCAGAGAGAACATCTCTTACAGCAGGATCATGACCTTCAGTCCGAGCTGGAGTCCCTGGCTGAACGCTTGAAAAGCCTTGAAAACGAACGGGAGCAATTGCGCCTTCAGGACCGGGGAGCCGACGAGACGTTGGATGAATTACGCCGGGTTGTTGCCGGTGCCGAAGCGGCTCTTCAGGAAAAAGTGTCCCACGAACAGCAGTTGAACCAGCAATATGAAAACCATCGCAGTGAGCTGATGGAACTCTTTTCCCATTCGAACCGGCTGTCCAATCGGCGTGAAGAAGTTTCTCGGCGGCTGGCCGCAGAGACGGGGCGACGTCAGCAGCTTGAGAGTAATGCGGCAAGTCTCGGTGAACAGCTTGAAGCGGTCGAAAAAAAGCGCCAAGACCTTATTCTGGAACTGCATCATGTGCGTGACCGCCAAGAGGGTTTGCAGGCCGCGCGGGAGGACCTGGAAGTCCGTTATCGGACCACAAATGAGAAGCTGAAGCTGGCTGAGGTCGCTCTTGATGAACAGCGTCACGCTCTTGAGAGAGAGCGCTCGATGCAGGAGTCTTTGCAGGAGCTTCAGCGTCAGCGCGAGGGCTACAGCGAGGGGGTGCGCAGCCTGTTGGCGACCAGCGATCCTCAGGGACGGGTGCTGGCCGATATCCTCACTGTGTCCGAAGACTACGAGGCGGCGGTTGCCATGGCTCTGGGTGACCGGCTGCAAGCCGTATTGCCCTCCGGCTCTGTGGATGCTGCCAATGTCTTCAGGCATCTGTCTCAGCAGCAGGCCCGGGCAACGCTGCTCAATGCTGTGGCGCTGCACCCTGTTAGCCCCTTCGCTCAGGGTACGCCGTTGGTGGAAAAAGTTACTGCGCAACAGGGCTGTGAAGCCATTATTGAGCAGCTTTTTTGCGGTGTTTATGTTGTCTCTGACGTTATGAATTATCTGGACCATCCCCTTGACCCCGGGACCCTGCTGGTTGATCAGGCTGGGCGCTGTCTCGACTGGCAGGGGTTTCTGTCCGGTGGAGCGACATCCGTTGGCTCCTCGGGCCTGCTGCGGCGGAAGCGGCAGCTGGATGAGGTTGAGGCAAGAATCGGCCAACTTGAGGCGGTCTTTGCGGCTGGGCAGGCCGGTTTGGAAGAGCTGCGTGAGGAAGTTATTCAGCTTGATGAAGAACGCTCCGCCGCAACCTCCCGGGCCCACCTCCTTGAGCTGCAGGCGGTAGAGCTCGACAAGGACCGACAGGGGTTGCAGGCTGAGGCTGATCATCTGAACAGTCGTCTGGCGCTCATTATTCATGACCTGGAGCAGATTGATGAAGGTCACGACAGTTTAAAACGCGAAGAACAGGAGTTGGCCGTCGGGTTGTCGAGGACGGGTGATCGGCAAAAGGATCTGGAAACGACATCAGCCGGTTTTCAGGCGCAGTTAACCGCAGTCCGTCTTGAGCTTGAGCAGGCGCGTGAAAGTCTCACCTCGCAACGCGTGGAGCTGGCTGCTCTTCAGCAGCATCGACTGGCGATGCGCGAAACGTTAACCCGTATCGATCGTCAGACCGAAGAAATCAACCAGAGCAGGACCCGGATCGAACAAAAAAAGACTTCCGCCCGGGATTCCTCTGCTCAGCTGCAAACAGAGGAAACCCAGCTCAGGGCGAGGCTTGAAGTGCTTCTTGATCACCGCACGGAGCTCCAGAAGCGTGCTGATCAAAGTCGCCTTGCCTATGAGCAGCAGCGCAGTGCCATAGAGGATTCCCGTGAACAGCTGCGCAGCATCAGATCTGAAGCTGAAGAGCTACGCAAGGGGGTTGCACAGCTCCAGCTGCGCCGGCATGAGCTTCAGGTCGACAGGGAGCACGTTCGCCAGACGGTTCTTGAGCGTTATCGTGTCGATCTGCTGGAGCATCAGGTTCCGGAGGCGACGGATGATGAGCAGGAGCGCCAGCGTCAGCAACTCAGGCGCTTGCAGCAACGCATTGAGTCACTGGGCGAGGTCAACCTGATGGCGATCGAAGAGTACCGCGAGCAGGAAGAGCGTTATGACTTTTTATCGCAACAGCGGGATGACCTGAACCAGTCGCTCGACGATCTGCAAAAAGCCATCAGTCAGATCAACAGAACGACTCGTCGTCGCTTCAAGGAGACCTTTGAGCAGGTCAATGAGAAATTCAAGCAGGTGTTTCCGCGCCTGTTCCGTGGCGGCCAGGCTGAATTGCGTCTGACCGATGAAAATGACCTGCTGGAAACCGGGATCGACATCATTGTTCAGCCCCCCGGAAAACGTTTGCAGAATGTCAATCTGCTTTCGGGCGGGGAAAAAGCCCTGACTGCGGTTGCGATGATTTTTTCATTGTTTTTGATAAAACCGACTCCATTTTGTATTCTGGACGAGGTGGACGCCCCTCTTGATGATGTCAATATCGATCGTTTTGCTGACATGGTTAAAGAGATGACAGATCAATCTCAATTTATCATTATTACTCACAGCAAAAGGACCATGGCGATCCTGGATACGATGTATGGTGTCACCATGCAGGAACCGGGGGTGTCTAAACTGGTTTCCGTGCGCTTGAACGAGTTTAAGGACAAAGGGGATCCACCGGAGGCGCTGTCGGCCTGATCGGCCGCAGGGTTTGACTCTGACAGGAGGTTGTATGCCTTTCAAGTCACTTTTAAACAGGCTGCTTGAAGATATTCCTGGCGCTTTAGGTGCCGTTATTATTGACTGGGAAGGGGAAGCTGTCGATCAGGTGGCACGTATCAATGACTATGAGATAAAAGTTGTCGGGGCTCATAGTGGCATTATTCTCAACCTGCTGCGTGAAGCTTTGTCGCGTATTGAGAGTGGTAACCTGGAAGAGGTTATTATCCGGACAGGAGAGAACAAAACGCTGATCGCACCTTTGACAGAAGACTATCTTCTCGTATTGCTTCTGGGTCCACAGGCGATTGCTGCCCGTGCAGCGTATAAAGCACGCCGCTGTGTTTATGATTTACGGCATGAATTTGAATTTGATTGAAATTTTCTGTTGGGCTTTCAATAGAATAAACGAGGATATATTACATTTATGCAATGGCTGAATGAGTTAAGTTGGAATGGTATTGTTGAATGGATTAATCTGCTGATAGCGGGTTTTTCTCAGTTTCTGGCCTCTCTGGGAGTTCCAGAAGCCTACCAGACTGTGGCTGCTCTGGGAATTATCTATCTTGGTGTGACTCTGGCGGTCCTGCTGTTTATTCTTGTTCTCCTGAAAATATTAGGATCGAATAGAAAGCAGAAAACACTTGTAGAAACAGAAAGTTCTGGTGAAACTTTAGCCGAAGCCGAAGCCGAAG
>JAFGEL010000036.1 GCA_016931615.1 Desulfuromonadales bacterium
CCGGCAATACCGAACAGGGAGATGTTTTTCAGGCAGATGGTGGCGGTGTTCTTGGAGCGGACCAGACCGGCTTCAAGCATGCCGAACCCGGCGGCCATCCACATGACCAGGATTCCCATCACCAGAAAGGAAAAGGTGTTGAGAACAAAGGTCAGCTCCGAGATGGGAGCGTCTTCGGCGAAAGCCAGGGTGGGCAGGATCAGTAACCCGGCGAGTAGAATCATGAACTTTTTCATCGTGTGTCTCCTTTTATATCAAACAGGTCTGCTGAATTGAGAACGTGATCAGAGGGAATCTTCGCCGGCTTCGCCGGTGCGAATGCGGATCGACTGCTCGATGGCGCTGACGAAGATCTTGCCGTCACCGATACGGCCGGTGCAGGCTTCGCGCTGCACGACGGAGACGATTTCGTCGACCTGGTCGTCGGCCAGCACCAGCTCGATCTTGAGCTTGGGAATAAAATCGATCTGGTATTCGGCACCGCGATAGAGTTCGGTGTGACCTTTCTGGCGCCCGAACCCACGCACTTCACTGACGGTCATCCCGGTGATCCCGAGATCGCTGATCGCGCTCTTGACGTCGTCCAGCTTGAACGGCTTGATGATGCATTCCACCTTCTTCATCCTGAGGTTCTCCTTTCAGAAAATATTTTCATCGACACTGGCCACAGCTATAGCAGCCAGTGTGCCAAAACCATAACGTTCGCTTTCGGGGGCTCTTCCATCCTGGCTAACTCTATTTCTGCCTAATATTTAGGCACAAATAGAGTTGCTGCATAAAGGCTGTGCATCGAAAATGCTTCTCTCAAAACGGCAACATTGACACCCGTTTTAAACAAGTGTTTAAATAAACAATCTTTCTTATCCACGGATCAATCATGACCCATTCAGACACCAAAACCCGTATTCTCGACTGTGCCGAACAGATGTTTGCCCGGGAAGGATTTCACAACACCTCACTTAGAAATCTGACGACCCTGGCCGGCGTGAACCTGGCTGCCGTCAATTACCACTTCGGTTCTAAGGAGGAGCTTCTCCAGTCGGTTATGGAAAGACGCATGCTGCCGCTGAATGAAATCCGCCAGACCAAAATGCGCGAAGTCACCAAGCAGGCTCGGGAACTTGATGCCCTGCCGGCGGCGGCAGAGTTGCTGAGGGCCTTTGTTGTTCCGACCCTGGAATTTAAAAATTCAAGCCCCGGGGCCCGCGATTTCATAACCCTGATCGGACGCTCCTTGAGTGACCCGGATGAAACGGTTCGCCACTGTTTTCTCACTTTGGCTCTACCCACTTTCAAGACCCTGTTTACCGGTCTTGAAGAGGCTTTGCCCGAAATCCCGTCAGAGATTCTGCTGGTTCGAATGCAATTCATCATGGGAACTCTGAGCCACGTGATGTGTACAAGTCACCAGCATTTTTTTCATTCTCCCGAGTTTCCCCAGCCCCTTACCCCCAACGCCTTGATCGAGCAACTCATGATCTTCATTCAGGCAGGTCTGGAGGCTGCGCGATGAGATATCTCCTGTTTTTTACTTCCCTGTTCGTGATTGCGGCCTGCCAGCCTTTACCCCCGCCGGATCTTGAACCCCCTGAAGCTCCCCTCTCCTATGTGACCGAACGGCCCCAGACAACCCTCACAGTCCAGGATCGCTGGTGGCAGGACTTTAACGATGAGCGCCTGAATCGCTTACAGGAGCGACTGTTCTCAAACAACCTGAGCCTGCAGCAGGCAATTCATCGCCTTGAGCAGCTCGAAACTCTTCAACGCATCAGCCGCGCGCAACGTTTGCCCCAGGTCAGTGGGAATGCTTCAGTTGGACGCTCACAGAGCCTCAATGCAACGGGAGGGAGCATCGCAACAACCCAAAACCTGTCTCTTGCCGCCGGTTATGAAGTTGACCTGTGGAGTAAACTTAAAGCCGAGGAGCAAGCCGCTGAGTTCAGATCCAAGGCGGGCCAGGCGGAAGTCGAAGCGTTGCTCCTCAGTCTCAGTGCCCAACTGAGTGAACAGTACTTTTTAGCCGTCGAACAACGAGCTCAACTGGATCTGCTGGAACGCCAGACCATAAATTCCCGGGAGCTTTTGCAGCTTATTACCGCCCGTTATCGCGCGGGACTGGCCACCATTAGCGAGCTTTACCAGGCCAGACAGAATCTGGCAACCATGGCCGCTCAGGAACCCACATACCGTGCAGCGCTGATTCAGGCTGAAAACAGTATCGCCTTATTACTCGGCGAACTGCCGCGCAGCCTCAGTGTTGAACTCCGGCAATTACCGCAGATCTCCCCGGTCATCGACCCGGGGCTACCGGCCAGCCTGCTGACCAGGCGACCCGACATCGCGGCAGCTCTGCTTGAGTTGCAGGCATCTGACCGTGATCTCGCAGCAGCTCTGGCTGAGCGCCTTCCGTCATTGAATCTCTCTGCCGGCATTGGCCGCTCCGTCACCCGCCTGGCTCATGGCGATTACGGCGGAACCCTGTGGAACCTCACCCTGGGACTGCTTCAACCCCTCTATGATGGTGGCCGTCTGAAAGCTTTGAGCGATCAGCAAATGGCAGCTCGAGCCGAACAACTGGCCCTGAGCAGAGAGAAACTTCTATCCGCGGTGGAAGAGGTCGAAAGTGCCTTGACGGCAGAACTTCAAGCAGCGGAAGCAGCCGCCCTGCTTGAACAGCGCAGACAGATCAACCAGGCCGGCCTCGACGTCCTGCGGCATAATTACCTGGCCGGCCTGACCGACAGCAGCGATCTGCTCAACAGACAAATCGATCATCTCGAAATTCTCAGTCAGCAGGTGAGCAATCGCCGTCAATGGCTCAGCCACCGGATCACCCTGGTACGAGCTCTTGGCGGCACCTGGATGACGGATGAACTCCAAAAGCAACGTCAGGCACTGACGACCAAGTGAGATAAAACCCATGACCGGAAAGACTAAAAAATCACCTCTTGTCCTGAAAATCATTCTGCCGCTTGTGATCATTCTTCTTGGCGTCGCCGGCCTGAAAGTCATGTCCGGATTGAAACCGGAACCGCAGCGCCAGAAGCCCCATAAACAGGGCCTTCTGGTTGAAACCATGGAGCTCAGGCTCACCGATCACCAGGTCAGCATCGAAGCGATCGGAACCGTCAGTGCGGATCAGGAAATGAGTCTGACCCCCCAAGTCAGCGGGCGCGTCACCTGGATGTCGCCACGCCTGGTCCCTGGCGGATTTTTTTCAACCGGGGAGATCCTTTTCAAGATCGAGCCAGACGATTACCTGCTGGCCGTTGAGCAGGCCAAAGCCGAAGTGGCCCAGGCGCAAGTCGCCCTGGCCAAAGAACAGGAACAGTCGCGCTTAGCCCAGGCGGAATGGGAACGCATCAACCTGCCCGACAAAGGGTCCCCCGGGCCGCTGGTGACCCGCGAAATTCAGTTGCGCCAACAGGAAGCTATTTTGGCGGCTGCTCAGGCCGGCTTGAATAAAGCCAGGTTGAATCTGCAACGAACTGAAATCACAGCACCTTTCAATGGCCGTGTACGTGAGAGAAATATCGCTCCCGGACAGTTCCTGATCAGTGGCAGCAGCGTCGGGCGCTTTGCCGGAACCGACCGAGCCGAAATCAATGTCTCATTGCCCGTCGACCAGCTCCGATGGCTGGCCATCCCCGGTCCGAATCAGCAGAACGGCTCAACGGCTGATATCTACCTGAGCGCGGAAGAGCAATTCTACGGTCAGGGGCAAATTGTCCGCAGTCTGGGTGAAATCGACCCAACCAGTCGCACCGCTACGGTCGTCGTCTCGGTCACAGATCCCTACCGCTTATACTCCAATCAACACTTGCCGAATCTGCCTTACGGCCAGTTTGTCAAAGTGGTTCTGAAAGGACAAACTCTCAATTCCGTCATTGCTCTTCCCCGGGACGCGCTGCATCCCGAAGACAGACTCTGGCTGATCGACGACAACAGCCGTCTGAAATACGTCAAAGCCGATATCCTGAAGCGGGAAAAAGATCAGGTCATCATCAGCAATGATCAACTCGCAGGAGCACAGCTGATTTTGACCAATCTCTCCGGTGCAGCCGAAGGAACCCTGTTGCGCGTTATTGACGGGGAGCCACGTCAATGACAGGTGCAATCAAATGGATGGCTGCAAACCACGTTGCAGCCAATCTGCTGATGCTGTGCCTGGTGATTGGCGGGCTGATCATGGCACCAAAAATCAAGCAGGAAATATTTCCCGAAGTCTCCCTTGATCGCGTCTCGGTCGTTGTTGCTTATCCCGGTGCCGGACCGGAAGAGGTCGAAGAGGGGATCGTACTTAAAATCGAAGAGAGCCTGATCGCCGTCGATGGAATCAAACAGCTGAAGTCAACAGCCAGCGAAGGCTATGGAAGCGTCATCGCTGAAATCTACAGTGATGAAGATGTCGACCTGGTACTGCAGGACATCAAAAGCGAAATAGACCGCATCACCAGTTTTCCTGAAGATGCGGAGAAAGCGATCATCAGCAAGGTTTCAAACCGCAGGGAAGTGGTTTCGGTGGTCGTCTACGGCAACGTCGACGAACATATTCTGCGCGCCCAGGCCGAAAACATTCGCAATGAACTGCTGGAACGGCCCGATATAACACAGATAGAACTCAGCGGCGTCCGCAACCCGGAAATTACTGCGGAGATTTCGGAAGAGACTCTCCAGCGCTACAACCTGACTCTTGGTCAGGTTGCCGCAGCCATCAACGCTGCCTCCCTTGACCTTCCTGCCGGCACCGTTAAAACCAGTGGCGGTGAGATTCTCCTCAGAACCAAAGAACGGCGCTACCTCGGATCCGAGTATGAGGATATCACCATTCTGGCCAAAGCTGACGGCACGAGAATCCGACTGGGGGATGTTGCGCGGGTTGTGGACGGTTTCGCCGACAGCGACAATTTCGGTCGCTTTGACGGTCAACCGGCAGCGATGTTACAGGTGTTTCGCATCGGAGAGCAGAAACCGACGGAAATTTCCGCCCAGGTCATCGACTACGTTGAAGCCAAACGTGTACAGTTACCGGACAATCTGAACCTGGCCATCTGGAACGACACCACTGAAATTTTCAACAGTCGCATGGCTCTGCTGCAGAAGAATGCTGTGCTCGGACTTATTCTTGTCCTGGTTGTCCTGGGCCTGTTCCTGGAAATAAAACTGGCGGCCTGGGTCATGCTCGGCATTCCGATTTCCTTTTTCGGAACTCTGTTTCTCATGCCCTGGCTCGGCGTTTCAATCAACATGATTTCCCTTTTCGCCTTTATCCTGGCGCTGGGGATTCTGGTCGATGATGCCATTGTCGTCGGGGAAAATATTTTCGAACAGCGTCAGCTGGGCAAACCCTACCTTCAGGCCGCGGTTGATGGAGCCCTGGAGGTTGCCGTCCCGGTCACCTTTTCGATCCTGACAACGGTTGTTGCTTTTCTGCCCCTGGTTTTTGTGAGCGGCATGATGGGCAAATTCATCAAGGTCATGCCGGTGATTGTCATCACCCTGCTGCTCGTCTCCCTGATCGAATCACTGCTGGTTCTCCCGGCCCACCTGGGCTTCGGCAGAAGGCAGGAAACGCCGTCAGGACTTTTGGGTCGGATTGAGCGTTTACGTCAACGCTTCGGACACGCCCTGGATCGGCTGATTAACGGACCCTACCTGAAACTGTTGAAACTTAACCTGAATTACCGCTATGCCTCGCTGGCTGTGGGGGCCGTCGCCCTGCTCCTGACCGCCGGGTTTATCAAAAACGGCCTGATCAAATTCACCTTCATGCCCGAGGTCGAGGGGGACCGCATCACCGTGACCCTGCAGATGAACGAAGGGGTCGCCATCGAAGAAACCGGGCGAGTCACAGAGATAATTCTGGAAAAAGGCCTGGAGACAATCGCCGCCTATGATGCTCAGCGTCCCGCAGGCGACAGCATCCTGCGCAATATTTATACCCTGGTTGGCGGCACCATGGCCGGGGGCGGGCCGGGAGGTGGCAGCGGCTCGTCAGCCGCCAATCTTTCGAGCATTTCGGTCTTTTTAACCGACAGCGAAAAACGTGACATTCCGGCATCGGAGATCTCCGCCGCCTGGCGCCGGAAAATCGGCCCGATTGCCGGTATGGACTCATTGTCATTCCGCTCAAATCTGATGAGGCTGGGAGCCAACATCGACGTGCAACTTGCCCACACCGATTTTACCGTTCTGGAAAAAGCCGCGGAACGGATCAAGCAGGCTCTCGGTGAGTACCAGGGGGTCGAAGACATTGAGGATACCTATGCCCGGGGGAAAAGTGAAATCAAGTTGAAACTCAAACCGGCGGCCAGGGTCCTAGGCATCACCGAGACCGACCTCGGCCGCCAGGTTCGCTCGGCCTTCTACGGCAGCGAGGCCCTGCGCCTGCAGCGAGGCCGCGATGAAGTCAAAGTCATGGTACGTTATCCGGAAACCGACCGCCGCCGGCTGTGGTCCTTTGAAAACATGCGCATCCGCACCCCTTCAGGCGGGGAAATTCCGCTCTTTCAAGCCGCTGAAATTATCGCGGGACAGGGTTTTTCACAGATCAACCGGACTGATCGCAAACGGGTCATAAATGTCTCGGCTGCGGTGAATGAAGAGCAGGCCAACGCTCAACAGATCATCACTGCTCTCAAGCAGCAGCTACTGCCGCAGCTGGCAGCCGATTATCCCGGCCTGACCTGGGACATGGAAGGCGAAGAAAAAGAGCGTCGCGAATCGATGTCGAGCATGAGTGCGGGCTTTCTTCTGGCTCTGGTCGCCATTTTCAGCCTTCTGGCCATTCCTTTCCGCAGTTACAGCCAGCCGCTCCTGATCATGGCGGCAATTCCCTTCGGCATGATCGGAGCGGTCCTCGGGCACCTCATCATGGGTTACAACCTGAGTTTGCTGAGCCTTTTTGGACTCGTGGCCCTCTCCGGGGTGGTGGTCAACGATTCGTTACTGCTGATCGACAAAGCCAACCAGAACCGCCGCCAGGGGTTGCCCCTTGAAGAGGCGATCGTCTCTGCCGGCATCAGACGTTTCCGCCCCATTCTGTTGACCTCGCTGACGACATTCTTCGGGCTGATGCCGATGATGACCGAAACCAGCATGCAAGCCAAATTTCTCATCCCGATGGCTATTTCCCTGGGATTCGGAATTCTTTTTGCGACCGGCATCACCCTGCTGTTGATTCCGGTTCTTTACCTCATTTTAGAAGATGTCCGTAAACTGATCGGGTTTTCGGAAGATCACAGTCGCAGGCACACAGATCATGAACTGGAAAAAATTTAGCACTCCGAAAGAGCAGCATGAAATCTGAAGTGAAGAAAACTTTTCCGCTTCCGCCTCAGGGGCCTTCGGCCAAAACCCTGACCATGCTCGTCTACGCTCTGCAAGCCGCTTCTTTTCTGCTGGGCTTGACTCTTTTTGTTGCCGTTATCATCAACTATGTTAAAAGAGAGGAGGTCAGAGGAACCTGGCTTGAATCCCATTTCCGCTGGCAGATCAGAACTTTCTGGTTCAGTCTGTGGTGGTCGTTGCTCGGAGTGCTGACTTTCGTTGCGGTCATCGGCTATTTCATTCTCATCGCCGACATGCTCTGGCTGATCTACCGGATCGTTAAAGGCTGGCTGCAGCTGGCCAACGCGCAACCGATGTACGACAGCAGAGTGTCAGAGCGTTAACAGCCCCGGATTCAGACTGAAGACTTGTCAATTTCTCGCCTGATTCGCGCGATATAGTTACGGGTTTCATTCGGCATTCGGTGAAGGCCGTAGCGATCGACATTCCCCTGTCCCCAATTGTACGCAGCCAGGGCATGGTCCAGATCTCCGGAATATTTTTCGAGCAGTTGTTTCAAGTAACGGCTACCGCCGGACAGATTCTGCTGCGGATTGAAGCTGTCCTCAACCCCCAGCTCCCTCGCGGTATCAGGCATCAACTGCATGAGCCCCTGAGCACCGACAGGAGAAACCGCATCGGGACGAAAATTACTTTCAGCCGTCACCACAGCACGAATCAACTTGGAAGATAAACTGAGTTTTGCCGCGATATTTTCAATCATCGTTTCGATATCGGATCGTTCCGTTCCAGGAGCATTTGACAGAGACATTTTTTCTGTAGCGACATATTTGTCAACCATTTGACTTGGAGATACCTTCGAAGTGGAAAAGGGGCCGAGTTCACTGATCAGCGAAAACGCTTGATCATCGGATGTTTCCGTTTCACTTACCAGTCCTTTCAGCAACTGCATTTGCGCCCGGGTGATGAGCTCTCTGGCTTCAATCCGGATATTATTCAATGATTCTTTATAGTTATTCTTTTCATTCAAGATCTTCTCAAAACTTTTTTGCTGAGCCCCCTGAAGAGTCCGGGGCCCTTCGCATCGACAGACAGGTTGCTGTTCAGCTTTCATCAATGGTTGAATACTCATCATGACCTCTTCATTCAGCACTCGCTCAAATTAACGTCAATAGCTTCTTAAGCAAAAACTGATCCCAAAACCGGATCTTCGCAACCAACCCCTTGTATTTTCGCCGGTTATCTTTTACAACCTTGGCGTATTTCCGTAGACAGGAGCAGAGACTTTGACCGGCACCCAGAAAATTTTCAAAAGAATTCAAAAAGACGTCGGCCGAGCCATTGCCGATTTCGGCCTCATTGAGGAAGGCGATCGTATTGCGGTCGGCATCTCCGGGGGTAAGGATTCCTACACCTTGCTGCAGATCCTTGAAGCCCTACGTAAAAAAGCCCCTGTTCGCTTTGAACTGATTGCGATCAATGTTGACCCCGGATTTTCCGGTTATCGAAAAGATTTAATCGCGGCATATCTTCACCGCCAAGGTTTCCGTTATCACATGGAAACGACCCGGAGTGATGAAATCATAGAAGAAAATCTGCGCCCGGGGACATCTTATTGCGCTTTCTGCTCTCGCCTGAGGCGTGGTTTTCTCTACACCCTAGCCGAACGCCTGGAGTGCAATAAAATAGCTCTGGGGCACCATCTCGACGATTTCATCGAAACCCTTCTCCTCAACCAGTTTTTCTCCGGCAAGCTGGCTGCCATGAGCGCAAAAATGCTGGCGGACAACGGGAAACACACGGTTATCCGGCCATTGGTCTATGTCAAAGAAGCCGACATCGTCACATTGAGCCAGGCGATGAACTTTCCGATTGTCCATTGCGCCTGTCCGGTCGCCGGAAAAACTGACCGGAATCGTCAGCGCATGAAGCAGCTTATCGCGTCACTTGAAGTCGATATTCCAAACATTCGTCACAGCATGATCAACGCTTTGAAGAATGTTCAACCCCGCTACCTTCTCACCGGGCAAACAGAACACCCGGTTCAAGAAAAATAACCGAGCGGAAGACAGGTTATTAACTTTTGACCAGAAACCTGAAACAGAAATGCCCGGCGGAAAAGAAATCCGGTGCAAATGCTTTTGCACCGGATCACGATGGCCGTTAGAGATGCTGAACTGTGGTTTCAACCTGTCGCCGGAACGGACCGCCAAATACGCCGAGCCATCCACACAAGGGATTTGAGTCCCTGTACGGATTTAAGCGTCGAGACTAGTCGTCTTTTTTGATGAATTTCTTGAATAATCCCTTGGATTGCGGGGTCTGTTCACGGCGCAGATTGATCAAACGCAGTTCGCGCAAAGCCTCAGTACACTCAGGATTCGCCTGGACCGCCATTTCAAATGATTTCTCCGCCTGGCGTTCCTTTCCCTGAACCTGGTAAACATGACCGAGGTAGAGGTGAGTCAAATCAAAGCTGGGATTAAGCTCTCTGGACGCCAACAGAACTTCCATGGCCCGGTGCTGAATATCCTGCTCTTCGGGGCCCGATTTGAACAGCGCCCAGGCAAAATAGGTCATATACTCCGGTTCCTCGGGGCTTAGCTCTATCGCCCGCTGCAAGGATTTAGCCGCATCCCTGAAGCGCCGCACTTTCAGCAGCGCGCGCCCTTCCTGATAAGCGGTCTCGGCCTCAATCACCTGATTGATATCGATCGACTTTTTTGGGCCGTTGACCAGTTCGTTGAGGTAGTCGGAACGGGCATCAGCATCACTGAGGACGGTGTAGGCCTGGGTAATATACTGAAACATTTCATTGATCTTGGTACTCATTTCAGCGGACAGGCCACTGCCGAGAAAACGGTCCGGGTGATATTCTTTTGCCAGACGATAGTACGCCTTACGGGCCTCCGAAGAGCCACTCTGACGATTGATGCCGAGAGCCTCAAAATAATCGGAATCCATGATCCGCCGATAGTCGTCGAGAATCTTGCGCCTGAGCTTGGCATCAATGATTTCCGTCGTATCGACGCCGGGGATATCCTCAACAGCAATCTGTTCAGGTGTCGCCTGATGCTCAAGCATTTCTGAAATCATCAGCGCCGTCAGAACCTTCTGAACTTCACGTCGGGCCAGGGGGTGCTGCTCCAGGATCTGCTTCAGGGTTTTAATTCCCAGGCAGCTTTTAAAAATCGCTTCCCCGCGCTTACTCAATTGGACATCCTGAAAGCGGTAGTGAGGATTAGTGGCCTGCTTCAGATAGTCTTCGGTGAAGGGATAGAGATAATCATCCAGCCGCTTTGCCGTCCAGTAGCGTTCAATCCCCTGCAAAATGAGCGAAGCAGGGGTCAATTTAATACGGGTCACATTCTTCTTGAAATCTTTTCCCGGAACAAACTGGTAGGTGCCTTTTTGCCAGGCAAAAGTCGACAAGAGCTTTTCCGTAACCTGGCGGGTCAGGGCCGCATGGAGTTCCTGGGGGGTCAGCAAACCCATTTCAATCAGCACCGTCCCCTGAAGCCGTCCGGTCTCCCTGCTCCGCTCGACCGACTGATCACAATCAACCTGAGTGATCACACCTTCCTGAACCAGCATCCGCCCGAGACACTCATTCAGGACATTCGAGCGGGTGAAGATCGGATAGCCCTCTTTAAAGTAAACGATTTTTTTTGCTGCACCATGATGCAGATGCAATAGGCCTGTCGCCTTTTTGACATAAAGTTTATGGAGCTGGACCGGAATCGTATAGTCGGAAATCTGCTGAACCGCCGAGATATCTTCATCCTGGTCCTGACTCTTCGGGGTGAAAACGCGCTCCAGGAGTTTCTGTAAATCAATCCCGGTGAAAGGTTTAAGCAAGAAATCGTCAACCCCGTAGTCTTTTTTAGCCTCGGCAATCTGTTCAGGGCTGTGAAAGGTCGCCGTAACCATAACCACGGGCAAGTCTCTGGTTTTATCATGCTTGCGCAGTGCCCGGCAGATATTGGGTCCGGAAATTTCCGGCATATTGATGTCGATGATCGCCAGATGGAAGTCTTCAGACAACAGTTTCCTCAAACCGACAGCGCCACGATAGGCCGTCTCAACATGAAACCCGGCAGCAGACAGGGCCTGCTGCAGAAAGTCTCTCAGGTCTTTGTCATCATCAATAATAAGAATGTTTTTATTTTTATACATCAAACGACATGTCCCTCCACAACTACGCCACCACCTCGGGATTCAGATATTTCTCCAACAACGCTCTTATTTCCTCAGTGATCTGGTGATATTGCTCAAGAAACTCATGTTCCGGTTTAAGACCGCTGCCGCCATATCCCAGACTCCGGGCAATCCGGCGGAAACCTTTATTAAACGAAGAAAATTCATTGATCGACTGATCATGCAGCAAGCGCAATTTATTTTCCAGGCGTCGTAAATACTTATACCCGCTGATCAACAGCTCGCCATCTTCTCGCGGAAGAATTTGGTACTCGATCATTGATTCTAACAGATTGATTGTGTTTTGTATTCTTAAAGCCTTGATTTTGCCGGCATGCAGCAACTGCAGATACTGGGTGATAAACTCGACATCAACCATTCCCCCACGCCCCGTTTTGATATTGACCAGGGTTCCGTTTTCACGGGCTATTTCATTCTCCATACGCCCCCGCAGACGATATATTTCTTCTTTCAGGTTCTCCGGCAGCGGCCGTTCAAAGGTCAATGTGGCGATCGTCTCCTGAACGCGGCTGAGGAATTCCGGCGGCCCGCAGACCGCTCGCGCCTTGGTCATGGCCTGGCGTTCCCAGGGCTGCGCTGTTTCCTGATGATAGCGCGTGAACGCCTCAAGACTGGTGACCAGGGGACCCTGGTTTCCCGATGGGCGTAAGCGGGTATCGATCTGGTAGACGGCACCTTCGCGGGTCGCCAGAGTCAGAACGGTAATAATCCTCTGGGCCAGCTTGGCAAAATATTCATGGTTGCTGATCTGGCGAAAGCGTTGCGGATCCGTACCAGCGACAGCCTCCGTCTGCCCCTCGCAGGCATAGATAAAAATGATATCCAGATCCGAATGATAGTTGAGCTCCAGACCACCCAACTTGCCCATTGCGATAATCGCAAAAGCTGTTTCCGCAGGCTCATCGTCCGTAGCAGAGAAAGGCGCACCAAAGCGGGTTACCAGCTCCTGGCGAGCCATACGGCAAGCTTCTTCAAGACAGACTTCAGCGAGCCATGACAGCTGCTGGGCACCAATCCCCTGGCGCATCTGACCATGGAGATCATTCAGGGCGATCCGCAGAAATTCCTCGTTGCGGAAACGTCTTAAACTGTCCAGTTTCAGTTCGTAATCCTCAGCCAGCGCCATCTGCTCGGCCAACTCGCCACCCAACTGCCGACGATCTTTAATTTCGACCGCATGCGAGCGTGAAACCATCGTGTCCAGCAATTCCGGTCGCTGGATGAAGATGCGCGAAAGAAACTGGCTTGAACCAAACAGGGCAATCAACAATTTAACCGTCGCGGGGTTTTCCACCAGGAGGGAAAAATACGATGTCCGCGCCCGGATGCCCCGCAGAAAAGCCTCGAGGTTGCCAAGGGCCTGATCCGGGTTGGGTGAATCGAGCAGTTCAGTCATAAGCTGGGGCATCAACCGGTCGAGACAACGGCGCCCCCTTCTGGTCAAACGTTTGCGCGGATCATCCCCACGCAACATCAGCAGGCTGTCATAAGCCGCATTCGGATTAGCGAAGCCCTTCTCTTCGAGAAGATCTTTGACCAGATCGGGGTCCGACTCCGGATCGAAAATAAACACCACCTCGGGACGAATCTGATCGACCTGCTCTTCCTCAGTGTGAAAAAGATCCTTGAAAATCGCACTGACCCGTTCACGATGTGTCGCCAGTGAGGTAAGGAACGCCGCGGTTTCTGAAAACCCACAGCGCCGTGCAAGGACATCCAGAGAGCGCTGATCCTGAGGCAGTGTGTGGGTCTGCTGTTCCTGGACGATCTGAATGCGATGCTCAACCTGGCGCAGAAAACGGTAGGCGTCACCGAGAGACTGGCGGTCTTCGGCTTCAATTAACCCCTCTTCCTCAAGGAGAGCAAGCATCCTCAATGAGTTGCGGTACTGCAGCCGGGGTTTTCTGCCCGCATTGACCAGCTGCTGGGCCTGAATAAAAAATTCTATCTCCCTGATTCCACCATGACCCAGTTTCAGGTTTCCCTCACCCTCCTGCGCGCGGCTCAGGCTGGCGTTAATTTTCTGCTTCATGATCTTGATATCTTCAATCATGCCGAAATCAAGATAACGCCTGTAAACAAAGGGTTTTAAACGTTGCAACAGGGTTTTTCCCAGGGCGATTGAGCCCGCGACGGGACGCGCCTTGATCAAGGCCGCCCGTTCCCAGCTTTGCCCCCAGGATTCATAGTAGATTTCAGCACCATCCAGCGACACCGCCAGGTCACCATTATTCCCGTCCGGGCGCAGCCGGGTATCGACGCGAAAAACAAACCCGTCCTCTGTCACCTGGTGTAGCGCCCGGGTCAGCTTCTCCGCCAGCTTGACAAAGTAGCGGTGCAGGCTGAGCTTCTCCTGACGGCGCCCCCCGGTGGTTTCACCGCGACTCGAGGAATAGCAGTAAATAAGATCGATATCCGATGAAAAATTCAACTCATTACCGCCGAATTTACCCATTCCGAGAACCGTCATCTCAGCTAGCTGCGGATCTCCCGACGGCCTATCCTCAAGGGGCTGACCATAATCCTGCTGAAGGAGAAAGCTGCAAACCTCGTACGCTCTCTGAAGACTTGCCGCCGCCAGACCGGAGAGTTCCTCCATAACCTCTTCCAGTGTTGCCAACCCACAGAGGTCTCGGCTACCGATGCGCAGGATCTGAAAGGATTTGTAGCGCCTCAACCAGTATTGCAGCTCATCAAAAGCGCTGTCTTCTTTAATCAGGTCGCGAAGATCGCCGAGCATCTCGGCTTCGTGGCGGGAGGTGAACAGAGCATCCTGATGAAAAAGCCGCTGAAGATAATCATTGTGGCGGAAAAGAATCCCCGCCAGAAAGGGCGAACCGCCGAGAATGGTCAACAACTGCCGGCGCATTTGTGCATCTTTGAGGACAGGAGCAAGGACATCAACACCGGCTACATCAAAGAGCCGTTCAAGAGCATTAAGCACATAGTCCGGGTCCGCAGCGGAAAAGGCTTCCGCCGTGACCTCCACCAGCAGGGAACGGTCGCGCAATTGCTCATCAATCAACTTCAGATTGGTTCTGGCGCGTTCAGCATCCAGCAACGGCTGGTCGTCCAGCCAGGCGAGAAACCGGCTCTGATCACAGTCGAGCAATTCAAGCTGTGTACTTATCTCCTGACGGTCAGGAACCATGCAACCCCACTTAAGACTGATGAACGAGTTGAGGTAATCTGGTCGAAAAATCTCCCTCAGCCACACCATATTCAGTAATGATGGCAGAAATCAGATCGTGCGGAGTAATATCAAAGGCCGGGTTTCTGACCTGAATCCCTTCCGGGGCCAGTTGTACATCCTTGATGTGAGTCAGTTCGCGGGCATCGCGCTCCTCGATCGGAATCAGCGAGCCATCAGCCAGGCTGAGATCAATAGTTGACACCGGGGCGGCGACGTAGAAGGGGATCTTGTGCACCTTGGCCAGAACAGCAACCGTGTAAGTGCCGATTTTATTGGCAACATCGCCGTTGGCAGCGATCCGGTCAGCACCGACAATGACACAGTCAATCTCACCTCTGCTCATCAGAAACCCCGCCATATTGTCGCAGATCAGAGTCACGGGAATATTTTCCTTCTGCAGCTCCCAGGCCGTCAGCCGGGCACCCTGAAGAAACGGCCGGGTTTCATCGGCAATAACCGCAACCTTTTTACCGGCGGCCACGGCAGCACGGATCACCCCCAGGGCGGTGCCGTAAGCGGCTGTCGCCATGGCACCGGCATTACAGTGGGTCAAGACGCGAGCCCCGTCAGGGATCAGTGGTTCGCCGTGACGGCCCATGGTCTGATTGATCATTTCATCTTCCTGGGTAATCGCCAGAGCCTCGTACTCAAGTCCGATTTTCAGCTCCAGAACAGAACGGTCAAGATTGGCATGAGCAAAGCGTTTCATCCGCTCCAAGGCCCAGAACAGGTTGACCGCTGTCGGTCGCGTTGCGGCGAGAACCTCGCAGATCTTCTCAAGCTGCGTATAAAATTCCTGGCTCGATTGCGTTTCCAGATCACGCACTCCGAACCATACCCCGATCGCCGCGGCAACCCCGATGGCCGGAGCACCACGAACAACCATGGTGCGGATCGCATCGGCGATTTCCTCGTAGGTTTTATAGCTGTGCCAGACCTCTTCAGTTGGCAGCAGGCGCTGATCCAGCATCTGGCACTGCCCGGCGACAAAACGGATCGGACGAATCACACGGGTATCAATAGGACAGGTCGACATAGCTTATTTCCTGAATATCTTTCCTGATCGGGTTTGCATCATGAACTACTCGGACAATTTTTTCTTCAGCAGCTGGTTGGCCATCCCCGGGTTGGCTTTCCCCTTGCTGGCCTGCATAACCTGGCCGACAAAAAATCCCATTAATTTCTCTTTCCCGCCACGGTATTCGGCCACCTGGTCAGGGTTCGCGGCAATAACGTCAGCAACGATCGATTCGATGGCTCCGCTGTCCGTAACCTGTTTCAGACCTTTTTCGTCAATGATCTGATCGGCGTTTTTGCCGGTTATCCAGATCTCTTCAAAAACGGTTTTGGCAATTTTACCGGAGATGGTGTTGTCGTCGATCCGTTTCAGAATTCCAGCCAGCAGTTCGGGCGTCACCGGGCACTGATCAATCGTCAGATTTTTTTCTTTAAGCGCTCCGAGAATTTCCCCCATCACCCAGTTCGAACAGGTTTTCGGCTGTTCAAAAAGGCTCACTACGGCTTCGAAGTACTCGGCCACCGCGCGATCGGCCGACAGCACCCCGGCATCGTATTCCGGCAAGCCGAACTCCTCCTGGTAACGTTGCAGCTTGGCCGCCGGCAACTCGGGAAGGCGGCTTCTGACCTCGTCAATCCAGGTGTCCGAAACCTGCAACGGCAACAGGTCAGGATCAGGAAAATAGCGATAATCGTGAGCTTCTTCCTTGCCGCGCATGGATCGGGTGATACCGTTGTCGGCATCATAAAGGCGCGTTTCCTGAACCACCTCGCCGCCATCTTCAATGACATCGATCTGGCGTTCCACCTCGTATTCAATCGCCTGTTTGATGAATCGGAACGAGTTCAGATTTTTCAACTCGGCTCGGGTCCCGAGAGTTTCCTGTCCCCATGGTCGGATCGATACATTGGCGTCACAGCGGAAGGAACCTTCTTCCATGTTCCCGTCACAGACCCCCAGGTACACGACGATCTGGTGGAGCTGTTTCAAGTAGGCGATCGCCTCGTCGGCGCTGCGCATATCCGGCTCGGAGACAACTTCAAGCAGAGGAGTACACGCCCGGTTGAGATCAACGGCAGAACTGTAGCTGTCATTGTGCAACAACTTACCGGCATCCTCCTCCATGTGAATCCGGGTGATCCCTACCCGTTTCCTGCCCAGATCGCGGGTTTCAATATCGAGCCAGCCATGTTCACAGATCGGCAGTTCGAACTGTGAAATCTGGTAACCCTTGGGCAGATCCGGGTAGAAATAGTTTTTGCGCGCAAAGATCGAGCGTGGTGCGATCTGAGAGTTGGTTGCCAGGCCCGCTTTGATGGCATATTCAACAACTTGACGGTTGAGAACCGGCAAAGCTCCGGGCAGGCCGAGACATACCGGGCAGGTCTGGCTGTTCGGTAACTGACCGAAAGCCGTTGAACAACCGCAGAATATTTTGCTTCTGGTCGTCAGCTGAACATGGACTTCAAGGCCGATGACAACTTCATATCTGGAATTCATGGTTATCTTTCCTCATCGGGAGAGCATGATGATTGATCAGTGAACTTCATCCTGCCGGCGACTCAGCGTAGCGGAGGCGTTCTTTCCTTCCAGTCACTGGCCTGCTCATAAGCATAGGCGGCCTGCAGAATATCGGCCTCGGCAAACGGTCGCCCGATCAACTGAACGCCGATGGGCAGACCCTCCCGACTGAGACCACAGGGAAGGCTCATCGCGCAGGTTCCGGCCAGATTCACGGGAATAGTAAAAATATCGGAGAGATACATATGCAGCGGATCATTCATCAGCGCTCCGATTTTAAACGCCGGGGTTGGAGCCACCGGTGTCAACAACAGGTCAACCCGATCAAAGGCGTTGAGAAAATCCTGCCGAATCAGCGTCCGGACTTTCTGTGCTTTCAGATAATAGGCATCATAATATCCGGATGAAAGAGCATAAGTCCCGAGCATGATCCGGCGCTTGACCTCATCACCGAACCCCTTGGAACGGGTCTGCTGGTACATCCCGATAAGGCCACTGCCATCATCCTCGCGGACCCCGAAGCGTACACCATCATAGCGGGCCAGGTTGCTTGACGCTTCGGCCGTGGCAATCAGGTAGTAGCTGGCCACCGCATAATCGGTATGCGGCAGAGACACCTCAACGATCTCAGCACCCATTCGGCGGTACGTCTCCACGGTCGCTTCAACCGCCAGTTTTACCTCAGGATCAAGGCCTGCAACAAAATACTCTTTCGGCAGACCGATTTTTTTTCCACCCACCCCCGCATTCAGGTTGTCCATATAATCGGGCACCGGACAGTCGACTGAAGTCGAATCAGCCGGATCATACCCGGCGATCGCTGAGAGCATCAGGGCGCAATCCTCAACGGACCGGGTCACTGGTCCGACTTGGTCGAGGGATGACGCGTAAGCAATCACACCATAGCGGGAAACGCGCCCGTAGGTAGGCTTTAAACCGACAACCCCGCAGTGGGAGGCAGGTTGCCGGATTGATCCACCCGTATCGGTCCCCAGCGCGGCGACCACCTGTCCAGCCGCCACCGCGGCAGCGCTCCCTCCAGATGATCCCCCGGGAACCCGGCTCAAGTCCCAGGGATTATGCACGGCACCCGCAGCACTGTTTTCATTTGAACTGCCCATGGCGAACTCATCCATGTTCAATTTACCCACCAGGATAGCACCCTCGTCCTGCAACCGGGTTACAGCCGTCGCGTCATAGGGTGAAACATAATTCGCCAGAATTTTTGACCCGCAGGTGGTCCGCACATCCCGCGTATTAAAAATATCCTTAACGGCGACAGGGATGCCGGTCAACAGCCCCCCCTGTCCATTGGCCAACTGCTGATCAGCAACTGCTGCAGCCGTCATGGCCTGCTCTTCACACAGGGTGATGAAGGCATTAAGTTGAGCATCTGTCGCCTTGATCCGCTCCAGGCAGGAGCGGGTCAAAGCGATCGCGGTGATTTCACCTTTGAGAAGCTGCCTGCGCAGCTGCGAAATTGATATATTGCTGAAACTCATGAGATCTCCTGGAGCGTCAGGCGACGCTTCATCAATCATTTTCATTGCTTTTAAAAACTTATCGACTGTTATCCGCAATCGACAAGGAATGAAATCACCACCAGGCTATTCGATCACCTTCGGCACCATGAAACATCCATCACCAGACAGCGGGGCATTCTGCATGGCCCGGTCAAGGCCCAGGGACGGATTAAGCTCATCATCACGAAAAGCATTGCTCATTGGAACCGCATGGGCCATCGGCTCCACATGTTCGGTATCAAGCTCATTCAACTTATCGACATAGCCGAGAATCGCATCTATCTGGCTTGTCAGTGTTTCAAGTTCCTGAGCTTCCAGAGACAAACGGGCCAGACGTGCTACATGCGCAACATCTTCTTGACTGATCTTCATTCTTCTATGCTCCAGACATGGGTCAGCGCTGCGGGACAGGACAGAATCAGGCCTGTTTTTCTGCTTCGGGCTTGAACTCACAGACCTTTTCAGCCACCCGGACCAGGGCCTGGCTGTTGGCGGAATCAGGATGTGACAGAATATGTGGCCGTCCGTCATCTCCGCCGATCACCACCAGCGGCTCAAAAGGAATCTGGGCCAACAGGGCCACCCCGGTTTTTTCAGCCAGTTTCTGTGCTCCACCGCTTTTGAAAATATCGGAACGCTCGCCGCAATGCGGGCAGATAAACCCGCTCATATTTTCGATCAAGCCAACGACCGGAAGTTTGAGCTCACGACAGAAACTGAGGGATTTCTCCACGTCCGTCAAGGCGACATCCTGCGGCGTTGTCACGACCACGGCCATCGATCGCGCACCCAGCAACTGGACTGCGCTGAGAGGCTCGTCACCGGTCCCCGGAGGGCAGTCCAGCAACAGATAGTCGAGTTCTCCCCAGACCACATCGGCCAGCAGCTGCTGGATGGCACCATGTTTCATCGGCCCACGCATGATTGTTGCGTCGCTGGTTGAAGCCAGCAGAAAACCGATTGACATCAATTTCAGCCCTGAGACTTCAAGGGGATGAATGCCCTGGTCATCGGCGTTGGGGCGTTCCCCTTCAAGGCCGAGCATTTTAGGGATGCTGGGCCCATGCAGATCAATATCAAGCAGACCGACCTTTTTACCCTTCTGCACCAGTGCCAGGGCCAGGTTCACGGCCGTGGTACTTTTTCCGACTCCGCCTTTTCCCGACATGACAACGACTTTATTCTTGACCTCACACATCCGCTTGTCCAGAGCCTGACGCATCTGAAACTGTTGATCATTCGGGTTGCCCTGCTGATTCAAAGAACAGGAACTGTCACTACATCCGTCACAACTACTCATAACTATTTATTCTCCTTAAAGATATTTTAGTGTCGGGTGAGCCACTGCACACCCAGTGCATCGACCAGTTCATCAATCTCGTACTGATCATAGTCTTCTTTTTTCAATGCAACGCGATATTTTTCCAGCAGCGCCCCGGCAGCACGGTGATCCTGCTGCACACGGTAGAGGGACAGCAGCTGCCGGATCAAAGCATCCTGAGTCGGATCAAGCTCAAGTCCACGCTGTAACAGCCTGATAGCTTCAGCATACTGCTGACGTTTTTTCAACAACTGTGCAAGTAACTCCAGTTGCTCGAGATGCTGCCGGTTGAGCTGTTCGCGGCGATTCAGCAGATCTTCAACTAAATCAAACCCAGCCAGAAACTCACCGTTGTAGAGGGCATCAATTTTCCACAACAGCAATTCAGCCTGCCAGTCGCTCCCCCGTTGCAGGTAATAATGCGCTTGCGCCATGGATGACTCAACAACGTTGCAGTCAACCTGAATATTTTTGAGCGCTAACATCCCTTTTTCCAGAACCAGGTAATCCTGGCGAATGCGCGGACCGTAACATTCTTCCAAGGCTCTACGTAACCGCGAGTGTGCCGTGTCAAAACTGCTTCTTGCACGGCTCGCCGGACTCTCGGGCCATAACAGGCTCATCACCAGTTCGAGACTCATTGCATGGTTGGGGGCAATGACAAGTAAAGCGAAAATCTGACGTGATCCAAAGCCGACGTGGCTGAAATCGAAGCGAATATCGTCCAAAGCAAGTTCAAACCCGCCCATTGTGCGAATTCTGAGCACAGGAATCAAGTCATTCTGAGCATTAAAGGTCAGGAGTGAATATTTTTCAAACAGCTGGCGCAGTACCAACTGGGTCTGTGTGTCCCTCGCTCGTCCGGAGAGATCCTGCAGCAATTCAGGCGTCAACCCCCAGGTATAAGTCACTTTATGGCGCTTGAGCTGTCTGATCAACTCACCCAGGTGCTCTTCGGCGACATCGGCCCGCCCCAGGGCGCTTTCAACGACCACCGACCAGGCATGAAAACCAGGACGCAATCTCTCTTCTTGAGTCGTTCTGGACTGCTGCAGACCGGCATCCAGATAACCCGCGGACTGCTCATAATCTTTCAGCAGGGCAAAAGTCATCCCGGCAAAGAGTAAATTTTCCTGCCGGGGGAAAACCCCTCCGGCCTTTTTTCTCAGCTCCATGGCCTGGTTGATGTCATCAAGAGCGGCAGCGGTCTGCCCCGTAGCGGCACGGCAAAAAGCGCACAACTGCAGAAGGCGGCTCTTCATATGGGAATGGGTCACCGAAGAGCCATCGAATCTGGCCAGTTCAAGACGCTCCAGAGCCCCCTGATACTCACCCCTGGCCAGAAGCAGCGTTGCTTCGTAATAGCTCAGCAACGGAGAGAAAAGACTCTGCTCATAGGCTTCATGACAACACTGTTTAAAAATTTTCAGCTGCTGACGGAAGCCTTCAAGATCACCCTCAGCGTGTAATATTTCACAGGCGACAACCTGAAGAACCCTGTGCTCAATCACCTGACTGATCTGATAGGAAAATTTAAAAGCCTGCTCCAGCGCAGTCTTGGCCACCAGGTAACGTCCCTGCTGCAGGCCCAGAAGAGAACGCAGCAGGTTTAACTCCATTTGCGGTCTGGCCAGCTGACGTTGCTGGGCTTCGGCCAGTGACGACTCGAGAATTTTTTCCACCTCTTTCAACCGCCCGGCAAAAAACAGTTCTGCACAACCGAGGGCGTAGGCAACCTTGAACTGTTCGACCTCATTCAACAACGATCGTTGGCTCAGGGCAAGCTCTCTTAACCGCTCCAAACGCTTGGACCAGCGTTCGAAACAACCATCCTGATACAGGGAAAGAAAAACCTGCTGGGTCAAAGTCAGCAACTGACCACGCTCATCTTTCCCCGAGCAGAACAGTTGATAAGCCAGTTCAAGCCATGAGTCCGCCTCACCCGACTGGGAGTTTAGACAACTCACCCCTTTGAACAGACTCATCCAGCCGCACTGGGCGACCAGATCTTCAGGGATTGCACTGATCAGCATCTGAACTCTTGCCGCCTGATCATCGTCAAACAGGTCGTATCCGTATTGGCTGAGCAGTTGAGAAACAAGCGGGTACTGTTGAGCTTCAACCAGGCATTCGAGTGCAGAGGCATGATCATTACGCTGGGTGTACCAGTCCGCCGCTTGGGCGTAAATTTTCTGAATTTCAAACGCCTCCAGCTCGTGTTGCGCTTTCTGCCGAAGAAGATCCCGCGTGCGCGGCTTGAAAAGTACAACATCCTGCCCTTCAAAGCTTTGTTTCAAGGCCAGTTCATGACGGTATAAATAGTCGAATACAGCTTCTATATCGTTAATTTCACTGAGTTCACGAGCAAGGCTGACCGGAGTACCGGTGAGCAGGCTGAGCTTGAGGAGCGTCCGTCTCCAGGGCAGTGGAAACTCACTTGTCAAACGATCAAAAAACACCTGGTCTTCCGTGGTCGTTGGGTCAGGAAGGACCGAAACCAGATGCTTGATCAGCTGCTGATCGGGCATTGTCACTGCCCCTTCGCCCGAAATCAGCAGTCCGCTGATCCAGCGTAAGCGCAGGGATTGGTCGTCAATCTGCTGACGTAAACCCTGATTGAGCTGGACGCTGCGTCTCTCCTGAGCGCACAAGCGTAACATCACCTTGACCCTGGCCAGCATTTCAACATTACTGATCGGCTGAGAGATAAAATCGTAGGCTCCAACTTCCAGGCCCTCCGCACGCATTTCAGGTGAAGCCAGATGGGCAGTCATCAACACCAGCGGCAGTCCTGCCGTACTGGGTGATTCGTTCAGGCGGCGACACATATCCAGACCCGTCATGCCCGGCATCTGGACATCAATAAAAGCCCCGTCAATCTTCTGCCGTGCAGCAATCTCGAGACCCTCATGGGCACTGCCGGCTGTCAGTATGCGAACCTCGTGGAGATCAAGCTCGATAATCTTGGTCAGCAGCAACAGGTTGGTCGGATTATCATCCACCAGAAGCAGGGTAAATTGTCTGTCTGTGTTGGCTTGTTGCATAGTTTTCAAACCGGCATCAGCCCGGCGAATTTCAAGAGCAATTTTTTTGTCCCGACGGTATTGAAGTAAACAGTGACTTTCTGTTTATCCCCCAGTCCTTCAAGGCGCCGCACGGTGCCGATACCGAACTTGACGTGCCGGACCTTGAGACCCAGCCGCAGCCCCCCCTGATCAACCTCATCCGGAATCTGAGCGGCTCCCCTGGTCCCCACAGCCACGGTGATATGCTCCATGACATGGTCTTCACTGGCGTCCGCAGCATTCCCGGCAACCAGATCGGCCAGAGAATCGAGGTTATGATCATTTCCGAGCGTCCCCGATGACGAGGGAAGGACGGTTTCATGACCGGCAATCAGTTCGACAGGAATCTCGCCCAGAAAACGGCTTGGGGGATTGAACTGATAGGTGCCGAAAACCCTGCGCCGCCGGGCATGTGACAGGTAAAGCTTTTTCATCGCCCGGGTCATACCGACATAACAGAGTCGGCGTTCCTCAGCCAAATCCTCACCTCCAGACCCGGAGCGGGAGTGGGGGAACAAACCTTCTTCCATGCCGGTCATGAAAACCACCGGAAATTCGAGTCCCTTGGCGGTATGCAGAGTCATCAGCGAGACCCGCTGTTGGCTGGTATCATACTGGTCAAGATCGGTGATCAAAGCCACTTGCTCCAGGTAGTCCTGAAGCGTTCCGTCACTGGAAGCGTGTTCTTCCATGCCGGCGAGTAATTGTTCCAGATTCTCCAGGCGGCCTTTGGCTTCCTGTCGGCCATCACTGGTTAAAGCGCGCTCCGCTTCTTCCTGCAGCATCGGACCATAGCCGGTTTGGTGAATCAGTTCGGCCGTCAATTGTGGGTAAGTCAGACGTTCCATTTTTGCCTTGAAATCATCCATCAGATGAATGAAATCAGCCAGCCTGCGCGCAGAGGCACCCTTGAGAGTCTGGTTATCCAGAGCGAGTCGGCAGGCCGGTAAAAAGCCCCCTGCCTGCTGTTCGTAAGCGGCAATCCGCGCTATCGTCGTCGGACCGATACCACGCGCCGGAACATTGATAATCCGCCTGGCGGCCATAGAGTCGTTAGGATTGACCAGAAGGCGTAAATAAGCCAGGACATCCTTGACTTCCATACGTGCATAAAACTTGACCCCGCCAAACATCGCGTAAGGAATCCGCCGTGAACGCAGTGATTCTTCCAAAGCGCGGGACTGGGCATTGGTCCGATAAAAGACCGCGATATCGCGCAGACCAAACCCCTGAAACTGAAGATTTTCAATTTCATCTGCCACGAAACGGGCTTCTTCAAGATCGTCGGCTGCCGCCTCGATATGCAATTGTTCCCCATCAGGGTTCTCAGTCCACAACTGCTTGTCTCGCCGATCGGGATTGCGGCCGACAACTTCACCCGCCGCCTTGAGAATGGTCTGGGTTGAACGGTAATTCTGCTCCAGGCGAATAATTGTAGCCGCGGGAAAATCCTGATCGAACCCCAGAATATTAGCGACTTCGGCCCCACGCCAACGATAGATCGACTGGTCGTCATCACCGACCACGCAGACGGACGTTGCCTCGCCCGCGAGCAGTTTCATCAACCGGTATTGAACCCGGTTGGTATCCTGAAACTCGTCGATCAACAGATGTCTGAAACGTTGTTGCCAGCGCCGGCGGATTTCCGGGTGCTCTTCCAGCAACCGTACCGTCAGCAGCAACAGGTCACCAAAGTCAACGGCATTGGCCGCTTTCAATTGCTGTTGATAAAGCGCATACAGCCCGGCCAGGAGCTGTTCGTCAGGACGCGCCTGAGCAAAGGACTCGGGCAGCCGACCACGGTTTTTCGCCCTGTCGATAAAAGCGGCCGCGGCCCGCGGCTTGAGGGTTTTTTCCGCAATATTCTGAGCCTTGAGCAATTCGCGCAGCAGGCGTAATTGATCCTGATCGTCATAGATGGTGAAATCCCGGGTGTATCCAAGAGCGGAAATATCCTGACGTAAAATCCTCACGCAACTGGCGTGAAAGGTGGCGACCCAGGGGAGTTCCCCTTCTTCAAGCAAGACATCGAGGCGTTCGCGCATCTCTCTGGCGGCCTTGTTGGTAAAGGTCACCGCCATGATCTGCCAGGCAGGAATTCCCCGTTCGCGAATGAGATAGGCAACCCGGTGAGTCAGCGCCCGGGTTTTTCCGGAGCCGGCGCCGGCCAGCAACAACAGTGGCCCGCCCTCGTGCAGAACTGCCTGCCGCTGCGGCTCGTTCAAACTCGCCAGCAGCTCAGTCATCATCATCCTCCAAAGTCCGGCTCATCAGCACTCGATTATAAGCCGATATCATGTCCCGCCGCGAAATGATCCCGTACAGTTTCTTGTGCGTTTCACGGTCAACGACCGGGAGTTGTTCGATGTTACGATAGCCGATTTTGCGCATGGCGGTGTCAAGATCTTCCTCGGCATGCGCGGTGATCACTTCCGTGGTCGCCAGTTCCTTGACCACAACCAGATCCATCAGGGCTTTTTCAAATACGGCCCCCATGAAATCCTGAACCGAAATGATCCCGGTCAGCTCCCCCTGAGCATTGACCAGGGGAAAGTTGGTGTGATGGGTTTTCTGAATAAACTCGGAGAACTGCCCCAATGTCATACTTTCCGGTATGCTTTCCACCCGCCGCGACATCACTTCACCGACGGCAAGATTTTTCATGATATTGCGTTCTTTTCCCGCTTCCAGATCGATTCCGGCACGACTGAGTTCAACCGTTTCGAGACTGTCCTTTTTAAATTTACGCGCCGTTGCGGTTCCGATGACGCAGGTCAGCATAATCGGGATAATAACCTGGTAACTGTCGGTAATTTCAAAAAGCAGAAAGATGGCTGTCATCGGCGAGTGGGTCGCCGCAGCCAGAAAAGCTCCCATGCCAACCAGAGCGTATGCCCCCGCTGACATTTCGGGAAGTGAGAAGATTTTTTCCAGAATATGGCCATACGCCCCGCCGGCAACGGCCCCCAGGAACAGGCAGGGGGCAAACAGGCCCCCCGGCATTCCCGAACCGAGAGTGATCGCAGTTGCCACCATTTTTGCCGCCACCAGCAAAGCCAGCAAATACCAGCTGTGCTTGCCGAACAGCACCGAACTGACGAATTCGTAACCGTTACCGAAAATCTGCGGCAGCCCGATGCCGATCAAGCCGACGACCAGCCCGCCCAGGACCGGTTTGACCAAAGGGTGAAGATTGATCGCGGCGATCCAGTCCTTGATTCTGAAAAAAATGTCAATAAATACGGCGGCCAGACCGCCGATCAGAAAGCCGAGCAGCAGGTAGAAGCCGAGCTCCCAGAAACTGCCCAGGAAATAGGGGGGGGCGACAACCTCCGAAACATTTCCGAGCAGCGCTCGCGACACTACCGTGGCCATACCGCTGGAGATGACGATGGAAGTAAAGCTGGCCAGTTCAAAGGAGGAGAGCAGAACGATTTCGGTGGCGAAAAAAACTCCGGCGATCGGCGCGTTAAAGGTTGCTGCAACCCCCGCGGCGGCACCGCAAGCGACCAGCACCTTAAGCCGATCACCACTCATTTTGAACAGCTTTCCGAACTGGCTGCCGATGGTGCCGCCGATGACGGCGATGGGCCCTTCCTGTCCGGCACTGCCCCCGGTTCCAAGGGTAATGGCCGAGGCGAATCCTTTAGTGAACAGGGGACGCAACGGCAACTTGGCCCCTTTCAGGTTGACTTTGACCAGAAAGGTTGAAAACCCCCCTTTGAGATCCTTGCCGAACAGAATCCACAGAGGAATTACCAGCAATCCCCCGATGGCCGGCAGAAACATCACCAGAACACGCTGTAAAGACCAGTGCTCGAGAGAAATAGAAAAGCATTCCAGGCTCTGCTCGACGATCAGCCAATGAATCAACTCAATGGTTTTACGAAAACAATAATTGCCTAACCCACCGAGCATGCCGATCATCACGGCCAGCATGATCAGAAAGGTATTTTCGCTGATTTTCAAGCGTCCGAGGAGATTCTGCAGAAGCTTCGGGATATGAGAAAATAAAACGTTTGCCAAAACCTGCTACTCCACTCCCGCCTATTCCACAGTCACGCTTTTAGCCAAGTTACGTGGCTGGTCAACATCGGTTCCCTTGAGGACCGCCACGTGGTAAGCGAGCAGCTGCATCGGAATCGAGGTCAGAATCGGCATCAGGTCTTCGGTCGTTTCAGGGATTTTGATCAGAGCGGAAACTTTGTCCTGCAATTCATCCCCATCACTGGTGACGGCAATGACCCGGCCTCCTCGCGCACAGACTTCCTCCATATTGGAAACAACCTTGTCGTAGGTGGCGTTGCGCGGCACCAGAACCACAACCGGCAGGGTTTCATCGATCAGGGCAATCGGACCGTGTTTCATTTCTCCGGCAGGGTAACCTTCGGCGTGAATGTACGAAATTTCCTTGAGTTTAAGCGCTCCTTCCAGGGCGATCGGGTATTGATTGCCGCGGCCGAGATAGAGGAAATCCCGGACATTCATGTAATCGCGGGCGATCTGTTCAATCTGGCTGTCCAGCTCCAGGGTTTCTTCCACTTGCCGGGGCAACGCCAGCAGGGCTTCAACCTGGTCACGGCAGTCATCCGCACTGAGTGTCCCGCGCGCGCGGCCCAGTTTGATGGCGAGCAGATAGAGTGCCACCAGTTGGGTGGTAAACGCCTTGGTCGAAGCAACCCCGATCTCGGGCCCGGCATGGGTATAGATGACACCGTCACTTTCCCGGGCGATCGAGGAATCAACGACATTACAGATACAGACCGCTTTGCCCCCCTTACCCTTCGCCTCACGCAGCCCGGCCAGAGTATCGGCCGTTTCACCACTCTGGCTGATCAGCACCGTCAGGCTTTTATCCGTCACGATCGGATCGCGATAACGGAACTCGCTGGCGATATCGATTTCAACCGGAATCCGCGCCATTTTTTCAATATAGAATTTACCCACCAGCCCCGCATGCCAGGAAGTGCCACAGGCGATGATGAAAATCTTGTCGAGGCTCGCCAACTCTTCAGCGGAGATATCCAGATCTTCAAGATAGATATCCCCTTCTTCCCCCTGCAAGCGACCGGCAATGGTGTCGGCCAGCGCGCGGGGCTGCTCGTAAATCTCTTTGAGCATGAAATGCTTGTACCCCCCTTTTTCAGCCATCAGCGGGCTCCAGGTGATGGTTTTACTCGACCTGGTGACCGGCTCTCCCTCAAGGGTAGAGATCTTCATGTCAGTGGTTGTGAAGACGGCGATTTCACCATCTTCCAGAAAGATCATTTCGCGGGTATGGGCGAGCAGAGCGGGAATGTCCGAAGCGACAAAAAATTCTCCCTCCCCCTGACCGATGACCAGCGGCGCCCCAAGCTTGGCGGCAATCAGTTTATCCGGCTCGTCCTCACACAGAATAGCCACGGCGTAGGCTCCTTCCGCCTCCGCCAACGCCGCACGGACCGCCGTTTCAAAATCATTCACCCGGCGGTAATGTTCTTCCACCAGGTGGGCGATAATTTCCGTATCGGTCTCCGATTTGAAATTGTGCCCGGCAGCCTGAAGACGCTCTTTCAGCTTGAGATAATTCTCAATGATGCCGTTGTGAACAACGATGATATTGCTGGCTTTGTGGGGGTGAGCATTGATTTCCGAAGGCCTGCCGTGAGTCGCCCAGCGCGTATGTCCAATGCCGCGACGGCCTTGTGCCGGTCTTTCTCTAAGGATGTTTTCCAGATTGATCAGCTTTCCTTCAGCGCGCCGAATCTGAGCTTCTGCGCCATTCAGAGTACAGATACCGGCCGAGTCGTAACCGCGGTACTCAAGACGTCGCAAACCATTAATGATAATGGGTGAAGCCTCCTGCTGACCGATATATCCGACTATTCCGCACATAGATTCTCCCTATAAACCTTGATCAGGATTTTTTCTGCTTACGCAACCGCCAGCCTTCAATCACTTTCTGATCGACCCGGGACAAGGCCAGTGAATCGGGCGGAACATCCTTGGTAATTGTTGATCCGGCAGCAATCAGGCTGTTACGCCCGATCCTGACCGGTGCGACGAACTGCGTGTCGCTGCCGACAAACACATCATCTTCGACAATGGTTTTATGTTTATTAACCCCGTCATAATTACAGGTGATCGTACCGCAACCGAAATTGACATTCTGACCGACCTCGGAGTCGCCGATATAGGTCAGGTGGCTGGCCTGACTCCGCTCACCAAGGACAGATTTCTTCATTTCCACAAAGTTGCCGATCTTGTTGCTGCCTTTCAGAACTGAGCCGGGACGCAGGTGAGCCATCGGCCCGATGGTACAGGCAGGGCCGATTTGCGATTCCTCGATGGCACAACCGGCTTTCAGGTGCACTCCGTCGGCGACCTGTGAATCGACAACCACGACCCCGGTTTCGATAATGCAGTTTTTACCGATGCTGGTTTGCCCATGCAGATGTACGTTGGGATGGATCAGCGTATCGACCCCCAACTCAACCCCGTTATCAATGTAGACCGTCGTCGGATCAACCATTGACACGCCCCCGAGCATCAGGTCAGCGTTGATTTTCCAGCGCATCAACACCTCGGCTTCGGCCAGCTGGCAGCGGTCATTAATCCCCATGACTTCGGTCGGGTCATCAACACACAGAGCCCTGGTTGTTTGACCGGCAGCAACTGCAGCGGCAACCACGTCGGTCAAATAATATTCGCCCTGGGCATTATTTTTATTCAGCCCCTTCAAGGCAGACAGGACAAAGGCCGTGTCGAACAGATAGGTGCCCGTGTTGATCTCCGTCACCGCCCGCTGGTCAGAGCTGGCATCTTTTTCTTCAACGATACTGAGTACGCGTTCACCATCCCGAATCACCCGGCCGTAACCGTGCGGGTTGGGCATTTGTGCTGTCAGGACCGTGACTGCAGCTTTCTGCTGAGAATGATAATTCTGCAACTGCTGCAGCGTCTCCGGCTTCAGCAAAGGCACATCTCCACACAACAGCAACAGCGGACCGGAATAGCCCCTGAGGGAATCCGCGGCACACATCAGGGCATGGCCGGTCCCGAGTTGATCGGTCTGTTCGATCCAGGTCAGTTCCTCAGCAGCAAAAGACTCTTTAATCTGCTCCGCGCGGTGGCCGATGACAACCTTCAACTGCTTAAAACCCGCCTGCTTTGCCGCCGCCAATGGATAGTAGAGCATCGGCTCACCACAGAGCGGATGGAGAACTTTCGGCATTGCCGACTTCATTCTTGTTCCTTTGCCCGCGGCCAGTATGACGGCCGCCAATCCCTTGTTCATGTGTCAGTCCCCTTGAGTTGTAAATCGATAAGTAAAAACATTTGATTATCTCGAAAGCTCTCGAGGCAAGTCAATGTTTATCCCTACCGGAAATCAGAAAAGTCTCTGAATATTTACATTATTCCACCCCTCACGTATAGTCTCAGCTGCGGAGGGTCAAGAAATGAACGATCGAAGAAGCCTGGCACAGGAACTGGACGAAATCCAGCATGCGATGAAAGAGCTGGAAATCCGTTATGAACAGTACTTTGCCGGCATAGAAAGACGCGAGCCTTATCATGAACGCAAGGATCTCGCCCGGCGCTTGCGTCATTTCACCAATCGCCACATCGTCTGGACGGACCTGAAGTTTCGTTACCAGGGCATGGCCTCACGCTTCATGTCCTACAGCCAGTATTGGGACCGGATTCAGCGACTGATCGATGAAGGCAAGTACAATCGTCATACGACCAAGCTCAAAGCGCCCGCCGTTGCTCAACAAGAACGCCGAAAACCGGTCTGTCCGGAATCCGAAGCCCGAAAACTGCATGAAGAATTCAATCAGGCAAGAGCGGCCCTCGGCCTCAGCGGTGAGGGACCAAGCGCCGACAAAGTTGCCGCATTTATTACCGCCCAACGGGAAAAGATTTACCAGCGCTACGGTAATCAACCGGTCGAATTCAGCATTGATACCAGTGACGGCAAACCGCGTATCAAGGTCAGCCTGAAGAAATAACCCACCAAAATGCGTATCATTATTGCCACCCTGCACGTCAGGCAGTCATCTCAGGCCGTCCCCCTGGCAGCAGGTTGCCTGAAGGCCGGTCTGCCGGAACTCCTGCGCCAGAACACTGAGCTGATCGATTTTTATCCGGATCAGGACGATGATTTTATTATCAGGACCTGTCTGAACAGACGCGCTGACCTGATCGCTTTTCCCCTGTATGTCTGGAATCGCCATCAGGTCTTACGACTCAGTTCTCAACTGCGGCGCATGAACCCCGCACTGATTCTTTTGGCCGGAGGTCCCGAAGCCAGTGCCGACAGTCGTAAGGTTCTCAGCGAAGGGGCTCTGGATGCCGTCATCTGCGGTGAAGGGGATCAGGCCTTTGCCGACTATGTGACGTGCCGTTCAAAAGGTCACCCAACCTTCGGCATTGAAGGGCTGCACGAGAAAACTCGCCAATCAGCCCTGCAAGCAGCCGTCTGTCCCGATCTTTCAAAGCTCAGGTCTCCTTGGCTCAACGGGGATCTCCCCCTCAGCCCGGGCTGTGGAGTGCTGTGGGAAGTGGCCCGCGGCTGTCAATTCAACTGTGCATTCTGTTATGACGCCAAGGGCCATCGCGGAGTTCGTCCTCTCCCATTTGAGCGACTGGAACAGGAGCTTGAGCTGTTTGTTGAAAAACAGGTCAGCCAGATCTGGGTTCTGGACTCAACATTCAATGCCCCCCGCGGACGGGGGAAAAAACTGCTCGAACTGTTACTGACCAGGGCACCTCGAATTCACTACCATATCGAAGCAAAGGCAGATCTGCTTGATGATGAAACCATTGAACTGCTGGCACACCTCTCCTGTTCAATACAACTCGGTCTGCAATCCGCAAATCCAGATGTTCTCAGGCCCCTGCGACGCAAACTCGATCCGCAGACGATGAAATCGCGCCTGAGTAAGTTGTCACGAGCCGGGTTAACCTTCGGGCTTGACCTGATCTACGGACTGCCCGGAGACAACCATGACGGTTTCATCAACAGTCTCAATTTTGCTCTGGACCAGCAGCCCAACCAGGTCGACATATTTCCTCTTGCTATTCTGCCGGGAACGGAGTTATTTCACCACAGCGAGGCTTTTCACCTTCAGGGGCAGCCATCCCCGCCTTACCTGGTTGAGGAGAATGCGACCTATTCAAGCGCTGACCTGGGAAAAAGTCGCGAACTGGCGGCCCTGACCGACATTTTCTACAACCGGGGACGCGCGGTCGGATTTTTCCGCCAGCTTTGCCGGGCGCTGAAACAGACTCCCGCTGCTTTTCTTCAGGATTTCGGATGCTGGCTGCAGCGCGAGAAAGGCTTGAGTCAAAATCAGATTCTGGATGTCGAAAGCTGGCAACCCGGGGACATTCTATCTTTTCAGCTTGAGTTCATCACCCGCTTACTGCGCAATCACAACCGTGACAGGTTAATCGCTCTCAGTCAGGATCTGATTCGTTACCATTATTGCTGCGCCGAAGTCCTTCTGACTGAAGACTGCCAGCCCGCTGAGTGTCCCCCCGATGAGAGGAAAGCTCTGAACACGCTCTGGAAACTTCATTCAGAAGTGAGGATGGCCTCCTTTCATTATTCTCTGGATGATCTGGAAAGCCGGGGAGGTGAGCCGCTGGAGGTTATTGCGCGCCAGCTGAAAAGTGACCCTTCAGAGGTGATTTTTTTTCGTCAGGGAGGAGAAATCATTATAGAAAGTCTGGATGATGACTTTGCCCGGCTGCTGAGAAAAGCGCAAAATCCCGAAAGGGGAAAAGACCTGGTCGGAAACCCTGCAACGCACGACGCTCACGACCAGCTGCTGTTTGCAATCAGCCAGGGGCTGTTGATCCCGGTTATTTGAGCAACAGGTCGACTACACCCTGATAGGTTTGGCGCCGGCGCTCCGAGCGCCCGTAGAGTGTCGAAGAGAAAAGTGCTGTGGCGGCATGTTCACCGAGCATGGAAAACAGCTGATAATCGATCGATTCGAGCTGTTCCTTCTGGATAAACAGGCGATAAATGGCCAGCAATCCGATCATCTGACCATGAATGATGAGGGGGATAGCAACGATGGGGGAGAGGATATCATCTGAGCCCTCACTGACCGAACCCTCAAAAAAATAGTTTTCAGCCTTGGCTGCCGTTTCACCCAGAACACCCTCTCCGAGGGGAATATCCGGAAAGCTTTCATCGGCTCCAAAGCCCTCTCCGGTTTCAAACGACAGGCTCTGGGTATTTTTATCAAACAGCAGAACGGCAAACTTTTCGGCCCCGACGAAGTTGATCACAACTTCCTTGATAATTTCCAGAGTTTCTTCACGGTCGAGGGTCGAATGCAGTCGGGATGAAGCAATATAAAGATTCGTCAGGTTATTGTTGACGTCCTCGACCTGAACCAGCTGATTGGCAAAATCAAGATTCTCCTGTTCCAGTTCACCGATTCGCCTCAAAGCATCATCCTGCTCATGACGCAACCTGGAGCATTCATTTTCCAGAGCTAAGAGTCGCTGACTGAGCCTTTGATCGATTTCTTCATGAGCAAGGTTTTCAGCTTTTTTGGCCAGCACAAGCTCATCCAGCAGCTTTTTACTCTCCCGGTCAGGATAGATAAAATAAACCCCGCAACCATCTTCATCAGCCTGAGCTGAACGTTTGATTTTTCCGTAGATTGACAGGGATTTGCCATGCGGGGTCTCAATCTTGATTTCTACCGTGGTATTTTCCGCTAAAGGTGTTGCTGACTTGAGGTAGGCACCCGTAGTCGAAATATCCTCAGTGCTGACCACGTGGAAGTTGCCTCCCTCCTGCAGTTGCACCGGTATTTTGACCGGAACCCGATCGGCTGTTCGGCGTTGAACCTGTCCCAGTAGCCGCTGGACTTTTTCACGCAGTTCATTTTTATTGACCGGTTTGGTGATATAATCATCACAGCCGGCATCCAGACAACTTTTTACCTCTTCCGGCTTTCCCGCTGCCGTCACCATGAGAATCGGCAGTTTCTTCCAACGGTCATGCTGGCGAATAACACGGCAGACCTCATCCCCGTTGATGCCCGGCATGTAATAATCCAGCAACAGAACATCAGGAGCGATCTTGTCGAGCCGTTGGAGGGTTTCTTCCCCGGATGACGCCGTCACCAGATCGTAATCACAACTTTCGAGATAAGATCGTTCAAGCTCGAGAAAAAGATCAACATCATCGACCAGAAGAATTTTCGCCATCAGCAAGCTCCTTAAAAAAAGCAGATTAAGCCTACCTGAGGGAAAAGAAAAAGTAAAGGCTCCTAACGCAACTGCGCAGGAGCCTTTAAAGTCGAAGAAATCACTGAGACTGTGGATCAGGCCACTTCGGCGACATCCCTCAGGTAGCGGGGACGTTCAGCGATGAAATTGACAATTTCATCAACCCCGGGAACACGTCCAGCAATACGAACCTGATCATCGATCAACAGAGCCGGAACAACATAAATACGGTTGTCGATCATCTTGCGCGAATCAGTAAACTGATGAACCTCTGCTTCGACTCCCAGCTTATCTAGAGCCTGCCTGACATTATCAACCGTGCCTTGGCAACTTTCCGGATTCTCGGGCCTACAAAGAATATCGATACGCATGATTTACCTCCGCGAATGTCGTTGGAGTCAATTATTACTATTTTGGTAATATTATATAGGCAATTTACAAAGATGCAAGCATTTTATTTTGTAATAGACAAATTATTTTTTAACTGCCCTTACAGTTAATTGTGAATCACTGTAATCTACAAGAATCCGATCCCCTTCAGCCAGACTTCCGGAGATCAACTCACGACCGATCCGGGTTTCAAGCTGGTGCTGAATAAAACGTTTCAATGGTCTTGCCCCGTAAACCGGGGCATAAGCGGTTTCGACAATGTAATCACAGGCCGCCTCAGTCAATTCAAGTGTAAGACGCTGCTCAGCCAGCCGTCGCCCTAACTCATCCACTTGAAGCTGAACGATCTGCTTGATTTCGCGCCGATTCAGCGGCGTAAAAATGATCGTGTCATCGATACGATTGAGAAATTCAGGCCTGAAATTCTGTCTCAGAGCCTGTTCTACCTGTTCAAGAACCACATGGGGGATATGGTCACCCTCAATCCCTTCGATCAGATGTTGCGAGGCAATATTTGACGTCATGATGATGACGGCATTCTTGAAGCTGACTGTCCTCCCCTTGGAATCGGTCGCCCGGCCATCATCGAGAATCTGCAACAACACATTGAAGACGTCGGGATGAGCTTTTTCTATCTCATCAAACAGAATGACCGAATAGGGTTGTCTGCGAACCGCTTCGGTAAGTTGCCCCCCTTCTTCGTAACCAATATACCCGGGAGGTGCACCGATCAGCCGACTGACCGCATGCTTCTCCATGTATTCCGACATGTCGATACGAATGAGATTGTCTTCGCTGTCAAACAGGGCTTCTGCCAGAGTCCGTGCCAGTTCCGTCTTGCCGACCCCGGTCGGGCCAAGAAAAATGAATGAACCGATCGGACGCCGCGGGTCCTTGATCCCGGCACGGGCACGAATAACCGCATCGGCAACCCGTTGAACGGCTTCATCCTGACCAATGACCCGGCGATGCAGAATTTTGTCGAGTTTGAGCAGTTTTTCACGCTCGCCTTCCACCAGGCGCGCCACGGGAATACCCGTCCAGCGGGCGACAATTTCGGCGACTTCTTCTTCTGTGACCTCTTCACGCAGCATCTTGGCTGAATCATCCTCTCCGTGAAGTTTATCTTCCTGAAGCTGAAGCTGCTTTTCCAGTTCCGGCAAACGCCCGTGTTTCAATTCCGCCGCCCGGTTCAGATCATAACTGCGTTCCGCCTCGGCGATCTCGAGCCGTACCTGTTCAATCTCTTCGCGTAACTGCTGAACACTGCGAATCCCGCCTTTTTCCAATTGCCACTGGGCCGAGAGCGTCTGCTCACTGGTCTTTAATTCCGCCAGTTCTTTCTGCAATAAAGTCAGGCGCTCACGACTGGCGGCATCCTTCTCTTTTTTCAACGCAGCCTCTTCGATTTCCAGCTGCATCAGTCGCCGGGTCAGGGCATCAAGTTCGGCAGGCATCGAATCGATTTCGGTCCGAATTGTTGCGCAAGCCTCATCAACAAGATCAATCGCCTTGTCAGGCAGAAA
>JAFGEL010000037.1 GCA_016931615.1 Desulfuromonadales bacterium
CTTGCCACAGGGTTCTATTGAAGCAATCTCTTCCATGTGTTCTTCGTAATCTTGGATTTTTTGACCTTTCGCGACGATTGCCCGGAGTAAAGGAGTTCCGGGGACATAATGCCTATTTACAAATAAGTATTATGTCCCCAGAATAACCGTGTAGCAAGAAACCCGCCAAATCGGCAGCTTTTATTAACAGTGACATAGAGGTAAATTGCTTTGCCATTTTTTATGATCAAAAAACATGGAAAGGAACGACTTCCCACAGGGTTCTATTGAAGCAATCTCTTCCATGTGTTCTTCATAATCCTGGATTTTTTGACCTTTCGCAACTATTGCCCGGAGTAAAAGTTCATTTTGAACCTGCATTTGCTTCGGGTTGGCTTCACTTTCCCACCTTGAAACTTGTTCCAGTCTGACATGAAATTTTTTTGCAAAATCAGCTTTGGACCAACCAAGGGATTTTCTTAAAAACCTGATTTCTTCAGCTACCAATCTTTCCGGCTTGTTCACAAGGACCATCGCAATTGCCCTATGCAGACCTGCCAGATTTGGGATAGATACAAGTTTATTTCCGCAGTCGGGACATTGCCTGATAAGAATCCCTTGCAAAGCAACATTGCTGAGACCTGATTCTTCGTAGCGAATCGTTTCTTTTTTTTCAATCAGCTCTGCATTTCTACAATCCGGGCAGATCATTTGAGTCTCCATGCCGTTACGACTAAAACTTCATTTTCTGAAAGGAACTCGACAACGACAACAATTTTTTGTGTTCGCACTTGGTGTCGCCAGCCGCCATTATCCCACTCAGCCTCTTGCAATACACCGGCACGCATAACATTTTCACAATCGAGGGTAGAAAGTTCACGTTCTTTGAGTCGATCAATAGCGTGTGGTTGCGAATAAGTAACAATCCCGCCGTTTAAAATACGACGCAGCAATTTTCTAGCTTCAGCGGCTTTGATCGGTTGATTCATTTCAAGACTAGCCTAAGCCTGAATTGTTTTCAACTCAAAACTTGTTTTAAGAACAATATTTGTGCTTGGCATTTATCTTGCGCGGCTAATAGTAAATGAACAGTTTGCATAAATCTGCGAACACAGACAGCTTTGGTCTGTATAAAAAAGCCATCCGTATTTTTGCTACGGATGGCCTTTGCCTGTTTATCATCAGCCCCCCGCTTCAGATTCTCTGTCAACTTTACTTCGCCAATCTAGCGCGAGAAAACAAGACTGTCAAACATCCACTTTCCGGACCAGGGCTTCCAGGTAACGCGACTTCATCTGCTTGGTTGCCATAGCCTGCTTGATGGGGGGAAGGCGCAGGATGACGCCTAAAACCGCGGCGAGGGCGCGGTGGCTGAACAGGGCCTGGTTGTCGAAAATCAGGTTCTGCAGTTTGCCGCGTTCAACGGCCATGACCACCGCTTTGTGGACGCCGTTAAGGGGGGTCAGGACCCGTTCGGGGCGCTGTTCGAGTTTGATGGCCCCTTCCTCGGGACAGTTGCGTACGCACAGGCCGCAACCGAGGCAGCGATCCTCGATCAGGGTGGCGTGACGGCGTTTCGGTTTGTGCGGGTCGTTGGCCGAGGCCAGAGCGATCGCTTCAACCGGGCAGACGTTAACGCATTTGCCGCAGCCGGTGCATTTATCCTGGGCGATGACTGGGATGAAGTTGGTGGTGTGGACCGGGTTGAGGATGGCAAACTTTCTGGCAGCAATCATTGCTTCGCAGCAGCAGCCGCAGCAGTTGCAGATGAAGTTGACACTTTCGCGGACATTTTCACCGAACTGCACCAGGTTGTGTTCATAGGCCTGCTGGAGCAGGTCAAGGCATTCACTGGCCTCGATCTGTCGGGCGTGGCCATGTTTAATCAGGGAGGCTGCCGAGGTATTGAAGGTCATGCAGATATCCATCGGGGCGTCACAGGCTTTGCCCATATGTTCCATCTTATGTCGGCAGTAGCACATGCCCACACCGATATGGCTGGCGGTTTTGACGACCTCCGTGGCGCGTTCGTAATCGAGCACATGCAGGGCGTCCTCGCTGGTCAGCACCGGTTCGTGGACAAACGTGCGGCCGAGCTGGGTTTCCCCCTGGGTGAACAGTGCACGGATGAAGTCTTCCTCGACGTTCATATATTGACAGAACAGCTCGCCCAGAACCTTCTGATCGAGATCTCCCCGGGTGCGCATCATGGAGAATTCAAAAAAACCGGCCATCGGCGGCGGCAGGACATACGTCTGCTGGCCGTTGTTGTCCATATCGACGAGGATGGCCCGGCCGGCCAGTTCATCGAGAATCTTTTGGGTTTCCAGCAGACTGAGCTTCCAGACCTGGCTGGCCTGTTGTGTGGTGAAGGGTTTAATCGGCAGCAGAGCGACCAACTCCGCTTCCTTCTTACTGAACAGCATCGCCAGAATCTTATATAACAGTTCCGAAGGTGGGGCACCCTGCGGGAAACGGTTGAGACGGTCAACAAGGCTGGAATATCCGGATTTCAGGGTGTGATGGGCCATACAAACACCTCAGGCGTTAAAAGTGATCATCATGAAATGGTCATAACCTCTGAGATATTTATGTATTTTGAATGAAAATGCAAGTTTGTCAGGGGCTGGTTGTCGGCTTTCCGGGCTGTGCCCTTGCCCCGATCACCGGGGTGATGAGACAATGATGCCATGTCTATCCTGAAAATAAACAACCACCGATCTTTCATCCTGATTCTGATCATTCTGGGTGTTCTTGCCTTGGGCGCTAGCTTCTTCAGCCGTCAGTCCAGGGGTGTTTCAGGTTTGACCTCGAATGGAGACCAGGACGTTGCGCAGACACAACTGCCGCCGATCGACCTGTTGGCGCATGGGCAAACGGAAATTGCCCTGTTCGCCCTGGGCTGATTCTGGGGAATCGACTCCAAGTTCGGGAGTCTCGAAGGAGTGATCAGCACAACGTCAGGCTATGCCGGAGGGAACGAACCGGACCCGAGTTACCGGCACATGAAAGATTACACCGAGACGGTGCGGGTTGAGTTCGATCCGCAGGTGATCCCTTATCACCGGCTTCTCGACCTGTTCTGGGACAGTCACGATCCGACTTACAATAGTTCTCTTCGTCAGTATCGCAATGCCCTGTTTTATACCACTGAAAAACAGCGTCTGGCGGCTGAAGAATCTCGCGAGACTCTCAAACAGAAGAAAAAACGCCCGATTTTGACCGCCATTGAAGAGGCCGGGGTTTTTTATCCGGCTGAAGACTATCATCAGAAATACTACCTGCGTAGGCAGGATCAACTGCTCCGAGAGCTCAAGCGGATTTATCCCGACAATGAAGATCTCACGGCCTCAACCGCGGCCGCCAGGATCAATGGTTATCTCGGCTGTTTCGGTGATCCTCAGGACTTTCAGGCAAATATCGATCTGCTGGGATTGTCAGTGGAGGCAAGAAATTATCTTGTTGAATATGTCACAAAGGGCTGTAAAAACTATTCAGGCTTGGCCTGCCCCGCGCCCCCTGGATATTGACGCCGTAAACAGATCGGGCTCCCGTTATGAACCCGGGAGCCCGACTTTATCGTGTGTTTCAATTTTGGTTTTAAAGTTCTTTAGGACGACAGACGTTCCTGGCGTCATGAACTTTAGCACCGCAATTGGTGCAGACATAACGAGGGTTTTCAAACATTTTATCGATATCCGGATGCCTTGGGTTGGCGGTCAGTTGGCAAACGTGAAAATCGCAATGCTCTTCGGGGTTGTCGCAGCTGAATTCAGTCATTTGTCTCTCCTTTGGATTGTTGCCTGAACCGAAAATAAACCATCATATGATTTTCTGGGCTGATTATAGCGAGTAATGGCACTGAGAAAAACCGCTAAATTCATGAATGATCAAGAATCCGAATTTTCCTATGCTGATTTCTTTTCGATTATTTTAGCAAATTTTTCAGCATTAATGCTGAAACGTTCGTGGGTGCCTTTGCCGATAATATCGACTTCATCTCTGGCGGTTATTGACCATTTCGTTTTGGCTCCATCAACTTCAAGGCATTTGACATCGACAGACACTTTCATTCCCGGCGGGGTTGCGGCCTGATGAGATACGCAGATGTTGGTTCCCAGGCTGATCTCGCCGTCCTCCATGTGGGGTTGCATGGCTTCCATACAGGCCCATTCCATGAGCCCGACCATGAAGGCCGTGGCAAAAACTTTCGGCATTTGCTGAAACAGGGCTGCTTCTTCAAATACGTCAGGGACGGTTTTGTTCTGCGGGACAATGTAGTCAAGTGTGTATTCGGTGCCGGGAGTTAACGTTTGTTTCATTTTCTTGCGTGCCTTTCTTCTAAAAAATCATTTTTCTTCGACATCCAGCCCCGCTTTTAACCAGGCATGGTAGCCGCCGAACAGTGGCCAGACCCGGGTGAAGCCGTTTTCCATCAAGGTCAGCGCCAGACTGGCGCTGGTTCCTTCACGCGGTCATGTACAGTAGGTGACGATGGCATGGTCGGGAGCAAAGTCTTTTTTGAGTTGCTTCACGTCATCGTGAGAGACGATCCTGACGGCCCCGGGGATTTTGTCCTTGGCTCTGATCCATTGGCCTGGAGCCCGCGTGTCGATGATCAGAACCGGTTCCTTGGCCTGAAGCTGCTGTAATTCGGAGACCGTGATGCGTTCGACATCGCTGATCCGTTTTGGAATTTCGACCGCTGATGAGTGGGCGACAAGAGGGAAATAACCAAGAACTACAAGAGCGAGGAGGGAATACGTGAGCTTTTTCATATATGACCTCTTTGGTTATGATTTCATTCAATATAGCACACCGTTGGGTCCGGGTGTAGGTGGGCAACTGCTTCAGATTATTTTTTGACGCCCTGCTTCCACCAGAATTGAACGGCTTCAGGATGAAGGGGGGTTTTGACGCCCTGAAGACCGTGGGCAAGGTCTAAATCCATGGCAATCGGGTCTTTTTTACGCATGTACGAGATTCCTTCCGGACTGTACAGCACCTGCAGCACCAGTTTGACCAACTGGGGATCGACGTTCTGGTGAGTGACCAGCAGGGTATTATCGACATAACTTTGAGTGGGAGCTGTTATCCCCGGATAGGTTCCCGCAGGAATAAGCGATTCTGTGTAGAAGGGAAAGTCGGTGAAAAAATTATGATCTTTTGCCGCTTCCAGAAGGTTCAGAAGACGGATAGGACGCTCTGAGCTCAGTCGTAAGATGGATGGGCTTGGTATGCCGCCCAGTTGCCAGATTGCCTCAGCGCGACCTTTGTTCATTTCTTCTATGCCGAGATCGTAGCCCATGTAAAGGGGGATGATTTTGTCCCAGATGCCGATGGCGCGAAAATAGCGTTCAGCACTGTGGGCTGAGCCTGATCCCGAACAGCCGATGGCAATCCGACGGTTGACCAGGTCGTATGGTGTCTGAATGACACTTTTCAAGGGAACGGCGAGCTGGGCTGTTGAACCGAATACCCTGCCGAGCACAAGGACGTTGTCAAAGGGGGGGTGGTCTTCAATCAGTCGCCCCTGATAACCCAGGTACATATCGGCGGCGTATCCCCAGGCAAAATCGAGCTTACCGGCCTGGATGCTTCTGAGATTGGCGACTGATCCTCCGGAACCGATGACATTGATGGTCAGCTCCGGAGCTGCATCGTGCAGCAATGTGGCCAGTCCCTCGGCAAATACAATGAGGGCACCACCTTGAGGGCCGCCGCCGATCCAGACTGTCCCTTCATGCTCGGGTTTGTTTGAGATGACGACCACAGTGATGATGATCAGAGTAACGGCCAGGCCGATGAGAACTTTTTTCATTCGTCAGACTCCGATAAACTGTATAGGCTTAAGTTACCATAGGATTTTGGGAAGAAAAGAGAAAGTTGTCGGCAACGGTGGTTTTTTTGTGAAAAAAATTTCCTCAAAGAAAAGTGCATACGGCGGCTTTGAACAGGGGCCGATTCGGCCGCCAAGTGAAGCCTCGAGTCTGCTGTTGCGCCTGACCCGCAATTGTCCCTGGAATCGTTGCACCTTTTGTCCGGTCTACCGTGATTCCCTGTTCTCCCCCCGGCCTGTCGCACATGTTTTTCAGGACATCGAGCAGGTTTCCCGCCATATCGCTACCTTTACTGAACATGTCGAAACCCGCGGGCCCCTTAATTATCGTGACCTTGATCGGCTTTCAGCGGCATTGTCAGGACCTGAACAGCTGGCTTTTTACGCGGCTTACAGCTGGTACGAAGCGGGTATGGAGTCGATTTTCCTGCAGGACGCCGACAGCCTGGTCCTGAAAACGGCAGATTTGCTGTCGGTACTGGAAAAGCTCAGGAATGTTTTTCCGCAGGTCCGACGGATGACTGCCTATGCGCGCTCGCGCACCATCGACAGGATAACAGCAGAGCACTTGGGGGCGGTGGGTGAAGCGGGGTTGAATCGTATTCACATCGGCCTCGAATCGGGTTCCGATAAAGTCTTAAAGCAGGTGTGTAAAGGAGCCGATCAGGCGATGCACATCCGCGCAGGACTAAAGGTCAAACAGGCCGGTATCGAGCTTTCGGAATATGTTATGCCCGGCCTCGGCGGGAAGGCACTTTCAGATGAACACGCCATCGAAACGGCTAACACCCTGAATCGCATCAACCCTGATTTTATTCGTCTGAGAACCCTGGCGATTCCCCACGGAACAGCCCTCCATACAGCGTGGGAACAGGGGCAGTTCGTCAAGCTGACCGATGTTGAAGTGGCCGAAGAGATCAGCCTGTTTCTTGACCATCTGGACCAGGTGACCAGTACTCTGCAGAGTGATCATATCCTCAACCTGCTTCAGGAAGTTGCCGGTACTTTGCCTCAGGATCGTCATAAGATGAAGCATACCGTCACCCGCTTTCTCAGCCTGTCGCGCGAGGAGCGGCTGTATTATCAGGTCGGTCGGCGTTTGGGAATATATACTTCGCTGGATGAGCTCGATGAAGGTGAAAAAAGAGCCAGGGTCTCGGCTGCGAAGAGCTTTTACAAGATCACTGTGAATAATGTCGATGAAGTAATTGATCAGCTGATGCGGCGCTTCATTTAACCGGTACATAAACAGGAGCAAGAGCATGGGAAATGATTTAACGGGGAAAAAGGCGTTGGTAACCGGCGCATCACGCGGCATCGGTCGAGCCGTAGCGCTGAAACTGGCGAGCCTGGGGGCTGCGGTTGCGGTCAACTACCTCAACGCGGAGGAACAGGCCCAGGCTGTCGTCAACGAGATTATCTCGAATGGTGGTCGGGCCATAACCATTCAGGCTGACATGTCACGCACTGGAGCCGTTGAGCAAATGTTCCAAACCGTTCTGGCTGAATACGGAAAACTGGATATCCTGGTGAACAATGCTGGTATGGCAATTTTTGGACCCCTTGAGGAGATTTCCGAAGCTGATTTTGATCGACTGATGGCTCTGAACGTCAAAGGGGTTTTCTTTGCCTGTCAGCAGGCCGCGAAACATCTGGCTGACGGGGGGGCGGATCATCAATATTTCGACGGCCGTGACCAAGATGATGTTGCCGAGCTACTCATTATACGCGGCGAGCAAGGGTGCGGTTGAGGAATTGACAAAATCCTTGGCAAAAGAATTGGGCCCACGCGGCATAACGGTCAATGCCATTTCTCCCGGACCCACCGATACGGAACTCTTCCGTCACGGAAAATCAGCGGAGCAGATTGCTCAACTGGCAGCGATGTCCGCCTTCAAACGTTTGGGAACACCGGAAGATATTGCCAATGCTGTTGCCTTGCTCGTCAGTGATGAGGCCGGCTGGATCAGCGGTCAGGATGTTTGCGCAAATGGTGGCCTGGTTGCGTGACGTACGGTAAAAATTTTTGAGGCAGGTTTAAATTTTTTATTTAAGGGATTACAGGGGTTAAAAATGAAAACTATTGGTCTTCTGGGTGGGATGAGTTGGGAATCGACGGTGCTTTATTATCAATTGCTCAACGAAGGGGTGCGGGATCGGCTTGGTGGACTGCATTCAGCGAAGATTCTGTTGCACAGCGTTGATTTTTCGGAGATTGAGCAATTTCAGGTCAATGGACAATGGGACGCGGCAGCGACAGAACTTGCGCAGGCGGCGTACGGTTTGCAGCAGGCCGGGGCCGATATGATTCTGATCTGTACGAATCTGATGCATAAGGTTGCGCCGGTCATTGCTGAAAACATCAAGGTGCCGTTGCTGCATATCGCTGATGCGGCCGGGCGGGCAATCCAGTATCAGGGTTTGACCAAAGTCGGCCTGCTGGGGACAGCTTATACGATGGAAGAAGATTTTTATCGTCAGCGCCTGAAAGATAACTATGCACTGGATGTGATTATCCCTGAAGCAGATGACCGGGAGTATATCCACCGGGTTATCTTTGATGAGCTCTGCCGGGGGCAATTCACCGCTGCGGCGCGGGATAACTATCTGAAGATCATCGCTAAACTGCGTCAGCAGGGCGCACAGGGGGTCATCCTCGGCTGTACGGAAATTCCATTGCTGGTGCGTCAGGAAGACAGCGACCTGCCATTGTTCAACACGACCGCACTGCATGCGCAGTATGCTCTGGACTACGCGTTTGCCGCAGATGATGTGGCTGTTGCCTGAATAAAACCCGGGGATGTGGATATTGATACTCGGGCACCGTGTGGATGCCTTTCAGCTTAACGCCAGTCCCCAGGAACAGAGCATTAAAACACTTGAAAACAGGGCCAGCCAGGTATTGACCGACGAAGTTTTCCAGCGCCCTGTAAAGGGCAGGTAGCAGTCCAGAAGTCCCAACCCCACACCACAGAGAAAACCGAAAAGGTGGGCACCGATGTCGGTATTTTCTCCCCCGGTTCCGAGCAGGCCGAGTAAGCCCAACCCTGCTGCGACCGGTAACGGCCAGCGCCGCCAGAGACTTTGGCGATAATGGAGCATGTTGAGAGTGGCCAGCAGGCCGACCGCACCGAAAACTGCGGTCGATGCTCCGATCGACTGATGGGCCGGCGACTGGACCAGGGAGTTCAGCAGATTCCCCAGCGCGCCGCTGAGAAGAATCAGGGTCCAGGCCAGACCTGAGCCCAGAATCCAGCACAGGCGGACGGCAAAAATCCCCCCGACGACGATGTTTCCCACCAGGTGCAATGGTCCTGAATGCAGGGTCAGGGCCGTCAACAGGCGCCACCATTCACCGGAGAGGATCTTAGCTCCGTAGGCATTGCCCCGGTGAATCCAATCGATTGATCCGGAACCGAAAAAATGAAGATGGTATACGGTGACGTTATGAAACAGGGCCAGAAGAATCAGCACCCAGATGGTTGACGCGGTGTTTTCATGAAATTTTTGTGCCGGTGGGGGTGGCGGTGGCCAGTTGCGATTTTCCTGCTCATAAGAGATCAGTTCCTGACAGGCCTGTTTGAATTGCTCGGCCGGCACCAGGAGTTGCAAGTGGTTATGATGTATTTCGCTCCGCCAGGGGATATTCTTTGCCTGAAGAACCAGGGTCCAGTGTTTGAGCTTGCGCTTTGACAAGGGCCGTCTGGAGATGCCCATTTTCAATTCCGGGGGAACCGGAACCCAATCCAGTTGTTCGAGTTCGATATTTTTTTCTGGCGTCATAGGGGCATCATGACAAAAAAGTATTGTTCTGAGAAAAGAATAGTGAACATATCAGGCCTCATATTCATATAACGTTGTTATGGTACGGATGATTTTGCGGAATTTTTAAATTCCATGAAACTTTTGTTTACTATCATCGACAATTTTATGAATTCATCGATGAAGAGTGTGCTTATCTGACTGGGTCTTTTCTAACTGTACAGATTATCTGAATAATAGAGTTGACCCTGTCGAGCCCCCTCATTATGATGAGCGGAATTTTATTTCTCATTAATCGTCAAGAAGAGGAGTGATTATGTTGAAACGTTGTTTTTTTATTCTGGTTCTTTTGGTTTTTACAATCGGCTGTGCAGCCGGCGGCTTTGCCGGAGATTATAAAAACGAGTACAAGATGAGTGTTGTTGTCGGTCCCAAGCTTCCCTGGGGGGCCGGAGCAACGAAATTTGCCGATCTCGTCCGCGAACGGACCGACGGCCGTATCAACATCAAGGTGTACACTTCATCTTCGCTGATGGCCGGAAAACAGACCAATGAATTTCTCATTCACCGCCAGGGGGTTGCCGACTTCTGTTTTGCTTCGACGATTAACTGGTCTTCAACCATCAAACCGCTCAACCTGTTCAACCTGCCGTTCTTTTTCCCCGATTACAACGCGCTTGATGCCGTCATTGAAGGAGAGGTCGGTAAAGACATTGCTGACATGCTGAATGAAAAGGGTGTCTCCCTGTTGGCCTGGGGTGAGAACGGCTACCGTGAAATTACCAACTCAAAACGACCGATCGCTACTCCTGCCGACCTTGAAGGAATGAAAATCCGTGTGGTCGGTACACCGATATTTATCGAAACGATGAAGGCTCTGGGGGCAAACCCGGTCAACATGAACTGGGGAGATGCTCAGGTCGCTTTCCAGCAGGGGGTTGTCGACGGCCAGGAGAACCCGGTTGTTGCCATTGAAATCCCGGTTAAAATCTGGCAGTTTCACCAGTACATCACCATCTGGCATTATGTCATCGACCCGTTGATGCTGACCGTCAATAATCAGGTGATGGCCAGTTTTACGCCGGAAGATCAGGCTATCATTCGACAGGCTGCGCTTGAAGCCGCTGCGGAGCAGAAGGCGATTGTCCGCAAAGGTCTGATTGCTCCTGATCTGAGTGCCCTTGACCTGCTGCGCAGCAACGGTATGGAAGTCACATTACTTACGGATGCGGCGAAGAAAGAGTTTTACGATAAAACCGCAACCGTGCGTGAAAAATGGACGGATGTCATTGGTGCGGAGCTGGTCGAAAAAACAGCCAAAGCGATAGCGGCATCCCGCTAGGAGACTGTTTTGAAAAGATTGCGTTGGATCGCCGAGCACTTCGAGGAAGTGCTCGGCGCTGTTTTGCTGACCGTGATGGCTTGTCTGGCTTTTACCAATGTAGTGACCCGCTACCTGTTTCAACTTCCTCTCGCTTTTACCGAAGAAATTGAAGTCAACTCCCTGGTCTGGCTCACCATGTTGGGCACTTCCGCGGCATTCCGGCGCGGCAGTCATCTGCGGATGCTGTTCATCTACGGGCGATTCAGCACGCGGGCCAGGAGATGGGTCGATCTGTTGATTTCAATCCTGGCGTTTGTGCTGTTTATCATTCTCGGTTACCTGGGATACAATCAGCTGCTGGATGAAAAACTGCTTGAAATTACCTCGGAGTCGCTCAATTTCCCGCAATGGATTTATACTCTCTGTATACCGCTTGGTTGTATCCTGATCGCTTTTCGCATCATTCAAAGCAGTTATAAATCCTGGAATAAGGCTGAAGTATGAGTCTGGGTATTTTACTTTTTCTGGGGTTTTTTCTGCTCCTGATTATCGGCGCCCCTATCGCCATTGCCATTGCCATTCCGTCTTTTCTGGTGATCTGGGTCGGCGATCTGGGAGTGCCGGTCATCGCTCCGAATTTTTTTGCCGGAATCTCCAAATTCCCCCTGCTGGCGATTCCGCTGTTTATTCTTGCCGGTTTTATTCTTGAGCGCTGCGGTATATCGCAAAGAGTCATCGCCTTTGCCAATCACCTTGTCGGTAAGAGGCGCGGTGGCCTGGCCATTGTCGCTATATCGGTATGTGTCTTTTTCGGTGGGGTTTCCGGGTCGGGGCCGGCTGATGCGGCAGCCATCGGGGCAATTCTGATTCCTGCCATGTATGCTCAAGGATACGGCCGTGGTTACAGTGCCGCCCTGATCGCCGCAGCAGGGTCCACGGCGATCATTGTCCCACCGAGTATTGCCTTGATTGTCTACGGCGCTATTACCAACACTTCCATTCCGGCGCTGTTTGCCGCCGGAGCGGTACCCGGTCTGCTGGCCGGTTTGTCGCTGTTGATTCCGGCGATTTGGGTGGCGGTCAAAAAAGGCTACGGCAGCGTCTCTCAGGAAGACACCGACGAACAGGGAGAAACTCTGGGGCAGTCTTTTCGACATGCTTTCTGGGGCTTACTGGCCCCGGTGATTATTCTCGGTGGTCTTTACGGGGGGATTTTTACGCCCACGGAAGCCGCCGTTGTTGCGGTTTTCTACAGTCTGCTTCTGGGATTGTGTATCTATCGCACTTTGAGCTTAAAGGATCTCTACCAGATTCTGGTCGACGCCAATCAGACCTCGGCCATTGTGATGCTGATCGTTGCTTTCGCCGGGTTGTTTTCCTGGGCGGGTGCGACCATCGGCATTCTCGATCTTCTCGCCGAGTCGCTGATGAAGGTCAGTGATAATAAATGGGTGATTCTGTTTTTAATCAACGTACTGGTCTTTTTTGCCGGTATGCTGATGGATGCCATCAGCGTCTACTATATTTTCCTGCCGATTTTTATTCCGATTATGGCGCATTTCCAGTGGGATCCGGTATGGTTCGGTGTTGTCATGACCCTGAACCTGGCCATCGGTCAATTTACCCCCCCGGTTGCGGTCAACCTGTATGTGACGACACAGCTGGCTGATATCAGACTGGAGGATACCTTCCGTTCGGTTATTCCCATGGTCCTGGCGATGTTGCTGGCTCTTCTGGTGGTGGTGCTGTTTCCGGCGCTGTCCCTGTATATCCCACGATTTTTCGGGCTGATGTAATTCCCTTGGCGATGTTGCTGGCCAAAATTATGGTTTCGGCAGGTTTGGTGCTGCTGATCACCATGATCGCTGAAAAAATCAGTACCCGGTTTGCCGGGGTTTTGCTTGGGTTTCCGCTGGGTGCAGGACTGTCGACCTTCTTTTTCGGGCTTGAACAGGGTGCTGAATTTACCGCTCAGAGCGCTCGCTGGGGCATTCCCGGCATTCTGGCCTGTCTGGTGTTTGCCCTGTTTTACTCTCTCGGGGTGAAAATATCAGGATTGCGGGGGATCAGTCATATCCTCATCAGTTCTGTCGTGTCGATCGGGGGATATTTCGTTGCCGCAAAAGCGCTGCAGCTGATCAGTTTTGACAGCCTGGTGGTACGCATTCTTATCAGTAGTTTCGGAGCGCTGGTTTTCGCCGTTTATTTCAATCGCAATCCGCCCTGTAAAATATTGCTCAAAGTCCCTTTGAGCGTTCGGATTCTTCTGGTCAGGGCCGGATTTACCGCTGCGATTATCGTCCTGATTACCTGTTCGGCTCAGCTGATCGGTTCCCAATGGGCGGGACTGTTGACGACCTTTCCGGTGACGCTCTACCCGGTGACGGTGATTCTGCACTACCATTATGGATCAGAGGCGGTTCTGGCCCTGTTTCGTGAATTGCCTTTCGGCCTGCTGGCGATCGTCGTCTTCAGCAGCGGTGTCGCACTCAGTTATCCGCTGTTCGGAATCTGGGTCGGCTTCCTGGTGTCTTACTCAGCGGCGTTTCTCTACCTGATCATCTACGAATTTTTCCTGCGTCAATATGTGCGGCGTTATCTTCCCGGGTAACCTGCGTCATGTCTGATCAAGATCGATCCACTTGTTGACCCCGCTGGGGACGAAATTGATCATACGGTCAATCAGCATTTCAGGATTTTCTGCGATCATCAGTAAGGCTTTCTGAGCCGGTTTGATGAACTGCTCATGGGTGGCATGATCGAGAAAGGCACTGAGGTGATCATAATAGCCTGCCACGTTGAGCAGAGCGCAGGGTTTCTGATGCAGGCCGAGCAGCGCCCAGGTGAGAATTTCAAACAGCTCTTCCAGAGTCCCCAGACCGCCCGGCAGGGCAATAAACCCGTCCGACAGTTCAGCCATCAGGGTTTTGCGTTCGTGCATTGATTTCACGATGTGGAGTTCCGACAGCTGCGCATGAGCCACTTCCTTATCAACCAGCATCTGCGGAATAACTCCGGTCACACGCCCTCCCGCCGCAAGTACGGCATCAGCAATGGTTCCCATGACGCCGACACTGGCTCCACCGTAGACCAGACCGATATCATGTTTGACCAGCTCACGAGCCAGGGTGACGGCAGTGTCAGCGTATTCGGGCAATCTTCCCGGACTTGACCCGCAGTAGACGCAGATGTTTTTCATTGTTCAGAGCCCTGATGAAGAGAGGAAAAATGTTCGGGATCCTGGTGGAAATGCTCAATGCAGGGTCGACAGATACAGGCCTTTCTCTTTAAATGATCAGGGATAAGGTCGATCAGCGCCTGAGGGATGTTGATGTCATTGCACCAGCACGACTGATGGTCCGCAGCCAGACAACCATTGGCTTGTCCGCATAAGGGGCAGATTGTCGTATCGATTGCTTGGTTCATGAAGGGTCGCTTTCTCTCAACCTGATTTTTTGACAAACTCGGATTTCAAACCCATGGGACCGACACCCGGTATTTTGCAGTCAATATTGTGGTCACCGTCAACCAGGCGGATATTTTTCACTTTCGTGCCGACCTTAACGACCAGAGAAGAGCCCTTGACTTTCAAATCTTTAATAACCGTCACGTCATCACCGTCGCTGAGAGGCGTGCCGTTGGCGTCGCGGATGATATTTTCTGCGGGGTTTTCCTCCGGCGCTGTTTGGGGCCATTCATGAGCGCACTCGGGGCAGACGAACATGTCTCTGTCTTCATAGGTGTATGCTGAATTGCACTCCGGGCAATTGGGGAGCTCGTTCATCGTTTCTCCTGTTCTCAATGAGAGTTGCTTCGGGTTTTTCTCAAGATAGCTGTTCGCTGGGGGATCTGTCCAAAAAAATCGCAATCAGGTCATCCAGTTTGCTCCAATAGCGCTCGGGTATCCCATTTTCAGGGTCGCATAAACCCATCCATGGGGCTTGGCTGCCGCCATCCAGGCGTCAGACCCCCTTACAATGGAATGCCCGAACGCTTTGTCGGCCTGCCTGCAGCGAAGGAAATATCCAGAGATCACAAAAGAAAAATTCCATTTTTTTGATCGATTCCGGTAAACTCTGAAATTCTTAAAAAACAGCTTGTAAATCACTGTCAAAACTTATTTATACGATAAGGGTTAGCCAGATGATCATAGGATTTGCCGGGAAAGCCGCTTCCGGAAAAACCACCGCGGCGCGGTATCTCGTCCAGCTTCAGCAGGAGAATATCGTCATTCTGCCGATGGCCCTGGTGCTGCGCGAAGAAGTGGAAAATTTTATTTGTCAGGTTGGTGCTGAAGATAAAGTCCCCCTGATCTATGGCGATCAGGATGACAAGGTGCGGGTATTTTACGTCGACACAGAGCAGGCCCTCAGCCTGTGCCCGGAGTGGTCGGGCTTTGTTGCGATGAATGCGGATATTCAGGATCGGGAGGCTCAAACTGCGGTGACTGTGCGGCGGATTCTACAATGGTGGGGGACCGAATACCGCCGGGCTCAGGATCCGGATTACTGGACCACAGCCTGGGAGCAGAAGCTTCGCGAATTCGACCTGTCGAGCACTCACATTCTGGTGGATGATGTGCGGTTCGTCAATGAACTGAATGTGATCAAAGACAACGGTGGCTATTTTATTCGTATTGTGCGTCCCGGGTTTGACGGGGCCAACAATCACAGCAGTGAGAATTCTCTCGACGATTACGCCGGCTGGGATCTGGTGATCGACAATGACGGGAGCTTGGAGGATTTTCTGGCTGAGGTGAAAGAGCAGGTTGTGCCGTTGTTGGACAAAGGCTCGGTACCTTTATAAGGGAAACGGCACTCGTTTGGCAGGCCTCGTCCCGCCGGTTTTGCTTTGCAACTCATTTTACAGTTCAAGGTCGCGGGGTTTGGGCCCCGCACGCCACGTTACTTTGTTGTTATGCGACAA
>JAFGEL010000007.1 GCA_016931615.1 Desulfuromonadales bacterium
CAGGACTCGAACCTGGGACCAGCCGGTTATGAGCCGGCGGCTCTAACCAACTGAGCTATAGGCCCTTCACAAAACATGGAGAATAAGAAATATGCCCTCTTTCTGTCAAGAAACTTTTCATCGCCGCGCCATGATTCAGCGCTATTGCATCAATCGATAGCGGCAAATCCTTTTAGCCTTTTAGCCCGGCTGGGATGTCGTAATTTGCGCAGAGCTTTGGCTTCGATCTGGCGAATCCGTTCACGGGTCACGTTGAAATCCTGGCCAACCTCTTCCAAGGTATGGTCGGATTTTTCGCCAATCCCAAAGCGCATGCGCAGTACTTTCTCTTCCCGGGGGGTCAGCGAACCGAGGACACGTGAGGTCTGATCGGAGAGATTCCCCTTGATCACCGCTTCAAGCGGCGAAACCACCCCTTTGTCTTCAATGAAATCCCCAAGAGAGGAATCCTCTTCCTCACCGATCGGAGTTTCCAGGCTGATCGGCTCCTTGGCGATTTTCAGCACCCGCCTGACTTTATCCAGGGGCAGATCCATACGCTCAGCAATCTCTTCCGGAGTGGGCTCGCGACCGCACTCCTGGACCAGTTGCCGCGTGGTACGAATGAGCTTGTTGATTGTCTCGATCATATGGACCGGGATACGGATTGTACGGGCCTGATCGGCGATAGCGCGGGTGATCGCCTGACGAATCCACCAGGTGGCATAGGTCGAAAACTTATAACCGCGACGATATTCAAATTTATCGACGGCTTTCATCAGGCCGATGTTCCCCTCCTGAATCAGGTCGAGAAACTGCAACCCGCGATTGGTATATTTTTTGGCGATCGAAACGACCAGGCGCAGGTTGGCTTCGATCAGCTCAGCCTTGGCCTTTTTGGCGATCCATTCCCCCTTATAGACCTCCTTCAGGTATTCAAGCAGATCATCCGGCTCAAAGCCGGATTCTTCCTTGACCCGTTTAAATTTGCGCTCGGCGGCCTGTAAACGTTTCTCGACAGAGAGCAACACATCGCCCGCAACATTGAGCTCGGCGGCAACGGCATGGGCTTCTTTATCACTCTGGCGCATGCGGGTGAGATAGCTGCCGATCTCGCTATGGGGGAGATTGACCTTTTCTTCGCAGTCGCTGATTTCCGCCTGGCCTTTTTTGACCTGGTTGCCCATTTCCTTCAGCCGATCAACAATCTTGGCAACCTGGAAGTCCTTTAAACGTACTTCACGCAGCAGTTCGATCAATTTTTCCCGAACCTCGGTTTCTTCCTTTTCCAGCTTTTCCCGCTTCTTTTTCGTCAGATCCTCTTGCAGTGCGGCATGAAGGTCCTTCAATTGCTGATCCAGTGGCAGCAGTTTTTCCTGCAACGCAAGTAAACGTTCACGTTGCTTACCCTCTGCCTCACCACCTTCTTCATCATCATAATCACGGGTAATATCAGACACCCCGATCTGATTTTTGACCAGCCGTTGCAGCAGTTGCATGACTTCCTGGGCGGCGATCGGTGTGCGCATGACAACCTTGGTGACCAGCGCCTCGCCCTCTTCGATCCTTTTGGCGATTTCGACCTCACCTTCGCGCGTCAGCAGGGCGACCTGACCCATCTCCCTCAGGTACATCCGCACCGGATCGCTGGTGCGTCCCAGGGTGCCGGCTTCCAGTTCGACTTCACTCTCGTCATCATCGTCGGAATCTTCATCCTTGGAGCTGGATACCTTACTGTCTGAATCGACAATTTCAATGTCCATTTCCCCGAACATGCTCATCACATCTTCAAGCTGTTCCGAAGAGACCATGCTGGCCGGCAGCATGTCATTCACTTCATCATAGGTCAGGAAACCCTTTTCCTTACCCATGTCAATTAATTGCTGGACTTCTTCCGGATTTGATTTTTTAACCATTACGACCTGTTCTCCTCTGCCTTATGAATATATATGCAGACTGATATTTCCCTGTAAGTGTAACCGCTACTTCAATTTTTTAAACTCTTCGAGTAAATCTTTTGCTTTTTCCATCTCACCCAACTGTTCGAAACGGCGAATCCGGGTGAGAATTTCTTCGCGTTGCTGCTTCTTTCTGTGACGCTCAAGAGCCAGCAGACAATCATCAAACAGCACGTCGACATCGTCACCGAACGCCCCCCGATCAACCGCGCAGACTTTTTTCCAGCAGTCCCTCATCTCGGGATCAAGACCTTCCCCGAGACTTTGCGGATCGGAATTTTCCAACCCCCGATCCTCGATCAACAGTTGCGCCAACGTGACCGCAACGGGATGAATCAACAGTTCCGGTCCGCCGGAGGCGATAAATCTCTCACGTGCTGCGGCATGACAGCTCAGCAGGCCGAGAAGAGTCTCTTCCGCGCGACTCATTGCCGTTGGAGCAGGCCGATCAGGAGCAACCGTGTTTCCGGCCGGACCGCTTTCCCGCATCAGGGGATATTCATCCGGAAGCGGTACCGAAGCACTTTTTTTCCCGTTGCGTTGCTTGCGCTTCCGTTTGAGCAGATCGAGTTCGATCCCGCTGCGCCGGGCCAATTCCTTAAGATACAGATCCTGTTCCAGCTCGCTGTTCAACTCATCAATCTGCTCAATAATCTGCTCCGCAGCACGAACCTTTTCTTCGATCGATGTGCAATCCGAGAGAGCGTCTTCCATGTAAACATCCATCACCGGGCGCGCCTCTGCCAATAACCCGCTGAAGGCTTCTCCCCCGTACGAACGGAGAAAAGAATCAGGATCCTCACCCTGCGGCAACGTAATGACTGCGGCCGGGACACCCTCTGCCTGCAGAACCCGCATCGCTTTGAACGTCGCCTGTGTTCCGGCGCTATCCTGATCGAACAGCAGCAGGACACGCTGGACATAACGTTTCAGCAGCCGGGCATGATCAGCAGTCAAAGCTGTTCCGCAGGTTGCGACAACCTGGGGGAATCCGGCCCGATATAAGGCGAGCTGATCAAAATAACCCTCAACAAGGATCACCTCACCGCTGCGCCGCATAGCCTGGCGTGCCTGGTACAAACCAAAGAGTACGCGCCCTTTATGATAAATCGGCGACTCGGGCGAGTTGATGTATTTCGGCTTGCCCTCATCCAGAACTCTACCGGCAAAGGCGACAACCCGCCCGGTCAGATCATAAACCGGAAAAATCAGGCGGCCACGAAACAGATCATAATCACCCCGGTCCTGCTTACCCGGGCGTACCAGACCGAGAGTTCGGGCATCCTCGGCCGAACAACCCTGGGCGGTCAGATGCTGTTGCAGGTCTTCCCAGGCCGGCAGGGAATAACCGATCTGATATTCCTCGGCGGCTTTGCGCCCATAACCGCGCTGACGCATATAATCCCGGGCCGGTGCTCCCGCCGGGTGTTCCATCAGCAGCCGGTGAAAATAGGCGGCCGCAGTCCCGTTGAGGGCATAAAGTCGCTCACGCTGCTCCTGACGACGCTCCTCTTCAGGGGACAGGCTGCGTTCTTCCAGATCGATCCCGGCCCGTTCCGCCAGGCGTCTGACCGCATCAGGAAAAGTCAGCCCTTCGATCTTCATCAGAAAGGAATAGACATCACCTCCGACGCCGCACCCGAAGCAATGAAAAAACTGCCGTGCGGCATTGACGCTGAATGAGGGCGATTTTTCTGAATGAAAGGGGCATAAACCCACATGGTTGCCACCTGCTCGCTTCAGACTGACATACTGGGAGATCAGCTCGACGATGTCGCTGCGTTCGCGAACTTCATTGATCTTGCTCTCCGTAATTTGACCCGTCATTATCCGTTCAACTCGGCAATGGTGGTGTTGTCACCCCCCTGATCCAGGGGTGCCGCGTAAAAAGCGGTAATCCCCTTCTGCTCAGCCAGAAATTCTCTGATCGCCCGGCGCAAAACCCCTTCTCCCGCCCCATGAATAATTTCAATCCGGGTCAGGTCGTGAAGCAGAGCCTGATCAATAAAAGGTCCGAGCAGGGCCAGGGCATCCTCTACCCGCTGTCCCACCAATTTGAGCTGCGGGCTCACCTGGCGTCCTTCTGTCGCCCGCGCGACCCGACTTGTCGGCTTCTGAGCTGCAGCAAACCGACGGGGGCTGTATTGCTCAACAGCGCCAAGTGGCTGGCGCATGCGTTTTCCGTTCACCAGCAGTTCGAGCGTATCGGCGCTCACCCGCGTCACCCGGCCCTCAATTCCCAGAGCCGTGATGCGAACCAGTTCATCGGGCTTCAGGGCGACCGGCGCGGTTTTGACCCGGCGCGGTTTCGGCTTGAACGGCGTAATCTGTTCACGAGCTGTCTGCAATCGGGCCTTTTCTTCGACAGCCTGTTGCGGTGTCGGTCGTTGCGAACCGGCCTTACGTATTTTCTTCATCTGCGCTTCAGTAGAGCTGATCAGTTCCTCAGCCCGGAGGCCGGCCCGCTGCAGAATATCCTTTTTTTTCTCCTTCAGCTGCTGCAGCTGAGTGTGCCGCAGCTGCTGCGCCGCTTCAGCCTTAAGTCTGGCCTGGCGGGCCAACTGCAGTTGCTGATCAAGTTCCTGCTGCTGGCTATTCAACTGCGCCAACAGAGCACTGTGGTCCAGCTCCTCCTGACCGAGATATTCAGCAGCCCGTTCAACAACGGACGACGGCAGTCCGAGCCGACTCGCAGTTCTCAAGGCACTGCTCGCACCGGGAACCCCGTAACGCAGACGATAGGTCGGCAACAGAGTCCGGGGATCAAACTCGACAGCTGCGTTGGCGATCTGCGGATGACTGTGGGCAAAGTGTTTCAACTGCCCCAGATGAGTGGTCGCCAGGGTTTTTGCTCCCAGGTGACACAACTCATCCAACACCGCCTGAATGAGCGCAGCCCCTTCGGCGGGGTCGGTCCCGCTTCCTGCTTCATCAAGCAGCACCAGGGTATCGGCATCGGCCTGAGCGAGAATTTCACGCAGTCTCAGCAGATGCCCGGAGAAGGTCGACAGACTCTCCGCGATGCTCTGTTCGTCACCGATATCGACGTGCAGACGCCGATACAGATGGACCCTGCTGTCGGCATGACAGGGCACATGCAACCCGGATCTGAGCATCAGCTGCAGCAACCCGAGGGTTTTCAGAGCCACCGACTTCCCCCCGGTATTGGGACCGCTGATCACCAGCGCGCGACAATTTTCCGGCAACAGCAGATCGATCGCCACAGCTTTATCAGGATTAAAACCATCCTCGTGCGCTACCAGCAGCGGATGCCTGGCCTGCTTCAGTTCGACAACTGATTCCCGAACCAGTTGCGGACAACACCCCTGGTAAGCCTGCGACAGCCTCGCCGCAGCAAAACGCAGATCAAGCCTGGCCAGCAGCTGCTGATTCTCCAGCAGCACCGCCCGTGATGCGCGGACCAGATCGGCAAGCTGCAGCAGAATCCGCCGCTCTTCGCGCTGCTCCTCCCGCAGCAACTGCTGCAGGCGGTTATTTTCGTTCAGCACCCGGGCCGGCTCAAGATAGAGGGTCTGGCCACTCGCCGACTCATCCTGAATAAAACCCTTGACCTGCCCCCGGCAATCACTTTTCAGCGGAACAACATAACGACCATTGCGCTGAGTAATCAGCCGCTCCTGAAAACAGGCGGCATACTGATCGCTGTTCAGCAGCTGATCCAGCTGCTGCTTAATGTGACTCCTGGTGTGGCGAATCTGATAGCGCAGATCTCCCAGGACGAAAGAAGCGCTGTCGAGCAACTCTCCACGGGGCCCGATCGCATCCTTGAGACGCCCCTGAAGCTCATCAAGCGGTAAAATACCGGTGGCAATCCCGGTGATCAGCAGGTCGCCGCGCAAAGACCTGGACCACAATCGACACTGCTGCATCACACGCAGTGATGCAGAGATTTTCAGCAGGCCATCGACGTCAATCAGGCTGCCCTCGGCCTGAGCCTGGGCGACAATGCTCCTGATATCCGGGCAGCCCCCCAGCCCCGGGGACTGTTCCGCAACGATAAGCGTCACGGCCTCATCCACTTCGCCAAGCGCCGTGACAACGTCATGCTCTTCAGTCAGCGGGGTCAGCTGCTCAGCCAGCAGGCGCCCGGGTTCCGACTGTGTCTGCCCTGCCAGAAGCATCCTTAGTCGCGGATATTCCAACCTCTGCAAAGCCGCTTGATCACAGAAGCTCACAGCAATCAACGCCCTGCCAGCCCCTGGCTACCGGAAAAAATCGACGCTCCCAGAGAGATAAAAGGCGGGGCAAGCTGTGATTGATGCATCACCCGCCCGAATGCCTTTGGCGCGACCGATGAATTCAAGGCCAGCAGAATAATCGACAGGATAACCACCCCCTGAACAATCCCGAAAATCGCTCCCGCAAGACGGTTGAATCCGCCGAGAAAAACCATCTTGACGAATCGGTTCAAAACAAATCCGATCACCGTAAACAACAGCACAACGATCAGAAATATGGCCAGAAACGCTCCCCATATACACAATTGAGCCGGAAAGTTGAACGAATCCTGTAACAACTGAGCCAGCGGCAGGTGAAAGGTAAAAGCAAACACCCCGCCGAGGACCAGACCCAGCAGAGAGCAGACCTCTTTAAGAAGTCCGCGAAAGGCCCCCTTCAACAAAAAAAAACCGAGGAGGACCAGTATACATATATCGACAAGACCCAAGAAGAGTACCTATCTTAACGACTCAGGATAGCTGTTCACGCACGATCTGATTGACAATTTTGCCGTCGGCAGCCCCTTTGGTCCTGGCGATAACCTGAGGCATGATTTTTCCCATGTCCTTCAGCGTTGTTGCGCCGACTTCAGCAATGACCTGACTGACGATTGCACTCAGCTCTTCGGGACTCAGCTGCGCAGGAAGATAGCCTTGCAGAACAAGCAGTTCGGCCTCCTCTTTGGCCGCCAGTTCGGGACGGTCATTGGCACTGTACATCTGAGCGGCTTCCCGACGTTGTTTCACCAGGGTCCCAATCACACTGATGATACCCTCATCGTCGAGTTCCTGCTGCTGTTCGATCTCTTTATTTTTGATGGCGCTGCGCAGCTGGCGAATCGTACTGAGACGCTCCGTCTGCTTCGCTTTCATGGCCGCCTTCATATCTTCATTGAGTTGGTCTTTAAGACTCATAGGTCAACACCCGCGAGCAAGAGGCTAAAAATACAAAGAGGGTGCCCGGAGAGTTCCGGCACCCGTAAAGATCACCGACCTGTTCACGCCGTGAGCAAATCGACTGGATAAATTTTAACGAATTGGGAAGTATATTTATTTCGTTACGTCAAAGCAAGAAAATCTTATAGCGGCGACTTCTTTTTCTTTTCAGCGATCTGCTATGATCAAATTGACAGTCAAGCGATCGACGTTAAGCTAGGTATATATGAAAACAACAGTTCGGCTCATCCTCACTTTACCCATACTGCTCCTGGTTTTCACTGACCCGGGTTACGGTTCGAACGGCACTGTCCGCCAGTTGACCATCGCCTCATCGATCAACCCGGTCACCGCAGCCTTTATTACTCAACAGATCGATTCCGCCAACAGCAGTGGTGATGCGGCCATTCTGATCCGCCTGGACACCCCCGGGGGGCTGGATACGGCCATGCGCTCGATCATTCAGGGTCAATTGAATTCCCGCATACCGGTTATTGTCTACGTCGCGCCGCAGGGAGCACGGGCCGCCTCCGCCGGTGCGCTGATCACCCTGGCCGCTGACTTTGCAGCCATGGCTCCGGGGACCAACATCGGAGCCGCCCATCCGGTCGCGATCGGGCCAGGAAACCAGCCCGACAACACGATGATGGAAAAAGTCGAAAACGATGCGGCCGCCTATGCCAGGAGTCTGGCCCAGAAACGTGGCCGTAATGCTGACTGGGCAGAAAAGACTGTTCGCGAGAGTGTCTCGATCTCGGCCGAAGAGGCTCTCGATCTGTCGGTTGTCGACCTGATCGCAGATAATGAGCAGAGCCTGCTGGCGCAACTGAACGGCTTCAAGTACCTGCGTGACGGCAAAGCGCTCACATTCGCAAGCGGAGGACTCAGCCTGAAAACCGTTGATATGCATTGGCGCCAGAAAATTCTCAATGCCCTGAGCAACCCGAACATCGCCTACCTGCTGATGATGCTCGGGATCATCGGTATCTTTTTTGAGATCTCACAGCCGGGCGTTGTACTGCCGGGGGCTATCGGTGCCATCGCCATACTCCTGGCCCTGTTCGCATTTTCGTCGCTGCCAGTTAATTATGTTGGAATTCTGCTGATCCTGCTGTCCTTCGTGCTTTTCATCCTCGAGGTCAAGGTGGTTTCCTACGGCATGCTGTCCATCGGCGGGGTGGTTGCCATGGCCTTCGGCTCGCTGATGCTGATCGACAGCAGTGAACCCTATCTGCAGATTTCACGCGCAGTGATTGCCGCAACCGTGGCCGTCAGTACCGGGTTTATTCTCCTGGCGACCGGCATGGTCGTACGCACCCAGAGCCGTCCGGTCACATCGGGGCAGGAAGGACTGGTCGGAGAAATCGGTGAAGCCCTGGCACCGATCCACGAACAGGGGAAAGTTTTCGTTCATGGGGAATACTGGCAAGCCTGCTCAGACCACCTGATTGAAGCGGGGTCCAGGATCAAGGTCGTTGAACTCATGGATGGATTAAAGCTCAAGGTTGCCGCCGCAGACAGTACACAAGACCGTCATCCTGAGACAGCAGAGGAGGCTTAATCATGTTCGGACTGGGAGTCAGTTTTTTCTGGATCATCGCCCTGGCGTTTATCATCGTCATCATCGCTTCAGCGATCCGTGTCCTGCTGGAATATGAGCGTGGCGTCGTGTTCCGCCTTGGACGCTTTGCCGGCGTCAAGGGGCCGGGACTGAAATTCATCATTCCGATTATTGATCAGATGAAGAAAGTCAACATGCGCACGGTCGCCATGGACGTCCCGCCCCAGGACATTATCACCCGTGATAATGTTTCGATCAAGGTGAATGCCGTCCTCTATTTCAGGGTCGTCCACCCGGAAAAGGCCCTGATTGAAGTCGACAATTACCTTTACGCCACCAGTCAGCTGGCCCAGACCTCGCTGAGAAGCGTCCTGGGACAGGTCGAACTGGACGACCTTCTCGCCCAACGGGACAAGATCAATCATAATCTGCAGGAAATTCTCGATCGCCAGACCGATCCCTGGGGTGTCAAGATTTCCAATGTGGAAATCAAACATGTTGACCTCCCGGCGGAAATGCAGAGAGCGATGGCACGCCAGGCCGAGGCCGAGCGGGAGCGCCGCGCCAAAGTCATCCACGCCACCGGTGAACTTGAGGCTTCAACAGCGTTGGCCGATGCAGCAAAGCAGATTTCTTCTCAATCGGGGGCGCTGCAGTTACGTTTTCTTCAAACCATGACCGAGATTGCCACAGAGAAAAACTCAACGATTCTGTTCCCCATGCCACTGGACCTGCTGAAACCGTTTCTGGAAACAACCAGCAAGGAAAAATAACCGGCCCCGGAGATCGGCATTCGAGCAGTTAAGTTGAAGAATCAAACCGATGAAAAATCAGTGCTGCGATCTCTATCGGTTCCGTCTCTGGAGCGACCCTCAGGACGTTGGCCGTTTCCTCTTCGCTCAAGGGATCCTCATGAGTGCGCTGGTAATCAAGCACTTCGGTGGTTGCTTCTGAAACGCTTTCACCCGACTTTGAGCGAGCAACCAACCGTCTCTTCAGTTCTTCTTCGCCAAGGGGAAAATCGAGCATAAAAAACGGCACCTGATGTTTTTCGGCCAGTGCCCGAACTTGATAACGCTTGTCCCTGTCGGTAAACGTCGCGTCAATAATGACCGAGATTCCCGCCGCTAACTGCATTGCCGCCAATTCACATAACCGATCATAGGTTTTCACTCCGGCCTCTGCACTGTAAATACCACCGGCAACGGACGATTGGCTACCGGCATATAATGGGACATTGAAGAGCCGTTTTCGCTCCACATCGGAGTGCAGCGTCACCGCAGCACAGAGGGAAGCCAGCCGGCCGGCAAAAAAGCTCTTCCCTGACCCGGATAAACCATGGGTGATCATCAGCACAGGCCGTGGTGTTGCGACGTAAGAGTTCGCAAGATCCAGATAGCTCGACAGCAGCTTGTGATCGGCTGCCCGTTCAGCAGGGGGAAGGCCCGACTGAGACAACCGCAAAGCGATCACCTTGGCACGCACCAGGGCGCGGTAAACCTTGTAAAACCGAAGCAGAGCCGTACCGGCATAATCCCCGCTTACCCGCAGGTAGGCGTTCAAAAAATACCCGGCCAGCACCTCTTCGCCACGGTCTTCGAGGTCCATGAGCAGAAAAGCGATATCATTGACGGTGTCGATCCAGTGCAGGTTGGCACTGAACTCGATACAGTCGAAAAGCAGCGGCTCGTCGTTATACCAGGCCATATTGCCCAGATGAATGTCGCCGTGGCATTCACGAATAAACCCTGCGGCTTTACGTTGCCTCAAAACATCCTTCAGCTGCTCATAGGCCGAGAAGCTCCAGATCTCCAACCGGTCAAGCTGACTGAGCATTTCTTTGTCAGACACTAACGATTTGATCTGCCGGAAATTCTGGATAACCGGTGCCATGACGGCCTGCGGCGTGCCATAAACAGTATCCGCCGCAGCTGCGGCGATGCGTTGATGGATGGCTGCGATGTAGGCCGCGAACTTATCCAGATGGGTGGCAGTCAGGCACCCGGCTGCCAACATTCGATCAAGCTGGTGCTCCTGCGGAAAGCGCTTCATTTTCACCGCGTACTCAAACACCGGGACCCCGTTTAATTCAGGGCGGTGCCGATCTCCGCCGATCGTGACGACCGCCAGGTAGAATTGTGGAGCGATACGGCGATTCAGACGTAATTCTTCATTACAGAAATACTGACGTTTCTGTAGTGTGGAAAAATCAAGAAAACCGAAATTGACCGGTTTTTTCACTTTATAGGCAAACTCACCGGCAAGAAAAATCCAGGAGATGTGTGTTTCGATCAGTTCGACCCGACCGACAGGGTGGTCATAGAAATCCGGGTTGTGCAGGTGCTTGATATTGAACCCTGTTGGCATCTGAATGCCCCATCATCACTCGTTTCAAAAGAATGGAACTGACATCATCAATTCTAATCTATGCACAAGAGGAAGCAAGGCGACAAGGGCAATCCAGCGGCTTAATCAGACGGGGAAAAAGCACCAAAATACATCGTTACACAAAATTTGTTTTCTGCCATGAAGACCCAGTGTCAACCTGTTTGATCACATTAATTCCAGCGACAGGCTGTCGATCCAAACTTACATATTTGTAATCTCAGGTACACGTTACCGTAAGATCAAGACGGTATGATTATAAATAATCTTAAAGAAAACAGTGGGATCAACACAATCAACGGCACCACAGATTACGCCGCCCAGAGTAAGACAAAGGACTGAACAAACCGGGGGAGCCCAGAGAGCTTGATACAAAAAAGTACGACTCATTGCAAAGGAGAGCACCATGTCCACAAGAACGTTAGATACCGATATTTTAATTGTTGGAGCTGGACCTGTCGGTCTGTTCCTGGCTAATGAATGTGCTCGTCGCGGTCTCAAATGGCGGATTGTAGAATCGAAACCAGCTCAATCTGAACACTCCAAGGCTCTTGCTATTTTTCCACGCACTCTGGAAATCTTCGATATGGCGGGCATCGCCACTCCCTTTCTCGAAATCGCGAACCGAGTCACGTCTGTGAGGATTATCACCCATGAGCACACCCTTGCACAGATGCCATTTCAGCCTGAAGAGAGTCCTTATCCATTCATAGCAATGGTTCCCCAGAACGTCACCGAAAACATACTGGTTGGAGAGCTGAACAAAAAGAATGGTCATGTAGATTATGCAACACGCTTTGTCTCAGCAACTCAATACGATGATCATGTCAAGGTTGTTTTGGAAAAAAACAGCCATGAGGAGTCAATCCATGTCGCCTACGTGGTTGGGTGCGATGGCGCTCATAGCAGCGTCCGGCATCAGTTAAATTTGGACTTTGAAGGCGGTGAATATCACGATCTCTTCATGTTAGCCGATATTGAAACCAATGCGATACTCCCGGCTGAAGAGTTGCAGCTATGCCCGCATGAAGCCGGACCCTTGGCAATATTCCCCTTGAACAGCAATCGACACCGAGTTGTCGCGACCGTGCCGAAAGCAGAAGGGCATGAGCCCGCGTTGGAGTTCGTTCAAGACCTTCTTAAAGACCGTGGACCTAGCGGCTTGAAAGCAAATTACTTGTATTGGAGCAGTTATTTCCATATCCACCATCGTCAAGTTGCCCAGTTGCGTCAGGGACGCATTTTCCTGGCCGGTGACGCAGCCCATATTCACAGCCCGATCGGCGGACAGGGGATGAATACCGGGCTTCATGATGTCTGGAACCTGGTCTGGAAACTTGATCTGCACCTGCAAGGGCACGGCAACGATTTCTTACTCGACAGCTACAGCACTGAACGACGTCCCGTGATTAAGCATGTCGTAGAAATCACCGATTTCCTCACCAGGATGATGGCCACACCGAACAGGTTTATTCAAGCCCTGCGCAACACAGTGATTCCCATGGTTTCGCGGTTGGCTCCCTTTCAACATGCCTTTGTGCAAAAGATGTCGGAACTGGGCATCGCCTATCAGGGCAGCCCGGTGGTTGAAGGGTCCGGATTGCGCTACATGGATGATTCACTGCGTGGAGGCAAAGGAATTTGCAGTCAATATCTTCTCTTGCTCAACAGAGATCTACCACCCGTCATGGAAAAGGCCGCTCAGCAACTGGAAAAAGAATTTCAACAGATCATTGCACTGCGTCGCACCCATGACCAGGGAATTAAACTCGTGCGCCCCGATGGGTACATCGCTTTTTCAACGAACAGGGAGAGTCAAGCCTCGACAGTAGAAACAATAAAATCCATCTTACAACAGCAGACAATGCCTAGCGTTTGAAGAAAATACGTCTTTCACTGAAGAGAATTTCCATGACCGCAATCGCCAGGCAGGACACCATCATCCAGCGCAGACTACGGGGATTGTGTTGCCAAAGATAGGCACAGAGGATGACCCAGGAAGACAGACACAGAACCAGACCCGTCAAAGGCACCCATGGCGAGATATTGATCCGCCTGCGCAGACGAAATGCCGAAAAGTTGATGCTCGAGAATACCAGAAGAAAGGTGGAACTGGCGAAAGAGGAAATATCCGTCAGATCCGACAGGTTGACAAATAAAAGCGTAATGGCACTGATCATACACAAGCTGACCCAGGGGATGTCCCGAGTCCGCTCTTTGATGGAAAACACACAGGGAAGAGCCTCATCCTGAGCCATGACTTTACCGAGTCGGGCTGTTCCAAACAGGGTCGCATTAATCGCCGAAGCCGTCGATAACAGAGCCCCCAGACCGATCAGAACAAATCCCGTCTGGCCAAGAAAAGGTTTGGCGGCAATGGCCAGAGCATACTCTTTGTATTTGACGATCTCCGCAGGCAACAGGTTACCCACAGCAACCAGGGACACCAGGATATAAATAACGATGGTCATGAAGATGGAAACCATAATGGACCGGGGAAGATCGCGTTGCGGGTTTTTCATATCATTGACCGCATTGGGAATCAGTTCAAACCCTTCGTAAGCCACGAAAATCAGGGCCGCCCCCATCATCATTCCCACGGCCCCCTGATCCAGCACCGGCAGTAAATGATCAGCCTTTACGCTGAACAAGCCGGCTGCGGCAAACAGGGAAAGGATGATCACCTTGACAATAACGATCAGATCCTCAATATGTCCGGTGGCCTTCACGCTGTATAAATTCAGACCCAGAAAAACCAGCAGGATTCCGCTGGCCAATAGATGCTGCAGCAGGGAACCCTGGTCCGCGCCGCCCAACATCACTGAGCCGTAAACGCCGAAAGTATAAGCATAAAGAGCGAGGGTTCCGATATATCCGGCCAGCAGAAACCAGCCTCCCAGCGCGGCAATATTTCTGTGGCAGTAGGCGTGCTCCATATAGGTGAAACTGCCGCCGGCGGAATGAAAGATCAATCCGAGACGGGCATAGGACCACCCGGTTAACAAAGCGACTATCCCTCCCAAAGCAAAAGCAATCGGAGCGGCATGTCCGGCCGAGCTGACGGCCAAGCCCAGAACGGAAAAAATGCCGCCCCCAACCATGCCGCCGACCCCCATGGCCACCAGTTCCTTGAATTCAAGCTGCTCTTTTTGTTCTTTCATATTTATTATCCCGGGTCGTTCGAGACAACCAGCCCCGTCTAAAAAACCACGGGTCAACAATGACGCTTGGCGAAAAGCGCTTAATCAATGAACGGTTGTCTGTAGAAAATGTCTGATGAGTTCATTCACCTGACCGGCATGCGTTATCAGAGTGGCATGTCCTCCTGGGATGATGTCCAGTTGGCTGTTGGGAATCAACGCCTTCATCATCCCGGCATGTTCAGGGCTGACCAGGTCCTGCTCTCCCTGAATAATGAGGACCGCAGATTGAATCTTCTGCAGATCCTGCGGCTCTAGTTTGGGTCCATGTTGCCACAGTTGTTTTAACTTGCCTTCCAATTCGTGAAATTTTTCACCGGCACCGCTCCACAAACGATAGAACCAGTAATTGAACCCTGCGCTTCGGGTCAATGCTTGCTGCTGCGCCTGGGGGGTTAAACCATCGGGGCTGAAGTTGCCGCTGATGGCGACGATACGGCCGACCCGTTGCGGCCACAAGCTCGCCATCAGCAGAGCCGTGTTGGCCCCGTCGCTCCAGCCGAGAATATCCGCCTGGTTTATGTTCAGATGGTTCATGACATTCACACCATCGGTCGCCATAAGCCGATAGGTCAGTCGACTTTTGCCCAGACCAGACCCGCCGTGCCCCCGGGAATCGATGACGATGGCCTGATACCCCGCTTCAACCAGCCAGGGCAGTTGTGAAAACCAGCAGAGGCGATTGGCCAGGCCACCATGAATCAACAGGATCGGCTTGCCCTGCCCGATCGCTGAATAATGAATATCGGCGTCATGAGAATGCACGAGGCCGTGGCTGATATTGTCGGCTGAAATCGATCGCCACCACAGATAGCGGATAAAATTTGTCCCGACCGGCCGGAAAAAGAAGAATCCCACAACCAGGCAGATCAGCAAACCTAGAGAAAAAGATATAACCGTTTTCATGACTGACAGAAGAGAGAAGCCCCCAAGAACAGCATTTGAGGCAATATGAAGATCACAGGAAGCTCAGTCGCCGTCATTTCCCGAACACCCCTTTAATCCCTCCGGAAATCAACGTTGCTGTGTGTGTTAATATTCTCGGCAGGACCAGCCCTCCAGGGCAGGCCAGATAACGCGGTTCCCAGACAGGATCAAATTTATTTTTGTAGTGGCGCAGCCCCTCAAAATTGTAAAAATGTTCGCCGTGACGAAAAACCAGCGCACCGATGCGATGCCAGAGTGGGGCAAATGGACGATTTTCAAAACCTGACAGAGGAGCCATCCCCAGGTTGAAATATTGATAATTCTGCTTCTGCCCCCAGAGGATCAGCTGAATAAAAAGATATTCCATAATCCCGCTCGGAGACTGGGGGAGATAACGCATCAGGTCAATGGATAATTCCGCTTTGTCGGCACCGCACCAGAGATTGGCAAAAGCAAGAATTTCCCGCTCTTTTCTGACCACAGCCAAGGGGAATTGCACCAAATACCCCTCATCAAAAAAACCGAGCGAAAAACCTTTTTCACGGCTGTTTTTTTCATTCAGCCAACTGTCGGAGATGCGTTTCAGTTCAGGCAGAAGACTCTGGACATGATCCGCCGGAATCACTTCAAAAGAGCACTCTTCCCGCTCCATCCTTCTGAGGGTCTGACGCAATCCACTTTTCTTTGACCCGGAAAGTGAAAAATCCGTTATGGGGACTTTTGCCTCTTCTCCAAGCTTGTACAGACTCAGCCCCATATCGAGATAAACATGCAACATCTGTGGACTGACTTCATAAAACACCGGTTGCCCCCCATAGCGTTCCGCCAGCTCGCGGAATTGCCAGGCCAGCTCTCGAGCGACCTCATCCGGCCCGACAGGGTCCCCCATGGAAATCCACGAATTCTTTTCCACTCCGTACATGACAAAACCCCGGTCCTGTTCATCGAACAGCAACTCCTTATCCCCAAGGAGCGCGAGATTGGCTGCCGTTGACGGACTAGCGGCAATGATTTGCCGGGCCTTGTCGAGGCTCTGTTCATCGACCGAAAAAGAGCGGAGTACTGTCGGTTTCAACAGTTTCGCCAGAGAGAAAATGAGCAGCAAAACTCCAGCACCGACGGCCGCCCGCATAAACCGGGGGGCATCGGCATGCAAAGCAAAGTGCCACCAGAGATCGGTTCTGTAAGCCACATGCTTATTGACAAAAAGCCCCAGCCAGACGGAAGAGCCGAAGACCAACAAGATAGTCACAATCCACCCGGGAGTGAAACTTTCGGCGAGCAGGGAGGATTTACGATAGAAATGATGCCGACAGGGTAACAGCGCTACCGCCATCAATGCCAGCAACAGGGCCTCCTCATAATCTCCGCCTTTGAACAACGAGAGCAGACTGCCGCCGATCAGAAAAAAAATCGTCAATCCATAGGCAGCATCAAGACGGCGCTGAATGCCCCGGGCGAGCAACAGCAGGACGACTCCGGCGAGACTCCCGAGAAAGTGCGAAAATTCGACGACCGGCAGGGGAATAATTTCCCGCAGCCAGTGCAGCCGCTGCGGAAGAGCCGGGGTCGCCCCGGACATCAGCAGGATGGCCCCGGCGATCAAAGTCGACAAAGCCAGCAGTTGAGGCACCAGCACGGCCCCCCATTGACCGATGGCCTGACTCAAACGGCTGATGGTTCCTTTGCGTTGCAAAAACTCCGTGTATGCCAGGAGTGAGGTTCCCAGTGCCAGTGGCAGCAGGTAGTAAATCCCTCTGAAGAGCAGCAGCGACCCCAGCAATGCGGCCGATGCAGACTGGGGAGCGAAAAGCAGAATCATCGACTCAAAGACACCGAGCCCACCGGGGACATGACTGACCAACGCGACGACCTGAGCCAGGAAATAGATCCCCAGCAATTGCGGCAGCGAAAATGAGAGCTGTTCCGGCAGCAAAACATATAAAACGCTCCCGGCCAGACACCAGTCGAGGGTGCCGACGGCCATTTGCGCCAACCCCAGCCTGACTGTCGGTAAGGAAAAATGCCAGGACCTGAGCTGAAAAGGGGTACTTCTGAGCGCCAGAAAAGACAGATAACCACCTGTCAACAACAGAAAAACAACGCCTGCTCCGCGTACCGAAAAAACCGGCAGCAACGATGATACCGGAACACTCAGCGGCTGAAAGCTGAACACCAACCCGGCCGCCGTCAACAGCCCAAGCCAGAAAGTCACCACGGTAAAAGCTACCAGCTTGGTAATCTGCTCAGCCGACAGACCCCATGCGGAATAAAGCCGGTAACGAATTGAACCGGCCGTCAGCAGGGAAATGCCGACGTTATTACTGAAAGCGTAGCTGATAAACGCAGCAAGCATGACCCGACCGCGCTGAAGAGGCTGACGGAGGTAAAGCACCGCCAGAAGGTCGTAACCGGTCATGACCAGATAACTGAAAATCGTCAGCAGCCCGGCGAGAATCAAATCCGACAGCGGGACAGCGTGAACATAGCGCAAAATATCGTGATAATGAAATTGTGCGGCTGCACGGTGAAGAGCCCAGAGAGCCAGTGGAAAAAGGACCAGCGGCAGAATCGGCAGCAACCGGCGAAGACTGAAAAATGAATGGGATGGTTTAGGGGTCATATTCGGTCAGTATAGTAAGGATAGCAATGATCCGATGAAGGCAAAGACTGCTTTCAGCGACAAAGTAAACATATCTGTTTTCCGAGAGTTCGATTATCCAACAATGCTGCAGTCGGTCACACAGTGTCAAACGGAGACTCATCAACAGCTCATTTTATTCTCTCTGCCGGGATTCAGCGCTCAGAGTGAACCACGACGAAAAGTCCGTCCATAGGCCCCCGTATGGCGTGGGGGCCTATGAGTGTTAAACGTTTACTTTTCAACTTTCAAGGCAACATATTGTGTGACCTCACCCTGCTTTAACAGGAAAAGGTGCACCGGCTTTTTGTCTGCCAACAATTTTTTAGCCTGTTCGACCGATTGAACCTGCTGACGATCGATTTCCAAAATCAGGGATCCGCGTTTAAACCCCGCCTGCGCAGCGGCTGACCCGCTTTCAACCTCAGCTACCAACACCCCCTGCTCACCCTGATAACCAAAACGCTCAGCCAGCTCAGGACTCAGGTTCTGTAAACTCAGACCGAACATCGGCACATTGAGGGAACCTCCCTCTGATCTCACCTTGGCGTTTTCAAGTTGCCCTATAATCGCGTGCAGAATCTTTGTCTTCCCGTCTCTCAAAACCGTCAACTCAACTTTGGTCCCCGGCTTGATCAAGGCGACCCGGTTACGCAAGGCACCGACATCAGCGGTCTTCTCATGGTTTATCATGAGAATGACATCACCCTGCTTGAGCCCTGCCTCTTGCGCCGGAGAGTCATCCTCAACCTGGGTCACCAGGACCCCTTGAGGCTGATCCAGACCAAAGGACTCCGCCAGATCAGCGGTCAGGTTCTGGATATGGACACCTAACCGACCACGCTTGACCTCACCATGCTCAATCAGCTGAGTTTTGACCTGTTTTGCCATATTCACCGGAATCGCAAATCCGATTCCCATGTAACCACCGCTGCGGCTGAAGATCGCGCTGTTGATCCCGACCACCTCGCCGTCGAGATTGACCAGCGGCCCCCCCGAATTACCGGGATTGATGGCCGCATCGGTCTGGATGAAATCTTCATAATCGTTCAGGCCGATTCCGCTCCGCCCCTTGGCACTGACAATGCCAGCCGTCAGCGTATGGGACAAACCGAACGGGTTGCCGAATGCCAGGACCCAGTCACCGACCTGAAGCTTGTCGGAATCTCCCAAAGACAGATAAGGCAGCTTCGTTTCGTCAATCTTGATCACCGCCAGATCGCTCGCGGGATCCGTGCCGATAATCTCGGCATCATATTCGCGTCCATCGAGCATCTGAACCTGTACCTTATCGGCATCTCCGACCACGTGATTATTGGTCAGGATGTATCCATCGGCTGAAATCAGAAACCCTGAGCCCTGACCGACTTCATGTCGCTTCTGTGGATTATTATTGCGCGGCTGCCGGCCCTGGGGCGGAGTGCCGAAAAAACGGCGAAAAAAATCATCGTCAAAGGGGAAAGAAAATTCCTCCGGATTGCCGTTTTTGATTTCTTTTTCCACTTTGATGAAAACCACGGCGGGCGAAACTTTTTGCGCAACGCTGCGAAACGCCTGGCCCGTTTCCTTAAGATTCCTCAGACCCTGCTCCTGCTGGGCATAGGCTGTCCCCTGAACCAGGAACATGGCCAGTAACAATGTTGATAACCATTTGAAATTCATGGATAGATTTTTCAATTTATAACCCATTTTATCCTCCTTTAAGCTGGGGTTATGAGTTTCGATTCTCCGTTCCGGCGGGCCGTGATCGGAGGTTTTTCATTCAATAGTTTCCCAGGGCTTTCAGGGTGCTTTCGGCAGCGACAAGGTCACTCTTAAACCGGGCTGTTCACCAACCAGTTGAAGTACCCCCTGGTGCAGTTTGGAAATTGCCGCGACCAGGCTTAAACCCAGGCCATTCCCCGGGGTTGAACGGTTGCTGTCCAGACGATAAAAACGCTCCAGAACCTTGTCGGCTTCGCTTTCGGGGATACCCGGACCCGTATCGACGATGGCAATATCCACTCGCTCCTCCCGCTCGTCCAGCAGGACCTGGATCATGGCTTTTGGGGGAGAATATTTGATCGCGTTGTCGAGCACATTGGAAAAGGCCTGAAAAAGCAGGTCCCGGTCACCCTGCACAGGGGAAACACTGCGACTCCGCCATTCGAGGCGCTGTTCCTTTTCCAGGGCCAGGGGCTCATAAAGTTCCACCAGATCATCGAGCAGCGCCGCGACATCAAGCTTTTGAAAATTTGCTCGCCGACTTCCCGATTCGATTTCACTGATGCGCAACAACGCCTTGAACGTCGTCAGCAGACCGTCCGCCTCTGCGATCGCCTGATCCAGAAGTTCTCTCTGCGGCGCGTCGCTAAAACTCTCCAGACGCAGCATTTCAAGGCGCCGCAACAGGCGGCTCAGAGGCGTGCGCAGATCGTGGGCGATATTATCGCTGACCTGTTTAACGCCGTACATCAGCTGCTCAATCTGCTCAAGCATGCGATTCAAGGTATGAATCAGTTTATCGAAATCATCGTCCCCCCCGAAACAGGCGATCCTTCGGCTCAGGTCACCGTCCATAATCCGGTGACAGGTGTCGTTAATCGCCTCGATCCGGTGCATCATGGTTTTGCTCATCATCACCCCCCCGGCGAGAGCAAGAACCAGAGTCATCAAGACCCCCCAGAACATGGCGTCACGGATCAGGGTTTGAATTTTCTGCAACTGATGAATATCCTGCCCGACCAGCAGGTAGTATTTGTTTTGCAGCAGAAACACCCGTGCCAGACCTTTATGCTGCACACCGCCGTTGGCAAACTCAAACTCCAGCCACTGGGAAGAGGAGATTTCTCCCTGCGGCCATTGGGCGAGATTACCCAGCAACGGGGTGAATTTAAGATCACTGAGCAGGTAAAGATTCTGCCGATCGGAACTGCGCGACAATCGCTCCTTGACAACGTCGAGCAGGCCGTTCAGCCCGGATTGATCGTAATGCTCTACCAGACCGACGATTTCCGCCTCGATCGTTGCTTCGGTCTGACGCAGCATGTATCCCGCCGTAGCCCAGTAAATGAATCCGAAGAGCAGCACCACCGAAAGACTGAAAATGGTCATATAGACCAGTGACAGCCGAAATATCGAATTTTTGAACAGCTTATTGTTCAGCGCGGAGAACATATCCGGCTCCTCGCACCGTGTGCAGCAGAGGCTGTTCAAATTGTTTGTCGATCTTGCTTCTCAGCCGGCTGATATGCACGTCGATCACATTGGTCTGGGGATCGAAGTTATAATCCCAGACGTTCTCCAGCAGCATGGTTCGTGTCACCACCTGGCCGCTATGCCGCATCAGATATTCAAGCAGACGAAATTCCCGCGGCTGGAGATCAATCAGCTGATGATCACGCTTGACGTTACGTGACAACAGATCCATCTCCAACGGCCCGACTTTCAACATTGTTGTTTGCGTTTCATCAGCCGAGCTGGCGCGTCTGATCAGAGCCTCAATACGGGCCAGCAACTCGGAAAAAGCGAATGGTTTACTCAGATAGTCATCCCCCCCTGCGCGCAACCCGACAACCCGTGCGTCAACCTCGCCCAAGGCACTGAGAATAAGAACCGGCACGGTATTGTTGGCCGCACGTAAAGAACGGATAACCGCCAAACCATCCATCCCGGGCAGCATGCGATCGACAATCAGCACATCGTAACTTTCTTCAAGTGCCATGAACAAACCGACCTTGCCATCATCGGCATGATGCACAACATAACCCGACTCACTCAAACCCTTGGTCAGGTAAGTCGCTGTGTCCCGGTCATCTTCAATCAACAAAATGCGCATGAGAAGCTCCGCAGCCGCCGAAAGTTATTGTTGCCCAGCTTGTCGTTTTCCATGAAATCGGCCCTGACCCGCTGAGCCGTTCTTTCAACAGGATAGTTTAGCAGTCTTTTCGAGAACGAACAGGTCGGTGAGCAGCCGGCCATCAGTGACAATTTCGGCTTCAACAAAATAGCGCCCCGCGGCAAGATCGTGGGTCGGCACCAGGTATCCGCCCCTGAATGGCCATGCCCTGCGCGTATTTGTGCGGTTGCCGTCAACAGCGACCAGGGTTGTCACCACCTGAGCATCCTTGACGATTTTTCCCCGCGGGTCGGAGACAAAGATCAGCGGCGAATCGGAAAAGTTTAAACCGTTTTCGTGTTGACTCAACAGGCCGTGCTCGCCCACCACAAGCGAGAGCTGATACTGATCAGCCAGGGCAGCCTCAGCGGCAATCTCCTGCCCCTCGCTCTCGGTTTCATCGATTTCTGTTGCTGAAACATCCGCCGGAAGCGACACGCTCGTCGCAAAGATCAGTGAGCAAATGATTCGGACGATGTTTTTCATGACCAACCTCCATAGACAACGGAAAAACTGCTGAACCCTGTAACCTGAACTTACCTGTGACTATACAACTTTAATCTTTCACCAAGCTGTCCTGAACATTACAAATTCGTAACCTGAACACGCAGAACTTGTTTTTTGCTCCTGCTGAGCTAGTTTTAAACTGAACGATCAAAAACGCCAAATAGCTCTTGCCGAACAGCGGTAATTGAATGCCGGGGATATGGCTGAAGTCATGCCCTTCGAGATATAGCTCAGGGGTTCCGGCAAGCCCGCTGAAGGAGATGTCATGAAGGTAACAAATGGTCAATGGCAGGATATCCGCTCGCTGGTCAAAGATTTAACCAGCCTCTCCCAGAGCGACACATTGTATCATGATCTCTATCGGCAGCGGGCCTGCGCATACCTGGAAAAGCAATTATCTCGCGCCGACTACCATACCCTCAAACAACATCACGCCAGAATGGTCAGCCTGACCAATCAGATCCGTAACGCAATGATGCACCACGACTGGCAAGAGGTCAGGGATTTAAGCGCTCTCCATACGGCCCTGCAGAACGAAGACAATGATAAGGCTGATGTTGAGCTGTTCGGCGATAAACTCTACGGATCATTTGACATCCCGATCGATCCCTTTTCACCCGGAATGCACCAGATTGCCGGCATTAAAAGCAAAGAGCTCCCGGCCCTGCAGGGAGAGATCGTCCGGAAATTGGAACGACTGATAAAAACAGACCGGGGATGGGAAGCTTTTTATCAAGCCCGGCGGAAAACATTTTCCAACCTGAAACCTATGAATGATCAACATGATGATCAGGAACCCCTCGAACCTGAAGCCCTGCTGGAAGAAGAAGCTGCTGACGCCCTGGAAAACAACAACCTGGCCGAGCTTGGGCAGCTGGCCGAGAAGATCCTCAGGGCCTCGACACCCGGGAAAAAGATTACCCCCAGCGAGCTCTACAACCAAAGACACAGGGCCCCGGAAAATTACCACTTCACCTTTGCCCGGGAAACCCTGACGGCGGCAGAAAAACTGGGTTTACAGAGTTTTTCGGTTCCGTCGCATTATGCGGAGTATGCCCCCTTCTCACAATTCGCCTGGAATCCGACATATTCACAGGTGCAGAACAATCGCCATAATGTCCTCCAGGTTCCCGAGATTCCGCTTCCTAAAGAGATCCCCCAGGCGATGAAATCGAGACTTCAGCTTTTTGCTATACACCCCTTCATCAACTCGGCAGGAATTCGCTACCTTCCCACCATGGTCGCCGAAGATGCCCTGGTTGAAAATTTTCCGGAACCTGAAGCGGGAAGCCCGCTTCCCCAATCGGGCATTTTACAGGCTCTCGGATTGAAACAGCGCAATTACCTCAATCGAAAACAGGTCGAAAGTGTTTTGGCGGAGAAAGGGTACGACATCCTTATTAACGATCTCGGGCTTGATCCGGTAGAATTCAAGATTGTCTGTATTCCACCTGATTTACATCTGAGAATCGGTCAGGACAGAGGCTGGGGCCAGCAGAAAATCTGGACTCACTTTGACGGTTACATGATTATGGCGGACTCAAGCAGACGTGCCCTGGCAGGAGGGGATGTACGATATGGGGGGATCTATGATCTGCTCGGGCTCAGCAGCGATTATGATTCAGAAAGAATCATCGTACGCTTTGCCGTTGTTCAACGCCGGCGACTGCAGACATGACCTGAATCCGGCCCACTCACTTCCATTTATGTTTTTTCTTCGTCTTGGCCGGGTATTTTTTCCTGTGTTCATCATAATCAGTGTAGGGACGATCTGATCCCATCTCAATCGTCACCCTGTCACCCAGGCTGATCTGTAACGAGCGGGGTAAAGAGACCGTCATCCGCCATGCTCCTGAAGAATCGAGGTAGAAATAGATACCCCCGGGTAAACCCGGGGTTCTGATGCTTCGCAAACTGATTGCTTTTGCAATCAGTTAATATCACAGCACCTCACGG
>JAFGEL010000038.1 GCA_016931615.1 Desulfuromonadales bacterium
ACTGTCTACGCGGTGCGGCTTCCGGGCCATGGCACCACCCCTGACGATCTGGCCCGCCGCACAGCTGAAGAATGGCTGGCAACCTGTCAACGCGGCTATCTGAACCTGAGAGAAACATATCCGTTGATCAGCGCCGTGGGCCTCAGTACCGGAGCACTTCTCGCCATCAAGCTGGCCCTTCACCACTCCCTGGAAAAGTTGATTCTGCTGTCGCCGTTTCTGCGTCTCAAGCACTCCCTGGCACCGTTTGTCAGCTTACTCAGCCCCTTTATTGCCTATCAGAACAAACTGATCTCCCCAGAGGAACAACCCTTTTACTACCAGCAGCGCCCTCTTAAAGGGATCGTCCAGATAGCCCGCCTGAAACGACAGATCAGTTCACAGCTCGTAAAAATTCAGGTACCGACGCTGGTGCTTGCGGCAGAGGGGGACGAGACCATTGCCGCCGGAACCGCCTTGAAACTCTTTTCCAGGTTGGGTTCCCGGGAGAAGATCTTCCATCTGTACGGCCGGGACGTGCCTCACGTGCTCACCAGCAAGAATAACCCCGAACAGCAAGATGTCCTCAACCGTTGCCGCGATTTTCTCGCCTCTGATAAGGGGATAGCCGGGTAGTTCTTTACTTTTATTCAGAATGTGGTTAGGCTTACGGGAAAGCAGATCATGGGAGGGGGCCCCGATGTATAAATCAATTCAATCAGTTATCCTGTCCGTTTTTTTCCTTACGGTCTTATCAATTCCGGGCTTTGCGGCCGAACCGGACGAGCTCAATGCCATTCGCGCAGCACAGAATTTTCTTGAAATCCTTGACCAATCAGATTTCAGCGTGGCCTGGAACCGCACCAGCATGGTCAATCAGAGCTACACCAATCACCCGGAATGGTTCAGAAAGATCCTGGCCGTCAGGCCCCACCTCGGCCAGGTGTTGGACCGCTCCATGGAAAAAATCAGTCTTCATGACGGCTGGGTAGGACTACCCGATGGGCAGTATCTCAGGGTCAGCTTCAAGACGGTATTTCTCAATAAAGCAGACAGTCTCGAAACGGTTGTTGTCGTTAAAGAGCAAGGCCGCTGGCTGGTCAGTTCCTACCATCTACGCTGAATCCGTGCCTCAGCTCGCGTACTCTTCGAGCAGCCTTTTCCACAACCGGGCCACCTGCTCCTGAGTTTTCTCAAACTCTTCTGAGTTGTCAATAACGTAGTCGGCCTGTTTAACCTTCTCTTCCTGAGCCATCTGGGCGGCCATCCGCTGCCTGGCCGCACTCTCCGACAGCCCGTCGCGAGCCATCAACCGTTGCAGTTGTTTTTCTGCAGCGATCTTCACCACCAGCACCCTGTCGACACGTTTTTCCGCGTGCGCCTCAAACAGCAGCGGCGCTTCATAAACAATCAACGGAATGTCTTTGCGATTCTTCAATGCATTCAGTCGGGCCACGGCCAATGCAGCGATTGCGGGGTGGACTATGGCGTTCAGGCGCGCGCGGGCCTCATCATCGGCAAAGATCAGCTCCCCCAGGCGCTCCCGGTCCATGGTGCCGTCACCCCGGAGAATCTGCGCGCCGAAAGTGGCAACCAGGGTGGCCAGGGTTTCACTGCCACGGCCGACAACCTCACGAGCCAGCTGGTCAGCGTCGACAATGACTGCTCCAAGTCTGGCAAATTCACGCGCGACGCTGCTTTTCCCCGAGGCAATATTTCCGGTGAGGCCAAGAATCAAACTGTTCTCCTGTGAAAGAGATTGATTTCATGCGTCGTTTAACATAAAGATGAAATCCGGACAATGACGACTAGCTCAGAACAATGACAGCGGGACTGAAGCTCATATCAAACCCAGCCGGATGATCATCATTGGATTACGACTTCAAGCACTGCAAACTCTGCCGACAAGCGAGTGCAGAGCCCCTCTATCAGCTCGGCGATTCCAACGTTTATTGCTGTAAACAGTGCGATTTTCATTTCCTTGATCAGCTGGACAGCCCGCCCGATTCTGTCCCTGAAAAGAATTTATCGGCTGCATCGCGACGCTACATTGAGAGCAGAAGCAACGAGGGCGCCCATCTTCACCCCAGCCGCTTCGCGCTGCTGCAAAACCTGTCAGGAACATCCCCGCTGAAACTGCTGGATATCGGTGCCGGGCTGGGGCAGTTTCAGCTTTTGGCCAAACGCCACGGTTATGAGACTTTCGGTATCGAACCGAGCAGCCTGCGCCGTCAGTACGCCCGGGAGACCTTTGCCCTGGAGCTTTCCGATCAGTTGGTCGACAGTGATCACTGGCAGATTCATTACTCGGAATTTTTCGACCTGATTACCCTCTGGGACGTCATCGAGCATGTCAACTTCCCGCGCGAGACTTGCACCGATGCCCTCAGACTTCTCAAGCCGGGCGGGATCCTGTTGCTCGACACCCCTTCGCGCAACGTCCTGCCCTACCGCCTGAGTGAACTCACGTACCGGCTCAGTCGTGGCTCGATCAGCCTCTTCCTGCCCGGATTCTATTCTGCCCTGCCTTTCGGTCACAAACAGATCTTCACCCCGAAACAGCTGGGCAGCCTCCTTGAGGAACTCGGGCTTGAGATCATTCACCAGGCCAAAGCATATCCCCACCAGCACAAAAAAGATAAAATCATCATAGCCGCAGTGAAGCCGCCGCGATCTGCGGATCAGGCCATCAACTGTCCGCCGTTGACCTCGATAACCTGACCGGTCACATAGCCGCTCAAACTTTCCGCGGCAAGATAGAGAGCTGTCCCGACACAATCCTGAGCCTCGCCAAGGCGTTGCATGGGAATGCTCAGGCGTGTTTTGTCGAGCTTATCCCGACTTGAAAAGCGTTCATGGAAAGCCGTATCAATGGTTCCGGGCGACAGAGCGTTCACGCGGATATTCAATTCTGCCAGTTCTCTTGCCAGGGAACGGGTCAGGGTATTTACGAAGGCTTTCGACGCACTGTAGATGGAGGATCCGGGGCTTCCGCCGGTGCGCGCTGAAATTGAACTGACGTTGATGATACAACCTTTTTTCTGCCGGGTGAACACCGGCAAAGCGGCCCGACAGGTCGCAACCACCGAGCGGGCGTTAAGGTTGAACACCTGATCGATGAACTGATCGTCAATCTCCGCCAGCCGACGGCGTGCCACCATACTCCCGGCGTTATTGATCAGTACGTCAAGACGGCCGAAATGTTCGACAACCTGATCGACCAGCGCTTTACAGCCCTCAACTTCAGCGAAGTCAGCACAAAAGGTCGCCATTTCTCCCCCGGCGGAGGTTATGTCCTGCTTCAGTCCGGCTATTTGAGACGGGTCGCTCCGGTAAAAATGCACGGCGACCCTGGCGCCATAGCAGCCAAAGCCCTCAGCAATGGCGGCCCCGATACCACTGCCGCCGCCGGTAACAAGGACGACCTGGCCTTTAAGTTCGGCACCCGGAAAATCATGGGGCTGATGCATAATCCGAGCCTCCTGTTCGCTGTTTTCACTCATTCAAGAACCCGTGACACCGCTTTGTGCCAGCCTTTCAGCAGTTTCTGTCGATGAGCATCATCAATACACGGACTGAACAATGCATCCCGCTGCCAGTGGCTGGTAATGTCGTTTAACGACTTGAAAATCCCCAGTTGAATGCCTGTCAGGTAGGCTGCCCCCAGGGCCGTTGTCTCGGTAATTCGCGGACGCTCAACGGGAACCCCGAGCAGGTCAGCCAGAAACTGCAGGAACCAGTTGTTGGCCGTCATTCCACCATCAACCCGTAATGTCTTGGAAGTCGCCTCACCATCCCCCTGCATCGCCTGCATCAGGTCATAAGTCTGGTAGCCGACCGATTCCAGCGTCGCCCGGGCAATTTCGGCAATTCCGGTATCCCGGGTCAAGCCGAATATGGCCCCCCGAGCATTCGGATCCCAGTATGGGGCACCAAGACCTGTAAAAGCTGGAACCAAATATATTCCCTTGTTTGAATCAAGCGATCCGGCAAGGCCTTCAACTTCAGCGGCTTCACTGATTAATTTTATGCCGTCGCGAATCCATTGAATTGCTGCACCAGCAACAAAAATCGATCCCTCGATAGCATAGTGGGTTTTTCCTGCGACACGATAAGCAATTGTCGTCAACAATTTATTTTTTGATTGAAAAGCTTGTTCACCGGTGTTGAGCAAAACAAAGCAACCGGTGCCGTAGGTACTCTTGATCATTCCCGGTTCAAAACACGCCTGCCCGATCGCCGCAGCCTGCTGGTCACCAGCGATACCGCCAATCGACAGAGAACGACCAAAGAGCTTTGCGTCACACATGCCGAATTCAGCGACACAGTCCTTGACCTGGGGCAGCACGGCTGCGGGAATTTCAAACAGCTCAAGTAATTGCTCATCCCATTGCTGAGTGTGAATATTGTACAACAAGGTTCGCGATGCGTTGGTCACATCGGTGGCGTGAACCGCTCCACCCGTCAGGCGCCAAAGGAGAAAAGAATCGATCGTACCGAAGGCCAATCGCCCTGATTCGGCTTTGGCCCTGGCGCCATCAATATGATCAAGTATCCAGCGTAGCTTCGTCGCAGAAAAATAGGGGTCGAGCAATAGCCCTGTTTTTTCTACAATGCATTTTTCCTGCCCTGCATTTTTGAGCTGCGAGCAAAAATCAACCGTCCGCCGATCCTGCCAGACAATGGCATTATAGATAGGTTTTCCAGACTTACGATCCCAGACGACCGTCGTTTCACGCTGATTTGTGATGCCTAATCCTGCAACATCGAGGTTTTTATCGTAAGCTTGCCCGAGAGCCTCTCGACAAACCTCAACGACTGAATTCCAAATTTCCTCCGGATCATGCTCGACCCATCCATCACGGGGATAATACTGGGAAAACTCCTGCTGAGCCATGGCAACACAGTCACCTGACGCAGAAAATATCATCGCCCTTGAACTGGTTGTCCCCTGATCGATCACAAGAATATGGGGCTTGCTCATAAAAACCCTCCCTTCAGTTAAAGCTAAGAGATGAATTGGTTTTTCGCTAACTTTGAGAAGCGCATCACATAAACATATTGTATAGTATTTTTAAAAACCTTGCCCACTTCTACATTTTGGATTGTTGCTTATGGGACGCATAGAAAACCTCAAAAACCTGAAGCAGAATGATATTTACGACCTTCTGGTCATCGGCGGCGGCGCCACCGGTTGCGGTGTCGCTCTTGATGCAGCCTCACGGGGTTTAAAAGTTGCACTGGTCGAAAAGAACGACTTTTCCGAAGGGACCAGCAGTCGCAGTACCAAACTGGTGCATGGCGGGGTTCGTTACCTTGAAATGGCGGTAAAAAAGCTCGATCGCGTTCAGTACAACCTGGTCAGGGATGGTCTTCACGAACGCGGCCTGCTGCTGAAAAATGCCCGCCACCTGTCAAACCGCCTTTCCCTGGTGACGCCGCTCTATAAATGGATTGACGTTCCCTACGTTTTTGCCGGGTTGAAATTTTATGACGTGCTGTCCGGCAAACAGAATATCGGCCACAGCCGGCTGCTCAGTCGCAAAGAAGCGCTGCGCCGCTTTCCCGGGCTCAAGTCCGAAGGCCTGAAGGCCGGGGTGCTTTACTACGACGGCCAGTTTCACGATGCGCGCATGGCCCTGGCCCTGGCGTTGACGGCGGCAGAACAAGGAGCCGTCATCAGTAACCATGTCGCGGTCAGCGGAATTATTAAGGAAGACAATAAGGTTTCCGGTGCACAATTGACCGACTCGCTAACCGGTGACAGCTGGACCATCAAAGCCCGCGGCGTTATCAATGCCACCGGGCCGTTTGTCGACCAGATCCGCATGATGGACGATCCCGATGCAGCAAAAATCCTCACCGCCAGTACCGGGATTCATATCATTCTCGATAAACGCTTTGCGCCCCCCGACACCGGCCTGATGATTCCGGAAACCGAGGATGGACGCGTCCTGTTTGTCTTGCCCTGGGAGGATCACGCTATCGTCGGGACCACCGACGAACCGGCGGAAATCACCGAACATCCGAAGCCGCTGGAATCGGAAATTGAATATCTTTTACGTCATGTCACCCGCTACTTTAATCTCAGCGTCAAAAAAACCGATATCAAAGCGGTCTGGTCCGGTCTGAGGCCCCTGGTCTCAGATCCCAAAGCCGCGGATACCGCCCGGCTTGCCCGCGATCATGTGATTGTCGACAGCCCCGACGGGCTGCTGACGATTGCCGGCGGAAAATGGACCACCTATCGCAAGATGGCCCTGGATACGGTTGATCATGCCATCAAGGTTTTTAATCTCACGCCCCCCAGAACAACGTGCCAGACCGAACACCTGGCGATTCTCGGCAGCGCCGCATATCGCGAGGATGGGGATCAAGTCCTGATTGAAAAATACGGCTTTGAGCCTGATGTCGCCGCCTACCTCAATCGCACTTACGGCGACCAGGCCGACAAGGTGGCCGAACTCACCCTGCAGGGTTACGCTGCCCGGTTGGTCGATCATCATCCGGTCCTGGAAGCGGAAATCGTCTTTGCCGCCCGCCACGAACTGGCCGAGCGTGCCATTGACGTCCTGGCACGACGCATGCCTCTTGCGCTTCTCGACACGGAAGCGTCAAAGTCGGTTCTTCCGAGGGTTCTGGAAATTATGGCGAAAGAGCTGGGCTGGGATGAGCAACGTCGGCAAGAGGAACAACTGTGGACGGAAGAGCGTTTAAGCGAAGCACTCTAGGTGCATATCTTCATTCAGGTCAGCCACTCCTTTTCGAAGATATTGCTCCGGCAATAAAACAGTGCCGCCGATTGTGTTGGACGTCATCCCCGCCTACGCCGGAATGATCCAGATTGTAAAGCTGCTTCAATATCAGGGGACAGTTATGCTATGCAGCGCTCTGTCAGTTCTTGAAATCGGAGGGAGGAACCCTGATGACGGTTTTGCTGCTCTACAAAATCTTTATCACCATGTTCGCAGTTCTGGGACTCTCTTTCGTCGCCGAAAAAATCAGCGCCAGGCTGGCAGGTCTTCTGTCAGGCTATCCGATAGGCACCGCCATAATCCTGCATTTTTACGGGCTTGAATATGGAGCAGATTTCGCCGCTGAAGCGGCGATCTACAACCTTTGTGGGTTACTCGCGTCACAATGCTTTGCCTATACATATTACCGGGTGACAGAGCGGACCGCTTCACTCTTCTGGCCTTCGCTCCTTGCTCTGGGTGGTTATCTGCTTCCGGCCCTCATGATCAGCCAGACAAAACCTTCCAGGCCGGCGGCTCTGGCACTGGCCGTCTTTGCAACGGCAATCTTCTGTATACTGCTTCGCAAGCATAAAATGAAAAAGCTGGAAACGCCCCGCTCCTGGTCTTCTCGCCTGATTGCCGAAAGGTTGTTTTTCACCGCGGCTCTGGTTCTTCTGGTGACCGAGCTTGCCGATATCGTTGGGTCAAGTTGGGCCGGCATCTTTTCAGCCTTTCCCGTAGCCCTCTATCCCCTGGTATTTTTACTGCACAGAGAATCCGGCCCTGAAACGGTGCGAACGCTACTCGGTAACTTCCCGTACGGCCTCTGGTCAGTGATTGCCTACTCTCTGACGGTGTCACTGGTTTATCCAATCTACGGGGTGATATGGGGGACACTGTTCGGCTTCTCGGTTGCGACCGCCGTATTGATGATCGTTGGGATAAAACCTTTGTTGAATTACTGGAAGGATCAGGGACAAAGGAGCCTATGAGTTTCCATGAGCCAGGTATTGACACTCAATGCAGACCAATCGCCTCATTTTCGGCCAGAGCCACCCACCCCTTTTTGTGCAAATCAATGCCGTCTGGCTATGGGGAAACAGTGGTCCACTATCAAATAATTCACCAGTTTCGAGACTGAATTGATTGACAGATAAGACCCTCCTCGCTATGATGCGCATACAGTGCGCATGGAGGCATTTATGAGAAATACCGCTCGCAAGCAATCGGCCAATCTCAGTATTAGAAGTGATCTTCTGCAGCAGGCCAAAGAATACAAAATCAATCTATCAAAAACTCTGGAAGATAGGTTGGAACAGATTCTGAAAGAACGCGATCGTGAAGAATGGTTGAAAAACAATCGCGAAGCGATTACAGCAGCCAACGACTATGTTGATTGCAAGGGGCTTTGGAGTGAAGAGTTAAGGCAGTTCTGATGGCTAAATTCGATATTTATACCTCGCCATCCAGCAGTGCGGCCTACCTGGTGGACCTCCAGGATGAACTGATCGATATGCTTTCGACACGAGTCGTTGCGCCCCTGGTTCCCATTGAGGATGTCAACAAAAGGATGAAGACCCTCAATCCCGTAATTCGTTATGACGGAACCGATTATATTCTTATGACGCATTTGCTGGCGGCCATACCACTCACGGCCCTGAAAAAGAAAGTTGGCTCTGCAGTTTCGCAACGTGACGAAATAATAGCTTCGCTGGATTTCCTGTTTACCGGCATTTAACTCACGACATTTGAGATGGAATCGCCAACGGACAACCATCAATTCTGTTGAGGGCATTTTCAACTCTCATATTTTAGTTTAAAATCTTTGATCGCTCTCTCTCAAAAAAGAAGGGACATTTAAATTGAGCCTTCTCACCATACTCGATCTGTTGGGAACAATGGCATTTGCCGCCTCCGGAGCTCTGGCAGCGATACGTCGAGATATGGACCTCTTCGGGGTACTGGTGCTGGGTGTTTGTTGTTACTGCGACAGGAGGTGGGACTCTCAGAGACATCATTCTTGGTGCCCTCCCACCTTTCTGCATTCAGAATCAAACGTATCTTTATCTGTCGATTTTTGTTTCGCTAGCGATTTTTTATTTCAACAGAAAACTCGATTTTTTAAAAAGTCCTTTACTCTATTTCGACGCTGTCGGTCTGGGGACTTTCGTTGTCATTGGTACCAGCAAGGCGCTGAGTTTCAACATTGGTTTTCTGGGAGCGGTCTTGATGGGGGTCATGACGGCCACTGCCGGCGGATTGATAAGGGACATGCTATCCAACCGAGTCCCGTTAATCCTCTGCAAAGAGGTCTATGCTTCAGCGTGTCTGGCTGGTGGAGCTCTGTTGGCGATACTGAGTTGGACAAACGCCCATTCTGGAATTTCGGCATTGCTTTCAGCCACTCTTATAATCGTGCTGAGGCTTTTGGCAATTCGCTATAACTGGTCACTTCCTCGTGCAAGGGAATAAAGTCAAAATACTGCCCGCAAAACCCGTCTAAAGGTGAAAGACAAATCAAGGAGGATGTGTCTGAATGACCCGTTTTCTTATGATCTGGGAAGAGTCATACAAATCGTCCGGTTGTTCCAGGACGACATGTCTCCTGTCAAAACAACGTTAAACTTCTGCGATCTGGCAGGCAAGAAAAGGAGCGGCGAGAGAGCTCAAAATCTGATTCATTTGAATAGCAACGTTTCATATAAATTCCGAAGCGTTGTTATTCAACTTTCGGTCATCGTTAGGCAGTTGTCTCCCATTTGATAACATCAACGGGACAGACACTGTCGCAACTTCCACAATCAGTACAGACTTCTTTGTCGATGACGTGCACATCCCCTTGTTCACTGATTGCAACAACGGGACAAACTTCCGCACAAGCGCCGCAGTTGATACAGCCTTCATCGATCCAATGAGTTCCCATTTCTTCCTCCTTGTCGTAGGTCGTTTTTAATTCTCTGAAGCGTATCACATCCCAGAAAGGTTACAATGACAGTTAACCAGAGAAAAAGAATCGCTTGCAGAATAACCCCCCCGGCGATATGAAGAGGGTCGCCACCGAGGCGTGTCTGCAGGAAAGACCCTGATTTGATGACTATTTTTCAAGACACACGATCGCCCATCAAAGCGTTGGCCATCCGTAGACAGCATTCATGCTGTCTCTCGCCCTTCCAACAGTTTTGACTGTTGTTGTTTTCAGGAATTGATTATGAACTCCTGAAAAAAATCTGGCAAACCTTTCATGTCCGGGACATATGTCCCCAACCAATTCGTTGTCAGTTACTGCGGATCATCGTAAGGAGCATCTTGAAACGCTCTTTCGCCTGCAAAGCGTGAGGGATATCGGCCGGCATGACCAACATCTCGCCCGACTGAACTATTTGGGTCTCTCCTCCGATGGTGATTTCGGCCGCTCCGTCGAGGATTTGAACCACTGCGTCAAAAGGAGCACTATGCTCGCTTAGACCCTGGCCGCTGTCAAAAGCAAAAAGGGTCAGGTTACTGATCTCCTTTTTCAACAGGGTTTTACTGACAACAGAACCGTCAGCGTAGTCGACGAAGTTTTCCAGATCAAAGGCAGTCCCTTTTGGGGCGGTCGATTCATTCATTTTGTTTTTCCTTTTCGTCATATTGATCAAAAAAATCAGTTTCATTGGAGCAATCGTTGTTTCCTTTCAAGGGTGCAAACGCTGGTCAAGTTATGGCTGACGTTGTTGCAACTATAAAGTTCATAATACTGCCGAACTACAGCTCACAACTACCCCCCCTCCCCGAAAAAAAATGATATTGATTATCAATTTTGATGTATGTCAATTTATTTCTTACGCGCGACCTGTAAACTGACAAATATCGGTAGATCGTTACACATTTAAACGAACTCACATAGTCAAAGGATCACATCATGTCAGAATTCATCACTAATCGAGACAACAGAGTCAAACAACTGCTCGCCTTTTCGCGTGGAATCATGAATGGTGAGGACGGTAAAGAACTGATTGAGCGTTATCGGGAGGCAATCGAAAATATGACCCCACACGATATGCTTGCTCTTGAAGATCAACAACTGCAGATGGGGATAACGCCTCAATCCATCAAAAAAGACATTGAAAAAATCATCAGCACCTTTTTTAAAAGTCTGGAAAAATATCCCTGGGAAAAACCCGGACCTGATACGTTCCTTGGTCACCTCATGCAGGAAAATCAAGGATTAGTTGAAAAGTTACAGCAAATCAAAGACGTTCTGAAAAGCTACCGTGGATCGGAGATTGAATCATTTCCGAGCATGAAAACTGAGCTGTTACCCAAATTTGATGAGTTACAGGCGTTTGAATCACATTATGTGAAAAAGGAGAACATTCTTTTTCCTTACCTGGAAAAGAAACTGAATAACTACCGTCCCTTATCCGTGATGTGGTCATTGCACGACGACATTCGTAAAAATCTGAAAGATATTCTGGCCATTCTTAGGAATCCCGAAAGTCGTTGGGAGCAGTTCAACAAAGTTATGAGTCAATACTTCTTCCTGACTTTTGGCATGATTCAGAAGGAAAATCTGATTGTCTTCCCTGTTGCTGCCGAAACCCTGTCGGAAGACGAATGGATGGCTATGTATCATCAAAGTTTTGACTATTCGTTCCCATTTATAACACCGCCGATGAAAAAAACGGCTGATTCTGATCAACAGAAAAAAGCCGGCCAAGCTGGAAAACCAAGTGGTTTTTTATCCGATACGGGGCAGATGAGCTATGAACAAGTCCTCCTGGCTTTCAATCACTTGCCTGTCGATATCACCTTTGTCGACGAGCATGACAAAGTCAGATTTTTCAACCGCGCTAAGGATCGTTTTTTCCCGCGCTCACCGGCAATTATCGGTCGGGATGTCAAAAACTGCCATCCACCGGAGAGTGTCCACATAGTTGAGAAAATCGTCTCCGAGTTCCGCAATGGCAACCGAGATACTGCGGATTTTCGAATAAAAATGCAGGGCAAATATATCCTCATTCAATATTTTGCCGTCAGGAATGACGCCGGCGAATACCGTGGCGTGATAGAAGTCTCACAGGACATCACAGAAATTGTTGATCTAAAGGGAGAAAAGCGCTTGTTGGATTGGGAATAAAATTCAAAAGACATATCGGGGACAACCACATAATAGAAGCGCCCACGATTTTTCAAATGTGGGCGCTTCTATTTGATTGACAAGGTTTAGATTGTAGAATTATTTGCCAAAGATCACCGGTGGCCTCGTTGTATCTCCAGTGGCATTCGGGAAATCTTTATAGATATAGGCTTTTTCACCCGTATTCAAAAGGTGATTTGCCTCCTCCATGAAACCGTTATAGCGATGTTTACACTCGTAGAAACCATGCCACCAGGCATAGTCCGGTGCCATCATCGCTGTCCCCATACGCGCACGCCGTCCTTCATGGTGCCAGAGCTCATAGAATTCTACTTCAAGGTGTTCATCAAAAAATTTATTCTGGTCCAGCAATCCCTTGCTGTAAAGGTTATCAAGCATTGATTTTGCAGGTTTAAAGTAAACTTCATTGTATTCTTCCACCACTTTGTCGAGCTTGGTGTAATGATCTTCGACCCAGTTTTTCGCATGGCACGCCTTGCAGATATTTTTCATCTTATCCCGCTCAACCTTCCAGTTGCTCTGTGCCGGCAAAGGCTTGAAATTCTCTGGACGAACGGTCAAAGGAGCCTGCAATTCCCAACTGAGCCGCTCCGTCACGTCGTGAGTCGTCATTTGATCCGCGGCACCACTCATGTGGCAGGAAGCGCATGTCGGGGCACGGTAATCGACACCAGCAGTCCAGGTCCCAGGAGCTGCATCCCAGTTGTATTCATCGCCAAAAGCATCGTAGATATCGCCGTGTTTCGATTCGGTGAAAATCTCAATCTGCGGATGATCAGGTCCAAGGTGACATTGACCACAGGCTTCCGGTTTACGCGCTTCTGCAACCGAGAAACGGTGGCGTGTGTGGCAACTGGTACAGCTTCCCTTGCTCCCGTCAAGGTTAATGCGCCCAACACCGACGTTCGGCCAGGTATCCGAGGATAGGCGCCCACTTTCGTCCTTTTCCAGAACGGTTCCGTGACAATAGTAACAACCGGCCTGGCGCTCAATATCGGAGTTCATCCCTTTGTTTAACCAGGGATCGATCTTCCACATAATTTCTACAGTATTGGCGTGCTTACTCCGGCTGTATTCTTTGACTTCATCCGGATGGCAACGCGAGCAATCTTTGGGTGTCACAACTTCACTGATCGGAACCCGGTATTCTGAGCGTCCCCATTCGGTATCACTCCTTTGATACTGCTTGTAGTGAGTTTCACTGATATCCGGGTCGGTTTCATCGGCTAAATGACAATCAATACAGGTAATATTGGCATTGGCATGGCGACTTTCGGCCCAGTCGGAAAAAATCCCAGGGTGTTCTGCCTTGTGGCATTCCAGGCAGGCCTGAGCCTCTTTGGACATGCTGCGCTCCAAGCGGAAATCCTTGAGCTTAACCTGATTGGCAGCCAGCACTGTGCCGGCAAAAAACACACTCAACAGGACACTGATGAGTAAAAATAGATATCTATATCTTCTCATTCCTCCACTCCTCTCATTTTTTCGGTATAGAGCTCAATCGCTGTTACGCTCCTTTTTTATTGTCAATTTCAAAGATCACGAGAATAGGCATATTGCTGTTTGGGGTTATGAACAAGGTACCGGTGGCAGTCGATACATTTTTTTTCGTACCCATCTCGTGCGTAGATCACCGTCCGATGGGCGAGCATTGCTCCTCTGTTTTCAGGCATATAGAGAATATTGCGATGACACTTCATGCAGTGATCGTTATCGATATCCTTATAAGCATGTTCCCGGTTTTTTTCGCGATCGTATTCTTCCAAAAAGATATGCGCGACCACATCCTTCAGGCCGTGATAGGCTTTGGAATAAAAGAAGTCAATTGTGTTATGGGGGGCTGGAAGGTGGCAGTCCATGCAGTCGGCTACGACCCCATATTCATTGAACCCGTGACTGGATGTTTTCCAGTCGTTATAGGCTGGCTGGATTTCATGACAGAGGGCACAGAACTGTGGTGTGGAGGTTCGGACCATGGTGTAATATCCCATACTCATCAGGGGCACACCAAGAATGACCCCAACAGCAACGAGCAGTGCAGCTTTCATCCATCGCTTCATTCACTTCACCTCCTTTCTTTTCAAATTTTATTATGTTCTTTTGTGGTGTAGCTAATTCTTGTAACCTCCTCTCCAAGAAAATTTAGGATCGTCCTTTGAAGTTTATCTCTTCTGTCCATGTTTTCACGCTTTTATTTCAGAAAAATAACAGCTCCCAGCCGCTCTTTTACGAGCGGCCGGAAGCTTTAATACCACTACCTTTATTTGTGATTAGCGCGCAATTCCTTGGCTAAATGTTTCACCTCTCCAAGATCTTCTGTCATCATGTTCCAGCCATACCAGTAGGCATAGTCCGGATTAACATGGAAAAATGCCTGGTAAGCACGCATCCGGTGCTTCATGTACATCCGCACCAAGACCTGATCGATATAGGAGAGATCATCCAATTTTTCGTTCCAGTTGGCACCGTTGGTGTGCATGAAGGTCAATAGGAATGGATAATTGTGAGGATAACCCTCCGGCTTCTTGATAATCCCGTCCTTGTAAAGAGCCGCAACGGTTTCAATCGCTTCGGCCATCAGTCGATCGGCCTTGGACAGGATGGCATCACCCATGTCAAGCTGCTCTTTTGCATACTTATAAGAATGACACTGGGTACAGGTATCGAGCATCTTCTTGCGCTCTTTCTCCCAGGAAGCTTGGTCGAGCCGCGCCATGTCGACAGCCTTGACCGCATCCAAAATTGCTGTTGGTTCTCCGGTTTCCGGATCGAGAACACCAAGGGCTTTAAGGATAGTGACCCGGTCGGCAGCAGCTTGTGGATCTTCTGGCAATGGCAGCCGAACACCTAAGAAACCCCAGGCTGTGTGGTTTTCATGAGTTCCGTTTGGCAAGTGACAGGTCTGACAAGTCGGTGCGGCTGCCCCCTCAGGAAGATCACCGTCTTTTTTCGCGAAATAGCGGGCGCCGTGTTTGGAGCTGGACCACATTTCCCACTGCGGGTGATCATAGCCCATATGACATTGTTGGCAGGCTTTCGGATTTTGGGCTTCCTTAAGCGAAAATGCATGACGGGTATGGCACTCATCACAGGAGTTATTCTGATAGCGATAACCTTTGGCCAGTTGATCCGCCTTTTGCTCCTCGGTCTTGATTCCCATGTTGTGACAGCCACCACAACCTCGACCGCCTTCGATCAGTTCGTCAGGAGCCATGTGCGTTGCCGGAATCGCGTTCAATACCGTCCAACCGAAATTATGCTTGCCGTGAGAAAAGGATGTGAACTGCTCTTCATGGCACTGCGCACAGACTTTCTCATCCGGCAATACGGCTTGAGTGTAATCCGCTGCATTTTTGTGTGCGTCACCGTGGCAGGTTTCTCAGGTAACACCGACACCGGCATGCTTACTGGCTTCCCAGTCTTTTACTTGTCCTGGAGAAATGTTGCTGTGACAGTCGATACAAACGTCTCCAGCCAGAGCAACTCCTGCAGTCATTAACAGACTGACCAAGCCTGTCAAGCAGGTCAATAGAACTCTCTTCATTTCAACCTCCTCTCGAAATGTTGTTAATTGCCGAAATTTCTTATTCGGCAGCAAAATCGAATGTGAATCTATATTCACATCTTAGGCAAAAAAACTTGCCAGCTATGTAACTATTTTATTTAACGGTAGAAATTCCTTTTATAAATATCTGCCAAGCACTTTCTACCTGAGTTTCTATGTCATAGTAAGCATCCCCAAGCTGATGGAGAAAAATAGCCGGCTGAATCAACCCCAGAAACATAAACGCCAAGGTATCAGGGTTTTGTCCTTTTTGAATCTGCCCCTTCTGCTGCCCAGAAGCAAAAATCTCAGCGACACGATTGAGGTAAAGTCGAACGCCCTCAAAGAGTTCCAGTTTCCGCTGTGATCCTTTAGCCAAAGCTCCTGTCGTAAACACATAACGAGCAATACCATCGGTTCTAAGTGCTACCTCAACATGCAACAGCAATAACCGATGCAACTGAGTCAGCGGTTCATCGGTTCCCTGACAAGCCTTATGGATATTCGCCAGCAGGCGATCCTTTATCAGCCCATTTACAGCCAATAGAATTTCTTTTTTCCCTGGGAAATGTCGATAGATGGCGGAGGGCACAAGCCCTATCTGGTCGGCTATATCCGCTATATTCAATGCGGCAGGTCCATTTTCACTGATAAGCTTCAACGCAGCAGCGATAATCTGCTCGCGTCTGATTCCAGTGGCCAACCGTTGTGATAAACCTTCTGTATCTGGTGAATTATAATTCACATTCATACGAATATATATACTGAACAAATATATTTTTACAAGATTATTTCCTTTTTAAGACAAAATTATTTAACCATTAAATTTCCTATGCAATTAATGACTTAAAAGGTCAATCATGGGGATCAGGCGCTGATAATCCTGATAAACAAGGGCACTCTCCCAGTGGCCACTCACCATACCGAGACCGACACCTGCAGCATAGAGCGTCAGCAAAACGACCGGAAACATCCAACGTGGCAGAGGGTTACGCAAACCACGCATGGACATGGCCAGAGAATTGTGCGGACAGGCCTCGACGCAACTCAGGCAGCCAGTACATTCGGCATTCATGACACGGGTTCGGCTATGGACACTGATTCGTGATGGACAGGTGCGAGTACATGCCCGGCAGTTGGTGCAGGTAGTCGTATCTCGTCGAATTTTGAACGGACTCACGAGACTGACCAGACCGAGTAGGGCGCCATAGGGACAGAGGTAGCGACACCAGAAGTTTTTGATGAACAGCGACAGGACAATCACGACCGTTAACACGATCAATGTCGTCAGCGACATCTGGGTGAAAAAATTCAGCATTTTCACATCACTGAGAGCCCAGTACGGCGCTTTCAAAAACGCGGCGATAGCTGCGGAGGGCATATCGATCAGCACGATTTTGACGAAAAAAGCCAGCAGCAGGTATTTCGTCCCACGCAACAGGACATCCAGCCAACGCCACAGGGTTAGAGAACGACCGAACAAACGTGTACCCAGCTTCCAGGCCCCTTCCGACAGGGTTCCAACCGGACAGAGCCAGGAACAGAAGGATTTCTTGGCCGCCAGACTCATGAGCAGGAAAGTCACAAGCAGAACCAGGGCCGCCGGGTGCAAGGTGTCAAACTGACCGGTGGTCAGCAGCAGCTTGAGGCTGGCCAGCCCGCCGATCGGCAGGAAGCCGTCTACCCCGCTGGGACGAGCGACAAAGGGAGCCACTCCCTGACTGGTGAAATGCTGAACGAACTGACCGAAACGGATCCCGAGGTAGAGAACCCAGCAAAAGAAACTCCATTGGACCAGATTCCGCCAGAGTGTTGTGTTTTTCCAAAGTAATTTCAGACTCATCTTCATCATACCTGCACTTTCATTGTACTTTGCACCTGAATTCATCTGCAGCACCGTTACCTGATGCTCACATATTCTGAGTTAATACCTATATTCCCGCGGGCAAGCGAGAGTGCCAACCGAGCGATACCGACGGCTGCTTTCGCTTCCGTTACGAGACTTTGTGTTTTTAAAAAATCGGCCTCAGAATCCAGAACACTGGTTATGGTGCCTTTGCCTACTTCGTACTTGAGTTGCTCAATCCGCTGTGCTTCCTGGGCCTGGATAACCATCCGACGCGTCACTTCAAGTTTTGCCCGGGAACTTTCAAGATCGCTGTGTGCAATTTCAAACTCTTCATGAACCGCAATCCGTTTGTGCTTAAGCTGCTGTTTAATGGTTTCCTGATTGGCCTTGGACTGAATCAGCTTTCCGTTTCTGAAATGGCCGTCCAGAAGCGGAATTGTAAGGCGAATACCGACGGTCACATCATCCTCCCACTTCTCACCGGCCGCTTGCATAGCTGAGTCCATGGGATCCTCAGCACCATAAATCCCGGCACTCCCCCAAAGTTCGAGTTCTGGCCTAAACCGCAGCTGAGCTTCTTTAATCAGGAACTGAGATGCTTTCAGATCTTCTTCGAGAGCGGCAACATCCGCACGTTGACCTGGATCAACCTTGATCTTCGTCGAAAAAGGAGAAGACAACAGTTTATGCTCCCCGCTTATCGGCAAGAGCGGCGGCAAGCTGCCTTCGAGACCCAGCAAACCAGCCAGAACAGCTCTTCGTTTACGCTTTACGCTGCGATAATCAACCAGAACATTTTCAATTTCCGCCAGTTGAATTTGAATCTTCAGGCGATCAATTTGTGGGACCTTCCCCTGTGAAACCAACAGATCAATCTTTTGCGCCAGGGAGTAAAGACTTTTGCGAGAGGCTTCTGCAGCCTGGACCAAATCATCGAGTGCCAGTATCGTGAGATACTCCCTTGCGACAGAAAAAATAATTTCCTGCTTACGCCTTTGCTCCAGCAAGAGGCTTGCATTTTTATTTGCTGTTGCGGCCTCCAGAGCCGCCCGGGTCCGTCCGAAGTCGGTCAATAAAAACCGGGCGGATAATATGGTTTGAAAAATTTGCCTGTCAAATATCTGGCCGGCGGGAGCTAAACCGGGAACAACAGCATGACTCTCTTTCGAACTGCTGATCCCACTTTCCAGGTTGACTTGCAGTTTTCTGGGAGCGGCGGCGACAAGGATCTTTCCTTTATGCAAAGTCGTCTGTGCCTGAACCTGGCCAAGGTCCGGATTGTTTTGAAGCGCAATTTCCACGGCTTTTTCGAATGAAAGCTTTGCCGGCAGTTGCATAGCACGAACCTGGTGTCCTGAAAATAAAAAGAAAATCAGAAGCAGTCCCATGCTGACAGGAATTTTTTTCCTTTTATTCAAAAGAGAGCCCAAACAGTCTGTTAAGGAATCCAGCGCCGAATAAATAACCGGGATAATAACCAGAGTGACGACTGTACCGAACAACAGCCCGGATGCCGCGGCAATGCCGAGAGGACTCATCCTCTCCAGTCCAACAGCCATCTCAAAAATCAACGGTGAAAACCCGACAACTGTTGACACGGCGGTCATGAGAATCGGTCGTAAGCGCAACTGTACAGATTGCAATATAGCCTCATCCTTTGATATCCCCGAACGCCGTGCAGCAAGGATAAAGTCCAGCATCAGGATGGCATTATTGACGATAGTTCCGCCCAGGAGAATAATACCCATCAGAGCGGGCATACAGAAAGGTTTATTGAAGGCCAGCAAGCCCCACATCCCTCCCGCGGCGGCCAGGGGAATCGACAGCATGATCGTGAACGGGTGAATGAAGGACCTGAACAGAGCCAGCAACAGAATGAACAGCAGCACCAGACCGATGATCAGTGCCTGACCCAGTTCCTGTCCACTTTCATTCATATCACGTAGTGTGCCGGCTATTTCCATCGTATATCCGGCCGGAAGCGGGAGATCTTTCAGGCGATGCTGGGATTGCCGAGTCACTTCCGCGATGGTCAAAACCTGATTGCCTCCGGTAATATCGATTGTATTGGTGAGATTTTCTCGCGTCAGAAATGGTTGATCACGGTTTTCTTTTATACTGGCCAGGTTGTTCAAAGGCACCGGCCCATAAGAGGTCGGTACAGAAACCTGTTCCAATTGGGAGATATTCTGAACCTGGTCAGACTGATAGCGCACCCGGATAGGAATATCGAGATAGTTCTCCAAGGCCATAGTGGATGCAACTCGTCCCTGCACGGCTGTACGTAAAACAGTCGCCACTGATGCCGGTGAAGTCGCATAAAGGCTGGCTAACTCATGGTCCACTACAACTTTCTGTTCAGCTTTGTCCTGGTACCATGTTCGTCGCAAATCCTGCAATCCTGGTGTACCGCGTAGCAGCCGCAGAGTCTTATCCGCCAAACGATCTAAAACCCGGGTGTCGGGTCCGGAAAGAACGATATTGAAAGGAGCCTTGGTTGTAGAGACCGGTGTCGCCCCGTACTCTGAGACGCGAAAAGTTCTCAAACCTTCGATCAAAGGTAACTGTTGTCGCCAGTCCTCCTCAATCTGCCAGATAGACCGGGATCGTTCCGTGCGGGGCGACAGGTGGACAGTTATTTTGGCCGCCTGGGCGGTCCCGCCACCACCGCCGAAGCTGATGGCATCAATCTCTGATCCTACTACCGCTGAAAGCGATTCAACCTCCGGGGTCCTCTGCAGCATGCTTTCCACACGGGTCAAAACCGCTTCGACCCGTTGGGGTTGCAAAGATGAATTGGTATCAAATTCAACGATCGCAATTCCAGTGTCCATGGGCGGCATCTGTTCTCCACCTAACAATGGTTTCACAACCCGCATGGTGAAGATCAAAAAAATAACCGTGATGCCGAGAAACAGGATTCTATGGTTGATTGCGGTCTTGACCAAACCGAGGTAGAGCTTAGTCAACAGGTCCAGCGTGGTCGTCATCGGTTTGGTGAGAAGCTGATAGATCTTCCGCTCCCGTCGAGCTTTACCCAACAAACGGGATGCCATGATGGGAATAACCGATAAAGAAATCAACAGTGATGCCACCAGCGTAGAGATAATCATAATATTGAGCGGTTGCATGATTTGACCGGTGTATCCCCCGGCAAAGAGCACCGGAATCAACACGATCACGGTTGTCAGCATCCCGGCGGTAATCGGGGCGGCAACTTGTTGTGCTCCTAGAACTGCTGCATCGCGACTGGATAATGAAGAATCGTCGGCATAATGGCGGTAGATATTTTCCAGCACCACGACCGAGGCATCGACTACCATACCAACCGCGACGATAAGCCCCGACAGAGTGACCATATTGAGTGTATAGGGGCTGAACCAGAGAACGACCATCGCCGACAGGAAAGACAAAGGGATGGCGACACTGACGACACCGGCTGCGCGGAGATTGGAAAGAAACGCTAATATCACCAGTACCGTCAGGACGACCGCCTGCCAGAGAGAAGACCGCATGCCGCTGACATTGAGATCGATCAGAGGCTGTTGATCATCTGTAATGGCGAAATGGATATCGGGATACCTCTTTTGAATGTCGGGAAGAACCTGCTTTAAATTGTTTATCGCTGCGACAGTTTGCCCTTTCTCAGGACGCAGCACATTTACGGCAACAGCATTTATACCATTGCCGTGATAGATACTGCGTCGATCGGCGGTCCCCAGCTCGACGGAGGCTATATTGCGCAGGTAAACCCTTCCCCCTGCGGGTGTCTTCAGGGGAAGGTTGCTTAAAGAATCCAGCCGGTCAAACTCACCGGCAATACGGATCAAATGCTCTCTATCAGTCGTATAAACCGTACCGCCGGGAGCACTGACATTCTGCAGAGCCAAAAGACTGATCACATCGCTAAGCGTCAGGTTATAGGCGATTAAGGCATCGCGATCAACGTGCACCTCGACCTCATGACGATACCCGCCAAACACCTGGACGTCTCCGACTCCGGAAATGGACAGCAGCCGGTCTTTCAAGTCGTTTTCAGCCAACAGTCTGATGTCCGCCAAACTCTTAAGACTCTCCGCGCCCGGGCTCAAGGCGAGTGTGACCAAAGGACGGGTAGCGTCGGTAATCCGATAGAGACCAGGTTCCGCGGTGTCTTGCGGTAAATCGCCACGGATCCTGGAGATCGCATTCTGGACATCAATAACCGCTTCACCGATGGACTTTGCGTAAACAAACTCGACATTGATCGATGAGACCTCATCCCGTGAGGTGGAGACGATTCTCTTGAGGCCGGACAGGCTGACCAATTCTTTTTCGATGATCCTGGTAATGTTATTCGTCACATCGCGAGCCGCGGCGCCCGGTTGGGCGGTCACAATGACGACCTGGGGCGGAACTGTGTCTGGAAACAGGTCGGTCGGAACCCGCCAGAACGCAAAACTTCCCAGGCTGATGATGACCAGGGCCAAGGCAATGATGATGTAAGTATTTTTAAGGGAAAATTCAGGCAGGCTCATTGCATCACCTCGACAAATTCACCGGCCGAGAGACGGTTCCAGCCTAAAAATGTCGTTCGGACAACATGAGTACCGACAGGCAGCCCTGCTATCGCAGCCATTTCATCTTTAACAGCGAGAAGTTTGACGAAAATCGGTCGCGTCACGCCATTTTCAACAATGAATACTGCTTTTTTGCCTTGAGGTGTTGATATCAGGCAATCTTCGGGAACCAACAGCACATCATCAAATTTTTCCAGCACAACGTCCACCAGAATATAACTGCCGGCCCGTATCGACAAATCAGAGGGGAGGTCAATTTCCACTGTCAGCGTTCGATCCTGATTCAGTGCAGGATGGACCCTGGAAATGTGGAGATGTGCATCTGTTTCAAATCCTTTGACCTTTACACTCAGCCCCTGTCTGATTGAAAGAGCTTCCTCCTGAGGAATGGTGAAGACCAATTTGGAGCAGGTCCCATCTTCGATTTCCAGGAGCTTCACACCAGTCAATGCAAGATCACCGGGATCAGCCATCCGCTTTCTGACCACTCCATCGAAGGGAGCTGTTAAGTTAGTATACGAGAGCTTGATAACGGCCTGATCCAATCTTTTTTCAGCAACATTTATCTGTTCCTTCATTGCCCTGAGTGAGTGCTCAGTTGACTTGAGCCGCCCCTCGACCTCATGCAACCGATCAACTGTCGCATCCGCTTCAGACCGGGCGAGAGCACCTTCGCCAGCCAGAAAAGTGTTCCTTTGCTCTTCCTGTCTCCAGAAATCAAGATTCTTTTTTTGGGACTCTAAGGTTGCCTGTAAAGCAGCCGCCTGTTCGTGACTTTCACTCAATTGGGCACGGGCCTGGTCAACGGCAGATTTTAGTTCACGACTCTCCAGCTGAATTAAGAGTTGACCTTTGCGAACCTGATCCCCCTCAGCAGCCAGAATCCTGGTGATTTGAGATGTCAATCGACTTGATATATGACTGACACGGCAGGATTCGACTTCTGACAAATATGAGTAACCCTGTATCAACGATCCACGCTCAACTGTTGCCATTCTGACCGGAACCGGACGCTTGGAGTTCATCGTAGCTGTCGACAACTGCTGTTTTTTCTTAATAACCAAAAATCCTGCCGCGCCAATAAAGCAAAGAATCATCACAGCAATAATGATACTTTTCATCTGGCCTTTTGCACTGCTCATCTCAAACCCTCTCTTCCAGAGCACATTTACAGGTCTTATTCCCCACATTCCCCATGTGAATTATCATTCACCTAAAGTTCAAAAATAAGCGGGCAACCGAAAAGCTGCCCGCTTGGTTTTTACTTGATTCAGATCAACTGGTCTCTGAATCTCAGTTCCCGGCCATGATCGCAGCCACGTCCGCTTCGACCTCGCCGATCGGCTTGATGTCGAAGTTCTCGACCAACACTTTTGCCACATTGGGTGACAGGAACGCAGGGAGTGTCGGTCCCAGGCGGATGTGTTTGACACCGAGAGCCAGCAGCGCCAGCAACACCACGACCGCTTTCTGCTCGTACCAGGCGATATCGTAGGAGATCGGCAGGTCGTTGATATCATCCAGCTCGAAAACTTCTTTCAGCTTCAGCGCAATGTAGGCCAGCGAATAGGAGTCGTTGCACTGACCGGCATCGAGAACCCGCGGAATACCGCCAATATCGCCGAGGTCGAGCTTGTTGTAGCGATACTTGGCGCAACCTGCGGTGAGGATAACACTGTCGTTCGGCAACGCTTCGGCAACCTCTGTGTAGTAGTTACGAGTGGTGTGACGGCCGTCGCACCCGGCCATGACCACGAAACGCTTGATCGCGCCGGTCTTGACCGCATCGACCACTTTGTCGGCCAGGGCCATCACCTGGGCATGGGCAAATCCACCAACGATCTCACCGGTTTCGATTTCAACCGGAGGTGCGCAGGTTTTGGCCTGTTCGATAATTGCAGAGAAATCCTTGCTGCCGCCTTCAGGACGCTCAGGAACATGTGTAGCGCCCGGCCAGCCGGCCATGCCGGTGGTGTAGATGCGGTCACGGTAGGCGTCCTTGACCGGAGTGATGCAGTTAGTGGTCATCAGGATCGGCCCGTTGAAAGAGGCAAACTCCTTGTCCTGCTGCCACCAGGCGTTACCGTAGTTGCCGACGAAATGATCATATTTCTTGAACGCCGGGTAATAGTTGGCCGGCAGCATCTCACTGTGGGTGTAAACATCCACGCCGGTGCCTTCGGTTTGTTTGAGCAGCTCTTCCATATCCTTGAGATCGTGACCGGAGATCAGAATTCCGGGGTTGCCACGCACACCGAGGTTGACCTTGGTAATTTCCGGATTGCCGTAGGTCGAGGTGTTGGCCTCGTCGAGCAGGGCCATCGCTGTCACAGCAACCTCACCGCATTTCAGAACCTGGCCGGTCATCTCGTCAACGCTCAGATCCTGGGTGGTCGATGCCAAGGCGGAGACCATATACTCGTAGACTTCAGGTTTCTCGAAACCAAGCATCGCCGCATGGTCAGTGTAGGCGGCCATCCCTTTCAGACCATAGATCAGGAGTTCGCGCAGGGAACGCACATCTTCGTTCGGCTGGGACAACACCCCGACTTCAGCCGCCTTGGCGGCGTATTCGGATTCATCTCCGTTCCAGTTGACGACATCGGCATCGCTGCTGAAACCGATCGCCAGTTTCAGAGCATCACGCTTGGCGATAGTCGCCTTGATCAGTTCCTTGATGCGTTGATTGTCAAAGTTCGCATTGGTGATAGTCGCGAACAGGGCCTGGCAGATGAACAACCCAACCGAATTGTCCAACTTGCCCTGCTGCTTAGCTTCTTCAGCCACCAAGGCCAGGCCTTTCAGGTTGTGAACCAGCAGATCCTGCAGGTTCGCGGTGTCCTCCTTCTTGCCACAGACTCCAGCGACGGTACAGCCGGTTCCTTTAGCTGTTTCCTGACATTGAAAACAAAACATGCTCATGAAATGTGCTCCTTTCGTTCCGGGTTATAGGTGATGACTTTAAATGTAACCTCAATTCGTGAGGGTTCAACTTTGTGGGCAAAACATCCCATAATTTCAAAGAGAAAAAATTGATCTAGGTCAAAAATAAAAAATATAACTTTTTTTGTTAGATTTTGACTTAGATCAATTAATTCTTTTCTTTGTCGGTTTAGACTCACAACATAAACAGAAAGGAGAACGAATCATGACAACAGCAACACTCCATAAAGATATGACCGTCAAAGATGTATTAAATAACTGGCCAGAGACCCTGGATGTTTTTATCGCCAACGGGTTTGAAAACTTCCGCGAACAAAAACAGCGTGACGCAGTCGCCGCCTACCTGAAACTGGAGCGTGCGGCCAAAACCAAAAACTACGACCTCGATAACTTCATGGGCTTGCTTCAGGAAAAAATCAATGAACAGCTCAACCTGGCTGATGTCACTATGAAGCAAACCCGAAAAAAAGATTCCGATGTCAATGTCGCCGGTTTACTTCCCTGCCCGGTTCGACTGCCTTTGCTGGAAGGTTTCGACAACTTCATTGAAAATTACACGGCACAGACAGGTCATACTGTCAGTTACAAGCTGGAAGCAGCCTCGGTAGGATCCGACTGGATTGAAGCGAACCTGAAAGGGATCGACAATGTCGATGAATTGCCTGATGTTTTTCTTTCTGCAGGGTTTGAAACCTTCTTCGATAAAAAAACGATCGGCAACTTTAAGGACCAGGGAGTTTTTACTGATATCACCGGAGATCAGGTCAATGCTGCTTTTGCCGGTGTCGACATCAAGGATCCGAAGCGGGATTACTCCATTATCGCTGCGGTCCCTGCGGTCTTCATGGTCAACCATGATGTTCTTGGCGATCTGCCGGTACCACGACGCTGGTCCGACCTGCTCAAGCCGGAATATGAGCAACGGGTCGCCTTGCCGGTCGGAGACTTTGACCTGTTCAACGCAATTCTGCTCGCGATTCACAAAGAGCATGGCGAAGACGGCGTCAAAAAGCTGGGGCGCTGCATGTTAAAATCGATGCATCCCTCACAGATGGTCAAGAATGCCAAGCGCGTGGCTGAGGAGAAACCGCTGGTCACCATCATGCCCTATTTCTTCACAAAGATGGCGCGCACAGTTCAAAGTCTGGAAATCGTCTGGCCGCAGGATGGGGCTGTAGTCAGCCCGATTTTCATGCTGACAAAAAAAGCAAGCATGGACAAGGTCAAGCCGATCGCCGAGTTCCTCTCCAGTAAGCTTGTTGGAGAGATTCTGGCCCATAAAGGGTTGTTCCCCTCTCTTCATCCCGAGGTGGACAATCAGCTCAATTCTGACCACCCGTGGAAGTGGGTCGGCTGGGACTATATCTACAATAATGACATCGGTGAGCTGATCCACCGGACGAATGATATTTTTGAAACCTCCATGAATGCGGTGTAAGGATAAAACATGAGATTTCTGACTGTGTCCGGGCCACCATCGTCCGGAAAAACTTCGGTCATCCTTCGGGTCATTGAAGCTCTTCAGGCCCGCCAACGAAAAATCGGCGTAGTCAAATTCGACTGTTTGCTGACCGATGACGATAAACGCTATGCTCAGAAAGGGGTGCTGGTCAAGAAAGGACTCTCCGGGGCACTGTGTCCGGATCACTACTTCGTCAGCAACATTGAATCCTGCGTTACCTGGGGACATGAAAACGGCTGCGAGTATCTGATCAGCGAAAGCGCCGGGCTCTGCAACCGCTGCTCACCGCACATCAACGAGATTACCGCAGTCTGCGTCATCGACAACTTGAGCGGCATCAACACCCCGCGCAAAATCGGTCCAATGCTCAAATCGGCGGATATCGTGGTGATCACCAAGGGGGATATCGTCTCACAGGCCGAGCGTGAAGTCTTCGCCTCACGAGTCAAGCAGGTCAATCCCGGGGCAGTCATCATGCATGTCAACGGAATCACCGGCCAGGGTGCCTTTGAGTTGACCAGCCTGTTCGAAGAAGCTTCGGATATTGAAACCCTGAAAGGCAAAACCTTACGTTTTTCCATGCCGTCGGCGCTCTGCTCTTACTGTTTGGGGGAAACCCGGATCGGTGAAGAGCACCAAACCGGCAATATCAGAAAGATGGATATTTAGAAATGAAAGACACAGCTATTTTTCACCAGTCACTGGCCCAGATCCTGGAAGACCATCCATATATCGAGGATTTCCTCAACTCTTTCGGTTTGGAGATCAAGCCGACCGGTGACAGTTTGCAGCATTTTTTAGACAACCTTAATCCAGATGACCTGGAAGACCTGGGCGTCAGCAACGATCAGTTGAGATCTAATTTGAATGATTTTCTCGATGGCATGCTAGCGATTCAGCATCCGCTGGACAAAGTTGAATCATTGACAATCATTGGCGGACATAACAAATCAGGAGAAGCGGAAAACCTCGAATTTACCCTTCGGCCTGGTGAAGTGGTCTGCATTGTCGGTCCGACAGGTTCGGGTAAAAGCCGCCTGCTGGCCGATATCGAATGGGTCGCACAGGGGGATACGCCAACCGGGCGAAAAATCATGATCAACGGTCAGATGCCCGATGGAAAATGGCGTTTTTCCACCGAGCACAAGCTGGTCGCCCAATTGTCCCAAAACATGAACTTTGTCATGGATCTTTCCGCAGAGGAATTCATCCGGATGCACGCTGAAAGCCGTCTCATTCCTGATCCCGAACGGAAAGTTCGACAAATTCTGGAGCAAGCCAACGAATTGGCCGGAGAACAATTTACTCCCGACACACCAGTCACCTCACTAAGTGGAGGCCAGTCACGGGCGCTTATGATCGCCGACATGGCATTTTTAAGCAAATCCCCGATCGCTTTGATTGATGAAATCGAAAATGCAGGCATTGATCGCAAGAAAGCGCTGGAGTTACTGGTACGTGAGGAAAAAATTATCCTCATGGCCACCCATGATCCGATCCTGGCGCTCATGGGGGACCGCAGACTGGTGATCAAGAATGGAGGCATCGCCAGAATCATTGAATCCAGTGACATGGAGCGGAAAAATCTCCAGCAGTTGGAAGAATTAGATAATAAACTACTCGCCCTGAGAAACCGAATCCGGTTGGGCGATACCCTTGAACAGATTTAAGGAGAAGAATATGCATGACGGATGTAATGGTCGTTTTCTCAATGGCGCTCAAATTGTCAACAAATTAAGGCAGATGGGTTTCAGTGGCTATACGATGCCGATTCCTGTTGAGATGAAATGTGAAGGTTGTGAAGATGTGTTTACCATGCAGACAATGGAAGATCGCTGCGACAATTGTGGCATGGTCTATGGCGTAACCCCCTGCCATGCTACTGATGCGACCAGTATTCAGCCGGCTGGTATTGATTATTGATCGTACGGTATCCAGATAGATTGAAACCTTCTTCTAGGCTGGTAAATTGTCTATACAAATAACTCTCTAATAAGGGAGGGCCTGTTTTGACACCACTGACAGAAAAAGATTTGTTTCATCGGATTCTCGAAGGAACTCCAGATGGTGTCCTTTTTGCTGACCAAGAAGGTATCATCCGCTACTGGAATGAAGGAGCTCGCAGGATTTTTGGCTATTCCAAAGAAGAAGCGCTTGGCGCGTCTCTTGATCTCATTATTCCAGAGAAACTGCGAGATCGGCATTGGTCTGGATATCACCATGTCATGGAAACCGGTGTCAGTCGCTACAGTACAGAACTGCTGTTAGTCCCTGCCTTGCATAAGGACGGACATCAATTATCCTGTGAGTTTTCAATCGTGATGATTCATGATGATTCGGGAAGAATTATCGGGTTTGCCTCGATCATGCGGGATGTCACTGAGCGTTGGGAAAAAGAAAAAGAACTGAGGAAGCAGTTAGCCGCTTGTAAGAAAACACAATAATCAGCGAGAGAACAGATCGATACCTCAAAGCGGGGCCAGTCATGTGTGCTCCGCTTTCTGCCAAATTGTCACCTCTAATGTCTGGACATTTGATTGATGACAAGCCCATAGGTCAGCCCCAATCAATGACCATCTCATATCTTGCCTCAAAATCAGCTACAAAAGTCCTTAGAAGTTGATGACAGCCTGAGCGACTGTTTTCCATCGCAATATTATTTGGAAGATCGCTTTAAGTATTTTTTCAGTATTCAAACGTTCATTCCCAACGTCCATCGCGACGACGGCGCAATTCGATATCCATCGTTTCAATACGCCCCTGGTTATTGACGAACAGGCTCAACAGCCAGCTCACCGAACTGATGATCAGTGACCCGAGCAGCGCGGCACCGAAGCCGTCCACCATCAGACCGCCGATGAGGCCGGAGGTCATCAACAGCAGCATGGCGTTGATGACAAAGGTGAACAATCCCAGGGTCAGAACATTGATCGGCAGGGTCAAGATCAACAGGATGGGACGAAACAGCGCGTTGAGAATTCCCAGCGTAAGAGCTGCAAACAGCGCGGTAACAAACCCGTCGACGCGAATGCCGTCAACCACATAGGCAGCGGCCATGACGGCGACAGCCAGTGCCAGCCACTTGAAAAGCAAACCCTTCACGCTGGGTCCCCTCCTTTGTCCGCAGCCAAGGCATTCCAGGTATGGCGCTGCAGAAAGGAACCCTCAACCTGCCCTTCCATAGTCAAAAACATCTGCCAGGGAAGCGCCATACTCATCACATGGGCACCAAACTGTTGGCGCAGGTACAACCGGGCGGAAAGGTCCATAGGCCCGGCTACCGCCCGAGGCCGCTCGCTTTCTGCCTCGCGGTAGGAATAGAGCCCAATCGCCTGGCAACCGGCGGCAAAGGGGAAAATCACATTGTCATTGCCTGGGAAACTGTAATTGGCCAGCACCCCGATGGCGGAAAACTGATCGGGATCACTGAAAAACACCACGCTGACCGGTGTTTCGACATCAGGATCAACCAATGACAACGGTTTATAGATCACGTATTGCGTCGGAATATCCCGAATCGGCAGCTCATGAATGAACTCCTCCACCGCCTGCGGATCTTTCAGGTAGCGCTCTCCTTCAAGAAACTCCTCGATAAATTCGCCGCGAGCTTTGCCCTGAAGTTTCGCAGCGACCGCCTCGCCCTGTTCCGTACCGGCATTTCCACTTGAAAGAAACCGGCAAAAGCAGTCAACACCACCCGGAAAATTAACATATTGGTCACCGAATCCGACCCCGGTTCCGCCGCCGTGACAACCAAAAGTCTCGCGGCTGCAGGCGGCGACCTGTCCCTTGGCCGCTGCGGCCAGCAGCCACATGACACAGCCCCAGGCCTGTTCCTTGAACATCTTGGCCTGCGGCGGTTTTTCATCACTCCAGAGGATGGCGACGGGCTGATGGGGTAATCTGATCGCTGCGGCAATTTGACTCTGCATGGGCACCTCCAATCAGGTTTTGGGACTCAGGCCATGACTGACATCCTGTTCATAAGGGATTTTTCAAATACCGATAATAGCTGTCGTACTGGTAAATAGCCGCCAGTGGGTTGTGAGCCAGCAAGCGGTCTTTGGACGCCAGAACCGTATTATAGGCTTCGGCATACTTGAAAAACAGCGCATCATGGCCGACACAGACGCCGAACAGCACATTCAGGTCGGATTTGTGTTCATTGGCCGTCAACGCCTGCAGGATCGGGTTGCACATCGCCTCAAAAGTGGTCGGATCGATCTGCTGTTCGCGCAGCAGGCCGATCTCTTCTTTCGAAATCGCTCCCGCTTTGCACATCACCGAGATCGTCTCAAAGCCATTATTGGTAAAAATTTCATGGATAATTTCAGCCTCTTTGCGCATGCCGATACAGAAGATCAGACAGATCCGTTTGAATTTCATCTTTTTGGCAAACTCAATGGTTTCCTGAATGCGCGGTTTCACCGGGCGAATATTCGCGTATCCCTTATCCTTATCTCCGTAGCCTTCACCTTCCTGAATCGATGCCTGGCGCACCATCTCCATGACGCCTGGATCTTTGAGGATTTCCAGGGTTTTCCTGATGACCTCGGGCGACCGGGTCGAAGGACAGTTACTCGGAGCTTTGCCTTTTTCCTGGCGGCAGATGCGTTGCGGAACCTCTACCGGGCAGACGGCACAGGTTGGTAATGGAATTTCTTTGGACATGAAAAGTCTCCCTTAGTATTTGTTGAAAAACGGCACACAAACCTGCCGTATTTTGAAAGCCAGACCGGGTTTACGCGTCCCTGAAAATGGAATCGTCAACCGCAATTGGAGCGCAGTCGATACCAGAAATCTTTAGGTCACCCTCAGGATCAGCATTGGACCATCCGGCACAATGGCCCAGCGGGCATCGTTCCCAAAGCGCTCAAGAAGTTCATTGATCGCTGTTTCCACGTTTTCAACCGCACGGAAATGAAATTGCTCCAGCGTTGCCGCGTCAAGGCCATCGGTATACAACCAGATCTCATTCTTCAGCCGGACCTGGTAGGTTTCCTGCGCGCACCATTGGTCAAGCACGAAAAATTCCTTGTTCATAATCTTATCGATAAACGCCTGCGGGCTGGTGGCATGATTGAAAACTTCACGGTATTCGTCGCTGCCGAACCCTTCGGGGCATTCGCTGGCCATCAGAATCACCCCGCCTTCCCGGGTCGCTCCCATCACCCCCGACAGACCTTTCGAACTCTGGTAAAGATTACAGTCCAAGGGCGCACCCGAGTTGGTCGTCACGACAAAATCAAGCGGCCGATCAAGCGCCTTCATACAGTGCCGGGAAAGAAATTCCACCCCCTCAAGATGCGCCTTGACCGGATCACCACAGAAAATCCCGGTGACCTGCTTATCGGTATCCAGCGTGACATTGACAACAAAATCAGCCCCGGCCTTGGCCATGATTTCGAGTCCGGCCTCGTGAAACGGGTTACCGTCAAGGACTCCGTAAACGGTTTTAGGATGGGCCACCATCTCCGGCCCATGCATGAATTCAAGGGTCTGCGCGGAGGAGATTCCCGGCAGAATTGATTTTCTCCCGCCGGAAAACCCGGCCCACATGTGCGGCTCGATAAATCCGGTCAGAATTTTAAGATCGGCCTGCACATAGTGCTTGTTGACATAGGCTGGCACACCATCACCGATCTCACCGACCAGAACCATGTCCTCATGATTTTTGGAAAAGTGATTGATGACGCGATAGTTTTCGGCAATCTCCCGACCGACCAGCTGAACCAGTTCCTCACCTTCGTTGGGCCGATGAATTCCGGTGGCGATCAGAATCGTCACCTGCTCAGCACCCAGCCCGGCGGTTTCGAGTTGCCGCAGGATTTCCGGCAGCAACAGGCGGTTCGGCACCGGCCGGGTGATATCGCTGATGACGATGACCGCATCCTTACGGCCCCGGGCAATCTTCTGCAATGGCTCAGATTCAATCGGCTGCAGCAATGATTGTTGAAGAACCGCCTGTGGATTTTCCAGGGTCGCAACCTGTTCAGGATAAAGCACCCCCTGAAAATTTGGCGTTTCGGGATAATTTATGACCAGGCCGTCCGTTCCGTATTTCAATTTGACCTGCATAGGAATCCTCCTTCAGCAGAAAATCGTGATCCAATCAGCTCCCTCGGGGCGGCTCATAACGTTCATAATAACCGATCAGGGCGCCGCTCTTCGAGCGGACCGCACGCATATAAATCCGGTATTTTTTATTGTCGGTAATCAGTTCTTCGTCCAGCCCCTGCTCCATGCGCTTTACAATCTCGATCATCTGTTGACATGATTGCTCATTGTGACAGTCGAGCAGCGAGCTGCCGAGCAATGCACGCCCTCCGCTGTAGAAAGCTTCAGCGGCTTTATTAAGATAGATCACTTTATGGTTCAGATCTGCAACCAGTGTGGGATTTTTCAGACTGTCAAGCAGGTCAAGTGCCATTTCAAAAGATATAGTGTTCACTTACTATTCCATTTCATCTTTATTGTTTTTTTCTTTTTCGTTCCAGATCAGGTCCAACAGTTGTCTGCCGGTCAGCTCCCTCACGTGTCGATAGCGCCCTTCCAGTGCCCCGGCAAGACGTCGCAGCAGGGCGCTGCCCCGCGCTCCTGCGTGTGTATCTACAATCATAGTCCGTAACTGCTCGCCGCGCAAAAGGCGCGCCAGGGTCAGCAGTTCGCTGGCGACATCAACACCGGAAGATAACGGCACATTGGCATCGCCATCCGAAACGACAATCACCAGTGGGACAATGCCCGGCTGTTTCTGTCGAGCGATTCTTACCAGCTGACCGGCCTTGGCTAATCCGTCCGCAAGCGGGGTCGCACCGCCAACAGCCAGTTGCCGCAAGCGCTGACGAGCAAGCAGAATACTGGTCGTCGGTGGCAACAACAGCTTTGCCCGGTGCCCCCTGAAGGCGATCAGGGCAACCTGGTCACGTTGCTGATAAGCAGCGGTCAACCACCCGAGAACAGCCCCCTTCGCGGCCTTCATTCTGGCAACAGTCCCTTCCCCCATGGAATCGGAAGCATCAACGACGAAGACAAACAGGGATTTGTGTTTTTTGCGGAAAACTTTTTGTCTCAGATCCGCCATTCGCAGCTGGTTCAGAGAAAAACCGGCCCCGTGACGTAACAGCCCGGTGACCAGCGTCGCGGCATAATCGAGCCTGAAATCCCTGCCCTGGCGTCCGAGCGGCACACTGCGCAGATGACGCCCTGAAGCAGCTGAAAATCTCGAGCGACGGGACTTCCCCCCCTGAGGGTGGGTCAACGTCAAACCCGCGAGATCGAGAGGGGCAAGACATTGCTCATCGGCCAGATTGATCAGGCGTTCTGAAGTTTTTTTTTAAACGTTTCAAACAGCATACTGCCGGCTGCCGCGGAACCGGGGAACTCAATGTCATGACAATAATCATCGGCTTCAAGCTCATGATCGCTGTCCGTGCCCGGCAAGGTTGCGTAGCCTTCCAATCCGGCTTGCAGCGTTTTTTCCACCTGTGCGGCATCCATCAGCAGACCACCGGGCAGACGGTGGGGAAAGACCAACCAGGCGAGGTGACGGATATCGACGAGGTCCAGCCGTGACTTATCCATAAGAGCCGCGTAAGCCCTGGCCGCTTTAAGCAGGATAATGTCGGCACGATGCCCCTGAACCTTGAAGGTCAAGGCCAGACGGGTGACCAGGTCAAGCGCTTCCTGCGGGACATCGATGGTAGTCAAGTGCTGCCGCGCAGACACAATCTGGCGGGAAAGAAAATCTTCCTCCGCCTTGTGCTCAAGACAAAAAGCCCGGGGATTCTGTTCATAGCTCAGACGCTCGGCGACCAGCTGCCGGCGCTGGCTTGGCTCGTCCAGGCCTTCAACCGTGACCACCAGGCCGAAACGATCAAGAAATTGGGGTCGCAACTCTCCTTCCTCAGGATTCATCGTGCCGATCAGCATGAAGCGGGACGGATAGGTCACGCAAAACCCTTCCCGCTCGACGCGATTCACTCCCGAAGCGGCGGCGTCAAGCAACAGGTCGACAAGATGATCCTCAAGCAGATTGACCTCATCGACGTAAAGAATACCCCGGTTGGCTGCAGCCAGCAGGCCCGGCTCAAACTGCCTTTGGCCGGTTTTCAAGGTATTTTCAAGCTGCAGGCTGCCGACCACCCGGTCTTCTGTCGCTCCCAGCGGCAGCTCAACCAAAGGTGTCGCTATCCGCTCTACATCCAGTGCCTCGCCACGGTTGAAACGCTCAAGACAGTCATCGTGCATATGCTCAGGTTGATCGGCAGGACAATGATAAGGACAGCCGCGAACCACCTCAATTTCGGGTAGCAATGCGGCCAGGGCCCGCGCCGCCGTCGATTTGGCCGTGCCCTTATGGCCGCGAATCAGCACCCCACCGATCGTCGGGTCGACGGCATTCAGCAGCAACGCCGTTTTCATGGCGTCCTGACCGACAATAGCGCTGAAAGGGTACGGAACAGAATTCATCAACACATCCATAGTGACGTTACAGCAGAGGCGATTTTATCACAGCAGCCCCGGTGAATGATGGAGAAAGAACAAAACCCCCAGTCACTAAAGCGTGGCCGGGGGCATAGGTTATCTGCACAAACACAAAAATTTACGACTAGAAGGGTATTTCGTCATCCGGGTTAAAAACCGGATCTTCAAAATCGCTCTCCTGTTTAGCTCCACCCCGCTTATCCTGACTTGCCGGTCTGTAGTCCTGGCCACCCTGATTATAACTCTGACCAGAACCGTAACCACCCCCCTGGCTGTCGTCACGGCTGCCGAGCATCTGCATCTGATCGACAACGATCTCGGTGATATAGCGCTTGTTCCCATCGCGATCATCGTAGGAACGGGTCTGGATTTTACCCTCAATATAAACCTGCTTGCCCTTGTGGAGAAATTTGCCGCAGATTTCCGCCAGCTGCCGCCAGGCCACGATATTGTGCCACTCGGTCTTTTCCTGCCGGTTGCCGTCACGATCCTTGTAACGTTCGGTCGTTGCGAGGGAAAAAGTCGCAACGGCCGTACCCGAAGGCGTGTAGCGCAGCTCGGGATCTTTTCCCAAATTGCCCACAAGAATAACTTTATTGACTGACATGGGACCTCCTGTTGAGTTCAATATGATAAAAAATTCAGTGTCTTATCGGAGAGATCATAGTACAGGTTTCAAGTGCTCACGAACAGTAAAATCCCTTTAACCTGGCTGCGATCATTCAGGATTTATTGAGTGAAGACACCTTAGTCAGCACCATGATCCCACCCCTTTCCCTGGGCTGTTACCTGAAAAAGACCAAAGAACTCCTGCCCTGAAACACTTGCATATCGCTTGGTAAAAAAGACTTGGGGGGGTTGTATCTTGCGGCCGTCTCCGTTACAACATCAGCGGCAGTTGTTTTATCTCGATGGCTGTTTGACCGGCCGACTTTTCAAATTCTCTGGATCTCGACATGAGCTACCGCATCGCCATCAACGGTTACGGACGCATCGGCCAGAGTGTTCTGCGGGCACTCTACACCAATCAGCACTACCACGATCTCAAGGTTGTTGCCATCAATGAACTGGCCGACCTTGAAACCCTGACTTACCTGACCCGCTATGATACCACCCATGGACGTTTTCCGGTCGCCGTCAAGAACGACGGGTCTCAGCTGTTGATCAACGGTGATGCCATCAAAGTTTTCAATGAGCAGCAGCCCGAAAATCTGCCCTGGGAACAACTCGGCATCGATCTGGTTTGCGAGTGCAGCGGCAGCTATACCGATCGGGCAACAGCCGAAAAACACCTCGAGTCCGGAGCCGGAAAACTGCTCTTTTCTCAACCGGCCGACGATAACATCGACGTGACGGTGGTTTTTGGCTTTAACCATGCCGAGCTCAAAGCGGACCACAAGATCGTTTCCAACGCCTCATGTACCACCAATTGCGTTGTTCCGGTCTTAAACCTTCTCGATCAGCATTTCGGCATCACCAACGGTGTCAGCACCACCATCCATTCGGTTATGAATGATCAGCCGGTGATCGACCGCTACCATCAGAGCGATCTGCGCCTGACCCGTAGTGCCATGCATTCAATGATTCCCGTGGAAACCGGCCTGAGCCTGGGCATCGCCAAATTCCTCCCCCATCTGCGGGGCAAGATCGAATGTCTGCACCTGCGCGTTCCGACCATCAACGTGTCACTGATGGATCTGGCTATCAACCTGCGCACGCCCACCGACTCTCACAGCATCAATGCACTTTTTAAACAGGCCTCCTCAGCGGAGCTCGCAGGACTGGTCGGCTACAGTGAAGAACCCCACGCCTCCGTCGATTTCAACACCGACTCGCGCTCGGCTGTCGTTGACGGCACCCAAACCCGGGTCAGTGACGGCCAGCTGGTGAAATTAATGGTCTGGTTTGACAACGAATGGAGTTACGCTAACCGCATGCTCGACGTTGCCGGCTACTGGCTGAGCCGCTAAAAACTGCTGAGCAGTTACCTTTCCCGGATTGGGTCTCTGTTCATCGCTCATGCTTCTCTTAAACATGGCAACTCATGATTGATGCGGGATTCAAAGACAATCGATGTTTCAATCCGTGTCACCCCCGGTCGACTGGTGAACTGATCGAAACCCAGATTTTTCAGATGGAAGGTATCGCGAACGACAACATGCACAATGAGGTCGAAATGCCCGGTCACCAGATGGGCCGATTTCACCTCGGGGATATTCAGCATCTCATCCATGATCTGATCGACGATCCCGCGTTCGTGCCGTGACAGTTGAATCATAAACAGCGCTTCCAAACCAACCCCCATAGCCTTGGCATCCACCTCCGCATGGGCACCGACCAGAACCCCGCTGTCCCATAATCTTTTGAGCCGTTCATAGACGCTGGACGGGGCCAGCTCCACTTCAGCGGCGATCTGCTTGTTCGACAGCCGTGCATTGTTCTGCAAAAGCCGAATTATTTCGATGTCGATTCGGTCAAGCTTCATCCCACACCCTTTCATCCGAAAATAATTTTATTAACTAGCAATATATTCATAAATTATACTTATCGATATCAAATTTAACAAATTATCTTTTGTATAAAGAAACAATAAAGGAATATTATTCGTAAGGATAAATCAATGAGTCACTCGGAGCAGAACAAAAAGGGCTTTACCACCCGAGCCATACATCACGGCTACGACCCCTACTCCGGATACGGAGCGCTGAACCCTCCCCTGCACATGAGCTCAACCTACTGCTTCCCCACGGTTGATGAAGGCAGTGCGCGATTCGCCGGAGAAAAGGAAGGTTTCGTTTACTCGCGCGTCGGCAACCCCACCACCGGTCTTCTGGAACAGCGCCTTGCCGTACTCGAAAACGGCGAGGCAGCCCTGGTCACGGCCTCGGGGATGGGGGCCACCACCTCACTGTTGTGGACCCTGCTCGCTCCGGGCGATGAGATCATTGCCGATACCACCCTGTATGGCTGCACCTATGCCTTCTTCAATCACGGGTTGACAAAATTCGGCGTCAAAGTCACTCATGCCGACCTGACTGACCCTGCCAACCTGGCCAACACCATCAGCGAAAAAACCAGGGCGGTTTTTTTCGAATCGCCCGCCAATCCCAACATGCGCCTGGTCGATATCGCGGCCATTGTTGCAATCGCCCGCAAGCACCACTGCCAGGTGATCGTGGATAACACTTATTGCACCCCCTATCTGCAGCGTCCCCTTGAACTGGGCGCGGACTATGTTGTGCATTCCGCAACCAAGTACCTTGGCGGGCATGGCGACCTGATCGCCGGAGCCATCGTCGGGCCGAAGGAAGCGCTCGACCAGGTGCGCTTCTACGGCATCAAGGATATGACCGGCGCGGTCCTCTCCTCCCAGGATGCTTTCCTGGTCCTGCGCGGGTTGAAAACCCTGGCGTTGCGCATGGAACGCCATTGCCAAAACGCGCAAGCCGTTGCCGAATACCTGAGCGCCCATCCCAAGGTTGAAATCTGCCACTATCCCGGTTTGAAAACCTTTGCGCAAAAAAAACTGGCCGAGCGCCAGATGTCCCTGCCGGGCGGGATGATCGCCTTCGAGCTGAAAGGCGGGTTCGAAGCCGGCCGCCGCTTCATGGACGCACTGCAGCTGATCACCAGGGCCGTCAGCCTGGGTGATGCGGAAAGCCTTGCGCAGCACCCGGCGAGCATGACCCATGCGACCTATTCTCCCGAGGAGCGCCGGGAACACCTGATCAGCGAGGGGTTGGTCAGAATCTCTGCCGGGCTGGAGGATCAGGACGATCTTCTCAGCGATATCGATCAGGCACTGGCAGCTATCTGAAGCTGATCTAGCAGGGAAAAGCCAGTACGGCAAAAAAGGCCGGAATTGGGCGATGGAACTAACCGCACGGGAGACTAGTGACTGATCCGCAGCAGGATAATGCCCAGCATCGTCAGCAGGGTGGCAATGATCTTTGCCCCGCTCAGCCGCTCCTTAAGGAAGCAGGTGCCGAACAGCAGAACGAAAACAATGCTGGTTTCGCGCAAAGCCGTAACCAGGGCAATCGGCGCCCGGGTGAAAGCCCAGGTGATCGAAGCGTAGGCGGCGAACGACAGGCCGCCGCCGAGCAAAGTCAAAGGCAAGTTCTGGAATACTGTTTTTTTGAGGCTTCCTGGCCGCGCGCGCTCAACCAGGCCAGCAAAAATGACCGCATTGAGCAGAGACAGCCAACCGTAATACCCGACCGCCGTTCCAGCCGTGCGGGCTCCCAGCCCGTCCGTCAACGAATAAGCGGCGATAAAGCAGCCTGTCGCCAAAGCCAGCACCACCGGTTTGAACTGTCGTAATCCATCAGCCTGGCGGACGTAAGAGAGGCTCATAATCCCGCATCCGATCATGAAAATCGCCGCCAGTTGCCCGCCAGACAGACTCACCCCCAGGAAAAGCAGGGAGAACCCCGTGACCAGCATCGGTGCGACACCCCGGGCCAGCGGGTAAACCTGACTTAAATCTCCGACCCGATAAGAATTGAGCAGGAAGAACTGATAGCAGGTGTGCAGACCGGCACTGAAGATGAGATAGGGCAGCGCAACAGTCAACGGCAAGGGAGCGATCATAATCGCAGCCAGCGAGAAGGGAACATGGCCGATCACCACTGCGCTCATGCTGATAAACTTATCCGGAATCCGTTTGACCATGAAATTCCAGGAGGCGTGCAAAATTGCAGCACAGAGCACGATGGCCATGATGGACAGAGACATGGTAGGTCCCGATATGATGTAGAATAATGAATCGCACCCAGATTCGGACAGAACCGGCCAGCCAAGATTTTTTCAATCATAACACAGCGAAGTGTTCGTACAATTCAAGGGCTGAGGGGCTTTTAAATTAACGAAGCGACTCGATTTATTTTTTGACTTTAGTGTCTGATTTTCACAGGATGAGGGTTCGTGGAAGAGCCAGAAAACCATACGATCCAGATCAAACTTTTCAAGCTGAGCCCCATCAAGGAGCAGATGTCTGGGGAATATTGCTGGCTGTATTTTGCCCATAACCGTGCGTGTAAAACAGGGCTATTAACAGTGGAAAGAGCGACTATGAATGACTTCACCGGAAAGACCGTCTGGATCACCGGCGCTTCATCGGGTATCGGCGCCGCATTAGCGCGATTACTGGCCGCGAAAGGGGCCAGGCTGATTCTCTCGGCGCGCTCCGTCGACAAGCTGGAAGCGGTCCGACAGAGTTGCCTCAACCCCGCTGACCAGTTGTGCCTGCCCCTCGACCTTGCCGACCCCGCTTCGATCGAAGCAGCCTGGAATCATTTGCAGGAGATACCCCGTGATGTGGATATCCTGATCAACAACGCCGGGATGACCCAGCGTGCCCGCGTGCTTGACACTCGAATGGAGGTTTACCGGCAGCTGCTGGAGGTCAATTTCATGGCCGCAGTCGATTTGACCAAAAAGGTCCTGCCGGGCATGATCGAGCGCGGCACAGGACAGATCGTTGCAATCAGCAGCCTGATGGGTAAGTTCGCCTCGCCGCAACGGTCCGGCTACGCCGCCGCCAAACACGCGTTGCAGGGTTTTATGGACTCCTTAAGCGCTGAGGTTCATTCCACTGGTATTCGGGTGCTGGTCGCTTCGCCCGGTTTTGTCAACACCGATGTCTCGCTTAATGCCCTGCGCGGCGACGGCACCCTTCACGGTAAGATGGACCCGGAACAGGCAGCGGCCATTTCTGCCGAAAAATGTGCCGAACAGATTGTTGCCGCCATGATCAAAGGACGTGCCGAGGTTTTCCCCGGCGGCAAAGAACGCATCGGGCTGCTGTTGCACCGGATTTCGCCGGCGCTGTTACGGCGGGTAATGCGCAAGCTTCAGGCAAACTGATCTGAGATTGCCTGAACAGAACAGGAAGAATCGGGAAAAAGGATTGAAAATGCTTTCCAGCGAAAATTCATTCGGAGCTGAATATGCTTCCCCTGATGATCCGGAATTTATTCCGAAATACCGGGCTGCCTGTTTTTGCGGCGGCGTTCGCTACGAGGTGAGCGCCGATCCCGTGGATGTGAAAATCTGCCATTGCCGGGCCTGTCAGACCCTGCACGGAGCTCCCATGCAGTGGGCTGCCATCTTTCACAAGCGTCATGTCAGGGTCACTGCCGGCCTGGATCTCCTGCACTTCTACAACAGCGAGCAGGACCGGGATGAACGCATTTTACCCTGTAAAATCAGCTGCAGCCGCTGTGGCACCCCGATCGCCGATGAAGGGCGCAGGATGTGGCTGGCCTTTCCCACGCTGTTCGATTTCGGTCCGGGCAACGAGGTGCCGGATGCATTCAAACCGACCTGCCATCTTTTCTACGGCCTGCGTGTGGCGGACATGCGGGACGATTTGCCCAAGTGGTCCGGGCATAAGAACCATTCCGACCGACTGTAAACAGGAGGAAAACCGAAGAACATCCCTATTTCATGCGTCTGGTGTTTTCCGGAAAAGTTTTCTCCCCGCTCAATATATCCGAACGGATATATTCTTACCCTTTACCCCGACCTCCTCTCAATTATGTCTGTTCGGACATATTTCTTGACTTTCCCGCTGCTTCCGTAGGAATATGTCTGAACGGATAAATTTTACTCTTCAAAGAAAGAATTAATATGACTGCACGCGGCGATTCAATCAGTCATGATCAGGACTACGGCCGGATTTCCTCGGTAGCGGATATCGGGCGGCTGGTGCGACTCAAACGTAAGCAGCTCGGCGTGCTGCAGGAGGATGCCGCCGGCCTCTCCGCAGTGGGCACCAAATTTTTGTCGCAACTGGAAAACGGCAAGGAAAGCGCTGAAATCGGCCTGGTGCTGCAAGTTCTGAAATCGATGGGGCTGGAAGTTTACATCTATCCCCGTGGCAACGATCCGTTGAAAAGGCGTTAGATGGAAACCCTTGATGTTTACCTGAATCGCTTGCCGGTCGGCCGCTTGACGCATGAGGCGGGAAGGTTGTCGTTCCGTTATCTGCCGGAGTATCAGTCAGCGCCGCAGGCGTTACCGTTATCGCGCCATCTGCCGCTGAATCATGACCTGGCGACAGTGGGGTTCGACGATGCGGCCAGCCGCGCGTTTTTCGAGAACCTGCTGCCGGAAGGAAACTTGCGGACGCAGATTGTCCGCAGATTGGGAATCTCGCCGGAAAATATTTTTGCCCTGTTGAACGAACTGGGCGGCGACTGCGCCGGTGCGGTGCGCCTGCTGCCGCAGGGGCAGGGTCCGAGGGAGCATGGCGGCTACCGCCTGCTCAGCGAAACGGCGCTGACGAAGCGACTGGCGAACCTGCCTGTGCATCCCATGCTGGCTGACGAAGACGGGGTGCGCTTGTCGCTGGCCGGTGCGCAGAACAAATTGCCATTACATTACGACGGCGAAAATTTTTTTATCCCTGAAAAGGATGCGCCTTCCACCCACATCCTCAAAACACCGATTGAGCGGTTGGACAATACGGTTGTCAATGAAGCCTTCTGCATGAACCTGGCGCAGCGAACCGGATTGAAGGTTCCCGTCGCAACGGTGGTTGAGATCGACGGCTCAGCCGTCTATCTGGTGGAACGCTATGATCGGCGACGGACTGATGATGGTTTCATCCGCTTGCATCAGGAGGATTTTTGTCAGGCGCTCGGGGTGGAATCGGCCGGAAAATACGAGAAAGAGGGCGGACCGGGTTTTGCCGCCTGCTTTGGGCTGCTGCGCGAGTGGTCCGATGAGCCGTTGGCCGACGTCGCCGCACTGCTGCGCTGGGCGCTGTTCAATTTTTTGATCGGCAACGCCGATGCCCATGGTAAAAACATTTCCTTTTTGTACGCCGACGGCGAGGTGCGGCTGGCCCCTTTCTACGACCTGATTTCCACTGCTGTTTATGAGGACCAGATCAACAACAAATTCGCCATGCGCATGGGTGGGCGGAAAGACCCGCGCTATCTGGTAAAGAGCGATCTGGAAAAATTTGCCGCCGAGATCGGCATCGGTTTGCGGGGCGTTACAAGGGAGTTGGCGCGTTTGCTGGCGGAAATAGAACCCGCCGCCGCAATCTTGGCAGAGGAATATCACCGGAAATATGCCGACCCGCCGGTTGTCGGGCGGATCAGGCAGGTTTTGCAACAACGCATGGACAAAGCTGAATTTTTATTGAGCCGGTAAGCAGGAGTTGAGAGAAAATATTCATCACATGAGCTTGAACGCCTACGAACCATGAACGACTCATCAGGAAACTCAGGGGACAGCATGAAATGGGACTATATCGTATCCCGGATGTTTAGCTGCGGCACCCCGATTGCTGATGAAGGTCAAACCAACCTGCCAGCTTTTCGCCGGCCTGCGGGTTATAAATATGCGGGACGATCTGCCCAAGTGGTCCGGGCATAAGGACCATTCTGCCCGGCTGTAAAACAGTGGAGAAAGGGCAACAGTTAATTCAATGGAGTTGTTTTTCATTGTCCCTTTACCATTCTGGGTGAGTGTTTCACTCGATACTCCTGTTACACCGGCATAGGATCATCGCGTCGCTGTATTCGATTTTTTGCCCACTTCCACGAAAAAAACAAATCAATCATTTCAAGGAAGTAACCTCCCAGATAACGAATTATTAGCTGGATGGACAAAAAAAATTAACAATATATACTGTTTGGCAGAGGGGTCCCGCAAAATCGGCACGTACCCGTAGGTGTTCACTGGCGATTTGGAGATAACTCTTAAGATGGTGCTGGAATGAGTATTAACGACTCGCTGATCACAGATTATGCACAAACATTGGATGTTTGCAGCAAGCGCATCGACCTTTATCATGTTTCCCTGCAATTTTTCTTAAAGCTCGGCTTCTCTAAAATTGCTGTTTGTATTCCCGATGCGACCCTGGACGGCAAACTGGTGGTTCGCCTGAGTTACGGCATTCCCGGGGCCAGCAACAAAATCCTTAAAGCGGCAAAGTTGGGCCAGGTTGCTGCGCTTGAAGCATATAGAAAAAACAAACAGATTCATGTCGAACACTTTCCTTCACAAGACAAGTATGTGCGTACCGACCTGGAATTGCATGCCGATATTGAAGCTGCCATCTATCTGCCCTTGACTTCAAGTCGTTCCAGCAAGTTAGAGGGGCTGTTGATCGCCGGAAACGGGCAGCGCACTGATTTTCCGGAAGAACTGATTCAAACAGCTGAGTCCATGGCTCAAACCTTTGCCGATCATCTCTCCCAGCATCCGGTCAAACTGGTGCATCGGCAGGAAGAGCTGGAACAGGGTTCAACCATGATTTCCATGACCGACCTGTCCGCAGCTCTTCAAAAGTGTGTCAATACGCAGGATCTTCATGAATTGTCAGACGTCACCATGAGCCAATGTCTGCAATTCACGCAAAGTGAATACGGATTTGTCGGCTATATCGACCCGAACACAGGATTTTTAGTCGCCCCCACCCTGACAAAAGAAATCTTTCCACTGTCCGAGGTTGAAGGGAAAACCCAGACATTTGAAAAGCCCGGCGGCTTGGGAGGACTTGCTCTCGACACCAACCAGGTGGTGGTTGCCAATGACCCGATGAATCATCCCTCCAGTGTCGGCACACCACCCGGGCACCTGCCGATTCGACGTTTCCTGGGCGTGCCCTGTATGCTCCATGATGAAAAGATCGGCATGATTGCTTTAGCAAACAAGCAGACCGACTATACTGAAGCCGATGTACAATGCGTTAAAACCTTCGCCAGTCTGTACGCCACTTCTGTCGCCAATTTATTAGCCCGGCAAAATCTCCAGGAAACAAAAGATAAATATCTGAACCTCTATAACAATGCACCGGTCTGCTACTTCACCATGGAAACCGACGGTACGATTTCCGACATAAATGATTCCGGTCGGGCGTTATTTGGAGTCAGCAGTAAACAAAAAATAGATTTCAATAGCTACTTATCCGAACCGGACAAAGCCCTACTGAATCGTTGGCTCGTTTCATACGAATGTTCCGGAGCCTCTTTAGAGTTGAGCTTAAACGCACGAGAGCGTCAGATTCCGGTCCTCTTCTCCGCCAGACCCCATTGTGACGAACATGAATATGTACAGCACTACCATTGCAGCCTGGTCGATATCACCGACCGCAAACAGGCCGAGATCGAACTCAAAGAGAAAAACGATCAACTGCAAATCAGTCAGCAGATTATCGCATCAGTTTCAGAGTTGTTGTCGTTTGTCGATAACGATTACATTTACCAATCGGTTAATGCCGCTTATTGCCGTTATCACGGCACAACATACCAAAATATCATCGGCCGGTCCGTGGCGGAGGTGAATGGTGAAGAGGCCTTCCAAACCATCATCAAACCGGAAATTGATCGGGCATTAAATGGAGAGAAAATTGCTTATGAAGCCTGGTTTGAATATGCCGAGGTCGGTCGGCGTTATGTCATGGTTGAGTACACGCCTTGTCATGACAATCAAGGAAAATTCTTGGGTGTTGTCGTTCTGGTGAAAGATATCACCGAGCGGAAACTGGCCGAAGAAACATTGAGTAGAACAGAAGAATTGCAACGCACGTTGCTGAATTCAACTCCGGACATCATCTGTTTCAAAGATGGTCATGGCCACTGGTTATTGGCGAATCAGGCTGACCTGGAACTTTTCCAACTCACCGGAGTTGATTACCAGGGCAAAACTGATGTTGAGTTGGCTCCATACAGTCCGTTTTATGCAAAGGCCTTTATGACCTGCAAAGCCACGGACGAAAAAGCCTGGGAATCCAGAAAGATATCCATTGTGGAAGAGGTTATTGCCACTCCTGAAGACGGCAATCAGATTTATGAAGTAATTAAACACCCGCTGTTCTATCCCGATGGCAGCCGTAAAGCTTTAGTCGTAATCGGTCGCAAAATCACTGAACGCAAAAAAATTGAGCAGAAATTACAAGCCAACGAAGCGAAATTTCGTACCCTTCTCGACCGGCTCGAACATATACCCATTCAGGGTTATGACGAGGAACGGCGAGTTGTTTACTGGAATGCCGCCAGTACAGCTGTCTATGGTTATTCACATGAAGAAGCTCTGGGCCGCAAACTGGAGGAGCTGATTATTCCATCGCACATGCGTGAGGAAGTGGTCAAATCCGTTCAAAACTGGCTGGACGGGGGGGAGCCTATTCCTTCCGGAGAATTGACTCTGTGCGATAAAGAAGGCAACGACGTTCCGGTCTTTTCCTCTCATGTCATGCACGTTTTAACCACCGGCCAGCAGGAGATGTTCTGTATCGATATTGATCTGCGCATGCTGCATAGCGCCGAGGAACAACTCCGGCGCTTGGCTGCAGCAGTTGAGCAAACCGGCGAAACCATTGTGATTACCGATCCGGACGCCAACATTGTTTATGTCAACCCGGACTTTACTGAAGTCACCGGATACACTCGTGAAGAAGCTTTGGGTCAAAATCCCCGCATTCTGCAAAGCGGAGAGGTGGATGAATCAGTTTATAGCGAAATGTGGCAGACACTGCTTGATAAACAAACCTGGAAAGGACGTCTGTTCAATAAAAAGAAGAATGGTGATTCATTCATCGAAGATGTAAACATAACACCGATCCTGAATTCCGCTGGCGACATTGTTAACTATGTAGCTGCTAAAAGGGATATAACGGACCAACTGTCGATCGAAGAGCAATACCGACAATCGCAAAAACTGGAAGCCGTCGGCCAACTGGCCGGAGGCGTTGCCCATGACTTTAACAATATGCTGGCGATTATTATCGGTCAGACCGAAATTGCCCTGAGAAAGATTCAGGCAGAAGACCCTTTAACCCAGCGCTTGCAAAACATCAAAAAGGCTGCTCAGCGTTCCTCGAATCTGACACAGCAACTGCTCGGTTTCGCCCGCAAACAACCGAGCCAACCTCGGGTGCTCAATATAAATGAGATCATCAGCGGAACATTAAAAATGCTGCAGCGGCTTGTGGGAGAAAACATCAATTTAGGTTGGCAGTCGGCAACTGAAAACATCCCGGTTAAGATCGACCCCAGTCATCTGGATCAGGTGTTGACGAATCTGGTGATTAATGCCCGTGATGCCATAAAAAACACCGGATTTATTTCCGTTTCCACCAGCTACAAAGTGATAGATGAAACTTTCTGTAAAAAGAACCCGGGGTTAAACCCTGGGGATTATGTGCAGTTAACCGTCCGTGACAATGGCTGTGGGATGACCCCTGAGGTTCTGAATAAAATTTTTGATCCATTTTTTACCACCAAGCAATCGGGACAAGGGACCGGCCTGGGGCTGGCCATGGTTTTCGGCCTGGTTAAACAGAATAAAGGCTATATCACAGTCAACAGCGTCAGCAACGAGGGAACCACTTTCAATCTCTATTTCCCGGTAGAACATACTGTTGAAAGCAAATTGTTAGACAATCACGAGAGAGAAATGATTCCCGGAACAGAAACCATACTGATCGTTGAAGACGAAGCTGATTTGCTCGATATTTCAACATCTATATTACAGGAGGCAGGTTATACCGTGTTATTCTCCCAAGACCCTGCCAAAGCCGTTGAGATTGCAAAAGAATACAAAGGGACAATCCATCTTTTACTCAGCGATATGGTCATGCCCAACATGACAAGTCTGGAACTGCATAACGCTTTGCAAAAAATCCGGCCCGGCATAAAAACTCTGTACATGTCGGGATATCCAAAAGAAACCCATAGCCAACCGCAACAACAATTCGTTAACGAGCAACTGCTGATGAAGCCGTTTTCGATTTACAAATTGACTAAAAAAGTTCGCGAAGTTCTGGACAGTTAACCGCCAACGGAACAACCGTCGATAAACTGTAGTGCCCTTTTTTCAGACCAATAGCGCCTACTGTCCTTCGCTCCAATAAACCCGACATGCCCACCGTATCGGGTTATTTCTACGGTCAGGTTTGAATTACTGTTACATTCTTCTTGCGGATAGCAGCCGCCCTGCAAAAAGGGATCGTCTATGGAATTGACGATCAGGGTGGGCACGTCGATCTGCCGAAGCCAGGGTCGACAACTGCATTTCCGCCAGTAATCCTCAGCGCTGTCAAAACCGTGGATCGGCGCAGTATAACGATCATCGAAATCCTTGAAAGTTTTCAGTTGGTCATAATTGCAGTCGTCGATGCACTCGGGATAGAGCTGCATTTTCATCCTGACCTTTTCATGCAGCAAGCGCAGAAAGCGTTTCATATAGATAGAGTTCTCACGGCGCTCAAGGGCCACCGCTGCATCGCTCAAATCACAGGGGACCGAAAAGGTCACACAGCCTTTGATTGCCGGTGAGATGCTGAATTCCTGTTTGCCCAGATAAAGCAGGCTGATATTCCCACCCATACTGAATCCGACCAGATAAATTGTGGCGTAACTTTTTGCAGCATGTTCAATCACTGAATGAAGGTCATCGGTGGCGCCATTATGATAAAGCCGGAACTGACGATTGGCCTCGCCACTGCAGCCGCGAAAATTCCAGGCCAGGGCGTCAATCCCCTCCTCATTCATGGCCCTGACCATACCTTTGACATAGGCACGATCCGTATGTCCTTCGAGCCCATGAGATATAATCGCAATCCTGTCACTTCCGATAACCGACCAATCAAGGTCAAGGAAGTCATCATCCGGTGTTATTATTCGCTCGCGGCGATAGCTGACACCTGCAACTTTACGAAACAGGGTCGGATAGATGGTATGGACGTGGCCGTTACGAAATAACAGGGGAGCCTTATAAGCGGAATTGATCATCTGAAACCCATCATTCCTCACGCATTGGCAACCGCAACAGGTAAATCGTAACGCACAGACCAATGGCAATGAGAAAAACTTTCACCCAGACAAGTGGTATCAGAAAAAGCACAGAGATGGCTATCGATAGCCAGATCATGCCGATAGCCATGATTTTAGCGCGCAGCGGAATCCCCTGCCCATCCATGTAGTCCCGAATCATCGGCCCAAGAGCCGGGTGTCCCAGCAGCCAGTTGTGAAAACGTTCGGAACTGCGGGCAAAGCAGGCTGCCGCCAACAGTAACAGCGGGACAGTCGGCAGAAGCGGCACAAAAATCCCGATAACCCCGACAGCCGTACTGACCAGACCGATCGCAGTCAGAGATATGCGAACAAGTGAAGCCTTCATAACATTTGAGACTAGCGTCTGCTTAAGCTCGCTGACAAGAGAAAACCCGGACAGAATAAACCTGCCCGGGCTGGTTGTTCCTTAATAAGTCGAAAGTTAACGAATTCGCCGAGGGCCTTCCTGCAACAGTGCAGAGAGTTTTCCAGCCGGGTCCTTGAACTTCGCGAGGAACATCATCGCCGCGATGACATACGGCTTATAGCTGGCTTCCATATAAAGCGGGTCACGGTAACGCTCAAAAACCGAAGCCGCAACTTCACCCTGCTCGCAACTGACAGCGGTAATATCCGCCGGCAGGCAGTGCATGTACAGAGCGCTCTCGTCCCGAGTCAACGCCATCAGCTCTTCAGTGCACTCCCACTCCTGGTATTCGGCGTTTTGCTTGAGCAGTTCCTTTTCCAACACCTTGATAGCGTCCATGTCTCCTGCACCATACAGGTTGGTGCGCTTCTCCATGGCCGCAAAGGGCGCCCAACTCTTGGGATAAACGATATCAGCGCCGTCAAAAGCTTCAGCCATGGAACCGGTTTTGGTGAATGAACCGCCGGAAGCAGCAGCATTTTTACGGGCAATGTCTTCCACTTCAGGCATGACTTCATAGCCTTCCGGATGAGCCAGAACGACATCCATGCCGAAGCGGGTCATCAGGCCGATAATCCCCTGTGGCACCGAGAGGGGCTTGCCGTAAGAGGGGGAATAAGCCCAGGACATGGCGATCTTTTTCCCCTTGAGATTTTCCAGCCCGCCGAAATGCTGAATCAGATGCATGCTGTCGGCCATTGACTGAGTCGGATGATCGATATCGCACTGCAGATTGACCAGGGTCGGACGCTGTTCAAGAATACCGGCATCGAACCCCTGTTGAACCGCTTCAGCGACCTCGCGCATATAAGCGTTCCCCTTGCCGATGTACATGTCGTCACGGATGCCGATAACGTCAGCCATGAAGGAAATCATGTTAGCTGTCTCGCGCACGGTCTCTCCATGGGCGATCTGCGATTTGCCCTCATCCAGATCCTGAACTTCGAGGCCGAGCAGATTGGCGGCACTGGAAAAGCTGAAGCGCGTGCGGGTCGAATTGTCGCGGAACAGCGACACCGCCAGCCCGCTGTCAAAAACGCGCGGCGAAATATTGCTCTTACGCATATCTCTCAGGATATCGGCAACCTTGAAAACCGCAGCAATTTCGTCGTCGCTACGATCCCAGGTGAGCAGAAAATCGTCAAAATACATGCCCGTTGAATCCAGCTCGGCCAGTTGTTTAATTTTTGTTTCAATCGACATATAGTTCTCCATTCGATAGGTCGCAATACAGAAGTCAGAAGATAGAATTCAGGAGAAAAGCAGCTTCAAACTTCTATATCCTGAATTCTGCCTTTATAACAGGCCAACCCGATCGTTGAATGCCCTGATCAGCTCATCAATCTCATCCACCTGATCGAACATCGGGTACCAGTAGTTGTCATTGTCGTACCACTGAGCATTGAGCTCATCGATATCCCGCCCCTGCTGCTCGATCCAGGTGTAGTATTTGAGGTTATGAATCGCTTTTCGGTCGTAATAAGACAGCTCTTTGGTATGGTCGATAGCCACGCTATGCAGCAGCTCAATATCGCGCTGCGCGTCAGCCGGCGAATAAACCCCGCGCTCCTGCTCCAGTTCACCCAGACGTGAGCCATAGAGCTGCATTGAATCGGTGGCAATCGACACGACATAATCATCTTCGGTCAGTTCGTTATATTTCGCGTACTTGATCGCTGCCAGCATGTTTCCGACCCCGGAAATCCCCAACAGATCAAGTTGTTCAACCAGAGCGCTGTCCACACCTTCTTCGATCAGCGCCTGGCGTCCGACCTTTTCATTGAACAGGCGGATTAAACGCATCGGCGCCTCGTCGTCGACTGCGACGGCAAAATCAGTATCCTTGCAGTTATGCACCCAGGGGATATGTTTGTCGCCGATTCCTTCGATGCGGTGCCCGCCGAAACCGTTGTAAAGCAGAGTCGGGCACTGCAACGCTTCCGCGGCAACTACCTGCGAACGGGGAAAGCGGCGTTTGAGATAATAACCGGCACCCAGGGTACCGCCGGAACCGGAGGACGAGACATAACCGGCGTAGCGCTTGCCTGCTGTCAGGTAACGCTCGAGCAGGGTTTCGACCGCACTGCCGGTCACCGAATAGTGCCACATCGGATTACCCATCTCGTCAAACTGATTGAAGATCTGCAGATCCTGGCCCGAACCACGCAGTTCCCAGCATTTATCGAAAATTTCTTTGACGTTGGACTCGCAGCCAGGTGTGGCAATCACCTCACCGGCGATCTCACTGAGCCAGTCGAAGCGCTCCTGTGACATCTCTTCCGGCAGGATAGCGATGGCGTTGCTGGCCAGCAGCGCCGAAATATAGGCCCCGCCGCGACAGTAGTTGCCGGTTGACGGCCAGACGGCCTTGGTCTGCTGCGGATCAAACTGACCGGTCACCAGCCGCGGCACCAGACAGCCATAGGTAGCACCTACCTTGTGTGCCCCGGTCGGAAACCAGCGGCCCGCGAGCATAATGATCGTCGCCCGGCAGCCGGTCAGCTCCGGTGGCAGCAGAAAGTGATTGACATCACCGTAAAGGCCACCTTTCTCCGTCGCGGCATTTTTCCAGGTAATCCGGTAGAGGTTGGCTGAGTCAAGATCCCACAGGCCGGTATTTTTCAATCGTTCCCTGATCTTTTCCGGCACCTTTTCCGGATGGCGCATCATCTCAAAGGTCGGCAGGGTAATCCCCTTTTCTCGGCAGTAGGCGGCATTTTTTTCCAGGGTTTCCGGATTTAAAGTCAAATCGATCACGTGTTTATCCTCTTTCTATAGTATGTCGCTCAGGGAGCTGATCAGCTCCTGCGGCATATGAATGCCGCGTTGGGCAGACTGACTGTCTTTAAGACCGTTGCCGGTCGTCAACACGACAATGGTCTGTTGCCGGTCCAGCCCGGGTGCAGCTTTAAGAAACCCGGCAAAGGCGGCTGCCCCGGCCGGTTCGGTAAAGAGTCCGGTAGATGCCGACAGGCGGGCCTGGGCGGCGAGAATTTCTTCATCGCTGACGGTCATCAGTTCACCGTTGAAAGTTTGAATCTGGGTCAGCGCGTGCAGACCGTTACTCGGCACATCGACACAGATGGAATCAGCGACGGTTGAAGTTGCTTCAGGAGTAAATTCTCCTGTGCGCAGCGCCCGGTAGATTGCCGCGGAATTTTCGGCCTGAACACCGATCACCTTCGGAATCTCGCTGATGAAACCAAGCTGTTTCAGATCCCTGAATCCTTTATACACCCCGGAGAGGATGCAGCCGTCACCCACGGCAACAAAAACGCTGTCCGGAGCCCTGCCGAGCGTCTTGAACAATTCCAGGGAAACGGTCTTCTTCCCCTCAAGCGTCATCGGGTTATAGGCGGTGTTGCGGTTCATTCCCCCCTTGCGGCGGGAATACTCCAGTGAAATTTGAAAAGCCTGGTCGTATGAACCATCGACCCGATAGACCCTGGCGCCATACTGCAGTGCCTGAACCAGCTTGGCGATAGGAGCCGTTTTCGGCAGAAACAGGGTGATCTTCTGCCCCGCAGCGGCTCCGATACCGGCCATGGATGAACCGGCGTTACCGGTTGAAGCCAGAGCAATCTCCTCAATTCCGCATTTTTTTGCGAAAGCAGACACCAGGTAGGAAGCCCGGTCCTTGAAAGAAGACGTCGGGTTACTGCCGTCATCCTTGATATAGAGTTTTTCAAAACCAAGCTGACTGCGCAGGTTCAGTGGTTCCCAAAGCGGCGTATCGCCGACCGGAGCCGGGGGGAAATAGCTCCGTTCAACCGGCAACAGATCAAAAATATCCAGCTCAGAGCCGACAGTCCCCTCAAGTTCGACCTCCAGAATGCCGTGGAGTGGCTGATCCGGCAGTTGAAGTGCAGAGCATTCAGGACAGAGCGTCAGCTCCGGTACGATGGTGTAGCGCCGTTGACACAGACTGCAACGGTAGAAAAACTCCATTGTTTCTCCCGCACAAACAGTTGAGAAGTGATAGCGTTCTATCCCCTTGTCTTAAAAGCAAAAAAGGGAGTACGGAACAAGAGCCAGACAAACGCCGACCCGATCTTCCCCGGTCAAAGGGAAGATAAACCTCCCGAAGGCCGAAACCTTCGGGAGGTGTCTATTATCTAGTTGGATGCGGCTTCGATAAAGGCGTTCATCATTTCCTCGCCCTCGGCACCAAATTTTTCCACGATCAGCTTTTTGACGGCCGGAACCGCGACGCGCTTGAATTCTTCCTTTTCAGCGGCGGTCAGAGCATTCACTTTCATCGTCTTTGACAATTCGGCAAGGCCGCGATCAGACGCTTCAATGGCCCGGCCCATACCGCGTCCGGCCACGATAGCCGACTTGGCTGCATAGTTGATGACATCTTTTTCGCTATCGCTGAGGCTGTTCCAGAAGTCCTGGTTCATCACCCAGACGTAGGGTGCAAAAATATGCCCGGTCAGAGTGAGATATTTCTGGACTTCCTGGAACTTGGCAAACGCAATGATCGGAATCGGGTTCATCTGACCATCGGCAACCCCGGTCTGCAGTGCGGTGTAGACCTCTGACCAGGAAATAGCGGCAGGCTGACCACCCATAGCGCTGATAATCGCCTTGTGGGTATCCAGACCCATGGTGCGAATCTTCAGACCCTTCATGTCCGCCGGGCTGTGAATCGGACGCTTGGAGTTGGTGATCTGGAAAAAACCGCCCGAATCGCCGAAGCCCAGGGTGTGCAGGCCGGTCTTTTTATCGATATCAGCGGCCAGTTTGGCTCCGAACGGCCCGTCAAACACTTCATAGGTCTTGCTGATGTTGGGAAAAGCGAAAGGAATGTCGATAATGCCGATCAGCGGGTAAACCGAGGCAAAACCACCGACCGAATGGATGCCTGCCTGAATGACACCCGCCTTGACCTGCTGAACGACATCCTTATCTTTGCCCAGCTGACCACTTGGGAAGATCTGAACGGTAACTGAACCGTTAGTCCCGGCTTCCACGAGACTCTTGAAAACAGTCGCCATGGCACCGGTCGGATTGTCGAACGGATCATCCTTGTTGAGGTGATGCAACTTGATGGTTTTTGCCGCCATTGCCGTTCCAGTTATGCTTGCAACAGCGAACATGGCGACCATAAGCACGACCAACATCTGTTTTACAGCTTTCATCCTAGCCTCCTGACAAGTTGTGGCAACCCGGGTTGCCGGTTATGGACAAACGTTGCTGACGGAACTTACGTCCGGAAAAATCCTCACATCAACAGCCTCGGGATAAACAGGGTCAGATCATCCCAGAAGGCGACGATGAACAGGATCAGAACTTCAACAATCAAAAACGGAATCAGCGAGTAACTTATTTTTTCAATTCTTTCACCCGTGACCGACGACATGACAAACAGGCAGGCTCCGACCGGCGGGGTCATCAGCGAAATGTTCAGGGCCAGCACAATCATGATCCCGGCATGAACCGGGTCCATGCCGATCGTCGTCGTCAACGGCCCGAGAACCGGAGCCAGAATAATCAAGGCGGCATTGATGTCCATGAACATCCCGACCGCCAAAAGCAGCAGCAGAATCAGGGCGATGATGACGTTGGGGTTACTCGACAGAAAAAGAAAGAAAGAGGCGATCTTCTGGGGAATCTGCATAAAGGTCATCCACCAGCTCAGAATCGAGGCGCTGGCAATGATCAGGAACACGATCCCGGTGATGCGTGCGGTACGGATCAGCATATCGACGATATCGGAGAATTTAAGGGCCCGGTACACCACCACACTGATGAACAGGGCATAGAAAACCGCAATCGCCGCTGCTTCCGTGGGCGTCACAATGCCGAAGAGGATACCGCCGAGAATTATTCCCGGCATCAGAATCGCCAGAAAACTTGATTTAAACGCCCAGACAATCTTCAGCAGACTGAAACGCTCTTTACTTTTGGGCAGTTTCCAGCGCCCGCCGAAGATGGCGATCACGGCCATGCACAGAGCGCAGATCAGCAGACCGGGAAGAATCCCGGCAGCAAAAAGGCCGGCGATGGAAACCCCCATCAGCGAACCGTAGATAACCATCAGGTTGGACGGAGGAATAGTTGGCCCGATGATCGATCCGGCGACTGTTACCGCGCAGGAAAAAGGCCGTGAGTAACCTTCTTTCACCATCGCCGGGACCAGCGTATTGCCGAAGGCGGCAGTGTCGGCAACGGCGGCTCCGGTCATTCCGGCAAAGAGAACCGAAGCAATCATATTCGAATGGGCCAGCCCACCGCGCAGATGGCCGACCAGCGCATCGGCAAACGCCGCCAGACGCTCCGTAATTCCGGAACGATTCATGATTTCTCCGGCGAGAATGAAAAACGGCATGGCCATGAAGGTAAACAGGTCGAGCCCTTCGAAATAGCGTTTCGGGGCCATCATCAGGAAATTGTCCCCGCCGATTTGCACCAGTCCGACAACCCCGGCAACCCCAAGAGTCACACCGATAGGAAGACCGATCAGGATGAAGAAGAAAAAAATCACCAGTACCAGGGTCATGATATCCGTCCTATTGTGTCGTTATCGGTGAAGCGGTCGATTTCTGCCCGCGCAACATCGCGGAAAAAATCTGAAACGCCGTCAAAGCTGAAGACACCGGAACCGCCGCGAAAGGAATCGTCATTTTCATGCCGAAGATGGTCGCATACTGCCCCATACCGGCTTTGGTCATGCCGATTCCGTACCAGGCAAGAAACACAAAAAAGGCGATACTGATCAGGTCGAGGGAAATCATCAACCAGTGCCCCAAGCGCACCGGAAGAAATCCCCGGACAATATCCAGACCGATATGTTCACGGTAAAAAGCACCACAGGAAACCGCCAGCAAAGCCGCCCAGATCATCACGTAACGGGACAATTCTTCGGTCCAGGTCATCCCCAGATGCAGGAAATAACGCTCGATGACCCCGAACCAGATCACGACAACCATGACGCCGATCAGCAGGGCACAGACCCTTTCGACGGTCCAGTTCAAACGGTAAGCAAATCTGTCCAGTGCTGTGCCTTCGACCTTATTCATGAATAGCAATCTCCAGTCCCTTCAAGCTGTTACCGACGTCGATCTGCTGCCTGATCTGCCCTCTCTAGAGAACAATATGTGTTCCACTTTTCTTGACAATCGCATCAACCAGGTTTTCTGCCGAGGTAATGACGGCCCGACGGCCGCCACGACGCAGGAAATTGACCGCGGCCTGAACTTTCGGTCCCATGCTTCCCGTGGCGAAATGGCCGGCCTGCAGATACTGTTCGGCTTCTGCTGCGGTCATGAAACTGATCACCTGCTGTTGCGGGGTGTTGAAATTAAGGAAGACGTTGTCGACCGCAGTCAGAATAACCAGCATATCGGCAGCCAGCTCATTGGCCAGTAGGGCCGAGGAAAGATCTTTGTCGATAACGGCGTTAACCCCGCTCAGACTGCCGTCAGCTTCAACAACCACAGGAATACCCCCGCCGCCTGAGGCGATAACGCAGTGCCCCGCTTCCATCAGGGTCCGGATTACCGCGCTTTCAATGACCCGTTTCGGTTCAGGCGAAGGAACCACTCTGCGGTAGCCCTTGCCATCCTGAAACACCAGGTTCCAGTCGGGATGACCAGCTTTGATCAAATCAATTTTATCTTCGGGATAAAACACCCCGATCGGCTTGGTTGGAGTTTGAAAGGATGGGTCGTCGGCATCAACTTCAACCATGGTGACCAGCGTTGCAGCACTCTTTTTCATGCCTCGGCGTCTGAAGCTGTTGTGAAGTGACTCCTGCAGCTGGTAGCCGATCGCCCCCTGGGTGTCGGCAACACAATTCTTCAAAGGGACGAAGTGCAGTTCCCCCGCTTCGAACGCAAGTTCAGAGCGCCGCAGAATAAAACCGACCTGGGGCCCGTTGCCGTGAGTCAGCACGACCTCGTAGCCGAGAGCGATAAAATCGGCAATATACCCGGCGGTTTCCTGGGCCGAGCGCAGCTGTTGATAAATTTCGTGTTGACCATCATTCCTGATCAGGGCATTACCGCCGATCGCCACAACAACGCGCTTAATAAACAGTGACATGCAAGTCTCTCCCCGGATTTACTCGGCTATTGACAAAAATTCTCTACATAGACTTGCGGAATCGCTGCGTACATGGCAGCCGCCTTGACCAGTTCATCCTTCCAGGTCACTTCATTCGGGGCGTGGGCCTGGTCCTCGTGCCCTGGTCCGAAACCGATACAGGGAATATTGTAGCGCCCCATGATCGATACTCCGTTGGTCGAAAAAGTCCACTTGTCGACAACCGGATCGGCGTTGAACAAGCCCTGGTAACTTGCGACCAGAGCTCGACAGGCTGCGTGGTCTTCATCCAGGACCCAGCAGGGGAAATAACACTCGGTCGGATAGCTCAGCCCGGTGTAGGAAGGACGGTCATAGTTGTACATGCTGACCTTTGCCCCGGCCTTTTTGACCGCAGGCAGCTGACGGATTTCCTCCAGGGCGCCTTCCCAGGTTTCCCCGTATGTCAAGCGGCGATCGATGGAAATGGCACAGCCGTCGGCAACGGCACAGCGCGAAGGCGAAGTGGAAAAAATCTCCGAAACCGTGAGTGAACCTTTCCCGAGGAAAGGATCGTCCTTAAGACGCAGATGCAGACCCTGAAGCTCCTCAAGGATCGGGGCCATCTTGAAGATGGCGTTGTCACCGCGCTCGGGCGCCGAGCCGTGAGCGCTGACCCCATCGACCTCAACACGGATCTCCATGCGTCCCCGCTGGCCGCGGTAAATCCCCAGGGAGGTCGGTTCGGTAGAGACCACAAACTCAGGCTTAATACCATTTTCTTCGATAATGTACTGCCAGCACAGGCCGTCGCAATCCTCTTCCTGCACGGTCCCGGTCACCAGCAGGGTATAATCGCCTTCCAGATCGAGGTCTTTAATAATTCGAGCGGCGTAGACCATGGAAGCCATCCCCCCCTCCTGATCGCTGCCGCCGCGGCCGTAAATGATTTCATCGTCTTCGTAGCCGGTGTAGGGATCATGGGTCCAGTTATCCCGGTTGCCGATCCCCACGGTGTCAATATGGGCATCCATGGCAATCAGGTGCCTGCCGTTGCCGATGTAACCGAGGATGTTCCCCATCGGGTCGATCTCGATCCGATCAAAACCGACCTTTTCCATCTCCTGCCTGATCCGCAAGATGACTTTCTCTTCTTCACAGCTTTCACTGGGAATAGCAATCATATCACGTAAAAAGGCACTGATCTGGGGACGATAAGCCTCTGCTTTTTCGACAATCCGGTTAAAATCAAGGGACATAATAAAAACTCCGTAAAATTATAGCTGCAGGATCGATTCAGGCTGACGCTCAGTGTCAGCCTGATCTTTAATAATCGTTCTTAAGCGTTTAAGACTGTTCTGCCAGTTGGTGCCGACCACCCGTTGAACCTCGGTCAGGTTGCCGACCTGAAGAGCATCCAGGATCAGGTTGTGTTCATTGACCGAATCCTGGGCCAGGGCTGAGCCACCAAAATAAGCAACTTCGATGCGACGACAGCGAATCTTCAGATCGTTAACGATATTGATCAGAAAGGGATTCTCACTGCGGGTCATAAAAACCCCGTGAAAGCGGGCATCAGCCCGCGAGGCGCGGACAGGATCATTCTCGACCAAGGCGTTCTCCAGGTCTGCATTTGCCGCCTTCATGACCTCCAGGTCAGTCGCAGCTAATCTGGGGAAAGCCGAACCGATCGCCAGTTCTTCGAGCGTCCAGATGATCGGATAGATCATTTCCGGTTCTTCAATGGCGATTTCGGCGACGCGGGTCCAACGGTTGGCGGCGGATTCGACCAGCTGTTTATCTTCCAGGCGGCGCATCGCCTCGCGAACCGGGGTCCGGCTGACGCCCATCTTTTCGGCCAGATCCTTATCGAGAATCTTTTCGCCGGGCCGCAGAACCCCTTCCATAATCCATTCAAGCAGCGTGTTGTAAACTTCCTCACGCATACTGAAGCGACTGATCGGCCTGAGATTGTCCGGTATCGGCATGCATCATCCGGTCTTGAGTTGAAATATTGAATGTGATTTTAATGATATTGGATGTGATATATCAGTTGTCGGGAAGTGTCAAGAACCGGAAAATTATTTCCGACTAAACAACTCCGCTTTCAAGCACCGACAATAAATGGCAACAGCGGCAAGAGAGCCATCACCCGACTCAAACAACTGCCGGCGATGGCTGGGGATCACCGGAATTGATCTGCCGTCGCCCGGGTCTCAACCACGATTCCACGCCGGTCGAGCAAGCTGCCTTCCATCAGGTAAAGATCGACCAGAGCCACACGATAATTGACCACCGCCTCAATCTCATTGATTTGTGCCTGCAACAGATCACGCTGAGCCTGGGCAACTTGAAGCGCGGTGCTGCTGCCGACCTCAAAACGTTCCTGTTCTGCAGCCAGGGTCTGCTGTTGAAATATCCGGGTGGCCCGGCTTGCCGCAATCTGCTGACGATTACGTTCCAGCTCGTTGACCGCCAGGCGAACATCCAGGTGGATCAGCTGCCTGAGGTTGGCCAGCGCCTCGCGCATCTGTTGCCGCGTAGCCCGGGCGGCCATGTCGCGCGCCCGAGCTGTGCGATTACCCAACAGATACTCCAAGCGCAGACCGGCACCCAGATCATAGGTCTTGCCGTCCAGCTCATCAAAGGAGCGGGAAAAACTCTCGGCAAACCCGGTTTTTCCCAGGGTGACGAAAAAATCGAGCCGCGGTAGAAGACCGTTACGGGTCACAACCGTTTCGAGGCGCTGTTGATCCAGCCTTAATTGCGCTTCGTGAAGATCGGCACGCGATTCTTCCGCCAAAGACAGACGGTCGTGTAAATCTGCCGGTGGGATGGGTTCCATCCGCGGGTCACTGACGGCTGTGAGCTGCTGGTCATAATCCGCCCCCTCTTCCGAACTGATCAGGCGCAACAGGCGCAGGCGCTGTTCTTCCAGCAAGCTCCGCGCGTTGATCAGCGCCTGAACCCGCAGGGCCTCTTCAGCTCGGGCTGCGGCCGCCTCGATGTCGGGTAACAGACCGACGTCAATGCGCAATTCAACCTCTTCACGCTGCTGCCTGGCAAGAGCGAGCGAGGTCTCAAAAATCGCAATCTCTTCTTTGGCGAGGATATAATTCCAGTAGGTTTTTTCGGTATCGGCCAGCAGCGCTTCGACGAAAGCACGTAATTCGTAGCGACTCGCCAGAGTCTCAAGTTCGGCCTGCTGAACACTGGCAAGGTTGACGGCGGGACCCAGGCCACGCAGCAGAGATTGCGTCAGGCTCAAACCGACACGTGCCCTCTGCTGTTCGGGAGCGCGGTCAGAAATGCTGCGCTCCTGGCTGATTGTCGTCTCAAGGGTTGCCCCGCTGATCAGACGTCGGCGCAAGCCGACTTCAGACACCACCTCATTACCGGAAACGCTGAACCGGTCGCCGCTGGAGCGCGAGGTCTCATTGGCCCGCTCACGAAAATAAGTACTTTCAGCAAACAGCTCAGCATCAAACCGGCCGTGCTCCAGCTGTTCAAAAGCCCCGCTGATGACCGGCCCCTGCTGCCTGACTTTCAGGTCACGATTGTTGTGCAGCGCCAGAAAAACCGCTTTTTCCAGCGACAGATCGGCCAGGCCGACCGTCAGTTCCGGCTTTGCCGTAGGGGTGAGAGAACTCTGGTGAAGCTGAATCGCCTCCAGGGACGGGAGCACAGTTTGATCAATGTCCCTGAGCTGATCCTTGCTCAGAATAATTCTTCGGTCAGCGGACAGGCAACCACTCAATAACCCGAGACAGAGAAACAGTGAAAACCATGACAGAGCTCGACCCCTCAACCTGAAAGCCATCACTGACGTCCTTTCGCATCCTGATGAAACAGCGAGTAAACCGCCGGAATCAGCACAAGGGTTATCAATGTCGAAGCACTCAGGCCGCCGACCACGGCCCTGGCCAGCGGAGCCTGGGCATCGGCACCTTCACCGAAGCCGAAGGCCAGCGGCAGGAGGGCGAGAATGGTTGTCAGGGTCGTCATCAGAATCGGCCGCAGCCGTCTGCGCCCCGCCTCAGCAACGGCTTCCTGAACGGGCAGCCCCGAGTGCATCAAGCGGCCGGCCTGATCAACCAGCAGAATGGCATTGTTAACCACGATCCCACCGAGCATGATACAGCCGATATAAGACTGAAGGTTCAAGGTCGTCCCGGTCAGGTACAGGGTGGTCAGCACTCCCACGGCGGCCACCGGGACCGAGGCCATGACCACGATCGGGTCGCGCAGTGATTCATACTGACAGGCCAGCACCATATAGACCAGCAACAGCGCCAGCAGCAGCGAAATGATCAATTCATGAAAGGCCTTCTGCTGCTCTTCGAAGTTTCCGGCGACACTCAGATCATACCCGACGGGCCGGGGAATCTGATCCAGCACAGCCTGAACCTCTGTCGCTACTGAGCCGAGGTCGCGGTCAACGATATTAGCCTTGAGCGTCACCAGCCGCTGCTGGTCCTTACGATCAATCACGATCGGTCCTCGGCTCGCCACACTGGTGACCAGATTACGCAGTGCCACCTGTTCACCGTTCGGCGTCAGCAGGGTCAGATCCAGAATCTCATCCAGCGTAAGCCTCTCGACGTCCTTCAATTGCATGAAAATGCGGTAGGAATTCCCCCGGGCGCGAAATTCACCGGCTTTTGACCCGGCGACGGCGGTTTCCAGAGCCTCCGTAACATCCCGAACACTCAGACCCAGGTCGGCAACCTTATCGCGATCGACACGAATATCCTGCTGCGGAATGCCGGCCGCCTGACTGCTGTCGATATCGGTCACCCCGGGGATGCCGACAAGCTGCTGAGCGACCCTGGCGGCCAGCGAATCGAGAACGGACAGTTCAAAACCACGAATATCAACGCTCAGGCCTTCGTCACCACCAAGCAGCCGCTCAAGCAGAAACTGTCCCTGGGGAGCCCGAGTACGAATTGTCATCCCGGGAATTTTTCCGGCGAGCTGCTTTCTCAGGTCATTGGCAATCTGGCTGTTTGAACGCCGACGCTCGGAGACCGGCAGCAGGGCAAGGCGAATTTCCGTTTTGGCAGCGTCACCGGGTCGCCAACCGGAGGAACCGACACTGATCACCGAAGACACCATTTCGGGCACGGCAGCATACACCAGCGCTTCCATTTTTGCGGCCTGCAGGTCGAGCAGATCGAGACGGGTGCCGATCTCCATTTCCCCGGTGACCCGCACTTCACCCTCATCACTGGGAGGAAGAAATTCGCTGCCGATGAAAGGCAACAGCAGAAGACTGAGACCGAGAACCAGCGCAGCCAGAAAGACTGTCCGCAGACGATAGCGCAGCACCAGCTGCAATAGCCGCCGATAGGCCGTATCGAGCCGTCCGAACAGGCCATCGGACCAGTCAATGAGACGCTCAATCCAGGCCGCCCGGCGCACGCGCAGCTGCTCGGGGGTTTCCAGCAGTTTTGAAGCGAGCATCGGCAACAGGCTGAGTGATACCAGCAGGGAACAGATCAGGGAGAAGATAATGACAAAGGCGAGCTCCTGAAAGAGCACATCGGCCACCCCACGGACAAAAACCAGCGGGAGAAAGATCACCAGAGTGGTGATGGTGCTGGCAACAATTGCCGCACCGACTTCACGTGCCCCCTCGACTGCAGCAACCTCGGGCTGCTCACGGTTTTCAACGCGGCGGCGAAAAATATTCTCCAGCACCACGACCGAACTGTCGACCATCATGCCAACGCCGAGAGCCAAGCCCCCCAGGGTCATCAGGTTAAGGGTCAAACCACCGAAGTAAATCATTGCAAAGGTCGCAACAATCGAAATCGGAATCGCCAGAGAGATCACCAGGGTTGAACGGATATTACGCAGAAAAAACAGCAGCACCAGGATGGACAGTCCGCCGCCGTAAAGAACCGATTGCGCCACGTTGGCAATGGAACGTTCAATAAAATTGCCCTGATTGATCACGGGGATGATCCGCATCTGGGGAAGGGCCCGGTTGATTTCATCAATCTCGTTGAGAATCGCTTTGGCCACTTCCACGGTGTTGGCGTCGGCCTGCTTACGAATCGCAACGCGCAACCCGCGTTCACCGTTGACCCTGACTATGCGGCTCTTTTTTTCATAGGAATCGCGCACCCGGGCCACCTGACCCAGGGTGATCGCCGCACCTTCCCGCTGAACAATAACCGTATGACGAATCTGATCGAGACTGCTGAATTCAGCTGGAGCCCGCAGGGTGACCTCGTAACGCCCCTGCTCGATTTTACCGGCGGGCAGATCGAGATTGGCATTGCGCAAAGCCGAAAGAATCTGGTGCAGTGAGAGCCCGAGAGCCTTGATCTGCTCCGCATCAAGTTCAACCCGAACTTCCCGCTTGTATTCACCCCACATATCAACCTGGGCGACCCCAGGCAACCGCCCGAAGCGGTAACGCACCTGGTTGTCGACCAGTTCGGTCAGTTCAACCGGATCGAGGTGACTGGAAATCCCCAGAATGACGACAGGGTAGCTGGCGATATCAAATTTTCTGATGCGCGGACGAACGATATCATCGGGAAATTCATTGATCTCATTTTCAAGAATCGACCTGACATCCTGGGCAGCGGTATCGAGATCCGTTCCCCAGCCAAAACTCACCCGAACCGTACTGCTGCCTTCCGAAGATTCTGAAGACATATCCTCGACACCGGGGACAGTTGCGACAACCTCCTCGACGATCTGGGTCACCAGGCGCTCCATCACCTCCGGACTGGCCCCCGCGTACTCGGTTCTGATGGTCAGGGTCGGAAGCTCAATTTCCGGAAGCAGGTCGATCTGCAGGCGGGAAACGGAAAAAATCCCGATGATGATGACGATCAGGGTGATCATCGTCGTGAATACCGGACGACGAACACTGAAACCGGGAAGATTCATCGCTGCCCTGCTTGTTTATCGCCGCCCGGCGCAGCTTGCTGCTCGGCGGGGATAGTGATGGCGGAACCGTCATTGAGCAACTGCTGACCCAGCACGACAACCCGGCCGAAGAGCTCGGCACCGGCCACCTGCACCCGGTCGCCTTCACGAATGCCTGCCGTTACGTTTGTCCAGCGCACGCTGAGGCCATCTGCGCTGACCAGGAAAAGACCGAGCTGATCGTCACGCCTGATCAGAGCCTGTTCGGGAACAATGATGGCATCCGCTTCACTCTCCAGAGCCACGACAGCCCGAATAAACATCCCCGGCTTGAGTTGCTGCCCGGGGTTATCAATCTTCAGCTCTACCCGGGCCTGGCGGGTCGACTGCTTGAACACCGGGGCGATCCGCTCGATCTGCCCATGAAACTCCTGTCCGGGAAAAGCATCGGTGGTTAAAACGATTTTCTGCCCCGCTTCCAGCAGCGCGTAATCCCGTTCGGCAACAAACACCACTCCGGCAAGCGGATCAAGCTCGACAATGCGCAATAGCGGGGCATTCGCAGCGACCATTGCGCCTTCGTCTATATAACGCTCGGCCACAACCCGGCGGTCCGCGCCACCGCTCCAGTCGGCAGTGATTCGCGTATAACCCAGGCGGATGCGGGCCGTTTCCAGAACCGCCTCGGCATAAACCAGCTCAGCCTGAGCGACATCGCGTTCAACCTGCCGGGTCAATTGTTCGGCCGCGGCTTCGTCCAGCTGGGCTTCCGAAGCCACCCCCCGCCGACGCAGGGTCCTGACGCGGTCCAGCTCACGATCAGCGATAGTCAGCCGGCTGCGCGCCTCGGCAAGTCGGGCCTGAGACACGGCCATTTCGGCCTCAGCCTGATTGACGGCCTGGACGTGTTCATCATTGTCCAGCTCGGCGACGAGCTGACCACGGGTCACCGCATCAGCGATTTTGACAGTGAGCCGTTCAACTCGACCACCAACTTTGGGGGCAATGACAAACTCGGCCCGTGGTTCCAGGGCACCGGAAAACATTCGCCGCTGCACGATGGTGCCGCGTTCAATGGGCGCAACTTCAACAGGAATCAGCCGGGATGATCGTCCTGGCCCGGCGGAAAGGTCTGGCGACTGCGGTAAAGCGACAAAAAACCACCACAACCCGGCTGTCGCCGCGCTCAAAACGCTGGCGTAGAAAACTTTACTGGCGGTTATTTTCATTGGCGTTCGTCCTGACTTCATGATCAGCGGCAACAGGCGTCTGTCTGCTCGAAAACTCGCCGTCCTGCGCTGTAGAATTCAAATTTCAGCGTATATTGTGATAACATTTTCTGTAAATAGCCAGATAAAAACTCTTGAGAAAACCATCATTTCGTTATCGGCTGTGCGCGCAAGAACCATGCTGAGACCCCCCTGGACAGATTTTTTCACCATTTGCCTCTATACTTGTCTACAGTCCACCGACAGGCTTAGAATAACCACAGCCTGAAAGACATGAGCCGATAATTCTGACTGATCCGAATGAACATAAACCTATGTTAAAAACGTCCTCAGCCTGTCTGGCCTTCTGCCTGTCCACAGCAATTCTGATGAGCGGCTGTTCACCTGCCCGCTTTTATCAGCAGACCGATGAAAAAATTTCCGGAATAATTGCCGAAAAACAGCAGGAGGCCCTCGGCAGGAGTGAATCTCTGAGCTTACACTCCCCGGCTGATTTGCTGCGCCAGAAGCTGCTCATCGAACAACAGCTGCCCCGGGTCGGCCCTGAATCGCTCGGCAGCGCTCACCTGCCCCCCAGCGATCACTGGCCGCAACAGGCAAAGCCACCGGTTTCGGACCCAACGTCCCGATTAGAACCGGTCAGCACAACAGAGCCGCTCTCATTGATTGATGCTCTGCAGGTCGCCGCCCGCAACAGTCGCGAGTATCAGACCCGCAAAGAAGATCTGTTCCGGAGCGCCCTGGCCCTCGATTTTGAGCGCGACGCTTTCCGCTCCACCCTGTCCGGCTCACTGGAAGGCCGGTATGTACAGGATCGCAGTGCTTCAAGCACAACCGGCAACCCGGTTGAAGGCACCGCGACATCTCTGCTCGGGGGAGTTTCACGCCTGTTGAAAAGCGGCGCTACCCTGACGGCGCAAATCGGTCTTGACCTGATCCAGATGCTGCAACCGGGGAAAGCTTCTTCAAGCGGCCTGTTTGGCGACACGTCAATCACTGTTCCCCTGTTACGCGGGGCGGGACGCCATATCGCCACTGAATCCCTGACCCAGGCAGAACGGGACACTCTTTATGCGGTCTGGACCTTTGAACGCTTCAAACAGGAATTTGCCGTCAGTGTCACCGACAGCTACTATTCCGTGCTGCAAACCAACGACACGCTGCGCAATCAGGCCGAGAATTATCGTGGACTGATTGCCTCATCACGCCGGGCGATGCGCCTGGCCGAAGCGGGCAAGCTGCCCCAGATCCAGGTTGACCAGTCGCTGCAGAATGAACTGCGCGCCCGTGAACGCTGGATTGCCGCCCGCCAGTCTCAGGCCCGCGCCCTTGACAATTTCAAGAACCTTATCGGCCTGCCGACCGACGCACAGATTACCCTTGATCGCGATGAATTCAGTCATCTTGAAAATACCATCAGCCGGGAACTGCCAAGGGTCTTTGAGGACAGCGCCACACAACCATCAACCGTAGCCGGTGCTGAGGCTGAGATCGTCCTTCGCCCCCCTTCACGGGCTGAATCCGGGCGTTTTGAAATTGACCCGGCTGAGGCCGGCTCGATCGCCCTGAAAAACCGGGTCGATATCAAAATTGCCCGATACCGGGTTGCCGACGCCCAGCGACATATTGTCGTCGCAGCGGATGCCCTGCTGCCCGAGCTGACCCTGTTCGGCAGTGTCGCTACCGGCACCGGACGTTCCATCGCCGCCCTGCAGTCTGACAACAGCACGCGCCTCGATTTCAACCGCGGTTATTATCAGGGCATCCTCACCCTGGACCTGCCCTGGGAAAGAACTGCTGAAGCGATCGCTTACCGCGATAGCTATATCAGCCTGGAACGGGCCGTGCGCTCACTCCAGGAGTTGGAAGATCAGGTCAAACTCCAAGTGCGTAACGACCTGCGCGAATTAGAGCAGGCCCGGGCCGGCTTGAAAATTCAGCAACAAGCCGTCACGCTGGCCGAACGGCGGGTCCG
>JAFGEL010000039.1 GCA_016931615.1 Desulfuromonadales bacterium
CTTCGAACAGCTGATTTCTCGCTACGACCCGTAAAGTCCGACAGGCTCCTAGGGCGGATTTCAATCGATTCCGTATTCTTTCAGTTTGTACATCAGTGAGCGCAGGCTGATTTCGAGCAGTTCTGCGGCTTTGGTTCGATTTCCTGCGGTTTTGGCCAGGGCCTTGCGGATATATTCTTCCTCCAGCCTTCGGGAGGCGACTTTCAGTGAATACTCTTCCGGGTTGAATTGTCCCGGGGCCGACTGGCGTGTCCGCAGTGGAGGCAGCTCCAGAACCTCACCATGGCTGAAAATCAGCGCCTTTTCCAGGTAATTTTCCAGTTCACGCACATTTCCCGGCCACTGATAGGCGGTCAGGTTCTGGCGTGCCTCAGCGCTAATTTTCGGGACCGTGCGCCCTTCGCGGGCGCACAGGGCGGCGAGAAAATGTTCAGCCAGGATGAGAATGTCTTCAGGACGTTCACGTAGCGGCGGTAGAGCGATGTCGACAACCGCCAACCGGTAGTAAAGGTCGTTGCGAAACAGATTGTTTTTTACCGCGTCCTGGAGATCCTTGCCTGCCGCTGCGACGACCCGGGTATTGATTTTTTCCGCCCGGGTCGCTCCGACTTTACGGACTTCGCCCTCCTGGAGTACGCGCAGCAGTTTGGGTTGCAGTTCTAGGGGCAGATCGGCAATTTCATCGAGAAACAGGGTACCGCCATCGGCGATCGAAAACAGGCCCTGCTTGTCCCGGTCGGCACCGGTGAACGAGCCTTTTTTATGTCCGAATAATTCACTTTCCAGAAGTCCCGCTGTGATCGCGCTGCAGTTGATGGCGAGAAACTGACCCTTGCGTCCGCTTTCGCTGTGCAGGGCCTTGGCGATCAGTTCTTTCCCGGTGCCGGTTTCTCCGCTGATCAGGACCGGCGATTCGGCTCCTGCCGCCGCCTGAACCAGTTTGAGGACCTGCTGCATCTTGCTGCTGGAGTGAATGATATCGCTGATGGCGAAAGGTTTGTCGTGCTTTGACAGGGCCGCTTTGAGTTGCTGATTTTCCTGGCGCAGGGTCCGGCGCTCTTGGGCCTTGCGCAATGTCATGACAACCTCGTCCGGTTTGAACGGTTTGGAGATGTAATCGTAGGCTCCCCGTTTCATACATTCCAGTGCGGTGTCGATGCTGCCGTAGGCGCTCATCATAATGATCGTGCTGTCGAGGGCGCGGATCTCCGGCTGCTCGAGAAAGGTCAGGCCGTCCATGTCCGGCATGCGAATATCCGACAGGATGACATCAAACTTTTCCCGGTAGATCAGGTTGATGGCCTCGGCACCATTGTGTGCTTCGGTCACGCGGAAATGGTTCTGTTCCAGAACCAGACGCAACATGTGGCGCATCGAGGCTTCGTCATCAATAACCAGCAGGTTATGAAAATGTTCCGACATGATGTGGTCCCCTCATACGGGCAGGAAAGTTTTATGAGGATAGCCTTAATTCCGCAGAGTTGCAATCAGACGTTTGGGGTGAAGGAGCAGATCGAGGGCGGCAAGAATGTCGGGAATGACCAGATCTGCGGCCAGAAGTGCTCTGACAGCGGTTCCCTCCCTGTGCATGACAGCTATGCCCAAACTTGCCGCGGTGAGCATCAACTGGTCATTGCGGCCGTTGCCGATGGCGGCGACGGTTGCGGCCCCCAGTTCTTCGATGTAGGTGCTTTTCGCTTTATCCTGGCTCTCCTGGGGGATGATCGACAGGGTGCAGGGGAGGGAGTCAATCTCATGTGCGACACTGCCAAAGGTATCGGCCGTGATAACGTGAATGGTCAATTGGGTTGCCAGTTGTGACAGGCGTTCCGCCACACCCGGGATCAATGTTCCGTCATAGGCCAGGGTGCCGTTGAAGTCGAGGACAAGATGGTCAATCCGGCGTTCGTCGCCGCCGGGGATGATGAACTTCAGCATGGTGATGACTCCTTTGACGTTATACCAGCCGAACGGAAGGGTAAGGACAAATGATATTCAGCTGCAGCTTTACTGCCGTGTCGGCTGATCATCGGCGCTCAACGCGGATTGCCAACCGCCACCCAGGGCTTTATAGAGCCTGATCAGCTGGGCGAGAGCATTGCCGTCGCTGCGGACCAGTTCATCCTGCAGGGCCAGCAACGAACGTTGTGCGTCCAGAACCGTGGTGAAATTGACCAGCCCCGCCTGGTACTGGTCCTGGGCTAGGACGCTGGTTCGTTCGCCGACACTTACCGCTCCGGCAAGAGCTGCTCTGCGCTGTTGCTCCTTGCCGTAGGCAACCAGGGCATTTTCCACTTCTTCAAGGGCTGACAAGATGCTTTGCTCGTATTGGATCAGGGCTTGTTCTTGCCGGGCATTCTGGACGTCTATATGACGGCGAACGGCGCCCGCGGAAAAGATCTTCCATTGAATTCCGGGACCAAAACTCCAGCGGCGGCTGGCTGTTTCGAACAGCTCACCGGCGTTGAGTGCTTCCAGGCCCAGGCTTCCCGTCAGACGAAATCTGGGGTAGAGATCTGCCGTGGCAACCCCGACACGCGCGGACTGGGCCGCAAGGCGCCGTTCGGCGCTGCGGATATCAGGACGGTGACGCAGGGTCTCTGCCGGAATGCCGACGGCGACACTTGCCGGTAAGCGGGGCAGGGCTTTGATGTCCGCCAGTTCCTGGTGAAGTTGTCCCGGTTGCTCGCCAAGCAGGATCGCCAGACGATTTTTTGTCGCCCCCAGAGCGCTTTCAAGGGTGGGAACCAGGGCTTTGGAACTTTCCAGCAAACGTAATGATTCCTGGACCGGCAGTTCGCTGATCAGGCCGGCCCGATAGCGGGAGCGGTTCAGCTCATAGCTTTGCGTCAGGGCACTGATATTGCCCTGACTGAGAGCCAGGCGCGTCTGGTTGGTTCTGTATTCGACATAGTTCAAAGCCACCTCGGCTGCAAGGCTGACAACCAGGCTATGAGCGTCTGCTTCAATGGCGTCAAGCTCCGCCTGTGCAGCTTCAAGTGACCTCTGCACGCCGCCAAAAATATCCAGCTCCCAGGCGCTGTCAAAACCGACGGCAAAGAGGCTGCGTTCCGTCCCGGTACTGCTGTTTGCGCTTGAGCGTGATCTGGTGGCCGTGGCAACTCCATCCAGTGAAGGGAAAAAATCGGCCTCGGCGATTCCCCGCACGGCTCTTGCTTCCTGAATGCGTGCTTTTGCCTTTTTCAGGTCAAGATTACCCTGAACCGATCGGCGTAGCAGGGCTTCGAGCTGGGGATCGTTGAACACTCGCCACCAGTTGTCGGTCTGAACGGAACCACGACTGTCTGCAGTCAATCCGCTCGGCAATTCGGTGTGCCAGTGGCCGGTGATCTCCGGTTCGGGTTGGGTATAATCCGGTCCCACCGCGGTGCAGCCACCCAGACCAACGGTCACCGACAGCAAACCCAGCAGGATCAGGTACAGGGGACGCAATCGTTTCGCCGGCTGCTTCTGCATACAGTTGACTCGCCGGTTTGTCTTGACTGAAGTGTTCATGATTCCCCACGGTTTCTGAGTCGTTGGCGCCAGGCGCTGCCTTTTTCGCGAGCCGATTGAAACAGGTAATATAACACAGGGATAAGAAAAATCCCGAACAGGGTTGTACTGAGCATACCACTGAAAACGGTGATCCCGATTGCCTGACGACTCCCGGCGCCGGCACCGGTGGCAATCACCATGGGCACCAGCCCGAAAATAAAGGTGAAGGAGGTCATCAGCACTGGGCGAAAACGGATGCGTCCGCCGTCGACCGCTGCTTCGGCAATCGTCAGACCATCCTCCCTGCGGGACTGGGCGAATTCGACGATCAGAATGGCATTTTTGCTCGCCAGACCGACCAGCAGCACCAGTCCGATTTGCGCGTAAATGCTCAGGCTTGAGCCGGTGACCCAGAGGCCGACCAGGGCTCCAAGAGTTGCAACCGGGACGGAAATAATGATCGAAAGAGGGATATTCCAGCTTTCGTACTGTCCAACCAGGAACAGATAGGCAAACAGCAGAGCCAGCGCAAAAAGGATGGTCACCTGACCGCTGCTTTTGCGTTCCTGGTAGGAGATGCCTGACCAGTCAAAGGTGTAGCCCGGCGGCAGGGTCTGGGCTGCGACCTGTTCCATGGCCGTCATCGCTTGTCCGGAACTGTACCCCGCAGCGGCATTGCCGTTGATTTTGATACTGTTGAGCTGGTTGTAGCGATCAACGGTCTGAGGACCAAGCTGAGTCGAGACGGAAACCAGGCTGCTCAGCGGGACCATTTTGCCGAACCCGTTGCGCACATAGAGGCGCGAAATATCATTTTCTGCGTCACGATATTGGCTGTCTGCCTGGACTTTGACCTGATAACCCCGGTTGGCCAGATTGAAATCGTTGACATAGCGGCCGCCCAGTTGGGCCTGCAACGTTGAAAAAATGCTGCTGAGCGGTACTTTCAGGGCTTCGACACGATTGCGGTCAATATCCAGCGACAGTTGCGGCGTGTCGGCAGTGTAGGTGCTGAAGACTCGGCTCAGGACCGGATTCTGATTGGCGGCCATGACCAGTGCCTGAGCTGCGGCAACGAACTCCTGAGGGGTTTTCTCTTCAAGGGTTTGTAACTGGAAGTCAAAACCGCCGGTTCGCCCCAGTCCACGAATGGGAGGAGGAGTGAAGGCACGAATGTTGGCTGTAGAAATGGCAGAAAGTTTCTGCTGGGCTTTTTTCAGAATGCCCTCAACATGCATGCCTGGACCGCGGCGTTCATCCCAGGGGGCGAGAATGACCAGGCCAAAACCGACGTTGTCCCCCCGCCCGCTGAGCAGGCTGAATCCGCTGACACCCAGCACACTGTTGATGCCTTCGATTTGGCGTAAAGCCTCAGTCGCCTGTTTAAGAACGCCGTCGGTGCGGTTGATGGTCGCCGCTTCCGGCAGCTGAATGTTCAGGTAAATCAAACCCTGATCCTCTTGGGGAAGGAAGCTGGTCGGGCGCTCAAGGAACAGTGCATAACTGGTTCCGATAACCGCCAGCAGCAACATCAGGGCAATCACTTTCCAGCGGATCAGCCAGGCAGAACCGGCCACATAACCCTTGCGTGACACATGGAGGGCTTTGTTGAACCAGACCAGAGGCCAGAAACGGACCGGTTGAGGTTTCTTCAACAGCACTGCACAGAGCGCCGGGCTGAGTGTTAGAGCATTGATGGCCGAGATCACCACTGCAGTACAGATGGTCACGGCAAATTGTTTGTAGAGTTGCCCGGTAATGCCCGGAAGGAAGCCCACAGGAATGAAAACCGCCAACAGCACCAGGGTTGTCGCAATAATCGGCCCGGTGACCTGGCCCATCGCTTTGAGTGCCGCTTCTTTCGGTTTCAAGCCGTCGTCATGCATGACCCGGTAGACATTTTCTACCACGACAATAGCGTCATCGACGACCAGGCCGATGGACATGATCAGGGCAAAAAGTGAAATCGTGTTGGCGTTATAGCCGAGAGCCAGAAGAACCGCAAACGTCCCGATCAGCGATACCGGGATAGTCACCGTCGGAACCAGGGTGGCACGCCAATCCTGGAGGAAGACGAAGGTCACGGCAACAACCAGAAGAAACGTCAGGAACAGCGTCCAGACCATTTCGTGAATGGCTGCCGCGATATATTTGGTTGAATCGTAGATGGCCTGATACTCGACCCCGCTGGGCTGATGCTCAGCCAGTTTTTCCAGCTCAGCGCCGACCCGCTGCATGGTTGCCAGGGCATTGGCGGACGGCGATGCGTAAACCGCCAGGGTCACCGCCGGGCCACCGTTGAGGATCGATCGAGTACTGTAGGACTCTGCACCCAATTCGACTCTGGCCACATCCTTGACCCGGACCTGTCCGCCTTTCGCATTGGTGCGGATGATGATATTTTCAAATTCTTCAACGCTCTGCAGTCTGCCGCTGGCCCTGAGTGTGTACTGCAGCTGCTGGTCCCTGCTGACCGGTTCCGCGCCGATCGAGCCGACGGCGGCCTGGACATTCTGCTGGCGAATGGCGGTGATAAGATCATCCGCGGTGATGCTTAACGCCGTCATGCGGTCCGGATTCATCCATACGCGCATGCTGTATTCCAACTCGCCGAAAATGTTGATGTCACTGACACCTTCAATGCGAATGACTGCATCTTTGATCGTGCTGCCGACATAATTGCTGAGGAACAGCTTGTCGCGCGTTCCCTGTGGGGAGAAAAAGCTGATTGCTCCAAGGATGTCCGATGATCCTTTGCGCACCGTAACCCCCTGGTCGACCACCTCCTGGGGAAGCTTGGCTAGTGCCGCCTGAATCCGGTTCTGCAGATTGACCTGGGCGATATCCGTATCGGTGCCGACTTCAAAGGTGACGCTCAGACTGTAAGCCCCGGTATTGGATGAGGAGGATGACATGTAAAGCATGTTTTCCACCCCGTTGACTTCCGACTCGATCGTTGTCGCGACGCTTTTGGCAAGAACCTCGGCGTTCGCCCCGGGATAGAAGGCATTGACACGAATCACCGGCGGCGTGATCCGCGGGTACTGAGCCACGGAAATATTCAACATGGCAATCAGGCCGGCCAGGGTAATGAACACCGAAACGACGACCGCCAGCCGGGGACGATTGATAAAAACGCGTGAAATCATGGATCAGTTTCCATCCGGTTTGGTGGCGGGAGAGGTTTTAACCTGCTGCCCCGGCTTCACTTTCTGCAGACCCTGAACGATGATCTGTTCCCCGCCGGCGAGACCTTTTTCTACCGCCCAGGATGAGCCGCTCAGCACCCCGGTGGTGATGCGGCGCTGTTCGACACGGTTCTGTTCATCGACGATGAGGACAAAACGTCCTTCGCGATCCTCAAGGACGGCAGCCTGCGGGACAACCGGCAGCATTTTCGGGGGGGATTCGCTCAGCTCAAGGGTGACGTATTGCCCCGGAAGCAGTTCGCCTTCGGGGTTCGAAAACAGGGCGTTGACGCTGATGGTTCCGGTTTCCGGATCAACCTGATTGTCAACAAAGTCGATTCGTCCGGAGTATTTCAGCGCTCTACCGTCGGTCAGTCTGATGCTGGGCTGCATGCTCGGGGTGTCGGCCCTGTTTCCGGTTGCCGCCCGAGCGGCCCTGAGCGCTTTCAGATTGTTCTCACTGAGAGAAAATTGTACGCGGATCGGATCGAGCTGGACAATTCGCGCCAGAGCTCCGCTGGTCGGACCGCAGAGGTTTCCGCGGGTCAGCTTGGTGGCACCGATACGGCCATCAATCGGTGCGGTGATTCGCGTGTATGCCAGATCGATTTCAGCGAGTTTCAAATTTGCTTCAGCTTCAAGCAGCTCTGCCCGAGACTGTTTTTCTGCAGCCTCCGCACTTTCGATATCACTGACGGGAACAGCCCCTTCTTTTACCACCCGGATTCGCGCCAGCTGCTGTTCGGCTTTGCGCAGCAGGGCCTGAGCTTTGGCCACCCTGGCCCGGTTGGCGGCAACTTTTGTTTTGTAGGGTGCCGGCTCGATCAGGTAAAGCAGGTCTCCTGCCCTGACGTTGCTCCCCTCAATAAAGTTAACCTGTTCGAGAAACCCGCTGACCCGCGCCTGAAGATCGACAGCCTGGACGGCTTCGACATGGGCGACGTAGTCGGTTTTGGAATTGATGTTTTCTTGCGCGACGAGCTGGGTTGCGACCAGCGGGGGAGACGATTTTTTTTCCGGCGCTGCTGTCGCGGAATGGCCAGAAATTAAAAAGATCAACAGCGATACGGCAAACACGAGTTTTTTAACCATCAATCTGTTCCTTGGTGCAAAGGTTATTGATCATTCGGCAGGGGTTTGATGACCTGATTTTGGCGGTTGAAAAAAGACCGTAAAAGGGGTTTCCTGGCGGAATGAGCCTGCTCTTTGATAGATAGGCTCAACAGTAATCGCGTGTCAAGAGGAATTAAATTGTTACATTATATGGAAATCTTTATTTAATGGTCCGAGCTTTTCAGGTTTTTCTTGGTCGTGGAGAAGAAAGAAAAAAGGGGACAGAATTATCCTGTCCCCTTTTTGTTCATGTTTTGTTGGAAGCCGTTTTACGGCTGCCAGATTTTCAGCAGCGCTTCGGCCATTTCTGCCGGAGAGTCGGCAACGCTGACACCGCACTCGCGCAGGAAGGCTTTTTTACTGGCCGCGTCACCCTTACCACCGGAGATGATGGCCCCGGCATGACCCATGCGCTTACCTTTTGGTGCCGTGGCTCCGGCAATGAAAGCGGCAACCGGCTTGGTCATGTGGTCACGAACATACTCGGCAGCCTGCTCTTCGGCATCACCACCGATTTCACCGATCATGATGACGGCCTTGGTTTCCGGGTCTGCTTCGAACATTTTCAGGGTGTCGAGATGGCTGGTGCCGTTGACCGGGTCACCGCCGATACCGACGCAGGTGGTCTGGCCGATGTCGCGGGTGGTGAGCTGCCAGACCGCTTCGTAGGTCAGGGTGCCTGAGCGGGAAACGACACCGACCGGACCGGGTTTGTGAATGTAGCCGGGCATGATGCCGATCTTACATTCGCCGGGGGTGATGACGCCCGGACAGTTGGGGCCGATCAGGCGGCAGTTCTTGCCTTCCATGTACTTCTTGACTTTGACCATATCGAGAACCGGAACACCTTCGGTGATGCAGATGACCAGTTCAATGCCGGCATCAACCGCTTCCATGATCGCATCAGCGCTGCCGATCGGTGGAACATAGATGACCGAAGCGTTGGCCCCGGTTTCTTTCACGGCATCTTCAACCGTGTTGAAGATCGGAAAGCCGTCGATCTGTTGACCGCCCTTGCCCGGAGTGACGCCACCGACCATCTGTGTGCCGTAATCACGGGCGCCCTGTGCGTGAAATAGCCCGGTCGCACCGGTAATGCCCTGAGTAATAACCTTGGTATTTTTATCAATCAGAATACTCATTTTTATATCTCCCTAGCCATTGACAGCTTTGACGATTTTTTCGGCAGCGTCGGCCATGCCGTCGGCACTGACGAGATCAAGACCCGATTCGGCGAGAATCTTCTTGCCGAGCTCAACATTGGTGCCTTCCAGACGGACCACCAACGGAACTTTGACACCTACCTGCTTGGCCGCTTCGACCACGCCGGTAGCGATGACATCGCACTTCATGATGCCGCCGAAGATGTTGACCAGAATCCCTTCAACCTTGTCGTCCGAGAGGATGATCTTGAACGCTTCGGTGACCCGTTCGATGGTGGCACCGCCGCCGACATCGAGGAAGTTGGCCGGAGATGCGCCGTAGTGCTGAATGATATCCATAGTGGCCATGGCCAGACCGGCACCGTTGACCATGCAGCCGATGTTGCCATCCAGAGCGATGTAAGAGAGGTCGTACTGGGAGGCCTCAATTTCCATCGCGTCTTCTTCGTCGTAGTCGCGCAGGTCACGAATACGCAGATGGCGGAACAGGGCGTTATCTTCGAGGTTCAGTTTAGCGTCCAGACAGATCAGATCGCCTTCGGCGGTTTGAATCAGCGGATTGATTTCAAGCAAAGAACAGTCGGTTTCGATGAAAGCCTTGTAGAGGTTCATCAACAGCGGGACTGCCTGCTTGACCTGGGGCATGGCAAAGCCGAGTTTAAAAGCAACTTTGCGACATTGGAACGCGGTCAAACCGACAACCGGATCGATGGCTTCAAAGAAGATCTTTTCCGGAGTCTTGGCAGCCACTTCCTCGATGTCCATGCCACCTTCGGCAGAGGCCATCAGGGTGACTTTGGATGTGGCCCGGTCAACCAGGAAAGAAACGTAAAATTCATCGGCAATGTTGCTGCCCTTTTCGACCAGCACGCGCTTGACGACTTTACCTTCCGGTCCGGTCTGATGGGTGACCAGCGTCATGCCGAACATGTTGCGGGCATATTGCTTGACCTCATCGGCGGTCTTGGCGATTTTAACGCCCCCGCCCTTACCGCGACCACCGGCATGAATCTGGGCTTTAACCGCCCAGGGACCATCACCAAGCCGTCTGGCCCAGTCGCGGGCAGAGTTGCTGTTGTAGACCACGTGCCCTTCCGGAACTGGAACTCCGAAATTGCGCAGAATCGCTTTAGCCTGATACTCGTGAATGTTCATTGCGTCCTCTCAGGGTTAGAAATATGGACGGGATTCGTCTGTGTGGCGAAACCCGAAAGACAGAAATAAAAGCATAAAAAACACAACTTTCCAGCGTATACATGACTTCATGGCAAGTTGTCAAGTGGTCAGGCCACCTGATCGGTCGGATAATTTGCAGAACGCTGTTGTGGAAAAAACAGGGGATTACTGCGGAAAAATTCCGGGAAATAAAAACAGGGCCGGAAGATACTCTCCCAGCCCTGTTGATGATTTCGGTTGTCGAACTTCAGTTCTATTTGCTTTTTTCCCAGTCGGCAAGAAATTTTTCGATGCCGACGTCGGTGAGCGGGTGTTTGGCCAGTTGCACCATGACGGCGTAGGGAATGGTGCAGATGTCGGCACCAATCAATCCTGCATTGAGAACATGCATGGGGGAGCGTACGGAGGCGACGATAATTTCTGTGGTGTAGCCGTAATTATCGTAAATGGTACGGATCTGCTCAACGCCCTCCATGCCTTCATGACCGATATCATCAAGGCGGCCGACAAATGGTGATACGTAAGTCGCTCCCGCCTTGGCGGCGAGGAGGGCTTGCAGAGAAGAGAAAATCAGCGTGACGTTGGTTTTGATCCCTTCAGCAGCGAACTGCTTGGTCGCCTTGAGCCCTTCGGTGGTCATGGGAACCTTGATGACGATATTTTTGTGAATTTCAACCAGCTCGCGCCCTTCCTTGAGCATGCCTTCGGCATCCAGGGCGATGACTTCAGCCGAGATCGGGCCGTCAACAATTTCAGTAATTTCAGTGATCACCTCTTTAAAGTCGCGGCCGCTTTTGGCAATCAGCGATGGGTTGGTGGTCACACCGTCAACCAGCCCGAGATCATGAGCGGCACGGATTTCACTGACTTCAGCGGTATCGATAAAAAATTTCATAGATTCACTCCTGGCTTCAGGCCGATTTTTAGGGGTTTTGTGCTTTTTTATATTCTTTCAGGCATTTTTTTGAACAAAAATAGAGTTGTTTGCCGGCGATTGTCGCTTTGAAGGCATCACTCTGGGGGACATAGGTTCCACAGTGGGGATCCTCAACCATGGTCTCACCGTCAGGGGTCCGGTTGCTCGGGCGGCGCTTGGCGGGACGCATCACTCCCGAAACCAGCGAGTATAAAATAAATCCGGCGAGGAACATCAGCAGCAGTTTGATCATCAGATCACCAGACCTCCTGAATTTGAGTGATCCCCTTTGCAGGGGGTAAGCGCTCCAGTAATTCTCCCGTGGTCAGGTGCAGGACCGGGTGAACGAGGGTGCGATCGAGATCGCACAGCGGCATCAGGACGAAATGACGTTGATGGAGACGCGGGTGAGGGAGTGTCAGCTCCGGGGTAGCGATGATCTGTTCAGCGTAAAGCAACAGATCAATATCGAGTGTTCGCGGCCCCCAGTGCACCTCACGGGTTCTGCCTGCCAGGTCTTCAATGTGGCGGCAGAGTTGTAACAGATCTGATGCCGTGAGGCCAGTCTCAATTTCGATCACGGCATTCAGGTAATCGGACTGCCCCTGCGGCCCGCCGATCGGCGGGGTGCGGTAAAGGGGCGAACTTGAAACGCTGGTGATCAGTTCATGGGCGGCGAGACTGTCCCTGGCGGCCCGGAAACGTTGCAGGGGCGCATCCAGGTTGCCGCCGAAACCGAGAAAGGCTCGACTCTGAGAGTTCATTGTCATAACCTGTGGCATTTAAGCACAGGCGGAAAAATAAAATCAACGGCACTTTCAACCAGATTTTCTCGGACGTTCCGACAAGAGAGGTCGATACGTGAAATGAACATGAATTTAACTCTCGCGGTTAAAGATCTGGAAATAACCGAACACTTTTACCGCGATGTGATCGGGTTCCCCGCCGGGGTATTTTCCCGGCGCAGAGAGGATAAGGGTTTTTTGCTCTTGAGCTTGGAGAACATCTGTATTGTCTTTCAGCACTGCAGCGCTTTTGAGCGTCAGCACCCGGCCCTTTACCAGAACCTGTCACGGACGGCATGGGGTACCGGCGTCCAGCTGGAGTTGGGCGGAGTCGATCTGGATCAGGTCGAACGCTCAGTCAGTCGGGTCGGGTGGCCGATCATCTATGAGCTGGAGGATCAGGAGCACCAACGCCGGGAACTCTGGGTTCAGGATCCAGATGGGTACCTGCTGGTTCTCAATCAGGACATCTGATGCCGGGGGAACAGGCGGAAGTGAGTATCTGTCGGGCTTATGCGTAGCCGCCCGGCTGTCCGAGCATGCCCCGGGTGACCAGGACAACCCCTTTATCGGTAATCCTGAAGCCGTTGGCCTTGTCCTGCTCGCGATCGAAACCAATGACTGTCCCTTGGGGAATTTCGCAGCCACGGTCGATAATCGCCCGGCGAATCTTGCAATGGCGGTTGATCGTCACCTCGGGAAGAATGACGGTTTCTTCAATGGTTGAATAGGAGTGAACCCGCACATTGGAAAACAGCAGGGTTTTGCGCAGCTGCGAACCGGAAATGATACAGCCTCCGGACACCGTTGAATCAACCGCCGTCCCACGCCGGTCATCATCATCGAAGACGAACTTGGCGGGCGGCAGTTGCATCTGATAGGTCCACATCGGCCAACTGGGGTCGTAGAGATTGAGCTCCGGGGCGGGAGCAATCAGCTCCATGTTCGCTTCCCAGAACGCATCCAGAGTGCCGACATCGCGCCAATAGGCACGGTCACCGGTTTCCGGATCACGGAAAGGGAAAGCGTAGACATTATGATTTTCGATAATCGAGGGGATGATGTTCTTGCCGAAATCATGCTCCGAGCTGCGGTTTTTTCCGTCCTTCTCTAAAATGTCAAACAGAAAATCGGTGTTGAAAATATAATTGCCCATTGAGGCCAGGGCCAGGCCGGGTTCACCGGGAATAGCTGCGGGCTGCTGGGGTTTTTCCTCGAAACCGATGATGCGATTATTCTCGTCGACTTCCATAACGCCGAATGCTCCGGCAGCCTCATCGATGGGGACCTCGAGGCAGGACACGCTCATGTCGGCGCCATTTTCCACGTGATTAAGAAGCATGGTCCGATAATCCATGCGATAAATGTGGTCGCCGGACAGAATCATCACGTATTTCGGTTTTTCCGCGCGGATAATGTCAAGATTCTGGTATACAGCATCGGCCGTGCCCTGATACCATTCTTCGGAAAAGCGTTGTGACGCGGGAAGAATTTCGACGAATTCACCGAGCTCCTTTTTGAAATGACTCCAGCCGCGCACCAGATGGCGGATCAGAGAGTGGGATTTATACTGCGTCAGTACGCCGACCCGGCGAATCCCCGAATTGATACAGTTGGATAACGGAAAATCGATAATCCGGTACTTGCCGCCGAAATAAACGGCCGGTTTGGCGCGCCACTCGGTCAGTTCATAAAGTCGGCTGCCGCGGCCCCCTGCCAGAACCAGGGCAAAGGTGTCTTTTACGAGATGACTGACATAGCGATAAACAATATGGCGCTCTCTATCCGGCATGGAATTTCCCCCGAAGGCAATGTGATAAATGGAACACACAGACACTCTTAAGGATAGTCTCCTTTATGCCATCCTTCAATAGGGAAGAGAGATTATTTCTCCCCTTGGGCCTGCAAACCGGTCATCTCATGACTCTGCCAGAGGCACTATGAATCATCAGCTCACTTCCAGGACGCTTTTGCTGCGGCTGTTTCTCCCTTTTGGTCTCGGTTATTTCGTCTCCTACCTGTACCGCACGGTCAATGCAGTCATCGCCCCCGACCTGGTTGCTGATCTCAACCTCAGCGCCGCCAGTCTGGGTCTGTTGACCTCAGCCTATTTCCTGACCTTTGCCGCTTTTCAGCTGCCCCTCGGCGTGCTGCTGGATCGTTACGGGCCACGCCGGGTCGAAAGTGCCTTACTGCTGATTGCCGCCGTGGGAGCCCTGGTTTTTTCCCAGGCGCAAACTCTGACCGGGGTCATTTGCGGACGGGCGCTCATCGGTCTCGGGGTTTCCGCCTGTCTGATGGCCGCATTCAAGGCTTTTTCCGGCTGGTTGCCGCAGGACCGTTTGCCTCTGGCCAACGGTGTGCAGATGATGTCGGGAGGATTGGGTGCCTTGACTGCCACGACACCGGTTCAGGCGGCTCTTCAGGTGACCGACTGGCGCGGCGTTTTCAGTGGCCTGGCGGGGGTGACCCTGGTGGCGGCTCTGGTCATTTTTCTGGTGGTTCCCGACCAGCAGCAGCATGCCGGGCATGAAACGTTGCGGGAACAGTTTAAGGGGCTTGGCCGGGTCCTGACTCACCGCCATTTCTGGCGCATCGCCCCCTGGGCTTTTATGGCGCAAGCGAGTTATCTGTCGGTTCAGGGACTGTGGACCGGTCCCTGGTTACGTGATGTTGCCGCGTTGGATAGGACTGAGGTGGCCAGGACCCTGTGGTGGATCGCAGTGGCCATGATCATCGGCTACCTGACCCTCGGGCGCCTGGCGGAACGCCTGGCAAAAAGGGGCATTCCGCCTGCCGTCGTAGCCTGTTGCGGCATGCTGCTGTTCATTCTCGTGCAGTTGATGATTATTGTATTTCCTCAGTATGGCAGAGCACTGTGGATCGCTTTCGGGTTTTTCGGCACCGCCGCTATCCTTCCCTACGCGGTGCTTTCGCAGATTTTCCCACCAGGGCTGACCGGGCGTTGTAACACCTCCCTCAACCTGCTGGTGTTTATCGGGGCGTTTTCCGCCCAGTGGCTGATTGGAGCGATCATCGGCTTGTGGCCCAGCGACGCTTCCGGAGGCTATTCACCCCAGGGATATCGTGCGGCTTTTCTGGTCTTGATCATGGGTCAGCTGGTCGCCGCGCTCTGGTATTGGCTGGCCGGCAGGCGGGTTGCTCAAAACAGGGTTCAGGATGAATAACGGTTGGTCAGGTAGACCCCGGCGCTGACAAGCAGCAGCCCGGCCAGTAATGAAAGCGTTAATGGCTCGTCGAGAATCCAGACCGCAAGGAGCACCGCACTGACCGGGACAAAGTTGATGAACTGGCCGGCGCGGGTCGAGCCGATTTTTTGAATCCCCTGATAATACCAGACGAAACCGATCACCGTTCCGCACAGGCCTAGGTAAAGCAGACTCATCCAGGCCATTACCGAATACGTGGAGATACTCTGAAACAGTCCTTCCCAGCAGGCGAAGGGAAACAGCAGCAGAGTTCCGACGATCGCCGAATAGGTCACAGCAACGAGAGGGGAGAACCCTTTCATGGCGGCCCGTCCGACCAGAGAGTAGGTCGTCCAGCTGACCACGCAGCCAAAGATCAGCAGCTCTCCGGTGCCGATTCCGGCGGAGAAAACGCCGAGCGGATGACCTTTGGTGATGACCACAACAGCCCCCAGAATCGACAGGAGAATGCCGATGGTTTTGGCGGGATTCAAGGATTCTTTGAAAAACAGAGCGGCAAAGAGAGCGATAAAAATCGGATTGTTGGCAATAATCACCGCTGCCCGGCCGGCTTCAATGGATTCAAGTCCTTTAAAGAAAAACGCGTTGTAGGCAAAAATTCCGCTCAGCCCAAGAAACAACAGCGGCAGGCGTTGCTGCCTGGAGACTGGTGGGAGCGTACCGTATTGGCGCAAAGTCAGTACGATGAGGGCCAGGGACGCGATGGAAAAGCGCAGAAAGGCCGCCGAAAAGGGTGAAACTTCACCGGCCAGCAAACGACCGGCGATGAAGGTTCCCCCCCAGAACAGGGCCATCAGCAGCAGTTTGAGATAGATGATTAAATTTGACTGTTCGGGCATGGGCCCGGTTATACAGGTTTTGTCCGCCTCAAGCTAGTTTCTGTTCGGAAAGTCCCCTTTTTCACCAGCTCGGCGTCAATCCGCACATTTGCTTGTGCGGTGTAAAGCATTACGCCTCCGCACAACTGCTTGATTTCCTTGATCCGGCAAAAAATGACATCTTTCCAAATCAGAAACCCACCATTTGGCTTACAGAGTTTCCGGATGCCAACAAGTTAAGAAAATTATCGATTGGCGGTCACGCTCTTATCAGTAACCCCCTGTTTGCCCCAGTATTCATGCAGGATCAATGAAAATACCAGTACCGCGCCCCCCAGGGCCAGCCGGGTGAGGTTGGCTTCACGGTTCCAGATCAGCAGGTTGACAATCAACCCGGCCGGGATCAGGGCGTTATTCATGATCGCCAGGGTGCCGGCATCGACCTTGGTTGCGCCCTTATTCCAGAAAAAATAACCCAGCCCGGAAGCGATCAGTCCGAGATAGAGGAGAATCCCCCACTGGGTCGATGTCGTGGGCAGTTTGGCCGGGTTACCGAACAGAAACCAGGTGATGACGGTAACCACCAGGGCTCCAAGGTAAAAGTAGCCGAAGACCGCGCGTTGCGGCAGTTCAAGTTGTTCCCGTTCGAGCAGTACCTTGTAACCGACCTGGCCGAGGGCAAAGCAGATGTTGGCACCCTGGACAACCAGAAAACCGATGAAAACCTGATCACCAATAGCGCTGTAGCGAATGATCGCGGCACCGAAAACCGCAATGATTGCGGTGATCAGGTAGCGGAAACTGAAGCGGCCCTGCATCAGATCAAAAATCAGGGTGACATACACCGGGGTCAGGATGGTGAAAATCAGCACTTCAGGGACGCTCAACAACAGGAACGACTGATAATAGAAAACGTACATACAGCCGAGCTGGATCGCTCCCAGGGCCATCATCCGGGTTGCAAGCCTGATCGGTACTCGCCGCAGGAAAGGCAGAAAGACGATTGAGGCCAGGGCGACGCGGGTTAATACCGAGAAATAAGCATCAACCTGACCGGCCAGATAAACCCCGATCAGGCTGAAAGAGAATGCCCAGAGACAAGTGATGGCAACGAGATAGACCATGACAGGGATACCGTTCCTTTTGGCTAGAATGACATGAAGAAAACCAACGGGAGGCATAATGCCGTGAAGCAGTCCTCTAGTCAACCTTTAAGATGAAGGTGGTTTACTAGCTTTCGGGGACGATTTTGTAAAGTTTATGCGCCCCTGAAATGGAATGTCCGAACTCTCAACAGGAGCGAACTGGATAACCAGATTTTCATATTTCATGCTTCCCCGTGTTTGTCAAAATCACGACTTAGGTCAACTCGTCGAATCTCTGAATAAAAATCTCTCTCCCATAGCCGCAGAATAAAATCTTTAAAACTAAAGGCTTAGGTGCTTTTAACCTTTTTGGCACGATTCTGGCCTATGAGATTGTTCGGAGCGCTTTAAATTTTCGGAGGCATGCATGCAGCGTCCTGTTCAGCTTAAAAAATCGATCGGTTTTATTCTTTTTATCCTGGTGTTTTTTCTCAGTGTCACGCTGACCGCCCGGGCTGAAGAAAAAACGCTTTTGACCCGGATTGAAAAAAAAGAAACGCCGACATTGACCCGGATTGTCCTCAGTTTTTCCCATCTCCCCCAGTTCAGGAGCGAGCATTCGGGGCAGAGGGTCGATCTTTTTGTCGAGGATGCCCAGGCCTCTCCTGAATTGCACAACCTGCCGGAAGACGAAAAGGTCGTCAAAATTATCCTGACGCAGAAACCGCAAAGGTTTTTGATTTCCATCCTTCTGCGTCGGTCGCCTGAGCAGGTTGAAACTCACCTGAAGGCGGATAAAAATCAGCTCATCATGGATATCTACTGGGCGGAAAGCAATGCCACACGACCGAGTGTCGCTTTTCGAATCGCCGACATGCCGGTCAAAAAAGCCGGTCACCGGGCCGCACGTTTTCAACAGGCTTCTCCATGGCAGGATCGCTGGTATGACTTCTTCCGCTATTACCGCAGCGCCTGGACGGTGCAGCTTCCGCTCAACTTCAGGTTGCATCCGCTTCCAGCCCTGATCAGGGATGAAAAAAGCCCGCTATGGCCGCTTCAGGAGTATGCAGATAACGGGATGTTTCTCAGTTTGATTCAAGCCGCCGCGGCATTGACCGACCTTGATCAACAGCAGGTTTACCTGCGTGATCTCATGCTGGCGGAGGCCCAGTTGCGAACCGGAGCGGTGGCAGCCGGGCTGGCCCGACTGGATGATTTGATCAAGATCCAAGGCGATGAGCAAGCCCGTGTCGAATATTTGACAGCTTACGGAACGGCCTTGGAGGGTTCTCCCCTGGTTGCCCGGATTCAGCTGCGACAACTGCGTTCCAGAATGGACATTGATGATCCTCTCTTGCCGTTTGTGCAACTTCTGCTGGCTGAGACAGCGCTGGCGGCGCAGGAGGATGGAGACGCCTTAAGGGCGCTGCGCGATCTGCCTTTTGAGTGGCCCGATACGCTGCTGCCATATGCCGAGCTAAGGACTGCAGACGCTCTGGCCGGGAGCGGAGAAGGGGCCGAGGCTCTGACGATTTATCAACAGGTCGAAGCAGAACCCGAACTCTTTGATGTTTGCCTTTTCTCTGCCGGCCGGGCTGCAGACACGGCGTTTTCTCATCAGGAATACCTGCTGGCGTCACGGCTTTATCGCCGACTGATCGAGCCGCTGAAGGATCAGCCCGAAGAAGCTATGGCACTGTTTGCCAGTGGTGCCGCGGCCTATGAGGCGGGTGACCTGGGGTGGGGGATGATCGAGCTGCAAAGGGCGACCCTGGAGCATCCCGATACGGAAGGTGGGGATCGCGCGGCATTGCGGCTGCTTGACCTTAAAGTTGTCAAAGACGGTGAGTTGGGGCTGGCTCAGGTTGTTCCCGAATATGCCGGACTGGGTCAAACCTCTCAATACCGGCCGGTACGTGAAGAGAGCCTGTTCAAACAAGCCCTGGGACTCTATCTGCTGATGGATTACCGTCAGAGTGTTGATGACCTGATGACGTTCAGACGCGACTACCGCAACTCACCGTTACAGCGCGAAGTTGTCCTGCTGCTGCAGGAGCAGATTCCCAAGGTGGTGCATCAACTGCTGGCGGAAAAAAATGATCTGCAGGCGGTTGTCCTGGTTGAACAGAACCGCAACCTGTTGTTGCGCAGCGGTTTCGACAAAGCTTTTCTGTATGATGTGGCCTCGGCTTTTGAACGGCTCGGTCTCTATGAACGGGCCGGTCGGGCTTTGCTTTATCTGTTTGACCAAACCGCCGGCCAAGCTGATCAGCAGGCTGTTTACCTGCCCCTCGTCCGCTCCTATTTGAAACGCGAAGAATACCAACAGGCCAGTGAGTATGCCGGCCGTTATCTCAATCTGTATCCTCAGGGAGATGACGCCGGGGCGCTTTTCAGTCTGCTGCTGGACGCTTTTGACCGTCAGGGAAAGAACCAGGAGTTGCTTGACTGGCTCAACCAACAAGAGCGTCCCAGAAGTGTTGAACTGGAGGTTCGAGCTGCCTGGATTTACTGGAAACTTGGCCAATGGGGCAGAGTCATTGACTCTCTTGAGTGGGTGAGAAATTCCGGTCAGGAGCTGGAAGTCAAAGAAATGGCACTGCTTGGTGAGGCTTATTACCAGGAGCGACAGAACCGCAAGGCGGAAAATATTTACCGGGGACTTTTTGATGACCAGGCTTATGCAGCCCAGGCCAAGTACCGTTTTGCCCAGCTTTTACTGCGCCGGCAGGAGCGTGGAGCCGCTCTCAATCTGCTGGATCAGCTGGTCGCGGAGGATACTGACAGTTCATGGGCAAAATTGGCCCGGGACTTGCTCATTCAGGAACAACGCTGAAATTTTCACTGCGGGTGTCAAAAAAACAGGAGCTGACAAATGGCAGATATCAGAATCGCTGACCGCACAATCAATGCCCTGCAAAAAAGCCTCGATTTGCGTGCTCAGAAGCAGCAGGTGATTGCGGCCAATATCGCGAATGCAGAAACCCCGGGCTATGCCGCGCGCAAATTGAATTTTGAAGATAATCTGCGCAAGGCGCTTGAGACCCCTGAAATGAGTGGTTTGCAAAGCAATGCTAAACATTTCCCACTGGGTTCGCAAGGAATTCAGAGTGTTCAGGCCACAGTCAGTCAACAGCAGAATAGCAACCCCCTGGGAGATGGCAACACGGTGTCGATCGATGACGAAATGTTCGATCTGGCCGAGAATCAGCTGCTCTATGAAGCTGGAAGCCAGATTCTGAAAAAGAAATTTTCGATGCTCAAATACGCCGCCAGCGATGGTCGCTAGGAGAGATTATGGATATTTTTACCAGCATGAAAATCAGCGCATCGGCGCTGAAAGCCCAACGCATCAGGATGAACGCGATCAGTTCGAACCTGGCCAATATGGAAACCACGCGGACTCCTGATGGTGGCCCCTATCGCAAACGCGAAGTGGTATTTCAGGCAACGCAGAAGGGGTTTGCCGAAAATCTCGATATGCAGATGCGGGATGCAGCTCAAGGAGTGAAAGTTTCTCATATTCAGGCCAGTAACCTGCCGCCACGTATGGTTTACGACCCGGATCATCCCGATGCCGACGAAAGTGGCCAGGTGGCTATGCCGAATATCAGCCTGGTCGAAGAGACCGCTGACATGATGTCGGCATCCCGTGCCTACGAAGCAAATGTCACGGTGGTCAAATCAGCCAAGCGGATGGCCCTGAAAGCTTTGGAAATTGGAAAGTGAGGTAGCCCGTGAAAAGTGTTGCTGACATTACTCTGAATACCCATTTAAAAGGGATCTCGCAACCCCGGACGGCTCCGGTTCAGCAGCTTGGCGACAAGTTCGGGGCGGCGCTCAAAAATTCCATCGCCGAAGTAAACCGAGCCCAGGTCGGTGCCGACCGGGCTGCTGAGCAGATCGCCGCCGGGGAGACCAAAAACCTCCACGAAGCGATGATCAAGCTGGAAGAGGCCGATATCTCGTTAAGGCTGATGGTTCAGGTGAGGAATAAGGCGGTGGAGGCGTATCAGGAGATCATGCGCATGCAGGTCTGATGGCTGCGTCAAACTCCGCTCCACGGCGTTGCGCTGATTTTTCGGAAGCTCGACATACTTTTATTGTATGCCTTCGCTTCCCCAAAATCATCGGCGCCTAGTTGAACGAATTTTGACTGTGCCATGAACAGGAACAAGGAATAACTGATTTTATCAAGAAGGTTGAACCGGTCCCGGAGGACATGATCGATGGCTGAAGAAGGAAAAAAAGAGATCGTTGAAAAAAAGACCATGCTGGATGTGATCAAGGAATGGTCGCTGGCGCGTAAGTTGAGCCTGGTGGGTGCTGCTCTGGTGAGTGCGGTGATTTTTGCGCTGATCATTATGCAGTCACAGGTAGCCGACTACAGTCTGCTGTTTGCCAACCTGCCGAGCCGTGATGCGTCGTCGGTGGTCGAATGGCTCAAAGATCGAAAAATTCCCTACCGTCTTGAAGATGGTGGCCGTGACATCATGATCCCAGCCGATAAAGTCTATGAGGCTCGTATCGAACTGGCAGGTTCCGGTCTGGCTGAAGGGGGGGTCGGGTTTGAGATTTTTGACAAGCAGAGTTTCGGCATGACCGATTTTGCCCAGAAGGTCAATTATCGCCGCGCTCTGCAAGGTGAATTGATGCGCACGATTACCTCGCTGGCGCCGGTCGAATCAGCCCGTATCCATCTTGCCCTGCCGGAGAAACGCCTGTTCCGCGAGCAGCAGCAGCCGGCCACCGCATCGGTGATCGTCAAGTTGTCCTCCGGGCGCTCCCTTAAGGAATCACAGCTTCAGGGAATTGTGCATCTGGTGGCCGGGAGCGTCGAAGGGCTTGAATCGGAAAACGTGACGGTTGTCGATTCGAGCGGTAAAGTGCTGTCAAAAAGCCGCTCCGATGAACTTGCCGGGCCGATGACGCCGGGCATGTTGACTTATCAGCAAGCCATGGAACGGCGTCTGGAAGCCCGTGCCCAGTCACTTCTGGATCGGGCCCTTGGGGCTGGGAATTCCCTGGTCCGGGTCACCGCCGAGGTCGATTTTGATCAGCGCGAACGGGTTGAAGAGTCTCTGGATCCTAAAGGAGCTGTCGTGGTCAGCGAACAGACAAGCACAGAAGAAGGGGCCAGCGAAACAACCAGTGGTGTTCCCGGGGTCGTCTCCAACCTGCAGGAAGAGGGCGGGGGCGCTACGACCAAAACAAGCACCCCGTCAAGTCGCTCGGAAGAGACCGTCAACTATGAGTTGAGCAAAGTTGTGAGCAAGACCGTGCAGTCGGTTGGAACCCTGAAAAGTCTTTCGGTCTCTGTCCTGGTGGCCGATCGGGTCACTCCGGGAGGCAAGGGTGCCGAACCGACAAGTACCCCGCGCAACGCTGAAGAATTACAGGAGATCGAACAGATGGTGCGTTCCGCCCTGGGCATCAACACCACCCGTGGTGATCTGATTTCGGTCGTTTCCATGCCGTTTGAGAGCGGTTTCAGTGATGAACAGATGCCGCAGCCCTCAATTGTCGACAAGGTCTATCCCTTCATGCCGATCATTAAATACAGCCTGCTGGCGATTGCCTCGCTGATGGCTTACCTGCTGTTTCTCCGGCCGCTGATGAGAACTCTGCGCAGCGCGCAGGCTGAAACCCAGCCGATGAAAACCGTCGAGGAGCTGGAAGCGGAATTAAGGGGTGACACACAAACCCCGCTCCTGGGCGGCCCGGGGGATCCCCTCGCCCAGATACGCCAGGAAGTGCTCGGTGGAGATATGATGCCGGTTCAGGTGGTGAAAAACTGGTTGCGGGAAGAACCTGCGGAATCCTAACGGAAACATGCCTGTGAAACGCCGAAAAAGAAAGATCTGACCATGATGATCGGGAGCCCCCTGTGAAAAAAGCCAAACATCTGTCGGGCGCGAAAAAGGCTGCGCTGCTGCTGCTCTGCCTCGGGGAAGAGGCGACGGCAAAGATTTTCGAAACCCTTGACGACTCTGAAGTGCGTGAAATCAGTCGCTGCATGATGGATATCGATCACGTTGACCCCGCCCTGGCGCGGGAGATCCTGGAGGAATTCAAGGAAGCCCGGGGTGGAGATATCGGGGTCTATGTGCGCGGTGACGAGTTTGCCAAGCATGCCATTTTAGGTGGTGAAGACAGCATCCGGGCCCAGTACCTGCTTGACCAGGTTTCCGCCGGGATCGAGGGGCGGCCGTTGGAGACCATCTCCAAAATGCATCCGCGCATGGTGGCCGGACTGCTGGAAAATGAACATCCCCAGACGGTCGCGCTGATTCTGTCGACCCAGAAAGAGGATCATACCAGCCGCATCCTTTCGGAACTTCCCGACGATCTGCGGGGCGAGGTTATGTACCGCATTGCCAAGATCGACAATGTGTCCCCCGAAGTCATCAACCAGATTGAGGAAGCCCTGCAACGCGAAGTCGGTGTAGTTGTCGGTAAAGATCGCAAGCAGGTCGGCGGCGTCGATAAAGTGGTCGAGATTCTCGGCAAAATGGAAAAGGGCGCGGACCAGGTGATTCTTACCAGTATCGAAGCCGTTGATCCTGATCTGGCCGAGGAAATCCGCCGCCGCATGTTCACTTTTGAAGACCTGGCGGCTGTCGACGGACGCGCAATGCAGACGATTTTGCGTGAAGTCAGCACCGATATGCTGACCCTGGCGCTGAAAACGGCCAGCGATGCCATTAAACAGAAAGTTTTTGAAAATATTTCTCAGCGTGCCGCGGATATGATTGCCGAAGATCTTGAAGCCATGGGCCCGCGGAAATTGTCCGAAGTAGAAGCGATGCAGATGGAAGTTGTCAAGGTGGCTCTGAAACTCGAGGAAGAGGGAACAATCGTGATTCCGGGAAGGGGCGGCGGTGGCGATGAGCTTGTCTAAAATTTACCGTGGCGCGGAAGCCGACGGATTACAGCAATTCCAGTTTCGATCTTTCGGTGATACGGAGCCTGTTTCCCGCCTTGAACCCGAGCTGTTGAACTTCGTTTCGGCTTCCGATTCCGGTGTTCACAAGCCGGTTGTGAAGCCCACTGATCAGGCGTTGGCGGGACCTGCCGCGAAGGATCTCGAAGAGGCCTACGCGCGAGGTCGGCGTGAGGGATTGGCCGCCGCAGAGGAAGCTTTTGAGACGACAACCCAGGCGCTGGCAAAGGCCCTGGAAGAGGTCAGCCGCCTGCGGGAATCCCTGGCCAACAGCAGCCGCCAGGATATGCTGCGGCTGGTTATGGCGGTCGCAGAACAGATTATTCGCCGGGAGGTGGCGGCGGATCCGACGGTTGTCTTGACGATCATCGAGAACGCCCTGCAGTCGTCAGTGCGGGCCGATCAGTACCGTATCCGTGTCAGCCCTGACGACCTCGAAAAAGTCACTGAGAAGAAACCGTTATTTCTGGCCAGTATCAGCGGCCTGAAGAATCTCAGCATCGAGGCGGACGCGTCGGTCAGTGCCGGCGGCTGTCGAGTTGATTCCGAACTGGGGGCGGTTGATGCGACCATCGAAACCCAGCTTGAGGCTATTCAGCAGGCTTTACTTAAAGCGATACCGGATGTTTGATGATTGATCTCGTCGAATGCGTCAAAGCGGTCAACCCGCTTAAAGTCAGCGGCAAGGTGATCCAGATTGTCGGTCTGGTCGTCGAAGGCTACTGTCCGCAGGCGACCGTCGGCACCCTGTGTGAGCTGGTCCCTCTGGGAGGGGGGCGACCGGTACCTGCGGAGGTGGTCGGCTTTCGCGATTCCCGGGCGCTGCTGATGCCTCTGGGTGATTTGCGCGGCCTGGGTCCCGGAAGTCTGATCCGGGTGTTGCGTGACAGTGCCACGCTGCCGGTTGGTGAGCATCTCCTCGGTCGGGTGCTCGATGCCCTCGGCCAGCCGCTGGATGATCTGCCGCTGGCGCCCTGTGATCACGAATGTCCCCTGTACGCCCTGCCCCCCAGCCCCATGGCGCGTAAACCGATTGTTCAGCCTCTCGATCTGGGGGTGCGGGCCATCAACGGGCTGCTGACCTGTGGTTCAGGACAGCGGATGGGAATCATGGCCGGGTCCGGGGTCGGTAAAAGCGTGTTGCTCGGGATGATGGCCAAACACACCCAGGCCGATGTCAATGTCATTGCCCTGATCGGTGAGCGGGGGCGTGAAGTGCGTGAATTCATTGAGCGCGATCTCGGTCCCGAGGGGCTGGCCCGTTCCGTCGTTATCACCGCGACCTCGGATCAGTCACCGCTGTTGCGAATGCGCGGTGCCTTTGTGGCGACGACGATTGCCGAATATTTCTGCGCCCAGGGGAAAAATGTCCTGCTGCTGATGGATTCGGTCACCCGCTTTGCCATGGCGATGCGCGAAGTTGGGCTGGCGATCGGCGAACCTCCCACCACCAAGGGCTACACCCCTTCGGTATTTGCAACCCTGCCGAAACTTCTGGAGAGAGCAGGAAATTTCAAAGGTAAGGGGAGTATTACCGGGCTCTATACCGTGCTGGTTGAAGGTGACGATATGAACGAGCCGGTCGCGGATGCCGTGCGCTCGATCCTTGACGGGCACATTGTCCTGTCGCGCGACATTGCTGCCCGTAACCATTATCCCGCCATCGATATCCTCAATTCCGCCAGTCGTGTCATGCGTGACATCGTCAGTGCCGAACATCTGCAGCTGAACGGACGGGTGAGGGAGATCATGGCGACTTACAAGGAGGCTGAGGACCTGATCAATATCGGCGCCTATGTCGAAGGGAGCAACGGCAAAATTGATTACGCGATCTCGCAGATTGAAGCGATCGTCGAATTTCTGCAGCAGGGAATGAATGAAGCCGTATCTCTGGAGCAGACGATCGACTCACTGACCAACCTGTTGCAGGATCGCAGACGGGGTACAAGGTAATTTATGGCCGGAAAATTTAAGCTCCAAGCCGTATTGAATTATCGTCAGTCACTGGAGGATCAGGCCCAACAGGCCCTGACCGCCAGTCTCAAATTGCGCGGTGAACTTGATGCCCAACGAGAACAGCAGTCTCTGGCGTTGCGGGATTATGATGCGCAATTGAAGGCCCGCCAACGGGAAGGCCTGAGCGTTGCCGAAATGGAACTGTTTGAAGCGCAGATTGAGCACTGCCGCCGGCTGATGAAGGATATCGGCGCACAGCTTGATCTGCTTGATGAGCGCATCGTTGAGGAGCGGGAGAGTCTGCTCAAAGTCGCCCGCGATCGTCAGGTGCTGGAAAAGCTCAAGGACAAGCAGGAGTCGGAATATCGTCTCGAACTGTCGCGGAAAGAACGCGTGATGCTTGACGAAATCAGTCTCCGCAATAAAGGGGAAAGCTCATGATAGCAAGGGCTCTGATAGTGTTTCTGATTCTCACAGGGCTGAGTTCAGCCCTGTTTGCGGCGTCGAACGAACTGCTTGACGAAGAGCAGATTTCATCCGTTGAGGAGCGGCGTATCCTGGTGTCCATCGAAGATGAATATGCCAAGCTTGAGGAACGCGAAACAAAAATTGCTGAGCGGGAAATGCGTCTAAAGACCCTCGAGGGGGAGGTCGATAAGAAGCTCGCAGCGATGCAGACCCTGCGTGATGAACTGGTTGAATTGCTGGATCGAAAAGCTGCTGAAGAAGGGGAAAGGATCGGAGAGCTGAGTCGTATATACGAAAAAATGGCCCCGCAAAAAGCAGCTTATCTGATCAAGCAGTTGGATAATCAATTGGCTGTTGAGCTGTTGCTCGGCATCAAGAAGAAAGTCGCAGGGAAAATTCTTGACAATCTCGACTCTGAAACTGCGACAGAACTGAGTAAGGCTTTTACCGAAATACCGGTGAAGGATACAGCGAGCTATTAGGCTCGACAAAAAATAAACAGGAAAGGAGGTGAAACAGATGCAAGCATTAGCGATGATCGACATGGTGGCACAAAAGCCAGAGGTTGTTTCGTCAGTCAAAGGATCAGGCAAGAGCGAACAATCTTTCGGCAAAGTTCTCAGTGCCACACAGAGAGCTCAGGCCGTTCAGGACAATGGCGTGAACGAAAGATCAGAACCGGAAACTGCAACGCTTCAGCAAAATCCAGTTGAGAATGATGTTCAGGTTGCAGAACTGGATGCTGCAGCAACTGATAAGGCTCTTGCAGAGAATACTCTACAGGCTGAGACGTGCGCAGCTGTTCCGCAGGGGAAAATACAGCAAGCCCTTGTGAAACTGATGAAAAACATCGGCCGGGAGAGCTCGGATGTAACAACTGTGGAAGATCTCGACGTTCTGGTGACTGATTTTGTTCAGAAGCTTGAACAGGCTGACCTTCATGGCGAGCAGGTTTTGGCCGGTGTTGACCTTTCTCTTTTGGCAAAAGAACTCGGCACATTCAAAGAACATGAAAACCAGGATGTCGAACTTCTGAGCCTGGCTGAGGAACTTAAAGAGCAACTTGTTGCTGAACTCAGTGAAAGAGAATACGTCACTGCCGAAAGGACTTTTGGCACTGGTGAACAGCAACAGGGACAATCAGTGCAGGAACCTTTTGTCGTGGGGCAGATGAATCTGTCGGAAATGCGCCAGCTACTTCAGCAAGTGATTGATACTGTCACAGCTCGCCGTCAGGAAGCAGTTGAGGGTAACACTGCGAATGCTGTTTCCGGCGTTGAACAGCAGTCGAAGGAAGAGGTTGTCTCGTTATTCAGTGATACGGGAGAAGAGATTGATCCACGTTTCGCAGGATTGCTCAAACCTCGGGAAGAAAACGGACTGCATCAGCACAAAGCGGTCGGTAAAGAGCAAGCTGTCATGGCCAACAACGTCAAACATCCCGCGATAGAGCAGGAACAGCGTGATGCTGTTGTCCAGAGCATGCCGATAGAGACAGCGAAACAGGGTTTCGTAGCTGAAACGGAGCTCAGTTCAGGCACGTCAGCGAAACAGATGATCGATAACCTGATTCAGCAGGCGACACGACAGATCCAACCACAAGGACAAGCAATTCCCCAACATGCTGAAGCGGTTCGAAATATGCCGCAAACACCGGTGATCCACTTGGACAGTGGGCAGGCCGTGGCGGAAAGTCAGATTTTTGACCAGGTGGTGACACATCTATCCGGAAGTTTCAATGGAGAGTCCGGGCGGATGGTTCTTCGTCTGCAGCCTGCTGAACTCGGTTCTTTGAAATTGGAACTGAAGATTGAAGGTGATCGTGTCCAGGCCAATCTCCATGCGCAGAACCAACAGGTGCAGGAAGTCCTGGAGCGCAACCTGCCGCAGCTGAGAAATGCCCTGGCTGAGCAGGGACTGAAAATCGAACAATTCCAGGTCAATATCGACCGGCAACAGCAAGGGGGTCAATTTGAGAACCTGGCGCAACAGCAGCAGAATCGGGAATTTTCTCACCAGCACTCCCGGCAACAGGAAGCAAAACAGGAAGAACAGATGATTCCCTTAGCCCACCTGATGCAGAACGGTGGCGGAGGCATCAGTCTCCACGTTTAAAAAATACAGAAAGGAGGTCCTAACAGATGTCAGCAATCAGTGGTATCAACACGGGTTTCACCAGCCCGGTTACAAGTTCTGGGGACGGGGATGTGGCCATGGGGAAAGAAGATTTTCTCAAGCTGCTGGTCGCCCAGTTGGAAAATCAGGATCCGATGAATCCTTCTGATCCGACAGAGTTTACGGCTCAGTTGGCACAGTTCAGTCAACTTGAACAGCTGACCAATATGAATACAAGTCTTGAGGGGTTGACTGCCATGAGTAATGAAATGCAGCGCATGTCGGCACTCGGGCTGATCGGTCAGGATGTTGTGGCTCAGGCGGACCAGTTTCACTTCAATGGTGAAACAATGGAACTTGGCTATCGCCTTGAAGCTCCTGCTGACGACGTCAAGATGTATGTCCTGAGTGAAACCGGGTCGACGCTTGCGACTATTACCGGCCGGGAAACCGATTCAGGTGAATATTTTATTGACTGGGATGGTTACAGCGATTTCGGTATGCCCCTCGAATCCGGCGATTACAGCCTGGTGATTAAAGCCGTTGATGAGGACGATCGACTGATCGAGACTGTGCCTTTGATCAAGGGCCGTGTCGAGGCTGTTGACATGAGTGGTGTGACAACTCAGCTGGAAACCAGTTCCGGAGTCTTTGCCATGAGTCAACTGGAAAAAGCCGGAGGCTCGTAATGACCGATCGAATCACCATTATTCCGCAACCGATCACCCCTGCTCAGGGTCGCGTGACCAGATCACAGGGCGCACCTCAGTCTGAACGCGGGACCTTTGATCAACTGCTGCAGAATAAAATTAATCAGGGACAGGTTAAGTTTTCCAAACATGCGACCGATAGAATGAATAGTCGGGGCATCCATTTTAATACCGACCAGATGCAACGTCTGGAAACAGCGCTCAGCCAGGTGAATGCCAAGGGGGGCAAGGATTCTCTGGTGATGCTCGATAACACCGCACTGGTTGTCAGTGTCAAAAATGAGACGGTTGTGACCGTCGTCGATAAAGAGCAACTGAAAAATAACGTGTTTACCAATATAGACAGCGCAGTTTTTGCCTAACCGAACCGGTCCTCTTTGAGGAGGTTCGTGAGTCGCCGACCGATTGAAGCGGCTCCAGCCAAGGAGTGAAAAAATGGGAGTATCAAGTTCTTTATACAGTGGTGTCAGTGGTCTCAATGCCAACGGCAACGCGATGAGTGTTATCGGTAACAACATCGCCAACGCCAATACCATCGGTTTCAAATCAAGCCGGGCGATCTTCGGTGACCTGCTTTCCAGCCAGATTTCCGGCTCCGGAGGTATTTCTCAGGTTGGTCGTGGTGTCGGTCTGTCCATCGTGGATAACATCTTCAGCCAGGGGACTTTTGAAAATACCGAAACCAATACGGATCTGGCCGTTGAGGGGTCCGGTTTTTTTATCGTCAGTGACCCGACCACAGGGAACTCAGTGAACAATTATACCCGTGCCGGAGCTTTCCGTTTCGATGCCGACGGTTACATGGTCAACCCTGAAGGCTACAACATCATGGGTTACCAGCTGGATGAAAACGGCAATACCGTCGGCGACCTGACACCGATCTGGGCCAACACCCAATCCTTTACCCAGGCCGGGCCGACCGGCAACGTTGATCTGAATACCAACCTGGATTCGGATTCGGTCACTATCGGGGCTGGCGCATTCGACCCTCTGGACCCGGCCAATACCTCGAATTATGCGACTTCGATTCAAGTTTTTGACAGTTTGGGCAGTACCCACCTGATGACGACCTATTTTACCAAGACAGGGAATCAGAGCTGGGAATGGTACAACGTTGTTGACGGCGGCGATCTGGCCAGTGGAGCCTCTGGAGTTTTGAGTGTTGTCGGATCGGGGGTTTTGAATTTTGATGCCAGTGGTAATCTCGATTTGACAACCTCCGGGACAGGTATTCCTCTGGCGACTGCCGGGGTTTTCCAAACCACAACCAATGCTTTTGATTGGAATAACGGCGCTCTTCAGAATCAGCAGATTTCCATTGATATGCAGACCAGCCAGTATGCCAGCCCTTCGGTCGTTGTGGCCCAGGAGCAGGATGGCTATGGTACGGGAACCCTGGTCAAATTGAGCGTTGATGAATTCGGCAACGTCATCGGGAATTTTTCCAATGGCACGCCGCGGCAGTTGATGCGCATCGCCTTGGCTAAATTTACCAACCCTAATGCCCTGGATAAAGTCGGCAACAACATGTATGCCCAGAGCAATAGTTCCGGCGTACCGGTGATCGGGACGGTCGGATCCGGGGTCGGGAGCATCTTTACCAACGCTCTGGAGCTTTCGAATGTCGACCTGGCGCAGGAATTTGTCAAAATGATTACCACCCAGCGCGGTTTTTCCGCCAATTCAAAGACCATTACCACAACCGATGAAATGCTGGCGGAAGTGATCAATCTCAAGCGTTGATGGTCAAGTCAAAATCATGACTTTTCATGAAAGCCGCCACTGCATGTCTGGGCGGCTTTCCTTTTTTTATGTTTTCCAGTGATCTTTTACTATGTAACACTATGAAATCATTAGA
>JAFGEL010000040.1 GCA_016931615.1 Desulfuromonadales bacterium
CAGCGGGCAACGGTTGTCACGGTGTTTATCCGCACCAGCCCCTTCCGCCCCGGTGATGCCTATGACAGCAATGCCGCGACCGGAACGCTTGTTCAGGCCAGCTCCGACACTCGGGAGATCCTGCAGCTGGCCATGCAGCTGTTTGACAGGATCTGGAAAGCCGGCTACCGCTACGCCAAGGGGGGAGTCATGCTGGGGGGATTCTGTCGCGAAGACCAGGTGCAATACCGGTTATTCCACCCGCAGCGACAGAGCGAACAGGATGATCGGCTGATGCGCACCCTCGACACCATCAACCAGGGCAGCGGATCGGTCTGGTTCGGCGGCCAACAGGCCAGAAAAGACTGGTTTATGACCCGGGAAAATCTTTCACCGGCCTATACCACCCGCTGGGACTCCCTGCCGCGAATCGGGTGATTCCGTGTCGGGCCTGCGGCACTTTTTTGCGGCAGAGGATCAAGACGACTACGGCTCCGCTGGTTCCTCACCGTTATCGGGAGGTTGTTGGTCACTGTCCTCTTTGGCTTTCTGAACAACGCTCTTAAGCCAGCTGATCTCATCCGGTTCGAAAAACTTCTGTGATTCCGTACCGTAGTTCAGCGCCCAGTAAATATTGCCGGACGACATTTCGGTGATACCGTGCCCGGTGACGGGCAGATATCTGGTTTTTTTGTCCGCCCAATCGGTCAATCGGCTGATGGTGTCGAAGAGCATCAGGTAGGTTTTGTCGTTCGCTTCGACCAACAACGGCAGAGCGCCGTCTTCATTGATCCGGCTGTCCTGTTCCGCAATGATCGGCACATAGAAATGCGAGTTCAAAAACAGGTTGTAGAAATCGGGCCAGTTTTTCTCGTTCTCACTACAGAGTTGAATGGCCTCATCGAGTCTGGTCATAATCTCGTCCTTCACATGGGTCTAAGTTCCAGGGTATTCAACCGTTACCGGTCAAGCATTTTGAGATGGCCGACATCCTAACACAGCCGCCAACAATATAACATGCGCAGGTTCTCCACCCATTTGTGGTGATTTATTCCGGTCCCGGGTTGAAAAGCCCCTGATTACAGGTAGGATTGTATCAGGCGGGTAAAGCAGGCAATCCGCAAAGCGACTGACCGACAGACGATCAACAACGGGCCGGCATGTTCAGAATTGTCGATAAAAAACTCCACCTCGAGTTTCCGCGGGGCCATCATCACCACTGCATGATCTGTCAGATCCCCAATCAGCTGAGGTTGGAAAACCATGCCTACACGCTGGTTGATCCGGAAGACAAATGGCGTAAGATCCTCTCCATCCTCGAGCTGATCAGCTCGGCCAAAGGCAGCTTGAGCAAACTCCATTTCCTGCTTTTTCCCGAGACGTCCCTGCCCTACCGTTCGATCCCCGCCCTGATTGCCTTCATCACCCGGCATTTCACCCCCAACCGTGTGGTGGTGATCGGCGTCGAACATATCGACCTGCTCAGCTACGTCGACCTGCTGGAAACTTATCGCGCCGACAACGCCGAAGCGCTGGAGAGCGTCAGAAAAGACAAAGATTCCGGCGAAATCAACGGCATCCCGGTGAATTGCTGCCTGACCATCGTCAAGGAAGCTGCCGGCACCGTGCGGGTTTTCATTCAGGCCAAAAGCCATCCGTTCTTCGGTGAGGAGACGGTCGACCCGTTCCACGATCTTTATCGCGGCAAGGTTTTTCCGCTGTTCAACTGTCAGCCGACCGGGTTCAATTTCATGTCGCTGATCTGCCTCGACTATATTTACCGTGACCTCTACAGTTCCAATATCGCCATGGTCATCGACAAGGCCAACGACCTGTTCTTTCGGACCCGCCAACGGCTCGATCTGCTCTGCGTTCTTGAATGCAACCACAAACCGGAGCACCAGGCGTTTCGCGATGTCGTCAACGGTTTCTACGGCGAGTATCTGTCCTATACACCCGGCGTGCGCCATACGACGACGGTCTTCTGCAACAGCTCCAACGAGACCACCGGACTGGGACATGAGACCCAACCGGCTTTCGGCTGTTCGATGGTTCTTCTGCACCACAGCCATAAAATCGCCGCCAGCCGTCACAGCGGTTTCAGCACTGATGATTTTGACGGTCTGCCGGTGTGTCGCTATCGCTTCGGCAATGAGACCCGCCTGTACTATTTCAACCTGCCGCTGTTCCACGAACTGGATCCGCGCACAACCCGCTTTCCGCTGAAAATTCATGCGATTTACCGCCCCGAAGGCCAGGGCTGGAGCCGGGTCAACGGCGACTCCACCCAGGCCGACCTGGCTGAGTATGACTTTGCCGCTGCCGTGCGGCTTGACGCCGCGGAAAAAAGCTGACCTTTCAAGCGGCCGCCCTGCCCTGATTCTCGACCATGCTGCAGAATTTCATGTACGAGCCAATGCTGTGACTTTTTCTGTCACGATGATTATTTAAACTCATCACCAACTGAGACAGAAAGGCACCGGCGATGAGCGTGAATCAACCGGCACCACTGAGGCCGCCGGCAATAAAAAGGGGCCCCGACCTGGCGGAGAAACTGCGCATCCTTTCCGCCGCAGCCAGATATGATGCATCCTGTGCCTCAAGCGGCAGCAACCGTCAGGGGCGCGGTGTCGGTGCGGCCCATACCAGCGGCATCTGTCATTCCTGGTCGGCCGATGGACGCTGCATTTCACTGCTCAAGGTGCTGTACAGCAACCACTGCCTGTTCGATTGCGCCTATTGCCTCAATCGCCGCTCAAACGACCACCCGCGCGTCAGCTTTACCCCACGCGAGCTGGCTCAACTGACTGTTGACTTCTACCGCCGCAACTACATTGAGGGGCTCTTCCTCAGCTCCGCTGTGTTTGCCAGTGCCGATGACACCATGCTGCAACTGCTGGAAACCCTGCATCTGCTGCGCAGCGAATACGCCTTTCACGGCTATATCCACCTGAAAATCATTCCCGGCTGCAGTGCCGGACTGCTCAGTGCAGCCGCCGAACTGGCCGATCGCATGAGTGCCAATATCGAACTTCCGACCAGGCGCAGCCTGGAGCTGCTGGCCCCGGAAAAAAAGGAACATGACATCCTCAACGTCTTTGACCAGGTCAATCAGCAGCATGCGGAGCAACATCCGCGAGCACTGCAGCACCGTGGCAGAACGATCAATCCGGCCGGTATGAGTACCCAGATGATCATCGGCGCGACAGCCGACAATGACCTTGCCATCCTGAGCCGTGCGGACCAGCTTTATCGTCGAGCACAACTCAAGCGCGTCTATTATTCAGCCTATATTCCGGTCAATCAGGACGGACGCCTGCCCGGACGGGAAGGGCCACCGCCGTTACTGCGGGAACATCGTCTCTACCAGGCGGACTGGCTGCTGCGGCAGTATCGGTTCAGGCTTGAAGAACTTATCGCTGCGGAAAACCCCTATCTAGACAACGACCTCGATCCCAAAGCGGCCTGGGCTCTGCGTCACCTTGAATATTTTCCCGTCGATATCAATCGTGCGACCAAGTCCGAACTGCTGCGCGTGCCGGGTATCGGTCTACGCTCGCAGCGCCGCATCCTGGCCGCGCGGCGCCAGACCAGGCTGCGGATTGATGACCTGGCCCGGCTCAGCGTGGTGATGAAGCGCGCCCGCTATTTCCTGCACGATGGCTTCAGTGCGGCCTTCAACACTCCCCTGAGGGAAGATAGCTTGCGTGGGTTGTTGACCGCCGACAGCCGCCGTCCAGCAGCCCAGCTGAGCTTTAATTTCAATCCTCCCGCCGAAGACGCGCTCAGTGCCCTGTGTGGAGAGCTGTGATGATTCTCCATTACGACGGCAGTCTGTGCGGTTTTCTCTGTCTGGTGGGCCGGGGTCTCAAAGAAGGTTTGCCGATCAGCCGCATTGAGCGCTCAGCAACCCGCAGTGGTGACCTGTTTGCCGCTGAACTCAGCATCACCAGCGATTCCGCCACGGCGGCTGAGGTGGCACTGCGCTTGGAAAAACTGGTGGGTAAAAGCTTCATGCCCCGGCTGGCGCATGCCCTGTTCAGTGAAGAAGACCGAATTGAAGAGGATCTGGTGGAACTGTTCCAGCGTGTTCGCCGTGAAGGGCGCAGCCTGCTCATGAACCCGCCCGATCTCCTGGTCAACCGCATCGACCGGGCAGCACAGCGGACGCAGCGTGAACGCCACCGGCTGCTCGGACTGGTGCGTTTTGAGAGACTGGTTGACAGCTCATACCTGGCGCGCTGTCGGCCTCGCACCAATTGCGTGCCGTTACTCGGCAGTCATTTCAACAAGAGGCTCGGCGGACAGATCTGGTTGATATTCGATGAACAGCGCAAAGTCGCGGTTTGTGGCGATGGCCATCACTGGCAGGTCAACGAGCAGGTCGACATCGCCGCTGACCTGCCCCGGCACCCTACGGAAACCCAGATGAGCGATCTGTGGCGGGATTTCTATCACAGTATCAGCAACCCGGCCCGAACCAATCAGCGCCTGCGGCAGCAATTCATGCCCCACCGCTACTGGGCTTTTCTGACTGAGCTGCAGCCCTTTCGGCGCTGATTCAAAAGCCGAGGAATCATCATTCAACGCGGGCTATTGAGGAAACCGATCAGCTCACGGTTCAAAGTGAGCAGCAGAGGCCGAATGGCATCCATGTCACGCTTTGACCAGACCGGTGAACTCATTCCGGGGTTTGAGCCTGTCGGCGGAGACAACAGTCGAATATTCAGAAAGCGGGTTTCAACCGAGCCGTCCGCAGCCTTGACATACATCTCGAAAGCGACTGTCCAGTCACCTTTGGCAATACATCCGGCACCAGAGCAGGGATACTCGATCTGCTGACGGCCGATAATTTTGCCGTCTTCGCGGTCGGCGGCGATGATCGGATCGGGGTAAGCGTTCAGCTCTCTCTCCATCCAGATCAGGGTTCTATCAATCATCAACGCCTGTGTCAGCCCGGCCACTTCGGAGTTTATACGAATCACCTTATCCGCCTCAGAGACAGGTGAAAAGCTGCCGGAACAGGCCGTCACAATTATCGCCATAAGGATCAGAAGTAACTTTTTCATCATCAGAGGTCTCCCCGCCAGGGTTTTCTGAATTATACCAGCCGATCATTGAGCTGTCTGTTGTATAGAGCCCCCAATCAGGAAAAATCCTGACTGGAGATGGCATCAGCTTTCTGTTACTCTGCGCCGCAACTCTTCTGTGGAAGGAGCTTTATCATGAGTATTCGCGTCGGCATCAACGGTTTCGGACGCATGGGCCGGCTGGCCCTGCGGGTTGCCGGCGACTGGCCGGAATTTGATATTGTTCACATCAATGAAGCCGAAGGTGGCCCTGAAACGGCCGCCCATCTTCTGGAATTCGATTCCATTCATGGCCGTTGGAACAGGCCCGTCAGCTTTACGGACGAGGACATCGTTATCGGTGAAAGAACGATCGGCTTCAGTGCTTTCACATCTCCCGAAAAAATCCCGTGGAAACACCATGGTGTCGACATCGTCATTGAAGCGACCGGAAAATTCAAGACAGCCGGAACCATTCAACCGCACTTTGATCAGGGGGCCAGGAAAGTCATCGTGGCGGCTCCGGTGAAGCAGGATGCGTTAAATGTCGTCATGGGGGTGAACGATCATCTCTACGAACCGGACAGGCATCATCTGTTGACCGCGGCCTCCTGTACCACCAACTGCCTCGCCCCGGTGGTCAAAGTACTTCATGAACAGATCGGTATTGAGCATGGGGTCATTACCACCATTCATGATGCGACCAACACCCAGGTGATCGTCGATGCCCCGCACAAGGATCTGCGCCGTGCCCGGGCGGCCGGGATGTCCCTCATCCCCACCACCACCGGAAGCGCAACGGCGATTACTCTGATCTACCCGGAACTCAAGGGCAAATTAAACGGGCACGCGATCCGTGTCCCTTTATTGACCGGATCACTCACCGATGCCGTATTTGAAATGTCCGAAGCGGTCACGGCAGACGAGGTCAATCAGCTTTTTCGCCTGGCCGCGGCGACCGATCTCAAAGATATCCTCGCGGTGGAAGAGCGTCCGCTGGTGTCGATCGATTTCAAAAGCGATCCGCACTCAGCGATTATCGACGCCCTCAGCACCATGGTCGTTGACGGCACTCAGCTGAAAGTTTACGCCTGGTACGACAACGAAATGGGCTATGCCCACCGCCTGATGGAACTGTGCAGGAAGGTTGCCGGTTCACTGTCATGACCAGCGTCAGGAACTACAGCCTGGTAACCGGCGCTTACTGGGGCTTCACCCTGACCGATGGGGCCCTGCGCATGCTGGTTCTGCTGCACTTTCACCAGCTGGGATACCGTCCCGTCCAGATCGCTCTGCTCTTTCTGTTTTACGAATTTTTCGGCATCGTCACTAACCTGGTTGGTGGCTGGATCGCTGCCCGCATGGGTCTCAAAGTGACTCTGTTTGTGGGACTTGCGCTGCAGGTCCTGGCCCTGACGGCCCTTTCGTATCTGAACCCGAACTGGCCGGTCGGGTTTTCGGTCATTTTTGTCATGGCCCTTCAGGCCCTCTCCGGTATTGCCAAGGACCTGACCAAGATGAGCAGTAAAAGCGCCATCAAGGTGCTGATCCCGGAGCATGCCGAAACCACCCTGTTCAAATGGGTCGCCCTGCTGACCGGGTCGAAAAATGCGCTGAAAGGGGCCGGATTTTTTCTCGGTGGGCTGCTCCTTGCGTGGATCGGCTTTCGAGCCGCGTTGCTGGCCATGGCTGCGGGCCTGATGATTATCCTGACGGCGACCCTGTTATCCCTGCCCCGAGAACTGGGTCGATCCGGCAAAAAAACCAAATTCAGCGCCGTTCTTTCAAAAAGCCGTAACATCAACCTGCTGTCTGCGGCACGCTTGTTTCTGTTCGGTTCGCGAGACATCTGGTTTGTCGTCGGGTTGCCGGTTTATCTGGCCACAACGCTCGGCTGGAGCCACACCGCTGTCGGCTCCTTTCTGGCCCTCTGGGTTATCGGCTACGGTGGCGTCCAGGCTCTGGCTCCAAAACTGCTCAGGAGCTGCTTCAAGACCGGGACTCCCCGTGGCGGAACAGCGGTTCTGGGAGCCCTGCTCCTGGCGGCACTGACGTTCCTGCTGGCCTTCGGCAATCTGGTCGGGATTTCTCCCTGGCTGAGTATTCTTCCCGGGTTGGCCCTGTTCGGGGCGATTTTCGCCGTCAACTCTGCAGTTCACAGTTACCTGATCCTGGCTTACACCGATCATCAGGATGTTACCCTCAATGTCGGTTTTTACTACATGGCCAATGCAGCAGGACGGCTGCTCGGCACGCTCCTCTCGGGAGTGATTTTTCAGTTTGCCGGTCTGGTCGGTTGCCTTCTGGTGGCTGGGGGATTTATTCTTGTCGCCGCCGCTTTTTCCCTGTTGCTGCCCCGTACGAAAACGGCCTGAGACGAGAGATTTCTTGAAATCACAGCTGCAGGGCGGTAAAATCCGCCATGTTTTGCTGTTTCCCTGTCTCCAAGGAGAATTGTAAATGAAAAGCTTCTCGCCCCTGTTTCTGGCCGTGTTGCTCTGCACCACACTGATTTCACCGGTTGCGGCAGAAACCCGCTACGTTTCCGATCTGCTCGTGGTGACGGTCAGAGACCAGAAAGGAGACCAGTATAAAACCTTGGAAACAATCCTCACCGCCACCCCGGTGGAGATCCTTGAGGAAGATAAAACCTACGTCAAAGTGCGAACCCCAAAAGGGACTGAAGGTTATGTCCGCAAGCAGTACATCACCAAGGAGCTGCCGAAAAACCTTCAGATCGAGCAGCTGCAGGCCGAAGTTCTCGACCTGCGACAGAAACTGGAAGAGATTCAGCAGAATTCCCAGCAGAGCATTGCCGACGCCAGTCAGCATCAGTCCCGGGTTGAAACCCTGACCAGTCAGCTGGAACAGTCACAAGAGGAACTGAACGCGGTCAAACTCAAGTATGAGGAGCTGTCGAAAAATTCGGAAAATGTCCTGAACCTGACGGCGGAAAATGAACAGTTGATCGAGCAGAATGGTTTGATCAACAGTGAACTGCTGATGCTGCGTGAGGAAAATCAGAATTTTCACCGCTCCAACATGATTCAGTGGTTCATTGCCGGGGCGGGTGTGTTCTTTTTCGGCTGGCTTATCGGTAAAATCTCGCGCAAAAAACAGCGTGGCTTTTCACGCTTGTAGAGATCTCCAACCGCCATTCTCAAACAGCTCTCGGGCCAGAGCCGTTACTTTTCTGACCTTTTATTCTTCATTCAATTCTTTTATTTTCATAAAATACTTGAAATCAAAGGGTTATAGTATATTTTTATATGCAATAAATCATTCGGTATGGCGATCCTATGCGCGACAGACAGAAACAGCAGCTGTACAACCTGCTCAGTCATCGGGCTCTCACCTCACGAGAGTTGGTGCAGGGTCTCAACATCAGCCAACCCACTCTTTCACGCCTGATTCAAAGCCTGAGCCACGACATTATCGTCATGGGCAAAGGCCGTGCAACCAGTTACGGACTGCCGCGTCACAGTGATGGCCAGGGCAGCCGGTTGCCGATCTATATCATCGACCCGCGGGGAGATGCTCAGATTTTCGGTCATTTAATCGCGCTACAGGGTGGCCAGTACTGGCTCGAACAGGCGGAAGGCTCCGGGGAACTTCACTCGGGGATTCCCTGGCAGTTGCAGGATCTGCTCGTCAGCGGTTACGTCGCTCGTTCATTTGCCTATCGCCATTGCGAGTCACTGCACCTTCCCCGGCGCCTCGCTGACTGGAGTAGCGAGGACAAACTGCTGGCCGCCAGTCGTTTTGGTGAAAACCAGATCGGCAACCTGTTGATCGGTGAAGAATCTCTGGCCCGCTACTTTGCACAGGCCCGGGAAGAAAAGCCCTTGATTGAACTGGACGACAGACCCTGGATGTACCCCCAACTGGCCCAGAAAACTTTGACCGGAGAGGTCAATAACGCTCTGTTCAGCGGAGAACAGCCAAAGTTTTCCGTGTGTATCAATGATCAGGGCACCCCTTGCCACATGTTGGTCAAATTTTCCCCTGCCGTCGACAGCAACGAAGCCCGCCGCTATGCCGATCTTCTGGTCTGTGAACACCTGGCCCTGGAGGCGGTTCGCACCGCGGGACACAATACCGCCCGGTCGCGGGTTGTCATCGCCGGACATCAGGCCTTCCTCTGTCTTAAACGCTTTGACCGGCGCGGCCTGCTCGGCAGGCTTCCCAGTTTATCCCTGAAAAGTCTCCATGCCCGAATTGAAAGCCCATGCGACAATTGGATCGACGCCGCGATAAGGCTTGAAAAAAAAGCTCTGATCAATACCAAAGACGCGCAGAAACTCCGCTGGTTGTCGCTCTTCTCAGATCTGATCGGCAACACCAATCAGCATTTTCATAATATCTCCCTGATCCCTCACCAACGCAACTATATCCTCGCCCCGGTATACGGTATCCGCCCGACCCTCTATGAGCCTATTGCCGGTGAAATTCCCCAGCGCCTGTTCACTCCTCCCTCAGTGCGTAACGATGTGGCTGCTGATCTTCCCAGCGCCATGGAGGCAGCGATTTTTTTCTGGAAGAGTGCGGCCGTCGATGAACGCATTTCAGCCGAATTCCGCCAGATCTGTTACGAAAACTGCGAACTACTGAAACTTCAGCAGCAGGGCCCCAGATTGATCCTATAAATTCTTTTGAAAATATTAATTCCCTGTTAACAATTTCTAGAAATTATGAGATACTAATCTCATCGATATCGACCAAGCTGACCTATCAACAGGGCCCTGTCATGGACAACTGTGCTGCCAAAATTCTGTTTATCGACGATGAGACCGCTATTCTGGATGCACTTCAGGGGCTGATGGTGGACGAAACATGGGATTGCCGCTTTGCCGCAAGCGGCGCGGAGGCTCTGGCTGTTCTGGAAACTGAGCATTTTGACCTGGTCGTTTCCGACATCGGCATGCCGGAGATCAATGGAATTGAGCTGGCAAAAAAAATTCGTCAGAATTATCCGCAGATCGTACGGATATTCCTCAGTAACGGGGTCGATCAGAAGTTGGCGGTCACGGCGCTCGCTGAAGGATACACCCAGCAGATCGTGCCGAAACCCTGGAACGACCAGGAACTCAAGGAAATCATCCGCAGCGCTTTACGCCAGCAGGCCCAGCAGCAGAAGCACAGCAGTGAATTTCAGGCACTGATCAACTCAATCCCGCTGTTGCCGACCCTGCCTGAAAGCTATTCAAATGTGCGCTCCTGCATTGTCGGAGATGAAGTTGATATCGAAAAAATGGCTGACTATATCAGCCAGGACGTTTCCATCTCTTCGCTGCTGCTTCACTGGGCCAACTCGGCACTGTTCGGTCAGAGATTCCAGGTTGATACGATTAAAAAAGCGATCATCGTCCTCGGTACCGATATCGTGGAGAACCTCGTCCTTTCGGAAGCAGTCAACCGGAATATTGCCGGGGCCCTGCCCGACCTCAAGGGTTTTGACTTCAAAAAATTCAAAAAACATTCAATGGCAACGGCAGTGATTGCCCGACTGTTGATCAAATCCATCTACAGCAGCGATTATGTCAAGCACGATCGCGCCTTTATCGCCGGACTGCTGCACGACATAGGCAAACTCGCCGCAGCAAGCTTTTTTCCGAAACGTTTTGAACAGGCGATTGCCGTGGCGATTCGTACGCGCTGCTCGCTGTCTGACGCCGAGTATCAGGTCTACGGGACCGATCATGCTGAAATTGGTGCTTTTCTGGCCGAGTGGTGGGCCCTCCCCCCGTTTATTTTTAATGCCATTCACCGCCACCACCAGCCTTATTCAAGCCCCGTTGATCAGGATGTCATCGCTGCGGCCCATGTGGCCAACCTGTTAAGTTACCAGTTTCACTACGGCTCCAACGGCGACACTCTGCCCCGCACAATCAGCGATGAATACCGAGGGAAATTTTACCTGAGTGAAGAGGCGATCGAAATTCTGCGTGCCGAGACGGACAAAACGCTCAGCGCTCTGAATCGCTGATGGCAGCACCCTTAAAAGTAGAAACGTACAAACAGCCCGCCGCTGTCGCCGCGTGAACCGAATTCACTGCGCACGACCGAAAGCCCGCTCAGCGCGTCAATGCCCGTTTTACTTCCGAATGTCAACGCCCAGAAAAAATCCAGCTGCAGATTATCCGCCAGCGAGAAGACGACCCGGGGCCGCACCAGGCCGGAACGATCTTCAAGGTTGTATATCAACAGCCCGTCAAAGTTGATCAGGGGATGAAACTGGTATGACGGCGCGAGCATCAGGTAATGTCTGGCGAGAAGAAAACCCAGGCCTTCTCTGACCGGGGCCGACGCGGCCACCACTGGATATTCATTCGGGTCATGGGTGCCGAAGCCGTTATAAAGATACTCTCCGATCAGCACGATACCATTGTCAAACCGATACCACCCCTCGACCGCGGCAACAGAAAACCGTTGCTGCAGATCGCCGTCGGGCCGGCCGACATCTCGACCGCGGTACCAGCTTATCTCAGTTTTCAGTCCGACTTTGCCAAGCTCCCCGGCCAGACCGAAACCGAGCAATGAACGGCCCCGCAACTTCCCCCCGAGGAAAAGCAGATCAACGGCATTGATGTTGTCCCCTGCCGTAACCAGGTAACTGTTGTACTGCGAATCTTCAGCGGCCACCATGACCCCTCCCAGTTGCCCGGCCAGACCCGCAAAGCGGGTCAACTGGAGGGCATCAACTCCGGGGCGCACATCGGTATCAAGAGCCTCCGGTGAAAAGGGCGCAATAACGTCGAGAGGTGAAAACAGACTGATCCGACCAAACCCGATAGCCTGGCGGCCGATGGCCCAGGACAGGCGTCCCGCATCACCATGCACAAGAAGGCGGTCAATTTCAAGCTGTCCGCTGAGACGTTCACTCTCGCGCCGGGTTTTCTCCAGGTCAAAGAAACGGTTGGACTGCAGGTCCGGGAGCGTCACGGTTGAAGGGCGACTGGTCCATAGCAGCCGCTGATTAACTGCCAGTTCAAACCCCTTTTGACCAGCCAGCTGTAGGCTCAAATCGAAACGGGCGTGCCCCGTCGCAACAACACCATCAGCAGAGCCCGGTGGGAACCTCTCGAGGTAGAGATTGAGTGATTTGAGGGCGCCACTGACGGAAAGACTCTCGCCATCAATCGCCCTGGCCTGGATGGGCGAAAGCAGCCAGCACAGCAGGAAAAATATCGCTAACGGGCTTTTCACAGCTCCTGCTCCAGATGCCCGTCGAGCAATTTAATCACTCTCCTGGCGTGGGATATCACCAGCGGGTCATGAGAACTGAAAATAAACGTGGCGTTGCGCTCACGATTGAGTTTCTGCATCAGGATCATAAGCTCTTCACTGGCCTGGGAATCGAGACTGGCGGTGGGTTCATCGGCAAGGATCACAGCCGGTTCCGCAACCATGGCCCGAACAATGGCAACGCGTTGCTGCTGGCCTCCCGATAAATCTGCAGGTTTACGGTTCTCCAACCCGTCAAGACCCAATTCTGAAAACAGCTCCAGAACCCTTTGACGGCGGTTTTTTTTGGCCATACCCATGAGCATCAGGGTAAACTCGGCATTCTCGGCTGCAGTCAACACGGGAATCAGGTTATAGGCCTGAAATATAAATCCGATCTTATTCAGCCGAATATCGGCCAGGGCCTTTTCTCCGGCCCGAGTCACATCCTGGCCGGCCAACCATACTTCGCCGGAAGTTGGTCGATCAAGGCATCCGATCAGATTCAGAAGTGTGGTTTTCCCGCTTCCCGAAGGGCCGGCCAGAACACAGAATTCCCCTGTTTCCACTTCCAGGGAAAAATCCTGAACTGCGGCAACCTGCTGATTTCCCACCCTGTAAATTTTACTCACCGCTTTCAGTTCAATCAGCGCCATCGCTTTCCTTTCTTTACCGTCAATAGTGGCGCATCGCCGCAACAGGGCAGATTCGCCCGGCCTTGATCGCCGGATACAGAGCCGCCAGGAAAGACAGTACCAGCAGATAAAAAGATATCCTGAGCATCCAGGGAAGATCCCAGGCGGCCCTCAGAACCGGATCAAAAACCACCCCGCCGAATTCGAGGGTTTCACTGACAAAAGTGCGCATATCAATGCCGACGGCCACCAGGTACCAGGTCAACAACGCCCCGAGACATGAACCCACAATCATTGCTACGAGCCCCATCAGCAGGGCTTCAGTAAGAATCAACAGGCGCAACCTCACCGTTCTCGCCCCGACGGCCAGGATGACTCCGAATTCACGAAACCTCTCCATCACCGACATCAATAGCGTGTTGACGACACCGATGGCGACGATCAGCAGCAGGATAACAAAGATGAAATTCGAACTGGCGTAATCGAGCCTTATGGCATTGTACAGATTCGGCATTGCCTCTTCCCAGCTGTAGGTGGCAATATCCGGCCGTTTTTGGAGCAGCATTTTGACCTGCGGCCAGACCTGAGGTTCGGCATTCTGATCCATCAGGATGATCGCCAGTTCATGAACCTTTCCCTTAACCCCGACCAAGGCTGCCGCCCGGTCGAGCCCGACCATCATCAAGGTGCTGTCGACGGTTTTGATTCCGGTTGCAACAACACCTCGCACCCGGAACATGTCACTGACCAGTTCACCCGACTGATGCTGCATGGTCACGACAAATTTCTGCCCCGGTTTCAGTTTCAGTTCCTTGAGCAGCCTGCTGCCGAGGATCGCTTCATGGCCGTCCGAGGCACTGAACCACTCGGAGGCAGGAAGTTTTCTCAAGAAAGGGTTGAGCATTTTCTCCACGGACGGATCAACCCCGGTCAGCAGAATTCCCCGGCTCTCACGGCTGGATTGTGCCAAACCGGGCAGGTAGAGACGTGGCAGCACGGCCTCAACCTTTGGAAGAGCAGCAATTTCAGCCGTCAGATCAGTCGGTGCAAAGGTCAATTTTTCATCCCGGCTGTCGAGGTAATGGCGCTGGTAGATGACCATATGTCCGGATCCGGCCCGCACACCACTGTCGATCATCGATGAATAAACCCCATGTGAAAGATTATGCGACCCCTGCAGCAGCATCAGACTGAAGCTCAAAGCGATCAGGGTAATCAGCGTGCGGCGACGGTTTCTCCAGAGGTTTTTCCAGGCCAGGCTGAGCAGATTCATGTTAATCCTCGCGAATAGCGTCGATCGGCTGCATGCGGGCTGCACGGCGAGCGGGGAAAAACCCGGCCAGCAGGCTGACAAACAACAGGCATGCAGCAGGGATAATGATGTTCGCCGGTTCAATCACTGCGTAAAGCCGGGGAAGAATGGTCCCTCCGGCATAGGTAATAGGAGTCAGTGTCCCGGACAGATCTATACCGAACCGAGCCATATAAAGACTGAGTGCGACCCCGACAACGACACCACAGACCAGGGCCAGGCAGCCCATGAACAGCGTCTCCAGAAAAACCATCCACCTGATCTGTCCGGGCTTCATACCGAGAGCCTTCAGCACCCCGAACTCTCTGGTGCGCTCCATGACCGACATGAAAAACGTGTTGAGAATCCCCAGACCGGTGGCGATATAGAGGATGGTGACGATAATCATCCTGGACACGTCATAACTGGCGACCACTTCACGCATCTCAGGCAGCATCTGACCCCAGTCAAGGATTTCCAACGAATCGGGCAACCGTTTCCTGAAGCGCTCGGCAAGGACAGCGGCATTGAGGGGCTGATTGGTGCGCACCGCAATTTCATGCAGTTGACCCGGAAGGGTCAGAATATTCTGCAACCAGATCAGGGGCACCAGAGCCAGGGAATTATCGTGACCGGCATCACCCGTCCTGAAAACGCCCCGGACCGTCAGCAGGTCGTTGCCGATGGAGCCGTCAGCGGCCTGAGTCACAAAAACCAGCTGAGCTCCCGGAGCAACCCCGAGGCGCCTGGCCAGACCGGACCCCAGGACCACCCCATCATGATCGTTTGCAGACAAATATGTGCCGGCCACCAGGGCATCCTGCAAACCGGTCACCTTTTTTTCCCGCTCAGGCAGAATACCGAGAACTTCAGCCGGAGCGCTGTCCTGACGATGGGAAAGCAGCCCGAAATTTCTCAGTCTCGGAGAGGTTCCGAGGATCACATCGGTATGCGAAAGAAAGGACAATGATTCGCGGTCAGAAAAATAACGGAACAGGTCACGATCATCCTGATAGCCCCTGGCGCTGATCACCAGGTGCCCGTAATACTGCTCAGTCGCCGTCGCCAGCAGATCACGCAGCATTCCGGAAAACACCCCGAGGCAGAGGATCAGCAACGCCGAAGAAACGATCATGGCCGAAAGGGTCAGCAGAGTCCTTCGGCGATTCCTCCAGATATTGCGCAACGCCAGTCGGTAAAGCATCAGTGCCGCCTTTTTAATTGCGCCAGCGAAAAGAAATCGCTCTTCAGATCAACATCGAATTCAAGCGCCTGATAGTGCATGACCGTCCTCTCCTCCGGCTTTTCCAGAGGTAAAACGGTCATTTTCAGCGGCACCGTGCGATCGCCTATGGTTTGAACGTCGGAGAAAAGAATCCGCCGCACGAGGACATCTTCCTCATCAAAATAATCAATCTGCCGCGGAATCAGGTGATCCTTCAGCACCACGTAAATGATTTTCCCCCAGACGACCGGAGCATCAGGTTTGGGCTGACCCAGAATTGTCCACTCCGTTGTATCTTCGTCAAGGAGGGTAAACAGGTAATCCTGGTCAATGTGGTTGGCTTTAACCAGATCATCATTGGTGATGTGGCTGCCCATCCAGGCACCACCCATCATCGACGGAGGAATACGAATGACGCGATCAACCCGGGGGAGAAAATTCCATACCTCATTTTCGACCTTGAGGGTCGCGACCCCTTTTTCTTTGGCGGGAGCAAGAATCCGAATGAGAAAGCGCTCGCGCCCCAGGGACCAGGATTCCATCGTCAGGTGGCGTTCCCAGTGGCCGGTCACCACCGTCATAGTGACAGTGGCGATCGAGGACTGGCCCGAATACTGCTGTTCAACCCGGCGGATTAATTCGGACAGCTCGGGCATTTCCGCCCTGAGCGGCAGGTGGGACGAAAGCACAACAAGTATGACGGCGAAGCAACATATCACCTTAGGCATCATAAACAGGCTCCCACGTTTGCGCCCTGACAGTTAAATTATCGGTGATAGAAGCAGGAAAGGCAAAGGCCCGGTGCGCTTTTTTGTCAATATTGAAATCTTGCACAGCAATCTGGCTCTATGCTATCAATAGCTGACAATTGAGGTCTTATTTTGGAGCGTCAGACAATGAACATTGAACAGATGAAAGCCGTGCTGAAAGAAATTCTCACAAAAACCGATCTGACACCCTGCGTCGTCGGACACCGGGGAGTGGGTAAAACTGCGGGAATCATTCAGGTCTGTCGTGAAATCGCCCATGATTATGTGGCGTTGCGCCTTGGACAGATGGAAGTTGGTGACCTGGTGGGGATTCCTTACCGCAATGAAGACACCATGCACTGGTCGCGGCCGTCCTGGTGGCCTCAGGATCATGCCGCTCCAACAGTCGTTCACTGTGATGAGCTTAACCGGGCTCAGCAGGAAGATACCCTTCAGGCCATCTTTCAGTTTGTCGAACCCCCTGCCGAGGGGCAGCAGAGAGCCCTGCATACCCACAAGCTGGCCCGCCAGCACCGTGTCGTTGTGGCGATCAACCCTCCCGACGGCAGTTACCAGGTGGCTCCGCTGGACCGCGCTCTGCTTGATCGCATGGTTGTCATCCAGGTTGAAACCGATCCGGATTGCTGGGCTCAATATGCTGTTAAAGCTGACTTCGATCTTCAGGTTCGTCAGTTTATTGCCGGTAATCAACGGCTGTTGTCGACCAATATCTCCAGCTATGACATGCAGGTCGAACCTTCGGAAAGAGCCTGGGAGATGGTCAGTCAGTTAAAACAACACTGCCGCTTTCCACAAGAGCTGGAAATGGAAGTCTACAGTGGGGTGATCGGTCGTGAAGCGGCGGTCAGTTTTCTGCACTGGTGTGCGGAACAGCATCAACGGCCACTGCTGGCCGATGAGGTCCTCAACCACTGGGACGCAGTCAGTCACCAGGCTGAAAGCCAGCGTGACGATATCCAGGCCGCGACCATGAGTGATCTTGTCGCCCGGCTGCAGAATAATGACAGTCTGGATGATCAGCAGCAGGACAACCTGGTGGCCTATATTGCCATTCTTCCTCGTGACATGCGTTTCGGTTTGATAAAATCATTGCTGAGGATTCCCGCCACTGCCGACATTCTCTGTCAGGATAGATACGATGCGACAGTCCTCGAAGCCATTCGCCAGATAAGTCAGGACGTCGCCTGAGTCGATGCGACCGCTTGAAGATGCGATTGTCCGGCTGCTGAAACATCGCCCGTTTTACGGCCAGTTTCTTTTGCAGTTCCGGCGCCGTCAGCATACCGGCCCCAAGGCCGTCGGGGTGACGATAACCGATGCCATTCCGACCCTGGTGATCGATCCTGATCATTTTGCTGTTTTCTCACCACCCGAACAGGAAGCTCTGCTCGAGCATCTGGTCAAACACATTCTCCATCTTCATCCCAGTCGCCGCAAAGAGCGTCATCCGCGGCTCTGGGATCTGGCCTGCGACCTGGCGATTAATCCGGGGATCGAACATCTCCCTCCCGAGGCCACTCAGCCCCAGCGTTTTCGCCTGCCTGGCGGTCTGGCCGCCGAAGAGTATTACACCAGACTGCTGCTCATGCCGGAACTGGGAGACCACCGGGACGGCGGCAGCGGCGATCAGCTCAATGAACGGCCCAGCGACCTGGTTGCTGTCGGCAACTCGGATGAGCGGGTTCAACTTGACTCTGAAACGATCGACAGTCACGAAGACTGGAAGGACGCCGACCGCACCCCTCAATCGCTGTCGGAACAGGTCGTTCGCCAGATGGTGCAAACCGCCTGGAAAAGAAGCCAGGGAGAGACGCCCCGGGAACTGCGCGAATTGATTGAGCAGTTTTTGCGACCCGAGGTTATCCCCTGGCAGCAGATTCTCAGACAGTTTATCGGCAGTGCCGGACGGATCGGTAGAAAAGGTACCTGGAAACGCGCTCATCGCCGTTTCGGTCATGAGACCCCGGGAATCCGCAAGCAGCATTACCTCAATCTGGTGGTCGGAGTTGATGTCAGTGATTCCACAGACACCCAACCATTGCGGGAAGCCTTTGCCCGTGAACTGTTGAATATCGCCCGCGGACGCCGGTGTCGCTTTACGGTTCTCTATGCGGGAAGCAGAATTCAGAAAATCGTCCAGTTCAACGGTCAGCCCCAGGTAACCGAGGTCTTTCGTGGCGGTGGATTTACCGATTTAAGACCGGTCTTTGATTATGCGAAAATGCTCCAACCCCGTCCCGCAGCAATCATCTATCTGACCGATGGTTATGGCCCGGCCCCCGAACAATCCACTTTCCCCACCCTCTGGGTGCTGTCGCCGGACGGACGCAAACCTGTCGATTGGGGTCTGGAATTACGTCTGAAAACACACAAGGAGAAATCATGACACAACCACAGGCCATGTCAGAAGAGAGCGTCCGCACCCTGCTGGAACATCACGGCGCTCAAGTCAAAAGCCGCTCAGGGCGCAATGAGCATTACGGTTCACCACGGGATTTTTCTTTTGAAGTCAGGGCCATTTTCGCCAACAACCTCGCTCTGCAGATTGTGGCGAGGCAGTACAACTATCGCGATCCCTGGGAAGCCACAGGGCGGATTAATGACCTGATTGACATCTCTTTACTCTATAAGGGGCAATTCAGTGAACTCCCCAAGGGTGCGGATTTTTTCCAGGGATGCGACACGGAAGCAGATGTCGACTATGAGACCTTTCTGAAGATCATTGAAACGGTAAAAGCCATCAATCCTAAACTGTTTATTCTCCAGTCTCTGACCGGTGACCTGCGCTGAAACAACGAGAAAATCATCCAAAAAATTAGATTTGACTAACCACATGTTTATCGGCATAATAGCAAGGCGGTACCCATGAGAATTTTATAAATTCCGCGTTGACGTCATCAGCTTTTCATCGCCATCGAAATGGCCTCAACAGCTGGAGGAATATTTCAGACCATGGATCAACGTAAGCACCCCGTTATCCTGACAATCGATGACGAAGAAAATATTCGAGAAAGCTTCCGGCTGTTTCTTGAAGACTATGATTATAACGTTCTGGAAGCCAGTAACGGGCAGGAAGGTCTCGAAATTTTTGCCAGAGAGCAGCCGGATCTGGTCCTCTGTGATCTGCGCATGCCCGAGATGGACGGTCTAGAAGTTCTTGAAAAAATTAAACAGCAGGCCCCGGACACCCCGATCATCGTCATTTCCGGAACCGGCGTTATCGGCGATGCCGTAGAAGCCATCCATCAGGGGGCCTGGAATTATCTGCTCAAACCGATTCAGGACATGTCGGTCCTGATCCACGCCATCAATCAGGCTCTTGAACGCTCCCGCCTGATTGTCGAAAACCGCGCTTACCAGGAACACCTTGAAGAGGAGGTCACCCGCAGGACCGAAGCCCTGCAGAAGGCGATCAAGGACTTGAACCGTTCGCACCTGAAACTCAAAGAGAGCGAGGAAAAATACCGTTCGATCTTTGAGAATCTTCAGGATGTTTATCTTGAAATGCGCCTTGATGGGGAAATCACCGAAATCAGTCCTTCCATCTCCAGCTTTACCCAGTACCGACGTGAGTCCCTTCTGCACACGAACGTCCAGAATCTGTTTCCCAGCCTTCAGGACCGCGAACATCTGTTTGCCCGGCTCAAAGCAGAAAACAAAATCAGTGATTACGAACTTTATCTGCTGGATCAGGACGAAACCCTGATTCCCTGCTCCCTGAATGCCAGTTTTCAATCTGGAGAAACTTTTCAGGATGACAGAATTTGCGCGACATTGCGCAATATTACGGAGCGCAAACAGGCCGCAGCCAGGATCGAATACCTGGCCTACTACGATGCCCTGACGGAACTGCCGAACCGCAGGCTGCTGCTCGACCGGCTGGAGCAGAACATCTCGCGCGCGCGCCGTTACGGCCTCTACGGTGCCATGCTCTTTCTCGACCTCGATCGCTTCAAAAATATCAATGATTCCCTGGGGCATCCGGTCGGAGACGCGCTGCTGAAAGAGGTTGCACAGCGCCTTCTTCATGATCTGCGCGCCGAAGATACGGTTTCCCGGCTCGGAGGGGATGAATTTGTCATGCTGCTCTCCGACTTGGGCACCAATGAGAACGAGGCGGCAGCCGCGGCACAGCTGAAGGCTGAGAAGATCAAAAACCACCTGGCAAAAGCATACGACATTGACGGCCATGAACTTCATGTCACCCCGAGCATCGGGGTTGCCATGTTCCCGTCGAGTCAGGGAGAGCAGGAATCGGGTAACGACATTCTGCGTTATGCCGACACAGCCATGTATCGCGCCAAGGATGACGGCCGTGACACCATCAGGTTTTTCCTGCCGAGCATGCAGGCCGCGGCGGATACGCGCCTGGCCATTGAAAAAGAGCTCCGTTATGCCCTGGAACGCCGGCAGATCAACCTGTTTTTTCAGCCGCAGGTCAACAGCAGAGGTGACATCATCGGCGCGGAAACCCTGGCGCGCTGGGAGCACCCAGATAAAGGTTTTATTTCGCCAGCAACGTTCATTCCCATAGCCGAAGCCACCGGCCTGATCCTGCCGATCGGCGAATGGATTCTGCGTACCGCTTGTGAGCAGCTGAAAAACTGGAACGACCAGGGCCTCGACATCACCCACCTGGCGGTCAACGTCAGTCCGCGGCAGTTCCGGCAACCCAATTTCATCGCCCAGGTCCAGGGGATTCTGGATGAAACCGGTGCCGACCCGACCAGGCTCGGACTGGAATTGACAGAAGGCATGGTGATTGACAATATCGTCGACACCATCGAAAAAATGCAAGCTCTGAAAAAGCTCGGCCTGGAACTGTCGATTGACGATTTCGGGACAGGTTATTCCTCCCTCGCCTACCTGAAAAAAATGCCTTTGGATATTCTCAAAATTGATCAGTCCTTCGTCCGCGATATTGAAACGGACGTCAACGATGCGGCGATCGTTGATACCATTATTTCCATGGCCAAACACCTTGATCTGAAAGTCATCGCTGAAGGGGTGGAAACCCGGTTCGAGCTTGATTTTCTCGAAAACAAGGGGTGCCGTCTTTATCAGGGCTATTTGTTCAGCAGGCCGATCCCCAAGGATCAATTTACGGAACTGCTGCGCAGAGGAACAACGCTCAGCCAGGATTGATCCGGCCCGCTCATTCAAAACCGAAAATCCCCTTGAAATTTAGCGTTCATGGCGACATTATACCCCGTGCCGTGAAAACATCTTTTTCCAGCTGTCAGTCCAATCCACAAGGAGCGAACCATGAGTGTCCAGCCGATCGTCAAAATGCAGACCAGTAAAGGGGAAATTGTCATTGAGCTCAATGCCGAAGAAGCCCCGGTCAGCGTTGAAAATTTCCTCAATTATGTCCGTCAAGGCTTTTATCAGCAGACGATTTTTCATCGTGTGATTCCCAACTTCATGATTCAGGGCGGTGGGTTCACCCCGGACATGGCACAGAAGAAAACCGGGGCGGAAATCAAGAACGAAGCGGACAATGGGCTTAAAAATCTGCGTGGAACCCTGGCCATGGCCCGGACCCAGGTTGTCGACAGTGCAACCAGCCAGTTCTTCATCAACCTGGTTGACAATGCCTTTCTCAATCATCAGGGAAAAACCCCCAACGCTTACGGGTATGCCGTTTTCGGTCGCGTCACTGAGGGGATGGAGATTGTTGACGAGATTGCCGGAGTAAAAACCGCAAATCACGGGCACCATCAGGATGTTCCGGTAGAGCCCGTTGTGATTGAAAGTGTGGCGATCGCTGAATAGATTCGGAAAATATACTTTTCGAAAAGGTTGTTTTTTCCAATCCGGATGTCTTGGCTGAACACACTCTTCAAGACTTGATCTTCTCTCAGCACAGCCTTTATTGTCGCCGGTGTTGATGGCAAAACAGAGATCCCTGCCTTGCTGTCAGGCCGCGCTGACCCCACTGCTGCCCATGGATGGAATCACCCTCACCGCGATTGCCGTTGCCCTGGCGATGGATGCATTTGCCGTCGCCCTGGCAACCGGGCTGACACTTCCCGAGTTGACGGGGCGCCACCTGTTCCGCTTCGGTTTTCATTTCGGCTTATTTCAAGCATTGATGCCGATCTGCGGCTGGCTGGCGGGGATCAGCCTGCGGGCCCAGATTGAAGCGGTCGATCACTGGGTGGCTTTTACCCTGCTGGTTTCCGTCGGCGGCAAAATGCTCTGGGACGCCTGTCACAATGACGATGACAATCCGCGCAGCGGGGATCCAACCCGGGGGATATCCCTGGTGATGCTGTCCATCGCGACCAGTATTGACGCCCTGGCTATCGGTCTCAGTCTGGCGGTTCTGGGTATCAGGATCTGGACCCCCGCTCTGGTAATCGGGCTGACCGCCGGGGCGTTGACCGTTGTCGGCATGTTGCTGGGTCGACGTCTCGGATCCATCTGGGGATTCCGGGTCGAAATAGCCGGTGGTGCCTTGTTGATTCTCATCGGCTGCAAGATTCTTATTGAACAGACGCTGTTCGCGTAGACAGGTTGCGACCCGATGACAGAACAAACACATCAGAACAGACTTCCGGCCGAGTGGGAGCCCCAGGATGCCGTGCTGATCGCCTGGCCTCATCAGCACACCGACTGGGCTCCACTGCTTGCCGAGGTAGAGGACGTTTATCTTGCCCTGACCCGGGAGATTTCGCGATTTGAAACGGTCATTATCGTCACTCCACAGGCCGCGGCGCTGAAAAACCGGTTACTGAACGAAAACCTCAACCTCAGCCGGGTCAGAATTATTGAGATCGCAACCAACGACACCTGGGCGCGGGACTTCGGGCCCCTGACGGTTTACCGGGGAACACACACCCGGCTGCTCAATTTCGTTTTCAACGGGTGGGGAGGCAAATTTTCGGCGGAACTGGATAATCTGGTGACCACAAAGCTGCACGCTTCAGGGATTTTCAAAAAAACCTCCCGGCAGGATATCGATCTGGTTCTTGAAGGAGGCAGTATCGAAGTTGACGGTTGCGGCAGTCTGCTGACGACATCGCAGTGCCTGCTCAATCCCAACCGCAATCCCCATTTGAGCCGCCAACAGCTGGAAGAGCTTTTATCCGAGCATTTCGGAGTTGATCATTTTCTCTGGCTCGATCATGGCGATCTGGTCGGCGATGACACCGATGCGCATATCGATACCCTGGCCCGCCTCTGTCCCCAGGATACGATCCTGTATGTCTCCTGCCCCGACCGGAGTGACGAACATTTTCATCCCCTGCAACAGATGGAAGAGCAGCTCAGAAGCTTTGTCAGCAGAGCGGGGCAACCCTTTCGCCTGCTGCCCCTGCCCTGGCCCCGGGCGTGTTTTGAAGAGGGTCGGCGCCTGCCGGCCACGTATGCCAATTTTCTGGTTATCAATCAGGCGGTTCTGGTCCCGACCTATTCTGACCCAGCGGACGCCATCGCCTTGCAGACTATCGCTCAGGCCTTTCCGCAGCGGGAAATAATCGCTATTGACTGTCGCCCCCTGATCAGACAGCATGGCTCATTACACTGCGTCACCATGCAGTTGCCGCAAGGAGTCCTCACATGAACAACCTGGCCATAGGCCTTGTCCAGCACAGTTGCACAGCGGATATCGACGCCAACATACAGAAAAGTATTGACGGCATTAAACGGGCTGCGGATCTAGGTGCGGAGCTCGTCGTCTTACAGGAACTGCACCGCACCCCCTACTTCTGCCAGAGTGAAGAGGTCACCAATTTTGACCTGGCCGAAGAAATCCCCGGTCCAACCACTGAAATCTTTGCGGCGCTGGCGCAGGAATGCCGGGTGGTGGTTGTATTGTCACTGTTTGAACGCCGGGCCGCGGGTCTCTACCATAATACCGCAGTGGTTCTGGAAAAAGACGGGAGTATCGCCGGAACCTACCGGAAAATGCACATTCCCGATGATCCCGGATATTACGAAAAATTTTATTTCACCCCAGGAGATCTGGGCTTCCAGCCGATCGATACGTCGCTGGGAAAACTCGGGGTGCTGATCTGCTGGGACCAGTGGTTTCCGGAAGCGGCGCGGTTGATGACTCTGGCCGGAGCCGAGATCCTGATCTATCCGACCGCCATCGGCTTTGACCCGAACGATTCCCGGGAAGAGCAACAGCGTCAGATGGAAGCCTGGATCACGGTCCAGCGGGGACACGCGGTCGCCAACGGAATTCCTCTGGTGGCCGTCAACCGGGTCGGTTTTGAAGCCGACCCCAGCGGCCGGGGTCAAGGAGCCCGCTTCTGGGGTAACAGCTTCGTCGCCGGACCCCAGGGAGAAATGATTTTCCACAGCGGTGAGGACGAGGGGGTGTTCTGCGTTGAAGTGAAACGGGATCAGAGCGAGGCAGTACGACGCATCTGGCCCTTTTTACGTGATCGTCGAATCGACGCTTACCAGGATTTGATCAAACGCTTCCGCGACTGAATTTCAGCCGGCTCAAACCACGACAGGCAAGCCGTTCGGCTTGCCTGTCGTAGAAAAGTACCCAACACTGAGAGTTATAGTCCCGCCCGCGCCCGGATCGATTCGGCGCGATCTGTCACCTCCCAGGTGAATCCCGGCAGTTCACGACCGAAATGCCCGTAAGCCGCAGTCTGACGGTAAATAGGCCGCAGCAGGTCAAGCTGCTCGATAATCGCGGCAGGACGCATGTCGAATTCCTCGCGAACAATCTCTGCAATCTTGTTGGAAGGGATTTTCCCGGTCCCGAATGCATTGATCATCACCGAGACAGGTTCAGCAACCCCGATGGCATAAGCCAGCTGGACTTCACATTTGCGCGCCACTCCGGCAGCGACGATATTTTTAGCGATATAGCGTGCCATGTAGGACGCACTGCGGTCCACCTTGGAGGGGTCCTTACCACTGAAAGCGCCACCGCCGTGTGAGCCCTGGCCACCGTAGGTATCAACGATAATCTTACGTCCCGTCAGACCACAGTCGCCCATCGGGCCGCCGACAACGAAACGCCCCGTCGGATTGATCAGGTAACGGGTTTCCTTATCAATCAAAGCGGCAGGAAGAACCGGCATAATCACTTCCGCAATGATGGCCTCTTTGAGGTCAGCGTAACTGACGTCCGGGTTGTGCTGCGATGAGACAACCACGGTATCAATGCGTGTCGGTTTATCATCAATGTACTGAATAGACACCTGCGATTTGCTGTCAGGGCGCAGAAAACCGAGCTGACCACTTTTTCTCACATCGGCCATCTTTTTCGTCAGCTTATGAGCCAGAGTGATCGGCATCGGCATCAACTCCGGAGTTTCATCACAGGCGAAACCGAACATCAGGCCCTGGTCACCAGCACCCTGTTCTTTGTACAAACCTTCACCGGCGGTGACCCCCTGAGAAATATCGGGGGACTGCTGATCAATGCTCGTCAGAACCGCGCAGGTTTCATAATCGAAACCCATGGCGGAATCGTTATAGCCGATTTCCTTGATTGTCTGGCGGACAATGGCAGGGAAATCGGCGTAGGCCGTTGTAGTGATCTCCCCGGCAATCATCGCCATCCCCGTGGTGACCAGCGTTTCACAGGCGACCCGGGCATTCGCATCCTGACTCAGAATTGCATCGAGAATTGCATCGGAAATCTGGTCGGCGACCTTGTCGGGATGGCCCTCGCCAACGGACTCGGATGTAAATAAGAAATCTGTCATTGCCATATCAAAATATCCTCCAGTTTTATAGCGTCACTTATTCTGACCGGCTGGCATCCTATGAAGAACGCTACTTTCGGTCAACTGTTTTCTGTCAGATCAGGGGTTGTTCAAAAATGTCCGGCAGCCGGGCACGCATTTCCTTATCGATCATAGTGGTAACATCCTTACTGACAGGGAGCGCCAGAAGTTTGGCGATCAGGGCCTCACCTTCAGCTTTGGTGATCTGACGCAAGACCCTCTTGACCCGTGGGATGCACGCGGGATTCATCGACAGCTCATTCAGTCCCAGCCCTGCGAGTGCCATGGCATAAAGCGGTTCACCGGCCATTTCACCACAGATACAGACCGGAATCTGAGCGGCATTGGCTGCGTCACAGACAACCTTCAGAGCTCTGAGGACAGCCGGATGGAGCGGATCATAAAGATAGGCGACGAATTCGTTGCCTCGATCCACAGCCAGCGTGTACTGAATCAGGTCATTCGTCCCGATGGAAAAGAAATCGACCTCCTGAGCCAGTAAGTGAGAAATAATCACAGCGGCCGGCGTTTCTATCATGATCCCGACAGAAATATTCGTATCATAAGCGATCCCTTCACGGTCGAGATCTCTCTGGACATCATTCAGAATCGACCGACAGGCGCGAACTTCAGCAACTCCGGTAATCATCGGAAACAGCAGGCGAACCCGCCCGCAGGACGACGCCCTGAGGATCGCTCGCAGTTGGGTTCTGAACAGGGATTCTTCACGCAGGGAAAAACGGATGGCGCGTAATCCCATGGCCGGGTTGGCTTCGTCCTCGAGATTCAACTCGGGAATGAATTTATCCCCCCCGATATCCAGAGTCCGAATGGTTACCGATTCCTCGCCGGCTTCTGTGAGTATTCTGCAGTAGGCCTCATATTGCTCCTCTTCCGTAGGGGGCTCGGAGCGGCCGAGAAACAGAAACTCGGTCCGATAGAGGCCGACGCCTTCGGCGGCGTGTTTTTGCGCCAGCTGAAACTCGCTCTCCATTTCCAGGTTCGCACGCAGAGTTATTTTGACCTGATCTGCGGTAACGGCCGGAAGGTCCCTGTAGGCTTCGAGCTCTTCTTCGAGGAATTCATATTTCTGTTTGCGCGCCAGATATTCTTTGAACGTCCGTTCCGAAGGGTTGAGGATAACCACACCGGTAGAGCCATCAATGATGACGGGCATCTGATCAACGGCGAGTGAGGTCACCGATTCCAGACCGACAACCGCAGGAATATCAAGGGAACGGGCCAAAATTGCCGTATGCGACGTGCGTCCACCCTTGTCGGTGATAAAACCGAGAATCTTGGTACGGTCCATCTGCATGGTTTCCGCGGGCGACAGATCATGAGCCACAACCAGCGATTTAGTGCCGATTTTACCGAGTGAGCGTTCACTGACACCGGTCAGAATTCTGATCAGCCGTTCACCCACGGCGTCGACATCCGAACGTCTCTCGCGCAGATACTCGTCTTCGATATCGTTGAACAGCATCCGCAACTGATCAAGGACCTTGGTCAGAGCACTTTCGGCATTGAACTGCCGGCGGATCTGCTCTTCGGTCTGCTGAATCAGCATCTCGTCATCCAGGATCAGCAGGTGGGTGTCCAGAATATAAAGGTGTTCACGCAAATGCTGTTGACGCGACACCGCCTGCTTGATTTTTTTTAACTGGTGACGGGCCGATTCGACCGCGCGGTGAAAACGCTTAATCTCGTCTTCAATCTCGGTAACCTCAATCAATGATTCATCGATCAAAGGCCGCTGATCAACAAGACTGATTTCCCCAATGGCGATCCCCGGAGAAACTCCGATTCCGACCAGGTATGTGTCCTGTGTAACTCTAGTCTTCCCCAAAACCATCCTCAATCAACTCTGCTATCACATCCATGGCTGTTTCTTCATCGTCTCCTTCAATCGACACGGAGACACCGGTCCCCTTGGGGGCCGCCAACAGTAAAATACCCATGATACTTTTGCCGTTCACCTCGACGTCGTCCTTGATCAACTTGACTTCGGACTTGAATTTATTTGCGGTCTGAACAAGCTGTGCCGCAGCCCGGGCATGCAACCCGAGACGATTTTTTATGATAAAGTCACGATTCAGCATAATCCTTCATACCCCTCAGATTTTTAATAACAGTGCCACATCGGCCCAGAACAAGCCGGCACAGACGATACAGACTGAAGTTATAATCACCAGCATCAGAGTCGATATCCCCTTACGCGCCACCAGGCTGAGCAGAATCATCGGCAGCAGCGTCAGCAGCCCCAGCCAGCTGGTCAGCTGCTTGAGATTGAGATGACTGAAGACCATGAAAGCACTCAATCCCCCCAGGACAACAACGGCGGCCTCCTTGGTATGAATTGCCCAGTCCGGCAGGTTGTGCTGCTGGATGAATTCGACCGACCTCAGACCTTGACGGTACCCACGCAGGAAAAAGGCGGTTCGGAACCACATGGGTGCCAGGTTGAAAAATACCAGGAAGATCAGTGGCGCCCAGAGAATCCCTTTGACCGCAAAAAACAGTGTCACCCCGGCCACCAGCGGCCGCAGACCTCCCCAGAAAAGGGCATCACCAATGGCTGCGTAGGGGGCGGCGACCATCTCTTTAAACTCTTCAATGGCGATACTTTCATCACCACGCTTGGCAGCTCGCTCTTCCTCCAGTTTCAGCACCGCTCCGGCAACCAGTGGGGCCAGATAGGGATGAGTGTTGAAATAGCCGACGTAGTTTTTACTCACGCTCAGGACCTGTTCTTTACTGTAGAGTTTTTTCAGACCGGGCAGCAGCGCGTAGAAAAAACCGATCCCCTGTAATCGCTCAAAGTTCCAGCTCGCCTGCAGCAGCAGCAGACGGAGCCAGACATGCAGGCGGGTTCTCCAGGACAGGGTCATCATTACACCAGCCACATCAGTAAAAAGGCCATCCCGAAGGAAGCACAAAACAGGGTAATCGCGCGACTGACATTGATGGTCCCGAGGATCACTGCGATGCCTACCAGGGGCAGAGCCAGAGCCAGCCAGTCACTGGAGTAACTTAAAGGTTCATGAAACAACGGCCAGATGAGCGGAACAATGATCAACCCTCCGGCCAGGATGACTGCATAAGTCGCCACCGCGGCGAGAGAGAAGCTGACCAGTCCACGCAGATGCTGCCATTCAGCCATGGCCAGTGACCCTCTTTCAAAGGCCAGCTCAACCTGTTTCGACAGGCGCACATTATAGTGTCTGGCATAGTGATCAAAGTACTGGCCAACCTTGCCGAGCGGGACAGTCACCAACAGGGCGAGCAGAATCAACTCCAGCCCACCGGCGTCGAGTACCCGCCCGAGGATGATCACCAGCACTGAACTGGCAATAGCGACCTGGGTGTCATCCGGGGGCACTGCGGCACCGACCGGAAGCCTGGCCAGCCACAAAAGCTCAACCAGCAGGCCGATTTGCAATCCGACCTGGGGATCTCCCAGTACCAGACCCGTCAACGGTGCCGCAACAATCGGTCGAGAGATCATAAACTGAAGAATCGCCACGCGATCGAGACCACAGAACAGGGCGATCAAAGCTCCTAAAAACAGGTCAACGGAGATCACTCGGCCTCCTTTACCGTGGCAATCAGTTTGCGCCAGGGACGTTCACCGTCAGCAGGAATACACCGGGCAGTGATCTTCACCCCCGCCTGATCAAGCAGCTCAAGGTCATCCATATCAGCCGCGTCAAGGAAAACCGTGCAGCTGAGCCGCGCCTTGCCCTTATCGGCGTGCAGGTTCCCGAGGTTCAGTTTGGTAAAAAAGAGACCCTCTCGATAGGCACGTAACGCATCGGTCGTGGTGCCAAAAAGCAGCAGGGTACGACACCTGTCAAGATCACTGGAGTTGAGCAGAGTGACGATCTCTTCAATTTTTCCGATTTCAACCCTGATACGGCTGGGAACCGAAGCTTGCATCATCATTTTTTTCAGCGGATTTGACGCGATGTCATCGTTGGCGACGAGAATACAATCAGCCTTAACAAAGGGAACCCAGGCTTCCAGGACCTGACCGTGAATAAGACGATTATCGATACGCGTCAACACCAGGTTCATAAGCTTTCAACCCTCTTGTTTCAACAACTCTGAAGGACACATGATCGCTTTCTGCGCATAGTCCTTGAGAAGAGTTGCCAGACTTCCGGGCTCCTGCTGCGAACGAGACCCAAGACACTTGATCACCATCGGCAGGTTGACCCCGGTGACGATTTCAACGACCCCCGGCCGTAAAAATTCAGCGCTGATATTGGTCGGCGTGCCGCCGAAAAGATCGGTCAGAATCACGGCTCCGTCACCGTTTTCAGCGACCTCGTTCAAGGCCTTTTCAAGAGCGTTTTTAGCATGATCCACAGATGACTCGCGGTCAATACTGATGGTTTCTACAGCCTCAAGCGGTCCAAGAATCATCTCCGCCGCATTTTTCAGCTCGTGAGCCAGTCCCGCATGAGTCACAATAACAATACCGACCATGTTTTAGCCTTTTTCGACATCCCGGTGATTAACCCGCAACACCGCATTTGCATCGGGAAAACTTTTCGCCAGATCTTCGACGATTGAAACACTCCGGTGACGCCCCCCGGTACAGCCAACGGCAATCGTCAGATAACTTTTCCCCTCTTCACGGTAATGTGGCAGCAGAAATTTCAACAGCGGGTCGAGATGATCTCGAAAATCTCGACATGCCTGTTGATTCAAAACAAATTCGCGCAGCTTGGGATCAAGACCGGTCAAAGGACGTAATTCTTCAATATAGTGCGGATTCGGCAGAAAACGCACATCAAAAACCAGGTCGGACGCCGGAGGCAGCCCATAACGATAGCCAAAAGACTCAAGATTGACGATCAGTAGTGCGGTCCCATGCTCTTCACCAAGAAAATCCAGCATCAATTCACGCAGCAGCCGCGAATTCAGATTAGTGGTATCAATAATTCTTGTCGCCGCTTCACGCAGCAGCCGCAGCTGCTGACGCTCACGGTCTATTCCCGCCTGGACCGTTTCCGCAGCAGCCAGGGGGTGAGAACGCCGCGTCTCTGAATAACGCCGTCTGAGGATCGCGTCGGTGGCTTCAAAAAAAAGGATATCCAGAGTGTGGCCCTGATCCTCAAGATATTTGAATGTCCCCGAATGGTCAGTGAGAAAAGCGCGGTTGCGCACATCAATAACCACGGCCACACCGGTCAACGGCTTGAGGCTTTCATTGACGCGCTGCATAAAATCCGGGAGCATCACCAGGGGAAGGTTGTCAACGACGAAAAAACCCTGATCCTCAAGGACACGAGCAGCGGTACTTTTACCGGATCCGGACAGCCCGGTGATAATCAGCAGCCGCCTGCTCATTCCAGATCGTCCCCGATAATCGTGTGTGAATGCAGATGGGCCGTTTCGGCCATACGTTTTTCCAGCAGATCCTGAAATTCACGGGCACTGTGATAACCCATCTCTTTAAGCAGTTGATTACGTGCAGCAACTTCAACAATGGTGCTGATATTCCGCCCCGGGGCGACAGGAACCCGAACAAAAGGCAACTCAACGCCGTGAATACTGTAGAACTGCTGCTCCAGGCCCAGGCGGTCATACTCTTTGTCATCATCCCATTGAACAAGTTCGACGACCAGATCAATTTTTTTGCGCTCGCGGATCGCGGCCACCCCGAAAAGGTGCTTTATATTGAGAATGCCCAAGCCGCGGATTTCCATATGATAATGCAGCAGGTCCATCCCTTCCCCGAAAATCACCGAGGGGAGTTTAAAACGCACTCTGATAATATCATCAGCCACCAGGCGATAACCGCGTAAGATCAGCTCGAGGGCACACTCGCTCTTGCCGACGCCGCTTTTCCCCTGGATCAGCACCCCGATGCCGAGAACGTCCATCAGCACTCCGTGCAGGGTTGAAGTCGGCAACAGACGTTCTTCAAGAAACCGGGTGAGCAGGGCGATAAAATTTGAACTGAGATGCCGGGTCCGCAACAGAGGCGTATCTCCGGCATTGGCGTGCGCAACCAGATAATCGGGAGGATCCTGGTTCTTGGTAATAATCAGACAGGAAAGATTATGGCGACAAAGTTCAGCCAACTGCTCTACGGCCTGAGCGCGGGGCAGGGTATCCAGAAAGCTCAACTCTGTAGAGCCAAGAATCTGAATGCGATCAGGATGAAGACTTTGAGTATAACCCGCCAGAGCGAGGCCGGGCTTTTGAATGCGCGGAACGGAAATGGTCTTTGCCAAACCACCTGCTCCGGCTAACAGCTCCAGGTCAAGTCCGGCCTCTTCTTCTTCGAGAATTTCCTTGATGGTCAACTTCGGCATAGTTCAGGCCCGGAATAAATAAGGGATCAGGAGCCCAACTGTCCCGCCGGCATTGATCCCATGGCATAACAAGCTGGTTTGCCCGCTAGGCTTCCTCGTCAAGAATAACCTGGTAGATATCCTGCTGGTCAACTGCGTCCATCAACTTTTTCCTGACGATCGAATCTTTCAGCAGCTTTGAAATCCTGGCCAGAGTTTTCAGGTGAACACCGACCGACTCCTCAGGCGCAATCAGCAGAAAAAACAGGTAGGCGGGCTGTCCGTCCATCGATTCAAAGTCAATGCCGCCCTGGCTGCGGCCGAAAACCAGCTTCAATTCGGGGATTCCCGCCAGTTTGCCATGAGGAATCGCGACACCATCGCCGATCCCCGTACTACCCAGCTTTTCCCGCTCCTGCAGAACGGCTATGACGTTCTCCCGGCTCAGCGAGGGCTCACAGGCAATCAGGGTATCGGTCAACTCGGCCAGAGCCCTGGTTTTATCTTTGGCCTGCAGGTCGGCAACAATAGCCTGAGGACTTAAAAGTTCAGAAATTTTCATACTTCCCATCTACACTCTGTCAGAAAAGAATAAAGTGCGGGTCCCGACCGCAATAGCAGGCGAGACCCGCAGACACAATTCAGCTCCCCTGGGGAACGATCAAACCATAATTTCCATCTTTACGTCGATAGACGACGTTCATCTCTTCTGAGCGATCATCGGTAAAGACAAGAAAATCCTTATCAAGCAGATCCATCTGCATGACCGCTTCTTCAACCGACATCGGCTTCACAAAAAAGGAATTGCTGCGGATAATTTCCGGATTACCATCCCCATCATCAACACTCGGAGCGGCGATAACGGTCTTTTCAACCCGACGTTGCCCACTACTGGTGCCTTTATGCCGCTTCAGCTTTTCTTTGTAGCGTTTCAGTTGCCGCTCAATTTTGTCGACCATCAGGTCAATCGCGGCGTACATATCATCTTTATCCTCAGCACTCTTCATGGTCAATCCTTTGGCAACCATGGTGACCTCTGCCCGATGATGAATTTTCTTTTGCACGGACAGAACCACTTGAGCGTCAATCGGTTCATCAATGTATTTCTTTACCCGAGCCAGTTTTTCTTCCACATAACCACGAACGGCATCACTGCTTTCCATATGACGGAAGGTAACGGCAATTTGCATAGGTAACCTCCTTAGGTCTCAGACCCCGGAATTGGGCCCTGCTTATCTAGCATTATAACTCAGAAAAGGGTCCGGCACACGTTGCCCTGAACCACGACTTGATCTCTCTAAAACAGTCTTTTCCGCTCCGTCGAAGAACCGATCCCAAGCATTTCACGGTATTTTGTCACCGTACGCCGGGCAATATTGATGTCCTGGGCCTTGAGCAGGTCGACAATTTTCTGGTCTGAAAACGGTTTCTTCGGGTCTTCGCCGGCAACAATCTCCTTGATGCGGCTTTTTACACTTTCTGAGGCCACCGCATCCCCATCCGCCGTATTGATGCCGCTGTTGAAAAAATATTTCAGCTCAAAAAGCCCCTGCGGCGTCTGCACGTATTTGTTTGTCGTAACCCGGCTGACGGTTGATTCATGCATTTCAATATCCTCCGCCACATCTCTTAAAACCAGCGGCTTGAGGTATTCAATACCATGATCAAAAAATTCTCTCTGGAACTTGACGATGCTTTTCGTCACCTTGTAAATCGTGCGCTGACGCTGATGGATACTTTTAATCAACCAGACGGCACTGCGCATTTTATCCTGAATATATTCACCGGCCTTCTTATCCACCGACTTGTTGTCAGTCAGCGCATTGCGGTAAAACGCGTTGATCCTTAAATTCGGCAGTCCTTCATCGTTCTGGGTAACAACATATTCGTCCCCAACCTTGTGTACAAAGATGTCCGGGACAATATAGTGGACATCCTCTTCGTTAAAGGCGCGCCCGGGGCGGGGATCGAGTCCTGAAATCAGTTTGGCAGCTTCAAGAACCTCGTCCAGGGAAACTTTCTGGGCTTTTGCAATCAGCGGATATTTGCGCCCTTCGAGTTCGGCAATATGATCACGTAAAATCTTCGCCGCCAGAGAGTCGGACATCTCAAGACGCTCAAGTTGCAGCAGCAAACATTCCTGAAGATTTCGGCAAGCCACCCCCGCAGGATCGAACTGCTGTACTCGAGCGAGCGCCTTTTCAACCACCGCCAAATCTCGTTGACAAGCGTCAGCCAACTCCTCAAGGGAAGCGTGAAGGTACCCGGCCTCATCAAGGTTGCCGATAATTTCAGCCGCGGCAAAACGCTCCTCTTCCGCAAAAGAGGACATGCTGAGCTGCCACATCAGATGATCGTTGAGGCTGCTTTTTTTGGTCAGAAGGCTTTCGTAGGACGGGCGGTCCTCCAGGTCTTCATAACTGTTCCGGGTGTCACTGCTGTTGAGGCTGTAACCCTCCAGATAGGTCTGCCAGTCGATATCATCCATCCCCTCGGATTCCCCTTTGACTTCCTGCTCAGGTGAAACTTCGGAAGCTGAGGAATCTTCTGACTGACGTCCCTCGAGTTCGTCCTCGCGGGCTTCTTTCGGATCCACACCCTCTTCCAGCAGAGGGTTTTCAGCCAGTTCCTCGGTGACAACGTCTACCAACTCCATGCGCGACAATTGCAACAGCTTGATCGCCTGCTGCAGTTGCGGCGTCATCACCAGTTGTTGACTGAGTTTAACCTGTAAACGGAGGTCTAAAGCCATAGGGTTTCTATTCCAACCAAGTTTTTTTCACGTCTGGTTTCAGAGCTTTCATATCGTGGGTCAAATTTAAAGTCTGAACTTCTCACCCAGATAGATTTCCCGCGCTATCCGGCTTTGAGCAATATCTTCCGGGGTTCCGTACTCAAGGACCTGGCCCTGATTGAGAATATAAGCCTGATCACAGACCCCCAGGGTCTCTCTCACATTATGGTCCGAAATCAGAATACCGATCCCCCGATCTTTCAGCCGGGAAATAATATTCTGGATGTCGATCACGGCAATCGGATCGATCCCTGCGAATGGTTCATCCAGCAGCAGGAATGCGGGTTCAAGAACCAGTGACCTGGCTATTTCCACCCTGCGCCTTTCACCCCCCGAGAGAGCATACCCTTTTGAAGCTCTGATGTGGGAAATATTTAAATCATCCAGCAGAGCTTCGAGATGCTGTTTCTGTTCCCCCGCGGACAGCCCGAGAGTTTCAATGATCGCCCGCAGATTGTCTTCAACGGAAAGCTTACGAAACACGGATGCTTCCTGGGGCAGATACGACAGACCGGAACGTGCCCGCTGATACATCGGCCGCGCGGTGATATCCTGATCGTCAAGATAAACCCTGCCCTGATCCGGCCTGGCCAGACCGACAACCATGTAGAAACTGGTTGTTTTACCTGCCCCGTTAGGCCCCAGAAGACCGACAACCTGCCCTGACCGCAGTTCCAGGTTCACGCCGGAGACAACCTGTCGACCACCGTAAGACTTATGCAGATCGCTGGCCCTCAGCAGTCTGTTCACGGAGACTCTTTACGGGTTTCAGGCACGATCAAGGCCCTGACCCGCTCCTGGGTCGAACTGTTGACAACACTGCGGTTCTCAGCAATGTAGAGAACAATCTCATCACCTGCTATACGGTTGCCACCCTGCTCAACCTGAGCATGTCCGCTGAGCTTGAGGATTTCATCACGCTGATAATACACAGCTCTGTCGGCGTTCGCTGTGCGATCAAGCTGGCGAACAACGACCTGGCCAAAAGCCTCAAGGCGCTCGATCTGATTGTTTTCCGCAAAATAAACCCTCAGTTCAGCAGCGGTCAGGGTCATATCTCCCTGCCGGGCCACCACCTGACCGGAAAAAACCGATTTTCTCTCCAACTGAAAGACCTCCAGTTGGTCCGAAGTAATTTCAATCGGTTGATTCCGGTCGATTTCAGCACTGTTCTGCACTGCCTGGGCCGCAGAGCTCAGAGACAGGGCAGCGAACATAATTATCAGGACAGCTTTCTTCATCAGTCAATACTATTTCCCTGTGCAGGGACCAAAAGTGCGTTTACGTCGGTTTTAACCAGCAATCGTCCCTGATCGATATCAAGCTGCAAGCCCGTTCCCGTCAACTCGAGGCGCGGAGAGATAAAACGAAACGGAACAGAATTACTCAGCTGTCGCTGTATATCATCATAATGTAAACGCTCGGTTAAAAGCCGGTCTTTCCGTTCAGTCACCACAACCACATCACCCCAGACGTCGAGCTGGCGGGTGGTCTGATCAAATTCACCGTGCGCGGCTCTCAACGTGACGTCTCCAAAGGCACCGGCCTGATAATAGGTCAAACTGACCGCATCCAACTTTGCCCTGCTGCTGTCACGCAGATACTCGGCCCTGTCGGCGTCCAGGGTCCAGCGCCGCTGACCATCTTCATTCTGCGTATAATGCAGATCTTCAAGAGCCAGATCCACATCGTTCGGCAGAAGATTAAGTATTTCCTCAGGCCCTTGCTGGTTAAGATGGTTCCAGATCACCGCACCCAAAACAAGGACGGAAAGCACAATCACTACACCCAGCAGACGTTTCAGACTCAACATCCGGACCCCGGCACTGAAACACCTTCAAGCGCTCCAGCAACACTGTCGTGATCAATCATGGAAATAACGTGCCGTCAGGTCATCCCAGCGCCCGCAGGCTTTCAACAGCATGTCGCAAACCTCCCTGACGGCTCCGCATCCCCCGTTACGCTGCGTGACGTAGTCAACCCGGGACAGGACTTCCGGCAGGGCATCAGCGGCAGTCGCGCTGAATCCGACCCGCCGTAATAGCGGTAAATCAACGATGTCATCACCCATATAGGCGACCTGCTCATCAGTGAGGGCGAGGTCACTGAGAATTTCAAGGTAAGGCGTCAGCTTTTGCAAGGCCCCCTGATAAAGAATGTCGATTCCCAGCTCATCGGCTCGCCTGGCCACAACGGCAGAGGTTCTTCCGGTAATAATTCCGATCCGAATGCCGGCCCGTTGGAGCATTTTCAGACCATGCCCGTCTTTAACATCAAAGGCCTTAAGCTCATTGCCCTGGTTGTCATAAATGATCCGGCCATCCGTCAGAATACCGTCAACATCCAGCAGCAGAAGCCTGATCCCGGCAAGTTGCTGCATCAGACAACACCTGACCGTAACAGGTCGTGAAGATGGATGATCCCGATGGGAATAAGGCTGTCTTCATCATCAAAGACGAACAGCGAGGTAATCGAATGATCCTCCATGGTTCTCAAGGCTTTGGCCGCAAGATTTTTGCGCAGGATGCGTTTGGGCGACACTGACATCACCGCATTGATCGGCTGTTGAAGGCTGTCGAGGCCCTTCTCCATGACCCGGCGCAGATCACCGTCGGTAAAGACCCCGAGCAGGTTTCCCTGAGCATCGGTAACACCGGTCACCCCCAGCTGCTTGCTGGTAATTTCAAACAGCGCCTCGCGCAACAGGGTCTCCTGAAAAACCAGGGGGACCTCTTGTCCGACATGCATCAGATCCTCAACGCGCAGGAGCAGTTTTTTACCCAGCGCGCCTCCCGGATGAAACAGGGCAAAATCCTCGGCCTTGAACCCCCGCTCATTGAGCAATGCCACCGCCAGCGCGTCCCCCATCGCCAGAGTTGCTGTGGTACTGGCCGTCGGCGCCAGGCCGAGGGGACAGGCTTCTTCGGTCACACTGACGTCCAGATGGACGTCTCCGGCTATGGCGAGGGTACTTTTGGGATTTCCGGATACGGCGATCAGGGGCAGGCCCATGCGCTTGATAATCGGCAGGATCCGACTGACCTCCTCCGTCTCCCCGGAATAGGAGACTGCGATAACGACATCCCCCTTGGAGAGCATGCCCAGATCTCCATGGATCCCTTCCGCCGGATGAAGAAAGAAGGTCGGAGTACCGGTTGATGCCATGGTCGCAGCAATTTTCTGACAGATCAGTCCTGACTTGCCCATGCCGGTCACAACAACTTTGCCCTGGCAATCCAGAATCATCCGCACGGCAGTCGAAAAACCGCCGTCGATTCGTGATTTCAAAGCCAGAACCGCTTCGGCTTCAATCTGCAACACGCGCTTCGCTGTTTCAATCATGGTTTGACTGTCCCACATTCACCTGCTTGAAGATCGCGTCAAATTCAAGAATCTGCTGCAGCAGAACTTTGACCTGGTGGAGAGGAAGAGAATTGGCTCCGTCACAAAGGGCCTTGTCCGGATCCTCATGAACTTCCCAGAACAGGCCGTCAATCCCCGTGGCTGCGGCCGCCCGCGACAGGGCCCCGACAAACTCCCGTTGACCGGACGATGCACCACCGGCACCCCCCGGAAGTTGAACGGAATGGGTGGCGTCGAAAACGACCGGATAGCCGAGGTCGCGCATGATCACCAGGGAGCGCATATCGGTCACCAGGTTATTGTACCCGAAGGTAGCGCCCCGTTCAGTCAGGATAATATTGTCGTTACCCGTTGATGCTATTTTTTTGACCCCATGTTCGACATCCCACGGGGCCAGAAACTGGCCCTTTTTCAGATTGATCGGTTTACCCGTCTGCCCGGCAGCCACCAGAAGATCGGTCTGACGACAGAGAAAGGCCGGGATCTGCAGGATATCCAGAACTTCGGCCGCAGCCTTAACCTGACTGACGTCGTGAATGTCGGAAATAATCGGCACTTCAAATTCCTTGTTGACCCGCTCAAGGACACGCAGCCCGCGCTCTACCCCAAGACCGCGAAAAGAGGTCACCGAAGTACGGTTGGCTTTATCATAAGAGGCTTTGAAAACAAACTGGCAGCCAAGGTCTTGAGTGATTTTCTTCAGCCCCTCGGCGATTCTCAAGGTCAGATTTTCATCCTCAATGGCACAGGGTCCGGCGATCAAAGTGAGGGGCTTGGCGCCACCGAAAGAAACGGGGCCGACATTGACGATTTTCATTTACTTCTCCTCACCCTGTTTAAGACAAGCACCGACAAAGGATTCAAACAGCGGATGCGGTTCCATCGGCCGCGATTTGAATTCCGGGTGGAACTGGCAACCGAGAAACCAGGGGTGGTCAGCCAGTTCGACGATTTCAACCAGGTTGGCTTCCGGATTGGTTCCCGACAGGACCAGGCCGCAATCTCTTAACTTTTCCAGGTAATGATTGTTGAATTCAAACCGGTGGCGATGCCGCTCACTGAGACGATCGGTCCCGTAGATCCGGCGCGCCAGCGAGCCTTGGAGCAGTTCGCAAGGATAGGCGCCAAGACGCATTGTCCCGCCCTTCCCTTTAACCTTTTTCTGTTCTTCCATGATGTGAATAACGGGATTTTCAGCCTCTTCATGAAATTCGGACGAATGGGAATCTTCAAGACCGCAGGCATGGCGGGAAAATTCAACCACAGCCATCTGCATTCCCAGGCAGATACCGAAAAACGGCACCCCGTTCTCTCTGGCATACTGGATAGCCGCTATTTTCCCCTCGCTGCCGCGCTCGCCGAAGCCCCCGGGAACAAGAATTCCGTCAACATCGGCAAACGAAGAACCGATGCCATGGCGCTCCAAAGCCTCGGAATCGACATATTTCAGCTTTACTCGACAGTTGTTGGCAATGCCGCCGTGAGTCAGAGCCTCCGACAGGGATTTGTAGCTTTCGGTCAACCCTACGTACTTGCCGACAATCGCGATGGTCGTCTCACCGGCCGGGTGTTTGACCCGTTCGACAATCCGGCTCCACGCTGACAGATCGGGAGCCTTGGTCCAGATATTCAGGTACTCGATGATTCTTTCGTCCAGGCCCTGATCATGAAAGGCGATAGGAACCTCGTAGATGGTTTCAACATCGCGGGCCGTGATGACGGCATCTTCCGGAACATTGCAGAACAGGGCAATTTTACCCTTCATCTCCCGAGGAATTTCACGGTCGCAGCGGCACAGCAGAATATCCGGCTGAATGCCGATCTCACGCAGATCCTTGACACTGTGCTGAGTCGGCTTGGTTTTCAATTCACCCGCAGTGGCAATATAAGGAACCAGGGTCAGGTGGATATAGAGGACATTTTCGCGACCCCGATCCGCCCTGAACTGCCGGATCGCTTCAAGAAACGGCAACGACTCGATATCGCCGACAGTCCCGCCGACCTCGACAATGGCGATATCAACGCCCTTGGCATTATCGAGAATCTTCTGCTTAATTTCATTGGTGATGTGGGGGATAACCTGGACGGTACCACCGAGGTAGTCTCCACGACGCTCTTTACGGATAACCGAATCGTAAACCTGACCGGTGGTGAAATTGGACTTGCGTGACAGTTTTGCCGAGGTATAACGCTCGTAATGACCGAGATCCAGATCGGTTTCCGCGCCATCGTCGGTGACAAAGACCTCACCATGCTGAAAAGGACTCATGGTTCCGGGATCCACATTGATATAGGGATCCATCTTCTGCATCGAAACCCTCAATCCCCGGGCTTCCATCAGCGCCCCGATAGACGCAGCAGCAAGCCCCTTACCGAGGGAAGACACCACCCCTCCGGTCACAAACAGAAACTTTGTTTTCATTTAACCCATTCCAATCCGCCGTATACTTATGACTGTCTTGAATATTAACTGCAACACATTGACTTATGACCTACGAATGGCTGATTCTACACGCAAATCAAGGCGAATGAAAGCCTCAACATGCAAAAAACCGTCCACTTTTATTTTCAGCTCAACAACTTGTTTTAATTAAATATTTTCCGCGTTCAGCAGACGGGAAACACGCTCAAGATCCTCAGGAGTATCAACCCCGTGGCAGCTGTATTGCGTTACGGCAACGTGCAGTTTGACGCCCCGCTCCAACGCCCTCAGCTGTTCGAGATTTTCCAGCGCCTCAAGAGGTGTTTGCGGCCAGGACGGGTAGGCCAGCAGCAGATCGCGCCGATAGACATACAGACCGATATGCCGCAACAGTTCCATCTGCGGCAGCCTTGCGGCGAGCTGCTGACGACTGAGATCCCGCGGACAGGGGATCGCCGAGCGGGAAAAATACAGCGCCAGACCGTTCTGTTCAAGAACAACTTTCACCACGTTCGGGTTATAAAAATCATCGACCTCGGTGATCCGCGTCGCCAGAGTCCCCATCTCATATTCTGGGTGCTGCAGCATCGGCTCAACAGCCTGATCAATCATGCGTGGGTCAATCAAGGGTTCGTCCCCCTGAACATTGACGACCAGATCCACGTCAATCTTATTCGCCACCTCGGCCAGACGATCCGTCCCTGTCGCATGCTCCGGGTCTGTCAACATCGCCTCCCCGCCAAAGTGTCCCACAGCATCAGCAATCCGCTGATCATCCGTGGCGACGATGACCCGATCAATACTCCGGGCCTGAACAACACGCTGGTAAACATGCTGAATCATCGGCAAACCTTGGATTAATGCCAGGGGCTTTCCGGGGAAACGGCTCGAAGCGAAACGCGCGGGGATCAGAGCGACAACCTTTTGCATCATTGACAGGTCCTTCCTTGCTCACTGTCGACAGGCCGGGCAAATGCTCTGTCGTTAAGTCAATAAAGGTCAGGATCTTTGCCTGTTTTCGGGCGAATGTCAACGCCCTTATCAGACCTCCCTGGGAACATAGAGCCTGGCGATCCTTTTGCTCAGAGAGTAGATCTGTTTCAACTTGTCGGTCATTTCAAATTCCAGCTGGAGTGTTTGCAGACGGGTCAATTCACTCTGCGCCAGACTTCTGGTCTGTTGCTGAAAGGCCTGATCAACTGCATCATTCACCGCTGATCTCAGACTCAGGACATCCTGTGCGGCCAGCTGATCATTATCGACAACAGCTCGCACCGCCGCCTCCAGAGCTTTGAAAATCTGGCCATGTAAGATCTCCATGATCTGCTGCGTGGTGACACTCGGTTGCAGACCATTGCGCACCATGCGTAATCCTAATCTGGACAGGTCGGACTCAAGGATATCGCCAATCCCCTCAAGAGTATCTGCCGCCTGGGTCAACCGAAAATAATCCTGTGCCTGAACTTCCGTCAGGGGGCTCTTACCGATGCGGTTGAGGTATTCAAGAATTGCATGATGCAGGATGTCGGCGAGGTCATCGGCTTTTTCTATTTCGCGGTAGAGATCTTCAGACTGTTTTTCCAGGGCGACCTTGGCCATCGTCATCATCATCATCACCTGATAACCGAGCTGACCAATCTCCATTCGTGCCACGTTAAGAGCTGCTGAAGGCGTTTCCAGAAGATGGTTGTCAAGAAATTTCGGAGCAATGATCGGCTGCCCACTTCGGGGCAGCCTGTCGGGAAAGATTCGCGTCACCAGGCGACTCAACCAGGGGGTAAAAGGGATGAAAAACAGCGTATTGGCAATGTTGAAAAGAGTGTTGGCATTGGCAATCTGACGTGGAGCCTCCGCAGCAACCCTGGAAACTCCGGTTAAATGCCCGTAGGCAGGTGAAATCGCGATGGAAATCCCGGCCAGAACGTCAATTAAGCCAATCCAGACCACCACTCCGGCAAGGTTGAACAATACATGGCTGGCTGCGGCACGCAAGGCGACCCTGGGTTTGCCGATGCTGGCCAGCATTGCCGTCACGCAGGTGCCGACATTTGCCCCCAGGGAAAGGGCAATTCCTGCAGACAGGGAAATAAACCCCTGGCTGGCCAAAACAATGACGATCCCAGTAGTGGCCGAAGAGGACTGAATCAACGCGGTAAAAAGTGCTCCGACAAGAATCCCGAGTAGCGGATTCTGCATCTTGACCATCAGTTCGATAAAAGGCGCGTAATTTCTTAATGGCAGCATGGTCTCGTTCATGATGCTCATGCCGAAAAACACCAAACCTAAACCGAAAATCATCCCGCCATAGTGCCGCGTCTGTTCCTGACGCCCCCAGAATAACAGCGGAAATCCGATGGCCACGAACAGCAGGGAGAAGTGCGTTATCTTGAATGCAATGATTTGCGCCGTGATCGTCGTGCCGATATTGGCGCCCATAATCACCCCGATCGACTGGCTGAGGGTCATCAGGCCGGCACTGACAAAACCGACGACCAGCACGGTTGTCACCGATGAAGATTGAATCACCGCAGTGACAATCGCCCCAACCAGAGCACCGCTGAAGCGATTACTGGTAAAACGCGCCAGAACTGTCTGCAGATGAGTTCCTGCTGCCGCTTTCAACGCCTGTGTCAGGGTGTCCATGCCGAAAAGAAACAGGGCCAGACCGCCGACGACTCCCATCCCCATAGCGGTCCAGACGAGAGGCTCATCACCACCGCCGGCGGCATGCATCGGGGCAGGAAAACAAAACAGGAGCATGATCAGGGTCAGCAGCAACGATCTGCTCCTGATCCGCTTCCACGCAAACCAAACCATAACAGACTCCCTGGCTCAAGGGGCTGCCTATATTATAGCGAATTGACACAGGAATGGGTCGGACAGGCGGAACGATCCGACTACGCAGAGCGTTTCCGGCTGAAAAGCATCACACCCAGAAAAACCAGACTGAAGAGCCCACACAGGCAGGCAAAGACATCGCCATAGCGCGAATAGAAGGTTGCTTGGGAACCCAGACCAACACTCCCGTTGAGAGACAACGCCGCAAAAACAGGAGTATCAGAAACAATCTTTCCGGACGGGGAAATTAAAGCGGAAATTCCCGTGTTGGCCGCACGAGCCAACCAGATACGATTTTCAATGGCTCTGAATTTCACCATGGCCAGATGCTGGTAAGGCGCTGAAGATTTCCCGAACCAGGCATCATTGGTCAAATTGACCAGCAAACGACTCCCCTGACGGACATAAGCCCGGGCAAGCGACGGAAAAATAGCTTCATAACAGATCAGCACCCCGATACGGTCATTGTTCAACACCAGGGGGCGAAGTTTGCCGGGAGAAAAATCCCCCACACCGACAACCAGTTTATTGATAAATGAGAGGAGACGTCCCAGAGGCACATACTCACCAAAAGGGACAAGGTGCACCTTGTCTGAACGTCCCAGGGTCTGCCCCTGAGCAGAAAGCAGAAAGGCGCTGTTAAAATATTCGTAGCGGCCGTCATCCAGCTGCTGATAGGCAGGACTGCCGAAAAGCAGCGGCACCGCCAGCGTTGCAGCTAAGCTGCGGACCTGCAGAGCTTCGTCCGATTCATCCTGAACAAAAAATGGCGTGGCCGCCTCGGGCCAGATCAACAGATCCGCCGGTTCCTGCAGGGCTTGAACAGAAAGGCTCCGGTAGATCTCGATCGTCGCCTGGCGGTTCTCCGGGACCCATTTCTGTGCCTGATCAATATTCCCCTGAATCAGGGCTACACGAAGTTTTTCAGCACGTTCGTCAAGCGGCTGCCCATTTCTCCACAAGCCATAGCCGAGATGTGATGTCGTCATCAACAGAACTGCGCCAAAGCCTACCCAGGCCAGACCCTTACGGGGTTCGCTGAGCAGCCAGGCGAGAGCACAATTGACACTGACCAGAAGAAAACTGACGCCGTAAACACCAGTCACATCGGCACTCTGTATAGCTGCCGAGAAGGGGTGCTGCGAATAGCCGAGCAGTGCCCAGGGAAACCCGGTCAGGAGCGTTGCCCGCAAAAATTCACAGGCCACCCAGAGAAACGGCACAGTGACCAGATAGGGCAACCCCAGAACATCCTTCAGACGACAGGAGAGCCAGGTAACCGCGGCGACGTAAACAGCCAGATAGGTGATCAGAAACAGATATGCCAGGAGGGAAAAAAGCGGCTGCAATCCTCCATAGGAGGTCATGACAATATTGAGCCAGTACAAGACCACGGAAAAAAAGACCGCTCCGGCAGTAAAGCCGGTTGCGAAGGGACGGCGCTGCATGACCAACAGCAACGGAATCAGCCCCACCCAGGCCAGAGGATAGAGATCGGGTCGGGGATAAGCCGCCGCCAGCAGCAGACCGGACAGGGCTGAAGCGACCAACGAAGGGTCAATACGCCGCAGACAGCTCATTGAAAGAGGCTAATCATCTTCCGGGGGCGAGGCAGGAAAAATCCGAATCTGGCGAATGGCCCGCTGATCGCCCTGCTCGATAAGCATTTCAAAATTCCCAACCCTGATTTTTTCGCCGACCTGGGGGACCCGGCCGTGATGTTCGACAATATAACCACCGACCGTATCGAACTTTTCGCGCGCAACCTCAACATCGAAATATTCTTCAAACTCTTCGATATTCAGCCGCCCATCAGCCAACAAGGAACCATCGGGCTGTTCAACCAGCCACTCTTCGACCCGGTCGTACTCATCCTGGATTTCCCCGACGATTTCCTCAATCATATCCTCAATTGTCACCAGCCCCGAAGTTCCCCCATATTCGTCGATGACAATGGCAATATGCACACGGCTTTCACGCAGTTCCTTCAGCAGGACGCTGACGAGCTTAGATTCCGGGACCAGGTAGGGCTCTCTTAAAACTTCTTCCAGAGGAAGCTCATCGATAGGGCGGCCCCAGTAACGCAACAGATCCTTGGCGTACACAAGACCGATGATATTGTCAATATTCCCCCGGTAAACAGGGATCCGGGAGTGCCCGGATTTGAGAATTTTGGAGAGAATCTGGCTGAAAGGCGCGTCGGCGTCGGCACACACCATTGCCGTGCGCGGTACCATGATTTCACGCAGGATGGTCTCATCCAACTCCAGGATCGACTGCAGCATATCGCCTTCATGCTCATCGATGATACCCTGCTGTTCCGAAGCGTCGATCAGCTCATGAAGCTCTTCCTCGGAGTGAGCCTGCGGACGAGAACTCAGTCGGCGGGTCAGTTTTTTCAGCCACCCTCCCGGTTCCGTTGATGAATGGTCACTTTCCACCCGTCTCTGTCTCCCCGTTCTTCAAATCAGTCAAACCGTCAATGGAAATTCACGTTTCAGAAGACCGAAGATTTCACTTTCCTTGGCCTCCATCCGTTCAGCATCTTCAAGACTGCCGCGTTCATGATCATATCCCACCAGATGGAGAATGCCGTGAAGCAGCAAAAACCAGAGCTCATGTTCAAAAGGGACACCGGCTTCACGGGCATCGTCAGCAGCCCTCTCAGCTGAAATAACGACGTCACCCAGAATCAGGGGATGCAAACCGGCGCCTTCTCCCTCCTGCATCGCAAAAGAGATGACGTTCGTCGGTCTGTCCCGCTTCAGATAGTCCCGATTGATAAGCTGAATTCCGGCGTTATCGACAATCAGAATCGACAACTCGGCGTCAGGATATCCCAAGGCGCTTAAGATCCTCAGGGCGACTTTTCGCATGGGCCGCTTCAGGATCCTGTATTTCTTCTGGCGATTTTCTATCTGGACCTGCACCTCTGGCTCCGATCTTCTGTTCCGGTGAAAGTTTCGCCTCCACGGCAGTTTTTTCACGCACAATGTGTACCGGTTCAGGATAATCAACGCGGTGATGAAATGAGCTGGAAAGAACCCGGTTGAAACTCTTGGCAATCATGTTCAGATCTTTCAGGGTCAGATCGCACTCATCCAGCTGACCATCAATAAAAATATTGTTGATCAGCTTTTTCACCATACCCTGAATCCGCGCCGGAGTGGGGTCCGTCAACGTCCGGCTGGCCGCCTCAACGGCGTCTGCCAGCATGATCAGGGCCGCCTCACGCGTCTGCGGCTTGGGACCATGGTAGCGATAATCGCGCTCATCAACCTGCTGCATACCGGGATCCGCGAGACTTTTGGCCCGATCATAAAAAAACTTGATCAGGGTTGTCCCGTGGTGCTGCTGAATGATGTCGATCAGCTCGGCTCCCAGTTTGTGCTCCCGGGCCAGTTCCACGCCATCTTTGACATGAGAGGTCAGGATCAGGGCACTCATCGAAGGCGCAAGTTTATCGTGTTTGTTGCGCTGCCCGCCGGAATTTTCAATAAAATAAAGCGGTTTCCTGATCTTGCCGATATCATGGTAATAAGCCGAAACCCGGGCCAGAAGAGGATTTGCGCTGATCGACTCGGCGGCAGCCTCGGCGAGGTTACCGACCAGGATCGAATGGTGATATGTCCCGGGAGCCTCAATCATCAGCTGGCGCAGAATCGGCGCGTTCATATTTGCCAGTTCCAGCAATTTAATGTCGGTCGTGTATTTAAAGAATGACTCCACCAGGGGGACCGTGCCATTGACAAAAACAGCGCTGATCAAACCGCCGAAAAATCCGAATCCGAGTTTCCACAGCAGTTCCAGTTCGGCATTACGGCCGGCCAGTAGATGAATCCCCAACAGCAGGGCCATGTTCGTCAGCCCGATCCACAAGCCCGCGCGATACAAAGTTGTCCGCGCCTGGCACTGCCGTACGCCATGCGCCCCGACGAGGCTTGCAGCGAGCGCGTAGAGAGCCATCAGCAGACTGTTACCGAACAGGATACCTACCAGCACGGCACTGCACACGGCAAACAGAAAAGCGGTCTCCGAGTTGAGGACAATCCGCACCAGCATGGCTCCCAAGGCAAAGGGAATGGCATAAAAATAAACTGTGGAATCGATATAGGCAAAGGTGTTGCCCATACCGGTGCTGATGAAAATCGACACTTTGGTGAGGAGAAACTGGGAGAGGAAAACCACCGCCAAAAAGATCAGGTCGCGTGAATCCGGGTGAAATTTGCTGATGTTTCCGCGGGCAAAATGAAAGCCGACATAGATCAGCAGCAAAATACAAATCAGCAAACCTGCTGCGGTCTGCAAGCTTCTGTTGTCGCGCCCTGATTCCCTGATCGCCCTGAGTTTGAGGATCTGGTCGGCGCTGACCCGCTCCCCTTCCCGGACCACCATTTCACCTTTTTTGATCTGAAACAGAACCGGTGCCACCTGCTCCTCAGCGGCGATTTTGCGCTTTTCGGTCTCCGGCTGATCGAATAACAGGTTCGGACGCAACTGCTGTTGCACCAGTTTGAGCAACGTCTGCTGCTGCAGGGCTGACATCCCGGGAATCTGGGTCAGGGCCTCTTTGGCCTGTGAGAGCGCATCATTTAGACTGATGGTCCTGTCAAGCAGGGCGGCATTCAGTTCTTCGCCACTGTTGCGATCAAGCAGCATGAGACCCTGAAGACGATCCTTCTCAAAGGAGGCAAAGCTGGCCACGATCGGCAAGGCAAAAACCGGACGCAGAGCATCAACAGTAGAGACGGCCAGGTCACGATCAAGGGGTAATTTGATCAGGGGCCTGAACTCGTCCCCGGTCAGAGGAACGCCAAAATCAGCCTCCAGCTGCTGGAGCAGAATTTCCGGGCTTTGTCGGTCTTCAACTCCGCTCTGTTGCTGCAGCAACAGCTCAAGCCCGCTCTTCAGGCGCCTGATCGCTTCTACACCCAAGAGCCTGTCAAACTGATAAACCAACGGCACGGCATTGGCCGCTTCGAGCCGCTTGGCCCGGGTCAGCTCCACATCTTCAACGAGCAGATCACGTGGCGATTTAATATCCCGTGAAGCAACGTCCCCCGGAGCGTGATAATCGGGGATCAGTCCTCCTTTGGGGACAATGATCAGAGTCAGCAACAGTGCTACAGTCAACAGCAGCCAGCCTCCGAGGCGATTCTTCTGTCTATGCCTCAGGCTCTGAACCCCTTCGCCGAAAATCGCGGCACGCCCCTGCTGCGATTTGTTTTTTTCTTCTTTGGTCATATTTTTCCGAACTCTCCCATCAGCATGACGCTACCCCACGCTGCGGGGGGTTCGCTCCGTATTCCGGCGGTCGGCCCGCTGATAAGCCTGGACAATCGCCTGAACAATCGGATGACGGACAACGTCCTGATCACTGAAATGAGTGAAGGCAATCCCGGGAACTCCCACGAGAACTTCGATGGCATGTAACAGGCCGGAATGGCAGCCGCGCGGCAGGTCGATCTGGGTGACATCTCCGGTGATCACCGCCCTGCTGCCGAAACCGAGTCGGGTCAGAAACATTTTCATCTGCTCGGCGGTCGTATTCTGAGCTTCATCCAGAATCACAAACGCATCATTCAGCGTGCGGCCCCGCATGAAAGCCAGGGGAGCAACCTCAACCACGCCGCTTTCAACCATGGTCCGGGCCTTTTCCAAATCGGTCATATCGTACAAGGCATCGTACAGCGGGCGCAGGTAGGGATTCACCTTCTCGGCCAGATCACCCGGCAGGAAACCGAGTTTTTCTCCCGCTTCCACCGCAGGACGGACCAGCATGATACGGCTGACTTCCTTGCGCATCAGTGCCGCGACCCCCATCGCCATAGCCAGGTAGGTTTTGCCGGTTCCGGCCGGACCGACACCGAAGACGACATGGTTTTCACGGATGTTATCGATGTAACTCTTCTGAGCGAGGCTTTTAGGGGTGATAATTTTGTTGCGCGCGGAAACAAAAACCGTATCCAGGAAAATGTCGCGTAACGATGTGGATGAATCGGCAGAAAGAATTCGAACGGCGTAATCGATATCGGCAGGATAAAGAGGCATGTCCTCCCGCAACAGCAGGCTGAGCTCCTCGAGAAGGCGCAAACCGACCTCGACCTGCGCAGGATCACCTGAGAGATGAACCTGGGTACCCTGGCTCCCAAGACGAATCCCGAGTTGTTTTTCGATCAGTTTTAAATGCTTGTTCTGTTGGCCGAACAGTTGCACAGCCAGAGCCGCATCGCCGACATCAAAGTGTTTGTGCAGGCTCATAAACAGGTATCTGCTTGAATAGTATCCATATCACGGCGGAAATTTAGCACCAAACCTTCACGAATGCAATAGAGGAGCTTTTGCATCAGAAGATATCAAAAATTGGCAAAAACCTGCTATAATCGGCCCTATTCAAAGAGCTCGAAGCGAGGACGGCGTGAACCGGCAGAAAGACATCCCACAGGCAATCAACCCCGACAAACCTCTTTTAAGCAGTTTCCTTCACGAACTGAACCTGTCCAGACGCAAACTCGCGCTTTACCCCACTAATCACCCCCAGATCAGCACCTCAACGGAAAAGACCCTTGGACTGCTCAACGATCTGTTCCATTCAAAGCGCACGATCAGTCTGGGCATCACTCCCCGCGCGATATTATTTGAGCAACAGTGGCTGGACAAAGAGGATTCCGCCAATCTTGAGTTTGCGCGGTTTTTTTCGTCGCTGGGAATCGCCTCGGTAAGCTTTCACTTCGGGCTTCAGGGTCAGGAACTGATCCGCTTTAACCAATTGCTCCGCTCCGATCGCGAGACGATTGAATCTTTTGGTGGGTTCGAACGCCTGCTTGAAGATCAGCAGATCGAGCATGTGTCTGTCATCCCCGTCGACTACGCCGCCTTTCAGTCGAGCAAAAATCTTATCGCCCAGCAGGATCAGCTCTGGGACATGTTTCTTCATGGCCTGCAGAACGGCATTCTCGACTTCGGAGAGAGTGATTCGGCAGATGACATCTCCACGGTTGCCGATCTGTTCAATGAGAAATTCTCTGCCGGGGACAGACCTGCAGAAGACTTCTCCCGGAGTCTTGATCAATATATTGAAAAGCGTATTCAGGATCATGCAGGGACTCAGACCGTCACGGAAACCGACCGGCGTTTCAATTCTCTGCTTGAGCAACTCACCCCGGAGGCACGGAACCAGATCTTCTCCAGCATTTTCAGGGTCCTCGACCGTGACCACACCCATGCGCCGGGATTACTCAAGAAACTTCCATCCCGGCTGGTGCATGACGCCATCAACAGCAAAACCCGGCAGAACCTGAAGATCTCTTCACGGCTTTTCGCCCTGGCAACCACTCTGGCCACTGGTGCGTCTTCTGAGTTTGAACGAAAAGTGGCCTCGCCATCGGAGCAACTCTCCGCGGATATGGTTCGTGCCCGACTTGACGTGCTTTTCAGCGAAGAGCGCCAGGATCTTTACATGCCGTCGCGTTATCAGGCGGCACTGGACAGCATGCTGAGTTGTGATATCTCCGGCAGTATTCCCGAGGATGTTAAACTGAACCTGAAAGAACAGTTGGAAACACAATCGACGGAACGCAACACCCTGGCGATTCTGCTTGACATGCTGCATCAGCCGATAGCAGCCGACCAGGAGAATGCCATTCAGCAGAACCTGCTTGAACTTTCGCGCTTTTTTCTCGACACCGGCGACTTCCGCAGCCTCAAGGATATTTTTCAATCCTGGTCGCGCTACCTCTATGGCGGCCAGGCGCATGCAAGTATCTTTGATGAAAAAGTCCTGGCGAACCATACTCAACAGAGTTTTATGGCTGAAGTCATCGACGCATTTGAACTCTGGGAAGAAGACAGCCACTCCGATATCATCGCCTACATCACCACGGTTGGAGAACCCTACAGTGACCTGATCATCGAACAGCTCGGGCTGGCCCCAACCTGGCAGGAGAGACGCCTGTTGATGCAGCTCCTCGGAGGGCTCGGCGGAGATGCGCAACAAAAAATCATCAGGGCCCTCGACGACGAACGCTGGTATCTCCAGCGCAACCTGCTCACCGTGCTGGGCAAAACCCTGGATCCAAAAAACATCAAAACCATTCAGCAGCTCTGTCACCACGAGCATCCCCAGGTGCGCAAGGAGGCGGTGCGGATTCTTTTTATCTGCAACCCGGCGACAGCCAACCGGCAATTACTTGCCGACCTGGCCGGCGACGACCCGCTGGCCCGTCTGGCAGCCATAGACATTGCCGATCTGAGTAGCGACCCGAAGGTTCTCGGCCTGCTGCACAAAACCCTTGAACAGGACCCCGGCAACGATCAGGAGTTGAAAATTCTCCAGGCGACGGTCCGCACGCTGGTTCGCATCGGCAACCAGGAGAGTCTGCCGATTTTCAGGCGGGTCCTGAAAAAATCTGGCCTGCTGGTCAATCGTCGCATTCGCCAGCTTCAGCTCGAAATCATCCAGGGTCTTGGGCAGTTCCCGGGCCGGCGCGCGACGCAACTGCTTGATGAGCTGTCAACCGGGAAATTCAAGCAGAAAGCTCTTATCGCCCGGGAGCAACGCCAATGAGACATCATTCTCATCCAGCCGAGAGCTATTTTCAGACCTGGGCACGACTGCTGACCACAGCCGCCGCCAATGCCGCTCTGTATCATCCGCAGCATCGCCAGGTGCTGAGACTCAACCGGCAGACCCTTGAAGCCCTGCAGAAGATTTTCGCCCAACAGGGAAGCTTGACGGTCAAAATCATTGACGAACAGGTGATTTTTGCCGACCAGCCGGTCATGAACAACCTCTCGGTCGAAAGACTGCAGAACGCCCTGACCCGCAACGGCATCAGCCACCTCCATATTGAACCCGGTATTTACGCCGAAGAACTGCTCGGACTGGTCAACATTCTAAGTAAAAATCCCGACATCCAGACGAACATTTCCGACAGTGAACACATCGCTTACGGCAGGGTGGCAATCCGTTATCAGCAGACGGCCGGCAGGTCGGCCCCTGTTCTCGACCTGTCCGATATCGTCGGTTTTGAAGCTGATCGCTACATGGATATCTATGACCGAGTGAAAAAGAAACAGAAACTTGAATTGTCCGGCATTGAGGAGATCGTCAGCGGCTTCATCAATGCCTTCAACAGTCAGAGCGAAGCATTTCTGGCGATTGCGCCGCTGCGCTCCATGGATGAATATACCTACACCCATTCAACCAATATCTGCATGCTCAACCTGGCCCAGGCGAAGGTTCTCGGCATCGAGGGACAACTGCTCAATGACATCGGTATCGCTGCCATGCTTCACGATGTGGGAAAAATGTTTATCTCTCCGGAAATCCTCAGCAAATCGGAGCAGCTGAACGAAGATGAATGGCGAATCATGCAACAGCACCCGCGCCTCGGAGCCGAATACCTGATCAACACACCGGGCGTGCCACGCCTGGCCGTCGTGACGGCATTTGAACATCACATGCGCTACGATCATCAGGGCTACCCTCAAACAACTCAACCCTGGCCGCAACACCTGGCCTCTCAGATGACCGCCATTTCCGATACCTATGATGCAATGCGAACCCATCGGGCCTATGAAGAAGCCCTGGAACTGGATCAGATCATGGCCATCATGCTTGACCTGGCAGGAACCAAACTTCACCCCCAACTGACCTACAGTTTCTTACAGGTCCTCAGCGGATTTGATAAAAATACTCCCGACCAGAATAATATTTGTTAATTTTCATTTTATTTTATTTATTTTTATCTTATAATTTCTCAACTGAAAACTTGATCTGTCTGCCTCGGGGGAAAAGTGCCACACAACTCAGAAAGATCCGCAACGATTGATCTGGATACCCAACTGCTGTCCGATTTCATCTATGCCCTTAACATCGCCAGGCGCCAGCTGGCCCTTTATCCACCCGAGCACCCTCAAATTCAGGCCAGCAGTGAAGCCGCTCTGGCCATTTTCGCCAAACTCTGCCAGTTCAGAGAGACTATTACCCTGGGCGTTGCCCCCGAGACCCTGGTCTTTGAAAACAACTGGCTGGATGGCAGCAATCCTGTTTATCGGGATTTTTCTCACTTTCTTTCCGCTCTCGATATCGCCGCCATCAGTTTCCACAGCGGCCTCGACGCTCAAGAACTGATACAATTCAACCAGATTCTCAGTCAAAGCTGGCCAGAGGGTGAAGAAGCTAATGATATCCCACAGCGGCTGGCGATCGCGAACATCACTCATGTTGCGGTAATGCCCGTCAACTACGCCGTCTTTCAAGGCGCCGAAGGCGCAGCCCAAGAAACCGAATCCGGTCTGCTGTGGGAGGACTTTCTTCACGGACTGCTCGGCGAGCAGCTGGATCCGGATGGCCATGCTATCGGCGTAGCGGACCGGCTCAACAGCGAACTGCTGGCTGAGATCATGAACAGTTCGGAACAGGGGCTAAGTGGTAAAAATATTGATTACGACCAGGTCATCAGCTCGTTTGTGGCTAAAATACAGGGACAGGAACAGCAGTCACTCGGTGCAGTCAGCGCAGAGTTCGGCCAGTTGACCCAGAAGCTCAACCCCGCAATGAAACGTAATTTTCTCAACAGCACCTTTCGAGCCCTCAGGCAGCATCCACAGGCCGCTGAAACGCTGCTTCAGAACTTTCCCCAGGAGCTGCTCCAGGCGTCCCTTCACCACGTCAATTCGCAGGAAGACAATATATCAGCGCGGCTCGTTGACCTGCTGGGACAATTTTCGACTGCGGCCAGCAGCGACAAGCACCTGACCTCCGGAACCTCGGCAAAACTTCCGGACGAGATTTTACAATCACGCATCGATGTCCTGCTGCTTGAAGACAATCATGACGAGTTTCTTCCCAGTGACTATCAGAAAACGTTAGATAAAATTTTAACCGGCGAAATCCGCGGAACCATAGAACCTCAGATGGCCCGCGACCTGAAAAACAATCTGGAGAAACAATCAGTCGAAAAACAGTGCTGCACAATTATCTTCAATATGCTGCACAACCGGGTCGATCAGGACGTCGAAAACCTGCTTCAGGACAATCTGTCCGAACTGTCCCATTTCTTTCTCGACACCGGTGATTTTCAGGCCCTCAGAGACATCTACCTGGGCTGGTCTCAACATCTCTACAACGGCATGGCCCAGGCACGCTTTCTGGATGAAAAGGTCCTGGCCGAACATACCGGGGATGTCTTCATGAACCTGGTGCTCGACAGCATTGAGTTGTGGGGCAAAGACAAGTATGACGACATCTGCGCTTACATCAAAGAGATTGGCGAACCCTATACCGAACTATTGATTGAGCGACTGGCCAACGATGAGCAGATGAGCCAGAGAAAAACCTGGATGAAACTCCTTGTTGAACTCGGGAAAAAAGGCCACCAGATTATCTTCCAACATCTGGATGACAAACGCTGGTACCTGATCCGCAACCTGCTGATCGTCCTCGGCAAGCAGAGAGAAGCCATGCCGATGAAAGCAGTCCACCAGTTGACCGCGCACCCTCACCCGAAAGTCCGCCAGGAGGCGATCAGAATCCTCTTCCGCCTCAACCCGGCCACGGCGAATCGCCTGCTGCTGAAGGAGCTGTCCAGCGGCAACCGGCAGTCGCTTCCGGCGGCCGTGCAACTGGCTGAAATCAGTCAGGATGACAAGGTGCTCAATCAACTGCACCACCTTCTTCAGTCAGAAGGCCATACGGAAGAAGATTTCGCCCTGAAGAAGCAGATCCTCAACACCCTGGCATTTCTGGGTCGACCGGAAAGCATTCCTGTCCTGGCAAAACTGCTCAAAAAGAGGGGGTTTATCCGCTCCCGCAGAGACAAGGACTTTCACCAGGAGATTATCAACCACCTGGGGGCCTACCCAAGACATGCCAGCGAGCCCCTGCTTAACGCCATCATCAACGGCCGCGACCGCAGCGCAAGCCACCTGGCGAGAAGGCAGATCGAACTGCACCAGGTTCAAGGAGCACCAAAGTGAGTCAGCACGATAAACATCTGCAGCTGTTTATCCGTCAGATAACTACCGCCGCAGCCAACGCGGCGCTCTATCAGTTGGAGCATCCACAGGTTCTCAACCTGTGCAGGCAGGCCCTTGATCAGTTAAAAATTCTCTTCAGCCAGACCCCCGAGATCACTTTCAAAATCATCGAAAACCGTCTGATCTTTGCCGACCACCCGGTCACCAGCAACCTTTCGGTTGAACGCTTTGTCGAGGCGTTAAAAGCGCTGAAGATCAGCTTTATCCAGATCTCTCCCGGACTGACCACTGAAGAATTACTGATTCTCGCGGGTCATCTGAGCAAAAGAACCGCCCAGCACCAGAACTTGAGGAAAACCGAGAATATCCGTTACGGTCAAGTTGAAGTTCGCTACCGTGACCCAGCCTCCGGACCCGAAAAATCCTCAGTTCTGGCCGATTTTTCCGCTATCAGCGAAAAAGACCGCGACAAGTTCATGGATATCTACCAGGGCGTGAGTCGCAAAAAACAGCTCAACGTCCTCGGAATCACCGAAATTGTCGCTGATTTCGTCAGCACCTTTGAAACCCACAGCAATATTCTTCTGGCGCTGGCACCGCTGCGCTCCATGGACGAATACGCCTACACCCACTCGACCAATATCTGTCTGCTGAACCTGGCCCAGGCCAAACTGTTGGGGATAGAGGGGCCGCTACTCAACGAGATTGGCGTTGCCGCCATGCTCCATGATGTCGGCAAGATGTTCATCTCCCCGGACATCCTGAACAAACCGGGCAAACTGGACCCGGACGAGTGGAAAATGATGCAGCAGCATCCCCAGTTGGGTGCGGAGTATCTGTTGAACGCTCCCGGCATCCCCCGCCTGGCGGTGGTGACCGCTTACGAACATCATATCGGCTACGACGGTCGAGGTTACCCGGCAACCCCCCGCAGCTGGCCGCTGAATACCTGCAGTTACATGACCAGCATCTCTGACGTTTACGATGCCCTGCGCACCCGCCGTTCCTACAAGGAGCCGCTGACCTTCGACCAGATCAGCACCATCATGCTGGAGAGTGCGGGCAAATCCCTGCATCCCGACCTGACCCGGTCGTTTCTGAAGGCCCTGGCCGAACTGGAAAGCCCCTCACACTGACACCCCGCACGCGAACATCTTGCATCGGTCCCAAACACAATGCTATACAGTCGCTTTCCTTGAAACCTCTCCCGAACTGAAGGCAGGCGACGATGAGCGAAGATACAAAAAAAATCATCTATTCGATGATGCGGGTCAGTAAAAGCTATAACAAACAACCGATTATCAAAGACATTTCCCTGTCCTATTTTTACGGTGCCAAAATCGGCGTTCTCGGCCTTAACGGCTCGGGAAAATCAACCCTGCTCAAGATCATGGCTGGGGTCGACAAGGAATTCAACGGTGAAGCGGTCTTATCGGAAGGCTACAGTGTCGGTTACCTGGAGCAGGAGCCACAGTTGGACGAGAGCAAAACCGTCCGCGAAGTGGTCAAGGAAGGAGTCCAGGAGATCGTCGACCTGCTGGCCGAATTCGAGGAGATCAACAACGCTTTTGCCGATCCAGACTGTGACATGGACAAGCTGCTGGCGCGCCAGGCTGAGGTCCAGGACAAACTCGACGCCGCTGATGCCTGGGAGCTCGACTCACGTCTTGAGCTGGCAGAAGAGGCCCTGCGCTGTCCTGCGCCCGAAACCCCGATCAAGGTTCTTTCCGGAGGGGAAAAAAGGCGGGTCGCCCTGTGTCGGCTGCTGTTGCGCAAACCCGACATCCTACTGCTCGACGAGCCAACCAACCATCTCGACGCCGAAACCGTCGCCTGGCTGGAACAGCACCTGCAGCGTTACCAGGGGACCGTCATCGCCGTCACTCACGATCGCTACTTCCTCGACAACGTCGCCGGCTGGATTCTCGAACTCGATCGCGGCCACGGCATCCCCTGGAAAGGCAACTATTCGAGCTGGCTGGAGCAGAAGCAGGAACGCCTCAGACGTGAGGAAAAAACCGAAAGCAAACGTCAGCAGACCCTCCAGCGCGAACTTGAATGGATCCGCATGTCGCCCAAAGGCCGTCATGCCAAAGCCCAGGCGCGGATTAACTCTTATGAACAACTGCTCGGCAATGCCGGGCTGGAGAAAGAAAAAAGTCTCGAACTCTATATTCCACCGGGGCCACGTCTCGGTGATATCGTTGTTGAAAGCCGGAACGTCAGCAAGGGCTTTGGTGACCGATTACTGATCGACAACCTCAGCTTCAATCTGCCGGCCGGGGGCATCGTCGGGATCATCGGTCCCAACGGGGCGGGAAAATCAACCCTGTTCAACATGATCACCGGCAAAGAGGCCGTCGACAGCGGCACGTTCAAAGTCGGTGAAACGGTGCGTCTCGGTTACGTCGACCAGAGCCGTGAACTGGACGGGAATAAAACCATCTGGGAAGAAATTACCGGAGGACAGGACCAGATCATGCTCGGTGGGCAATCCGTAAACTCGCGCGCCTACGTTGCCCGCTTCAATTTTTCCGGTGCCGATCAGCAGAAGAAGGTCGCGGTTCTCTCCGGTGGAGAGCGCAACCGCGTTCACCTGGCCAAGATGCTGCGCGAAGAGGCCAACGTGCTGCTGCTCGACGAGCCGACCAACGACCTTGACGTCAACACCATGAGAGCCCTCGAAGAAGGCCTGGAAAATTTCGGCGGCTGCGCCGTGGTCATCAGTCACGATCGCTGGTTCTTAGACCGTATCGCCACCCACATGCTGGCTTTTGAGGGGGATTCGCAGGTCGTCTGGTTTGAAGGCAACTATTCCGAATACGAGGCCGATCGCAAGCGCCGCCTCGGCAAAGATGCCGACCAGCCGCAGCGCATCCGTTACCGTTCACTGACGCGCCAGTAATGCACTAAAGGCCGTGCTCTAGCACGGCCCTTTTAAATCAGCAGCCGAGTGCCGCCGCTAGAACCTGCTGCAACAGTTCAGCGGTCACCGGATCATAGGCAACTGCCGGAGAGTGCCCCCAGACCGGCCCCGGCCAGGCGGGGTCATCGCTGCACCGACCGACGTGGTGAAGATGCAGCTGGCTGACAACATTTCCCAGGGCGGCAACGTTCAGCTTGTCATAGGCAAAGTAGCCCTCCATCCACAACGCCAGCCTTCGCGACTCTGCCCACAGCTGCAGCTGATCAGCTTCCGAGAGGTGATGAATTTCCCTGATCCCTTCACGCTGCGGCACCAGAATGAACCAGGGATAACGACTGTCGTTCATCAACAGCACACGGCAGAGCTCCAGGCGTCCGCAGTCAAAAGTATCCTGAGCCAGTCGCTGATCGAGAACAAACATCGTTTTCCCCTATTCAAGTCTCTTGATCATCCAGCAATTGTGAATGCGCGGATTACGTTCATAGTCGTACGGAATTGTCCGATTTGTGATATCTTCAATCTGCAAATGTGAGAGAGCGCTGAAATCCATTTTGAATTTACGCAGATTATTGGAAAAAACCAGGGTTCCCTCGGGAGCCAGCAGGGTGACAACCTTGTTCAACAAGGCGACATGGTCACGCTGGACATCAAAAGTCCCATCCATGGTCTTGGAATTCGAAAATGTCGGTGGATCGAGAAAAATCAGGTCAAAAACCTCTGCAGCCGATTCCAGCCAGGCCAGGCAATCAGCCTGAATCAAACGCTCTGCAGCGGGATCAAATCGGTTGAGCTTGAAATTCTTTCCGGCCCAGTCGAGATAGGTCGCTGACATATCCACGGTTGTTGTCGTCAGCGCACCCCCCATCAAGGCATGAACGGTTGCTGCACCGGTATAGCCGAAGAGGTTGAGAAAACGTTTGCCCGCAGCCAGTTGCTGAATCATTTGGCGGGTCAGACGGTGATCGAGAAAAAGACCGGTATCCAGATAATCACTCAGATTCACCAGGAACCGACAGTTCCCTTCCCGAACCTCCTTAAAAATACCGCGCCTGGCCTGCTTCTGATATTGCTGCCGACCCTTCTGCGGTCGGCGGGTTTTCAGATGAATCTTATCCGCTGCGATATCCAGGACCTGGGGCAAAGCCTCCAGCACATCCTGCAGCCGCGCAGCAGCCTTATTTACATCAATATCTTTAGGAGCCTGATATTCCTGGAGATGAACTTCATCGGCGTAAAGATCAACGGCAACGGCATATTCAGGAAGGTCGGCGTCATAAACTCGAAAACAGTCAATTTGCTCGCGTTTTGCCCACTTGGCGTACTTTTTGAGATTTTTCCGCAACCGGTTGGCAAACATCTGCCCTCCGGGTGACAACGTCTTCTTGACCGCCCGCCCGGCACCATTCTCAAGGGATTGCCAATGATTCCCCTCATCCAGATCAAATTGCAGCAGCTGACATTTCAGTGCCCCGTTATACAGAACGTTGATTTTATCAGCACGCAGGCCGATACTTCGGCCGAGCTGTTTGCTTGAAGTGATCACCGCCGCATGCCAGCCCCGGCAGTGCCCGGCCATTTTCTCCCCAAGTTGATTGTACAACCCTGCAAGATCGGCCTCAGAACCGAGGCGTTCGCCATAGGGGGGATTTGCGACCACCAGCCCTTTATTGTTCACGGCTGGGACACTGAACTCGGACAAGCTGCGCCGCTCGAAGTGAATATTCTTTTCCAGACCGGCTTTTTCAGCATGTTGCCAGGCGGCTTTAATTGCCCTTCGGTCCTCATCAAACCCGACGATCAGGTTGCGCAACTGCGCCATCCCCTGCTGCTGGCGGGTTCGGGCCTCTTCAAGCAGTTCATTCCACGCCACTTGCCGATGTTGTACCCAACCACTGAAACCGTAGTAGCTGCGTAACAAACCGGGGGCAGAATCAGAAGCCATCAACGCCGCTTCGATCGGCAGCGAGCCGGAACCACACAGTGGATCGATCAGCGCACCACCTGCGGCAGCGATATCAGGCCAACCGGCCCGGATCAGAATCGCCGCTGCCAGGTTTTCCTTCAACGGCGCATGAACTCCATCGACACGGTAACCACGCCGGTGCAGGCTCTCTCCGGAGAGATCAATGCTGAGAGTAGCCCGGTCACGCACTATATGCAGATTCACCCGCACGTCAGGGCGCTCAACCGCCACCGATGGCCGCAGGCCGACACGTGATCTGAACTGGTCAACAATGGCATCTTTAACCCGCAAAGCAGCATAACGGGTGTGGGTTATTGTGGCGTTAACGAGGGTGCAGTCAACCGCAAAAGTCCGATCGGTCGTGAGGTGCTCAGTCCAGTCGAGGTTCAACGCCCCGGTATAAAGCTGATCAGCGTCAGCAGCGGCAAATTCGCCCAGGGGCAGCAAAATTCGGCTGGCCAGGCGTGACCAGAGACAGACCCGGTAGGCTGTCGCCAGGGATCCCTGAAAACGCACCCCGGCACGCACCTCACCCACATCGTCGGCACCGAGCTGAATCAGCTCAGCCGCCAGCAGGGGCTCAAGCCCGAGAGCGGCTGTCACAAAAAAATCTTTCTTGTCCATCTGTTCGGCTTTCGCAAGCAACGGTCAACAGTTACGGACCGCCACTCCTCGGCCCGAGGCGCGGCCCATGACTGATCGGGCAACAATCAGCCTTTGCGCAACTCCAGGGGTTGGTCTCCCAACTGCTCATTGACCTCGCGCAAAGCGGTTTCTCCGGCCAGAACCGAAATGGCACTCTGTCCCTGCTGCAGATAGCGCTGTGCGACCTTTTTCAGAGTCGCACTGTCAACGGCAAGCAGTTGGCGCCGCATGTGGTTTCTCATTTCCAGGGTCATCCCCTGACGCAGGTTGGCAAATTCCTGGGCTCCTGTTCCCGCCGGCGACAAGGGTTTATCGAGGTCACTGAAAACCGCCAGGATGGCTTCCTTCACGGCGTCAGTCGGATAGTCTCCGCTGACCGCCCAGGCGATCGCCTGATCGTAAACATCCAGAGTTCTGTGAATGTGCGGATCGCGGTAGGACAACATACTGAACAGTCCCGCTTCGGCATTATATCCGGCCAGCCCGCCATAGGCGCCACCTTTCTCACGTATTTCACGATGAAGAAATTCGGCGCGCAGCAACTTTGACAAGACGGTCAATGCCGCAGCATCCGGATGGGTGTAGGGAACCGCACGGAAAACCCGGGTAACATAATTCACCGGCAGCGACCAGCTGATCCCCTGACGCCGCGGTTGGGGAACAAAATCAACCCGATGCTCTCCGGTAGCAGCTGCGCGAAGCGGCAGTTGTTCAAGCAGCTTTTTGAGAGGCGCTTCAAAAACTGAAAAATGTGTTCTCTCAACTGTGACAGCAGTCTGCAGGCCCGTTCGAGTAAAAAGTTGCGCGGCAATGCTTTGACAGATGGCAACCAGGGTCCCAAGGTCATCATCGCTCCCTGAAGCCAGTTCCCTGATCAGCGCCACCTGGGTTAATCCGTTCCACTGCTCACGCAGATACGCCGCGGGAGACAGGCAGGCGGCGGCCGTTCTGGCCGCGTAGGTGTGCCCGGAATGGGGCACCGAATTTTCCAGTGACACCTGCAGCTGGTTCAGCACGGTGCGAATACGCTGCAAATCACTGAAATCGGGAGTCAGCAGAAAATCACGCAGCAGTTCACTGAGCGGGTCAGTGTTGCGGATCAGGGCCTTACCCTTGACTTCAAAGCTGGCCGAGTAACGATCGAAATTTACAGGATCATCCAGCAGAGAGGTCCGGGCGGAAATTCCACCGGTGACGGCTTCCAGTTCTTCGGCCATCTGCAGATAATCCCTTCCCCCGGCCCCGACCTGGGTCAACAGGCTGGCAAAGACCGGCAGGTAGGTCAGCTGTTCATCACTCAGGCCGGTGATAGGGAAATTCAGCGTCACCACCCCGATGCCGTTGGTCGGCTGATCAAACCAGAACTCGCGCACCCCCTTATCTTCGCGCTGATCGACATGAACCGGTTTTTCTGCGGGTGGAATATCACTCAGCTCCAGAGTCGGCAGGCAGGAGAGATCTTCAGGTTGTTCCTGGGCCGCCTTGAGCTCGAGAGCCTGTTGAACAAGCTGCTGCCGCTGTTCAGCGGTGAGCTGTTTTTCGATCTGTTCAAGGGTTTGTCGGATGGCCGCATCCTGTTGCGGCCCCAGTTCGGTATCCGGTTTGAGACAGAGGGTGACCCGATGATGATTGTCCAGCAGCCGGGTTCGAATCAGGTTTTCAAAGAAGGGTCCCTGATCCAGTTCCCGGCGCAGACGCTGCAGGTTTTCTTCAAAATTCAGCGCAGCCAGGGGATCGCCACCGTGAATCCACGGGCCAAGCAGGCGCATCAGCAGCAACAGCGCATAGGGATAGCTGTCTCCGGTGACTTCGCGGTTGGAAAACTCCAGCCGATGAATAGCCGCCTCGATGCGCTTTCGAGTAAAGCCTTCAGCCGCGACCGCTTCCAGGGTGTTAAGAATCAGTTGTTCGATCTTCGCAACCTGTTCCGGATCAGTCCCCTGCAGCCCTGCGGCGAAGTAGGTCGAGCGGTTGTCGTCATGGTAGCCGGACCCCGGAGTCAGGTTTGCGCCCAGCCCCGAATCAAGCAGCGCCTTGTACAGGGGCGCCGCCGGGTTGCCGAGCAGCAGTGACGACAGCAACGACATGGCCAGTCGCTCAAAACTGTCATTGATATCCCCGGCGAGCCAGGCTACCTGCACCAGGGCACGTTTCTCCAGCGACTCACCTTCATCCAGCGGATAGGGCTCGACAACCTGCAGGGGCTGCGGCAGAGGCTGTTCAAGAGGAACTTCACTGTCCGGCTCGATGCGCTCAAAATGCTGCAGAACACGATCTTCTACAACCGTCAGCAGGGCTTCAAGATCGAGGTTTCCCGAGCTGAAAAACCAGGAATTACTTGGGTGATAGTAGCGGGCATGAAAATCCCTCAGCTGCTGCCAGGTCAGATCAGGAATGTTCTCCGGTTCCCCCCCGGAATTATGGTGATAGGTGGTCGTCGGATAAAGATGCCGGTCCATGCGTCGCGACAGCAGTGACGAAGGATCCGACATGGCGCCTTTCATCTCGTTGTAAACCACTCCTTTGTATTCAAGGGGTGATTGCGGGTTATCGAGTTCGGCATATTCCAGACGATGCCCTTCCTGGCGGAAATCCTGCTCCGTGAGCCGCGGGAAGAAAGCCGCATCCAGATAAATATCGAGCAGGTTGTTGAAATCCTTACGATTGGTACTGGAAAACGGGTACAGGGTCCAGTCGCTGGCCGTCATGGCATTCATGAAGCTGTTAAGGCTGCGTTTGAGCATGGAAAAGAATGGATCCCTGACCGGAAAGCGCTGTGAACCGCAAAGGGCGGTATGTTCCAGGATGTGCGCAACCCCGGTTGAGTCCTCCGGTGGAGTGCGAAACCCGACACTGAACAGATGATTGTCATCATCGCGTTGCAGGTGCATGAAGCGCACCCCGGTTTGCTCATGGAGCATGCGGATCATCGTCGCATTCATATCTGGAAGAGCGTCCACGCTCTCAACAACAAACCCGCGCAGCTGCTGCCCGGGTGAAAATATCTGCTCAGTCATGAAAAATCCTAGTTTATGAAAAATTGCGTTGTCGGGATTAGCGATTTTATAAGAATAACTGACGGCTGAGCATTTTACCAGCCGCTCTCTTTGCCCCGCGGCCCGTAGCGCAACCATTCAAGGCGCAGCAGCAGCTTTTCGACTTCAACGGCCGCGAAGACCACCAGCGACATCAGCAGACAGAAGAGCAGCTCGGCCCAGCCGAGAGCTTGCGTATAAAAAATCGCCTGTAACGCGGGAACATATATGATTAGCAACTGAACTGCAATACTTAGCAGGACAGTCAGCAGTAACGGCAGGTTCGACCGGAGTCCCTGACGAAAAACCGACTCCCTTTCCGAACGGAGCGCCAGGACATTGAAAAGCTGGCTGTAACAGAGCACGGTGAATACCATGGTCTGCCAGTGCCAGCCTAAGTCCAGGGCGATTTTCTGAGTCAGCAGACAGCAGCCCCCCATCAGCAGCCCGATCCACAGCACCTGTTGCCACAGACCCTGGGAGAAGAGACTTTCGCCGGGCGCCACGGGAGGACGTCTCATAATCCCCTTTTCACCGGGTTCGACAGCCAGGGCGAGACCGGGAGCCCCGTCGGTGATCAGGTTGATCCAGAGGATGTGAATCGGCAACAGCGGGATCGGCAGACCGAAAAACGGGGCGAGAAAAATCGTCCAGATTTCACCCGCATTACTGGTCAGGGTGTAGCGGAAAAATTTCCGGATATTGGAATAGATCACCCGCCCCTGGCGCACTGCGTTGACGATGGTTGAGAAATTATCGTCCAGCAGCACCATTTCAGCAGCTTCCTTGGCCACATCGGTCCCGGTGATACCCATGGCGATCCCGATTTCAGCCCGTTTCAGAGCCGGGGCATCATTGACCCCGTCACCGGTCATGGCCACAACCTCACCGCGCTCCTGCAGAGCAGTAACGATTTTCAGCTTCTGTTCTGGTGCAACCCGAGCGTAGACCCGCACCTCCCCTGCCAGAGCGACCAGTTGATCATGGGACAAACCGGCCAACTCCGCGCCGGTCACCACCCGCGCCTGAGCGGATGGGGTCAGGCCAATCCGCTCGGCAATCCGCAGGGCTGTCAAAGGATGATCACCGGTGATCATCACCGGCGTGATACCGGCCTGACGGCATTGCCTGACCGCCTCCGAAGATTCTTCACGGGGTGGATCGAGAGAGCCGCTGAGACCGAGGAAAGACATGTGATGTTCAAGATGCTCAGCCGTGAGCACCCTCGGCAGCTGCTCGAAACGCCGCCAGGCAAAAGCCAGCACCCGTAACCCTGATGCAGCCATATCATCGACACGGTCGGCGGCGTAAGCGACATCAAAGTTATGGCAGCAGCCTGAGACTACTTCAAAACTTCCCTTGCAAAGCATGATGATTCGACCTTCCGGGGTCCGATGCAGGGTGCTCATCGCCTGACGCTCCGAACTGAAAGGAATCTCGGCGACACGCAGATAGTTGATTTTCAGTTCACACGGATCAAGTCCCAGGCCGAGGGCCTTGGTGTAAAGAGCCACCTCCGTCGGATCGCCGACAACTTGATCGCCTTCACCCGGCCTGACGTCATTGCAGAGCGCCAGAGCCAGCAACAGGGGGCTGTCCTTCACCAGCTGATCGTCGCCGAGCGGTTGCAACTGATCATCATAAAGTCGCTCGACGGTCATGCGGTTCAGTGTCAGGGTTCCGGTTTTATCGCTGCAGATACAGGTTGTCGACCCGAGCGTTTCCACGGCCGGCAACCTGCGAATCAGGCTGTTCTGCCTCACCAGCGTGCGCGCGCCCAGAGCCAGGGAAATCGTTACCACGGCCGGAAGGGCTTCGGGAACAGCGGCAACGGCCAGACTGACCGCAGTCAGAAACATCAGCAAAACGTCCTCACCACGCAGCAACCCGGCGATAAAGACCATGGCACAAATCAGCAATGTGACCAGCGCCAGGTTACGCCCGACCCGGGCCAGCCGCTGCTGCAATGGGGTCCTGATTTTTTCCGTGGTATCGAGGAGGTGCGCGATCCGGCCCATCTCGGTACGCATCCCGGTGGCCGTGACGAAACCGCTCCCCCGCCCGTACGTCACCTGGGTTCCGCGAAAAGCCATCGTCCGGCGGTCCCCGATTGATGAGATCTCCCGATCAGTTGCCGGGGCGGCGCTCTTTTCAACCGGGACCGATTCTCCGGTCAGGGCCGATTCATCCACCTTCAGCGTGTGAACATCAGTAAGTCGCAGGTCCGCGGCGATAATGCTGCCCGCTTCAATGTGCAGCAGATCACCGGGAACCAGATCATCCGCGGGGATTCTTATCAGTTTGCCGTCACGCACCACCGTCGCAAAAGGTGCGGCCAGCTTTTTCAGTGCGGCTAGAGCTTTTTCAGCGCGATATTCCTGGATAAAACCGATCACACTGTTCAAGAGCACTATCACCAGGATCACCAGCGCATCCTTGCTCTCTCCGATGGCTCCCGAAACCAATGCCGCGACCAGCAGCAGAACGATCATCGGGTTGCAAAACTGTTCATAAATCATCTGCCAGTGCGAACGCTTGTGCTCCTCACGCAAGCAATTCGGGCCCTGATCACGAAATCGTTGCACTGCAACGTCAGAGGCCAACCCTTCTGGAGAAGTCCTGAGCGCGCGGATCAGCTCATCTAACTCCAACTTGTCATAACTGACCACCTGGTTTTCGACCATAAAGCCTCCGTGAAAAGCTTCTTCTACTCTTCAAGATTAGCAGATACAACGGCACTTAGAAGCAGGCGGAGCCGATGAAAAAAAGATTGAATTTTTACCGGGCCCGTGGTACCTATGTCGCCCGTCGGAGCGTAGCGCAGTCTGGTAGCGCGCTTGGTTTGGGACCAAGATGTCGGAGGTTCGAATCCTCTCGCTCCGACCATTTCAAAAATAACGTCGGCCTTTGGGTCGGCGTTTTTTTGTATCTGCACGAAGAGAGGATTCGAAGCGCAGTGAGCGCTGACTTGATGTCAGATAAGCCGACAGGATGTCGGCGGCAGCGAACGCAGGGGAGCCTACGCAGGATTGAACAGGAGGTTCAAGCCGTAGTAGGCGAATCCTCTCGCTCCGACCATTTCAAAAATAACGTCGGCCATTTGGTCGACGTTTTTTTGTATCTGCACGAAGAGAGGATTCGAAGCGGAGTGAGCGCTGACTCAATGTCAGAAAAGCCGACAGGATGTCGGCGACAGCGAACGTAGGGGAGCCGACGCAGGTTTGAACAGGACGTTCAAACCGTAGTGGGCGAATCCTCTCGCTCCGACCATATAAATACAAAAGGGTTGGCGATGAGCCAGCCCTTTTTGTGTTTGTAAGCCTGAGAGAGGATTCGAAGCGAAGTGAGCGCTGACTCAATGTCAGAAAAGCCGACAGGATGTCGGCGACAGCGAACGCAGGGGAGCCGACGCAGAAAGGAGCCGGATGCGACTGACGTAGTGGGCGAATCCTCTCGCTCCGACCAAAACAAAAATAAGCATCTGTCGCAAGGCAGGTGCTTATTTGTATCTGCTGTAGAGAGGATTCGAAGCGGAGTGAGCGCCGACTGATTGTCGAAAATGTTTACACAAAAACAATGATAAACATGGCTGCTAGTAAATACGGGAAGTTACAAACCTGGATCGGATATTGCATAGCTAAAAACAACTTTTAAGTATTTTCTGGAGGTCACCATGAAACGAACAATCTTAGTACTTACAGCGGTTTTTTTTCTTTTAAGCTGTCTACCTGCCTTCTCTGCTACAATCTCACTGACCGGTACCATTCGAGACTTTAGTAGTGCTCATCCAGATTTTGAACCTAGCTATACAGGGGGAGTGGAAACTGGAATCGTTGCCCCCACTCTTGGTGTTGATGGAACGCCTACTTTTATTGGAACCACCTATGACGATATCACGAGCGCCGACACTTTCTACGATTGGTATCATGATACAACCAACAACGTGGGGACAATGGACTACACAATCACTCTAGACAGCACGATCACAGCTAATCCAGATGTTTATACCTACACTAATTCTAACTTCTTCCCTATTGACGGGCTCCTTGGTGGGAACGAAGGACGTTCGCATAATTACCACTTCACCTACGAACTGCACTCTTATTTCACTTACAGTGGAGCAGAAACATTCACCTTCACTGGTGATGATGATGTTTGGGTGTTTATCAATGACCAATTAGTTGTCGATTTGGGTGGGATACATAGTGCTGCCACTGGCTCTGTTGATCTTACGAGTTTGGGGCTTACGGTAGGTAATGATTATGACTTTGATATCTTCTTTGCCGAACGTCACACTACCGCATCAAATTTTCGTATTGATACTTCAATTGCTCTTCAACCTACCAACCCAGTCCCCGAACCCTCAACCTGGCTCCTCCTCGGAACTGGTTTAGCTGGATTGGCCGTGTACAGACGTAAGCGCAAGTAAAAGCATCACTGTAAAGAATACCGACACACCGAAGCGGGGTCAGCAATGGCCCTGCTTTTTTGTTGCCTGAAATTCTGCAATCTAGCTGGCTTATGTCCAAGTGCCATAGAAATACCTTAAGGATAGGGGATTTATTCGAGATCAACCGAGAGGCCTTAGCCGTTTTACCCCTGAAAATTCTATCCTGTCGTGGGGTCCACCTAATTCTTGACGCTGATAAATTTGGTGATAGCCTTTAATTGAACGATATTTTCTGATGCTTTTCTTCCTGCTTTGCCAACTGCCACCTCTGTGTATTTCCTTTGATTTGAATTGCCACAGGTTCCTTAATCATCAACACCCGTTGATCGGGTGATGTGGATTCAACTTTTCAAAAGGAGGAATGCGTCATGAAATTCATAATGGTATTCATCATGGTGTTAACACTTGTCGGTGGGGTCCAGGCCGCAATTACGGTTACTGGTAATGTAGAGCCTGCTGATCCGGCAACCTGGACCGCCTCAACCAGCAGCTACATTGGCAGAAGCGCCGACGGCAGCATCACAGTCAACGGAGGATCTGCCATTGTCAGTGGTGGGGGCGTCCTGGGGGGATTTCTGTCCAGCCAGAGTGGTGTCGCCGGTTCGGCAACAATTAGCGGCTCAGGTTCAGCGTGGACGAACAGTTACCTCACTATAGGCAACTATGGGATCGGTAGCCTCAATATCACCAACGCTGGGGTAATCACCACCAGCAGTGGCGCCTCAATAGGCGCTAACAGCACAGGGATTGGAATTGTCACAGTTGACGGTTCCGGTTCCGAGTGGGCTACAGGATCAGGTTGGCTCTATGTCGGCGATTACGGCAATGGGACCCTGACGATATCCAGCGGTGGTGTGGTCAACAGTTCAACCAGTGTTATTGGTAATTACACCGGATCCGGGACGACAACAGTCACGGGGAGCGGTTCACAATGGATTAACAGCGGTGAGCTTGCTGTCGGTTTCGAAGGGGTGGGCTCACTCACCATTGAAGATGGCGGTTCTGTCAGCAACACCACCGGCTATATCGGATTATTCTCAGGTTCGACCGGCACTGTCAGCGTCAACAACGGAACCTGGACAAACAGCGGTGATTTGTACATCGGGGATGATGGTACAGGGTCTTTAAATATTTCAAATGGAGGACAGGCTTTCGCCTCTGACGCCGATATCGGGTCGGCTGGAACCCTTTCCGGTGACGGGGAGCTCTCCTTGGGGAGCGGAACAGGCGTTCTGACCAACTACGGCACGATCGCTCCAGGCAACAGCATCGGGACACTGACCATCGTTGGCGATGTAATTTTCGAAAATGGCAGCACTTTGGAAATGGAAATCGACAACGCCGGAAACAGCGACCTGCTCGATGTCAGCGGTGATGTGACCATTAATACCGGCTCGACGCTCGTCATAAATTCCAACGGTGAAGCCATCACCGACGGAAAAGAGTACACCCTGATCGAAGCCGGGGGCACCCTGACCGGTGAATTCGGTATCGTGGATACGGCGCTGGTCAATTGGGCCAGCGGCGTAACCCCCGGCAGTGTTTCTTACCCCGGGGCAAGCGTCGTGATGATTGTTGGAACCCCAAGCGTCACCCCCTTTGACGATCTTTCGCTGTTACGCACAGCCAATCAGCGCGCCTGCGGCAGTGCCATCGAGCTGATTTCGGACTCCGGCGGGTCGCTTGGCGGCATCACCGGAGCTCTTCAGTCCATTGTCGCCGATGAAGATCTCAGGACGGCCTACGATCAATTAAGTGGCCAGACCCGTCCATCGATCGCCCCGATTGCCGCCAGTGGTGTATCGGCCTATCTAGGAATCGTATCCAATCGTCTGGGTTGTCAATGGCTCGACCCCGACTGCCAGACTGAAAAAACCGTCGGCAAGTCAACATTCTGGGCCAAAGGATTTGGTCTAACAGCTGATCGGGACGGTAAAGACGGAGTCAACGCAAATGACTATGACATGGCCGGCGCCGGTCTGGGGGTCGACTACCAACTCACCGAAACCCTGTTGACCGGTGTGACATTCGGCTATGCAGACACCGACGTGGACTACAGCAGCGGTCGCGACAACAGCCGGATCGATTCGCTTTACACCGGCCTGTATGCAGACTATACCGGCTTTGATGGTTACGTTGAAGCGATGCTCGTCTACGCAGACCTGGACAGTGAAACCAGACGTTTTGTTGATGTTGTCAGCGAACAGAACCGGGGTGAATTTGATGGTTATGAAGTGGCAGGTCAAATGGAAGCAGCACTGAATTACATCATCAACGACTTTCTCGTTCAACCCGTGGGAGCTTTCAAGTTCGGGTATCAAAAGCACGATGCATACCGAGAAGCAGGGGGAGCCAGTGCCTTGCGCTTCGATGAACAAACATTTGAATCTTATCAGGGAATTCTGGGGGTAAAAGTCTGTAAAACGCTCTACGACAAGAACAATCGCAAACTGTGGGGTCAGGTTCGTGCCAAATGGGCCCATGAGTTTGGAGATGATACAGCCGACGTAACCGTTAACTTCATCTCCGAACCGGATTACCAATTTACCATCAGAGACATCGAAACCCAGCGGGACAGCGCCATGATCGGCGCGGGATTCAATTATCAATCGGGGAAGAACTTGCAACTTTATGCTGACTTCGACACTCAATTGAACGGTGATGCGACGGTCAACACTTTCAGCGGAGGGTTGAGGGTCGCCTGGTAAAATCAATCCGAATACTGGATTTTTCCAGGAGAGCAATCGCACATCAAAGTGGGGTCATTGGCGACCCCGCTTTGATGTGGTGCAGACTTACTAAAGGGCGTCGGTTTTCTTTACACTAATAAATATGATTTTATATATTTTTCAGTAACTTACCGTCGGTACTCACATATTTTATGAGGCATTTTTATTGCATACTTTATGAGTAAATCATTTAAATGTTCTACTTACTTTTCTTTGTATTCTTGCCACATTCTTGGACTCTGCCATTTAGTCGTTTTCTACTCCGCCGTTGAGGGATGATCCAACTCATTCAAAGGAGTGCTCAAGTGAAGAGAAAACAAGGGATTTATGTTGTAATCGTGTTCTGTATTATGATGCTTTTACCGACTACAGCGCTGGGGGTTTTTTATGCTGATGCGGGAGGACCCTATTTTGCAGAAGTTGGTGAAGAGATATCTTTAGACGGAAGCTACTATTTCGATGCCTGGGCCAATCCTTTAACCATCCTTTTTGATTGGGAAATTGACGGCATTGAACCTTATGATTTTGATGATGGAATTACAGGCTTATCACCCTTAATCACATTCTTTGAAACGGGGATTTTTAATATCGGCTTCAGGCTGGGACTTGAAATGCAATGCATGGGAGAATGTGCGGAAAATACATATTTTATGTATACCGATGACTTTACTACCGTCACAGTTACCGCAGCCCCCGTCCCTGAGCCCTCGACTTTCCTGCTTCTAGGCAGTGGGTTAGCTGGCCTTGCCTGGTACGGACGAAAACGGAAGAAAGGATAACGGCAATTATCAGTTTTCATTACAAATTTAATGGGAGGCTGTTATGCGGATTTCACTCAAGGTTTCATGTTTATTCTTCTGTCTGCTTTTAAGTGCCCCATCCGCCTATTCAATTGTAACTCTCGACACCTCATTTTCGTGGGATCTCTGGCAGGATTTAAACGGAGACGGCACTCGCTCTGTGGGTGAAACCCTTGATTTCACCTCTCATGAGGCCACCTGGCAAGCAAACGGAAGCTACGCAAATAACCTGGGAACAGCAACCTATCTGAACCCGGCTGATCCCTCATCGGGATACTCCTCCAACGGAAACGTGCCCATCAACTCGTTGACGGAGCCCTTTTCACTTTCAGGGGGCCCTGGCTCGGCACAAAGCACCCTCTCAGGAGAACAGAGCGGAGCTGGGTTAAATATGTCAGCAACAGCGACAATGCCCAGCGGCACTGTTGGCGCACGGTACGATAATATCAGTATCACAACACACGCAGCAGTTCGCTTCGAAAGCTCCATGTTCAACAATGGGACAGACAGTTTATGGACAGTCGATGACGCGCCAATTCATTTCACGCTGGGGATAGAGTATTCTATGTTCGATCTCGGGTCCGAAGTTTGGGCGGAAAACATTGAATTACAAGGCGGCCAAATCGACATCAATCGAATGGCTTATGGTTACGAAAATGTTAATGGCACTAATACCTTTAGATCAGTTGAGCCTCCCGGCACATGGACCTTCCATCTTGAAACGACAGGGAATGAAACCGGCACCCCATTGAATCAGATTGTTCTTGCCGACTTCGAATTGAACCCAGCGCAAGCAGGTGAGATATGGAATAATTTCGGGTGGCTGTTTGAATTCGAAACACGTGCCTGGGCCAGCTATTACCAACCTGTTGGTGTTACTCCACCGCCTTCTGACCCCGTCCCCGAACCCTCTACTCTTTTACTTCTCGGCAGTGGTTTGGCAGGCCTGGCTTGGTACGGGCGGAAGCGCAAAAAAGCATAGCTTTGTGAAAAATATCAACACTATCAAAGCGGGGTCGGCAACGGCTCCGCTTTTCTCATGCCTACGCATCTCGCGAATGTCGGCTTTCCTTACAAATAAGATTACTTTTTTAGTTATAAATCAGTAAGTTAGCGTAAATAAACACACATTTTACCGGGCATTTTTTTTGCAAAGGTCAAACTATTATTACCAAAAAAGGAGGTCACAAATGAAACTCTCTGTCAGCGCCATTTCTCTTGTAGCAGCTCTGTTTATTTTCTCACACAGTGCCTTCGCGATTCCTGCTTCTACGGACGACCTCTGGGATATCAGTCAAGGAAGTTCTGTGACTGCCAACAGTGCCGTGCTCTGCAGTTATTCAAGTTACTGCTCGTCCATTAACGATATGTTCGGCGCAAGCACGAGTACGGTTGAACAAAACTACACGTTATTCAACGACAGTCCAACGGGTGACAGACATTGGGTTGAGTGGCAGACAGCATCGGTAATCACGCTCAGAAGCTTTAACCTGGTTGCGGCCCATGACAATTCTAATTCTACTCCCCCCAGAAACATCACCTGGCGTGGATTTACTGATTTCTATCTATACACAGGTGACGGATCGTCATGGACGGAAATTTATCACTACGTGACTGATCAGGATGGAAATGGCCTTTACGATGGTGAAAACAATGAAACCTACAAAGACCCTGACTACCTTGAACTGGCCGTAGATCTTACACCTGTTTTATCACAAAATTTCCGTGCGGAATTTGTTTATGGACCCTCTTATAATCTCAAGGGGTCACGGATCTTTGAACTTGACGGCTACGATACTTTTCTTGATGGCACAACGGGTGAAAACCCGGGCCCGGGCCCCGACCCCGTCCCCGAACCCTCCACCTTCCTGCTTCTCGGCAGCGGCTTAGCGGGGTTGGCAGTGTACGGTCGCAAGCGTAAGAAAGCATAGCACTGTAAAGAATACCGACACATCAAAACGGGGCCGATAATGGCCCCGTTTTGATTTTGTCACTCTGTCTGTTCAGTCAGAAGATTCCAGACGCTCAGGCTCCCAGCCTAACACAATTTTTACCAGCGCTTTTTGCGGCATAGACCCCGTTATCGGCCAGTTTAATCAACTCTTCGGGCTTATTCATCCCTTTTGACCTGGCGGCCAACCCAACGCTGATACTGCCGGGCCAGAAACCTCCAGCAAATTTGATGCGCTGCTCTCCAATATGCTGATGCATCTGTTGGGCGATATGCACCAGCCCTTCTTCGTCTGTATCGGGACAGATGATCAGGAACTCGTCCCCCCCCAATCTGCAGACAATATCGTCGGTACGTAAGGGGTATTTAAGCTGGGTGGCCAATTCCTGCAGGACAATATCACCGGCGTCATGACCGTAGGTGTCGTTGACTTCCTTGAAATGATCGGCATCGACCAACATGCAGCCCAGATCATCGGTTCTGGCGTTTGCCCATAATTTTTCCAGGGCCAACATGGCATAGCGCCGGTTGTACAATCCAGTCAAAGTGTCTGTTGTCGACAGTTTTTCCAGCTCCAGATTGGCTTTTTGGAGATCCCGTGTCCGCTCTTCGACTCTCCGCTCGAGACTCTGGTTCAAATCAGCCAGTTCCCGGTTCTGCAACGAAACCTGATTGAATAAATTCTTGACCGAATACAGGAGCGTTTTCGTTGATGGATGTAAAAAAACCCCGCCCAGAGGACGGGGCTTTAAAGGCGCCCCCTGAGGGGGCGTTGCCGGCAGCCCCCAAAGAGA
>JAFGEL010000041.1 GCA_016931615.1 Desulfuromonadales bacterium
AGGTGGGCCAGGTACAACTCCCAACCGACAAGCTGGGTGACCCGGCGATGCTGCAACAGTTTCAGCAGGCCCAGGGAGAACTCTCCGGAGCCCTGTCGCGCTTGCTGGTGGTCGCCGAACGCTACCCCGATCTGAAAGCCAGTCAGAATTTCCGCGATCTGCAGCATCAGCTCGAAGGGACTGAAAACCGCATCAACGTGGCACGGCAGCGTTACAACAAGGCCGTAGAAATCTTTAACGGTTCTATCCGCACCTTCCCCAACAACCTGACCAACAACTTTCTGCTCAACCTGGAACGCAAGGAACCGTTCAAAGCCGACGCCGGAGCCGCGACAGCTCCCAAGGTCACGTTCTGATGGTGAGATTGTTCACGACTCTCATCCTGATCCTGGTCTTTGCCGCACCGGTCGCAAGCCTCGAGGTGCCGCGCCCAACCGGCTATGTTAACGATAAAGCCCATCTGCTGTCCCAGACGGTCGAGCTGAAACTTGAACAGTTTCTGCGGGAATTTGAGAACAGCGATTCGACCCAGATCACCGTTCTGACCATACCGACCCTGGATGGTGAAACCCTCGAGGATTATACCCTGAAAGTCTTTGAAGACTGGAAGATCGGCCAACTCGACAAAGACAATGGAGCGCTGCTGCTGATCGCCAAAACCGAACGGAAAATCCGTATTGAGGTTGGATACGGACTGGAAGGCCGCCTGACCGATCTGCTCGCCGGACGCATCATCGACCGGGAGATTTCACCCAAATTCAAACAGGGGGATTACGATGGCGGAATCATATCGGGTGTTCTGGCTATGGCGGAAGCGGTCCGTGGCGAATATGCCGGCAGCGGCAGTAAAACAAATCAAAAGAAAAAAGGCAGCCCTTTCGGATTGATCTTTCTGCTCTTTTTCCTCGGTCCGTTTCTCAGCCGCATCACCGGCCGCAGCAGCGGTCGCTACCGTCGCAGCGGGATATTTTTCGGCGGACCCTTTATCGGCGGTGGGGGCTTCGGAAGTGGTGGTTTCGGTGGCGGGGGATTCTCCGGTGGCGGGGGCGGCAGTGGTGGCGGTGGAGCCTCGGGTGGCTGGTAACAGATATCCTTGTAAAACAATTGCAAACCTTAACGCAGACGCTGAGGATGCCGAGTCGACAGAGAAAATCTCAGACATTTTATTTCGAATCACAAAATCAATTTCAGCTTTCTGATTCGTCTTTCCATCTTTGCGCTTCCGCGTTAACAAAGAGGTTCTAATGGCGTCAGTTCAGGAGTTCTTCAGCAAAGAAGAGCAGAAAAAAATAGAGACAGCAGTCAAAAAGGCTGAAGAGAAAACCAGTGGTGAAATCGTACCCATGGTTGTCGATTCATCGTACGAGTATCCGCGTGCTGAAATGATCGGCAGCGGAACCCTGTCTCTGGCCACCGGACTCATCGTCAGCTGGGCCTTTGGCGGGGAATCGATCTGGTGGTTTCTACCGGTTTTTGTGGTCAGTTATTTTGTTTTTCAACGTTTGATCAGAGCCTGGCCCGCCCTCAAGCGGCAACTGATTCATCCGGACGAACTGACGGCTGAGGTCAGAGAAAAAGCCCTCGTCAGCTTTGTCGAACAGGGCCTGCACGAAACCCGCGACAAAACCGGTATCCTGATTCTCATCTCTCTGTTCGAGCGGCGTGTTCAGATCCTTGCCGACAGCGGAATCAACGCCAAGGTCCCTGAGCACACCTGGGATGAACTGGTTGAGATCATCGTCGCCGGTTTAAAAACAGCGACCGCAGGTGATGCTGTCTGCCGAGCCGTTGAGCGCTGCGGTGAACTGCTCGCTGAACATTTTCCCCGCAAGGCTGACGACAGCGATGAGCTGCCTAACCTGATTATTGGTGTCGAGTAATTCTCAAGCCAGGTGGTTCAATTCATCGATCAACAGATCGATCTCATCCTCCGAGTAGTTCACCTTGCGGGCAGCCGCTTCGATGGTGTCCCAGACCGGTTCACCGCAACGGATGCAGCGGATCCGCTTATGGAACAGGTAACCGACAGCGTCCTCTTTTAATTCCACCAGCCGTTCGATGGTCATATCGCGAGTGATCTTGTGTTCTGACATAATGTCCTCTCTTATCATTCAGCCCCGATCAGGGGCTGATAATAGTCGCGGTTGCGGCTGTTTCCCTCCCAACCATGCAGCAGCAGAGAATACATGCGCGTGGCCCGCGTCTCCAGTTCGAGCTGTGTCAGCGCCAGACGATACTCATCGCTCCCGACACCGTAACAACGCTTCAGCGTCGGATAAACTCGGGAAAAATTCTGAATCAGCGGAATCGTCCGCTGTTTCCGGCTACGGGACAAAAAGTTTCGACCCTTTTCGCTGACCGCCAGAAGATGCAGATATTTCGGTTCGGCCGACAAAAGCTCCTCGACCTGGGTTCTCTCAAGCCCCAGCAGCACGGCAATCAGCATTCTCTGAATACGGGTCCGGGTCAGTTGACGCGACTTGATACCGCTGATCAGAGTTTCGAGATCGCCGGCCTGATCCGCATACGCCAGCAAACGTTTTTCCATGCCATTGTCAACCAGCCAGAAACGTTCCAGTTCAAAGGACTGACTGAAAATCCGCGTCAAAAGCAGCGAAAAAAAGCGTTCTTCAGCGAGAAAATGTCCAGCCTTCAACGTCTTGAGTAAAACCTCATGAACCCTTTTCGGCATCAGCACGTCGACGTCTTCACCCTTTTTCAACCGCTGCCGAATACCTGTGGCGCTCGCCATTCGCCCTTCACCGACACAGCTGTCATGATATCCGGCCCCCAGACGCTTGACGGTCAGAGGAACAATAGCGCTGCCTGCCTGACGTAAAGCCTTGAGGTATTCAACCCCAAGAATGTTGTTCGGAGTTGAAATCGCCTGAACATCCCCAGATGGGAGCAGGTCAGCAACAACCTGAGTTCTTGCCTGCGGATAATTCACTCCCCGGCGCAGCAAAATTGCAGTTTTTCCGTCAATCGCCTCTGCTTCATCAACCAGCAGATCCGCATAAGTCTGCAGCGTCTCAAGTTGTCCCGATTCACTGCCGAAACAGACCGAAGTAACAGCACCGAGCGCATTAAGCGCCTGGATCCCGCCGCGGGCAAAATCGGGAGCACTGCTGCAGGCCCAGGGAAGCGGCAATTCGATGACCACATCGACTCCGCCGGACAGAGCCATTTTCGCTCTGACCCACTTGTCAACCAGGGCCGGTTCTCCGCGCTGAAGAAAATGACCACTCATCACCGCCACCGCAACGTCCGCCTCAGACTGTTCAAGACTTTCCTCAAGGTGATAGAGATGACCGTTGTGAAACGGATTATATTCTGTGATCAAACCGACTGTTTTCATATTGTCTTTACCACGGAGATACCCTGTTCGCTGTGGTTAATCCAACAGCACCGGAACCCGCTCCCCCACCCGATTTTCCTCGGGCGTTACGATGGTTTTATAGGCGAGCGCTTCAACACCACATGCAACGGCTTCGCGTAACAAACGTCCATAATCCGGATCAATCGCGTCGGCCGAGGAAAATTCCTTCGCTTCTCCGCGTTGAACGAGAAAAAAGATCACTGCCCGATATCCCTGCTCCTTTGCGGCCATCAACTCACGCAGATGTTTTTGCCCCCGTGTAGTCACTGCATCAGGAAAACAAGCCGTTTCCGACTGACAACAGAGCGTCACATTCTTGACCTCGACCAGCACGTTTTCCTTGTCGTTTTCAAGAAAGAAATCAATGCGACTTCCGCCGAACTTATATTCCGGAGTGACCCTGTACCCCTCAAGAGAAGCGATCCGGCCATGGCGCAGCGCCTCTTCGACAACCCGGTTGGTGCGTTGGGTGTGGGTATCGACCCAGAAGCCGCCGACCCTGATCAGCTCAAGGGTATACTTGAGTTTTCTTTTCGGGTTGTCAGCATGTGAAATCAACACCTTATGGCCACTCAGGGCACACTGTTTCATGCTGCCGGTATTGGGAGTATGGGCGATGACTACGCTGCCGTCAGCCAGTTCAATATCAGTGAAAAAGCGCTTGTAACGCCGTATCAGGGTTCCCTCAATAAGGGGGGCCGGTAATTTCATAGCTCATCTGTCCTTGGCTAAAGTCCTATCTTAATCCTCTGGTCCTGGTGTCACAAGCAACAATCCTTGCGCTCCATTAAGGATAATCGTATAGTTTTCGCCTTCCGTTCTCATGAATGAAGTTACTTGCCCTATGAAATAACCTATAAAACCACGGAGGTCTGTTCATGTCTGATAATCTGATCCCTCGTACTGCATCTGCCTATACTTATCCGTTACTGATCAAAAATCTTTTGCAGGCTCCGGCCGTCGATGATCCCCAGCAGGAAATCGTCTACCGTGACCAGGCCCGTTTCACCTATGCCGAATTCAAACAGAGAGTCGCAAAACTGGCCAACGCCCTGACGGCCATCGGTGTCAAGGCAGGCGATACGGTTGCCGTGATGGACTGGGACAGTCATCGCTACCTGGAGTGTTTTTATGCCGTCCCCATGATCGGCGCGGTGCTGCACACCGTCAACATCCGCCTGTCGGCTGAGCAGATTCTCTATACCATCGATCACGCCGAGGATGACTATATTCTGATCAACGAAGAGTTCCTGCCCCTGCTGGAACAGATTAAAGGGCGCATCGATACGGTCAAGGAATATATTCTGCTTCAGGATGGACAGCAGCAGCCGGAAACCTCGATCAGCTTCGCCGGGGAATACGAAGAACTGCTCGACCTGGCTGATGATCATTTCATTTTTCCAGATTTTGATGAAAACACCCGCGCCACCACGTTTTACACGACCGGCACCACCGGCATGCCCAAAGGGGTCTACTTCAGTCACCGCCAACTGGTTCTGCACACCCTGGCCGGCATGGCTTCCCTCGGAACCGTCACCCGGCAGGGCCGCCTTCACCAGAGAGACATCTACATGCCGATCACCCCGATGTTTCATGTGCATGCCTGGGGAATTCCCTACATCGCCACAGCCCTCGGACTCAAACAGATCTACCCTGGCAAATACACCCCGGAGATGCTGCTCAAACTGATCGACAAAGAAAAAGTGACCTTCTCACACTGTGTTCCGACCATTCTGCACCTGCTGATGAGCCACCCCCTGTTCAAGGAGATCGACCTGTCCGGCTGGAAAGTCCTGATCGGCGGCGCGGCCCTGCCAAAGGCCATGTGCCAGGCGGCCATGAAGCGGGGAATCGACATCTACACCGGCTACGGCATGTCG
>JAFGEL010000042.1 GCA_016931615.1 Desulfuromonadales bacterium
CCCAAAAGCCTGATCCCTTCTTGCCTGAGCCGCCGACGCGTCCCATCCCCGCGCGGCGACCTCCGGGTTGTTGGCAAGCGCCGTTTTGATGGCCAGTTGCAACGTCAACGGCCCTGCGGGAATTTCAGGCGCTCCATGCTTCACGTCAAATACCGAGGGGGAAAATCTTCCCGCATCAACCGCAGCGTAGGGATCTGTCGGGCGCAGGGGAACACATCCGGAAAGCATAATAATCGCCAACATAACAGTTATATTTTTCATGGATATCCCTGCCTGATCAGCCGATCTGAAGATCGAGAGGTTTCATTTTTTTGAGCCTTCTGAGCAGCACCAGGCTGATTGACAGGAATATCAGCAGAAACCCCAGGGTCACGCCAAACGCCAGGAACGGATCGTAAGCCAGCGGAATCGTGCTGGTGATGATGCGTTCGATAGCGTTTTCCGCCGGCAGGAAGTGGGGCCGGGCCGAGATATCCCAGGGTAATTCCATGGAAACCGTCAGACCGGACAGCGCATAAATCCCGGCAAAGACGAGAAGATTCCCCAGCAGAATTGCGCCCGTGAACAGCAGCAGCGTTTCGCCGAGAAACTGCTTTTTCAGATCGCGCAAGGTCCAGCTGAGGATCCGCAATAGAGCAATGTCCTTTTCCCGGGTTTTCAGATTGTAGGAGACCATCAGCCCGAAAGCCGTCACCAGCAGCAGACCGATAACGGCAAAGACGGCTTTCCCCGCGGACGATACGATTTTCAGTTGCTGCTTGATCTCTCGGGTGAAGGTTTTCTCGCTGAAGACAAGTAATTTGGCATTGATCTCTTTGATCGGTTTTTCCTTGTCGAGATTGCTTTGCGGATCGCTCTGCAACAGGACAACATTGCCGTAGGAATCGTCCGTCAGATGATAGAGGGAGGGCATCTGTCCCGATCCGACCAGGGTGACCGCATCATCGATTCCCATATAGATGTCTGCGGGGATGATGTTGCCGCTCAGATTGGCTTTGAGTACGCCGCCGACGGGAAACCGATCTTGCCCGATGGTCACAACATCACCGACATCAACCCCCGTCTTGGCGGCAAAGTCCTGGGTGACAAGGATCTGCTGACCGGCAAATCCGAAGCTGCCCCGGGCGAGGTTTGCCGCGAGAATATCGGCGAAAATTTTCGAGCCGGGCTCAACCCCGAGAGCCGCAATAAAACGCTCCTGGCCGAAATACCAGAAGTACAGCCCCCGGTCCGTCGCCCGCACAAAATCCAGACCGGACAACCGCGCATATTCTTCAGTGCTGATCGGCGCGTTTGAGTGCGGGAAAACGGCTCCGGTCATTTGTTCGGGGATTTCTCCCTCTTTTTGAACAATGGTCTGGACGCCGATGCTCTGCAGCGGCAGGGTGGCAATGTCGTTGACACTGCGTTCAAGGCTGAGTGCCAAAGCGACGATCGCAAAATAGCTCGCCACGCTGGCAACCAGGAGGAGGACCTTCGTGCGGTTGGCCCTGAAAAAAGCCATGAAATAATTGATCATCATAGTTTTAACCCCTGATCAAGCAATGCCGGCGCGTCCACCATGGGCAGGATTTGCCAGAAAAACAGGGCAGACAGAATTCCCGCCAGCAGCGCACCGAGCAGTAAAATCAGGCCCAGATCAAACAGGACCCAGCGCCTGGTCAGACCTGTCGCCCAGCCGATCGTCCGCAACAAAACCTTCTGCTCGGCAAATTCCAGGGCATAAAGTTTCAGGACCCAGCAAAGCAGCAGAACCGCCAGCAGTGAAACAACCAGGGCCAGATAATCCCCGCCGGCATAGACCAGCTGATTGAAGCCTGAAAGATTCTTGAACAGGGTGTCCCTGGCGATCAGGGCATGGTCGGGGAACAGGTTGCCGATCTGCCGGGACAAGGACTGCGCGTCAGCGGAGGAAGCAAGAGCAATGTAAACCTGATTGACAACCGGTTCGCTCGCTCCGGCAAGACGCAGACCGGTGTCGTAGGGGATGAAAACCTGGGCGCTGCTCAGGTTGCTTTGTTCCTTGAAATCGACGATACCGACAATGGTGACAGGCTCACCACTTACGTTGATGGTTGCGCCTTTTTTGTAACCGAACAGCTTGGCGAAATGGCGTTCAAGGATGGCCTCCGCAGCATCGGAACGGCTGAAAAATACACTGCCCGGCATCAGAAAAGTCTCGATCTTGCGCAGACCGGTCAGGGGCTCCTGTGGCTGAAGCGCCACCACGACCAGGTTACTTTTGACATCCAGTTGCCACAGCACCAGAGCCGTGGAAAAATTCCGAATGCCGTCGAGAGACTGTAACTGTTGCAGCTGCTCACGCTTGATCGGATTGAGATTGAACGGTTGAATCAGACCCCTGGTGGCGATCTGCTCAGCCGGTTTTCCCGTGGATTCATTCTGCAGAATGAATTCCGTATCAAGGGATTGCAACGGTCTGTCGGCCAGAACTTTGATCCGATCGACAAACAGCTGCGTCGCCAGCGGCAGAAAAATAATCAACCCGCAGAGCAACACCACCGGCAGAACCTTACGCCGGTAAAACAGCTGGTTGCGGATAATCATCGCAGCGAGTTTCATGCTCTTAACGTCCCGGTCCGGTCGTTAAAATGGTTTCAATGTCCTGGTAGGTCCAACTTCCTTCGAACATCGGCACGAACGCATTCCCTTTGGGAAAGTTTTTCAGCTGAAAACTTCGTCCCTCAATGGTGAATTCATTCTTCCCGTCAATAAAGACCGCGATCGGCATGTGCGTGGTCAGTCCGTATTTTTTCAGCAGGTTGCGATTTGCGGCATCTTCGAAGCTGAATTTCTTCGTGGCGACACCCGGAAACTTCGCGACGATCCTCTCGACATCTTTAACCACCGCTTCGGCGGGACGATGGGGCAGGTAGAATATTTCCACCAGCTCAGCGGCTTCCGCCCGTCCCGGCTGCAGGCTGACAGCCAGGCTCGCAAGGAGCAGAAAAAAAACCATCATTACGGCAAAAGGGGGGAACCCGGTGTTTACTTTTGTCATGACATCAATTCTCCATCCTGAATTCGGTAGATATGTTCCGTCCTCGCGGCAATATCCTGATCATGGGTCACGATCAGAAAACTGGTCTCATGCTTCTGGTGCAAGCGCTGAAACAGAGCCATGATATCGTCGGCCGTTTTTGAATCCAGATTGCCGGTCGGTTCATCGGCCAGCACAATCGCCGGTCGGTTCACCAGACTCCGGGCGATGGCAACCCGCTGTTTTTCCCCGCCGCTGAGATTGTTCACCGGCTCCGCTAAACGGTCATGCAGGTCGACTTCTTCGGCCAGTTCCAGAATACGGCGCTGTTTTTCCGCTTTATCGATGTCCTTGCGCGGGTAAATTCCGAGCAGAATGTTGTCGTTGACGCTAAGCGAGGGTATCAGTTTGAAATCCTGGAAGATAAAACCGATGGTTTTCAGCCTGAACCGGGCGAGCGCATCCTCATCCTCCAGTGTGACATCGAACCCATCGTAAAGCACCTTGCCGGCATCCGGTCTGAGCAGCCCTGCGGTAATGGCCAGCAAAGTGCTTTTACCGGAGCCGGACTTCCCCATAATGCTGACCATCTTCTTCTTTCCCAGGGAAAGATCAATGCCGTGCAGAACCTCACGACCTTTGAATGATTTCCGTACCCCAGCAATCGACAACATAAAGATCTCCGTAGGTTTTGTTTGTTCTCAATGATCGAAACCGCAGTTTTCCTGCAATCACTCCCCCATCAGGATTCGGGAATGCCCATGGGCCGAAGGCATGTCTCCATGGTGACGGCATTGTTCACAAAGAGATTGCATGAATTTTTCTGTCTGCTCAGGAGAAAGAATCTGCCTTTCTTTAAGCAGGTGATCGATAACCAGGTTCTGCATCTGCCGCTGACTGGCCAGAATTTCTTCCTGCTTTTCCCGTATGGCAGCTTCATCCACCTTGGGCATGGCCAGCAGGTCCATCAATTGGCCGCGCAGGTCACTGATCCGCTGGCGCTGGGCCATTGCTTTTTCCCGGAACCCCTGAACCAGAGGTTCTATCTTTTGCCACTGTTCTTCCGTCACCCCGATCTCACGATGAATGGCCGAAGGAATTGCACTGTCATCCCCGGAACGGGGCAGGTCTTTCGCAGCGCGTGGGGTCAACATGGGCTGGATCAGCCACACCGTGACAAAGGCCAGGTTCAAGCCCAGGGACAGGGCCATGAGCGGTTTGCGCAGAGTCCACATGGTCTTCCTCATCGTCCGTTGGCCAGAAGTGCCAGGGTTGCCGCCTCGATGGAGCCTTGTGGCTCCGCGCCCAAAACGTCAAAGGCATAGATCGATCTGGCGGCACTTTCAGTGTTTGCCACAGTCATCCACGGCTCCAGGTCAGAGCTACGTTGACTTGTCCAGGCCATCCATCCCCCCATGGCCAGGCCAACGACCAGGGCGGCGGTGGTCGCTCCCCGGACCAGCCAGAGCTGGAAAAGGAACTCAGGCCACTTTCGGCCAGAGGTTTTTTCGACCATGTTCCGCCTCTGCCGGATCGCTGCTTCAGCCAAGATCCGGGCCGACAGTCCGGCAGGAATCGGGGGTACGTCCTCGTTCCTCAACAGCGGCGCAAGCCCGCGCAAACTGTCCAGTTCTAGAGCACAGTCCGAGCACCCCGACAGATGATGCTCGACCTCACGACGTGCCCGATCCGGAAGTTCTCCATCCACATATGCGTTCAGGTGCTTTCGATTCTTGGCGCATGACCACATGTTATTAACCTCACTGTTTACTTAAACGAGCGAAGGTGAAGAAACCCCCGCTCGGGAATCAAAAAAAATTTTCTCGACGACCGAGCATGTCCCGCAACCGCTCCCGGCCACGAGCCAGCAGTCGTTCAACGGCCTTGGTGGTTGTCTCCAGAGCCGAGGCGATCTCCTCGTAACCCAGGTTCTCATCATAACGAAGCACAATGGCCAAGCGTTGATTGGGGAGCAGAGCGTCAAGGGCGGCTCGAACCGCGATGGCGTTTTCCCTCCGCATCATCGTGTCCGTGATATCGGGAGAGGGGTCAGGGGTGTCCGGGACCGTTTCGAGAAGCAAGGGTTGCTTTCTTTTTGCCTGGTCCAGGCAAAGACGGGAGATGATCTGATAGAAATAGGTCCGGAATTTCGCTGTGGGCCGGTAGCGCCCGGACGCGTCCAGAAGGCGCAGGAAGGCCTCCTGGACGATGTCTGAAGCGTCTTCCTCGGTCCCCGTAAAGCGATAGGCAACCCGCCAGGCCCAGGTTTGGTGGCGTTCCACAATACGTGAAAAGGCCGCCATGTCGCCTCGGCCGGTGGCCTGCAGCAGAAACTCATCGCTGTCCGGGCAATCAGGCAATCCAGCGTCTCCTGATATTGCGTAGGCTCACCATGAACAAACCGACACAAAATATGGCAAGAATGGCCAGATCAATGGGAACGGAGAGGATATTCCCGCCATGAATGGCTCCGTGGAGCAGGTCCGCTCCATAGGTCAGAGGCAGCGCGTAGGCGAGCGGTTTCAAGAAAACCGGCAGCGCACTGATGGGAAAAAACAGTCCGCACAGGAAAATCATAGGGAAGCGAAAAAAATTGGAAAAGGTCTGGGCCTCGAACACCTCACTGACCGCCACGGCAATAAACAGCCCGAGGAACGTTGAAGCCACCGAGATCAGTACAACCGCAGGAATAAACACCAACCAGTTCACATGACCCAGATCGACCAGGAACGCCGCCATGAGGACGGGGATAAAAGCGTTGAACACCCCGAACAGGATGGCCCCACTGGTTTTGGCCAGCATCAGCAATTCAAGCGGAATGGGGGCCAGCAACAGCCGCTCGAAGGAACGGTTTTTTTTCTCGAAAGTCACGGTCACCGCAAGCAGTGAGGTCGTGCCGAATAAAATGGACAGGGCGATGACTCCCGGGAGAATCGAGGAAATACTCTCCATCCCCTTGCCGGACTTGATGAAAAACATGCCAGTCCAGGCCAGCGGAAAGATAAGTCCCCAGCTGATGTTCGGCGGCTTCAGGTAGTAGGTACGGAAATCCTTGACGACGATGTTCCAGAAGGCAATCCAGAGTCTCATTGGGCTCCCCCCTTTTTCTCTTTTTCCGTGCGCATAACATCCGCACCAACCCCGGTGATCTGGACAAAAACATCCTCAAGGCTTGGTCTGATTCTTCTAGCCTCCGCTACCTCGGCCCCGCGATCCTCAAGGAATCGAACCAATGGACCGACATGAATGGGCGTGGCAGCCTCTACCTGGATCAATCCGGGCTCCGGGCTGGAGAAAGCTTGATCGGGGAATTCCTTCCCCAGCTGGGTTGAAAGATTATTCACGTCGTTTGGGCAGCTGATCTGCATCACATGCTTTTCCCGGAGAGGCTGAACAAGGTTTGCGACGGTGTCGATCCGGACGATGCGACCGGACATGATAAAGGCAATCCGATCACACAGGCGTTCCGCTTCTTCGATATAGTGGGTAGTCAGGAAAATGGTTGTTCCCTGGTTGTGCAGAGCTTTGATCATCTGGCGCAACTGCCTGGCGCTGGCGACATCGATACCGGTGGTGGGTTCATCCAGAAACAGGATTCTCGGCCTGTGGATAATGCCTGCGGCGATGGTCAACCTCCGCTTCATGCCTTTGGAATAGCCGCCGAACTTGCGTCCGGCCGCCTTGGTCAGATCGAAGGCTTCGAGCAGCTCCGTCGCCCTCGCCTGACGCTCGGTTTTACCCATGCCGTAAAGGGCAGCGCAAAAGCACAGGTTGTCAAAACCGGAGAGCTCCGGGTACAGATTGCTTTCGTCGGGAACCACGCCGATCAGGTGTTGAGCGGCTCGTGGCTTTCTAGTGCAGTCGATGCCGCCGATATGAATGGTTCCGGCGTCAGGTCGTGCCAGACCGGTCAGCATATTGATGGTCGTGGTTTTGCCTGCGCCGTTGGGACCCAGAAAACCGAACAGCTCTCCGGAATTCACCTCAAAAGCGACCGTAGTGACGGCCTGAACGTCACCAAAACTTTTGGCAAGCCCCTGAACCTTGATGGCAATATCGCTCTCAGTTGTCATTCTTTCACCACACTTTGAGATAGGGTGGAAACCATGTACGTGCCCACATCAGACTGCCATTCCCGTTTAATCAACCCCTTATTTTCGATCTCCAGGATGACCTCGGCCAAGTCTTCACTGTCACCGGGTAACTCATCAACCAGCCAATCCTGGCGCATGGGGCCGCCATGTTGACGGACCATGGAGAGAATCTCTTTCTCCTGGAACGACAGATTTTTCCGTTCCGAGGGAGTCAAACCGTCGGAAGCAACGGTTCTTCGATGGATCAGCCAGATGAGCCCAGCCACAAGAAGGACCAGACCGATAATGATCAATGCGATCTTCCATGGGTCGAGAAGTAGTGAATTTTGAAGTCCATGCCTCATGCCTTGCCCTCCTTATCTCAAAGATTGATATTCTGCGCATGTGGAAGGTCGTTTTGTTGTCTTGGCGTGTCTCGGTCCGCTCCGGAATTGACATTCAAATCCCTTGTTACAGATGCTGACTGCTTTCTGTTAAGTAGCTGCGCATATGCTTTTCCCCTTGTCAAAAAAAGAGTTTCAAGCTTTTATTTATTCTGTTCCAAAATCCCCTTCGCCATTAGATTCCAATTGGCAAGTGTTTCCTCATTCACTCGATAATGGACAAAATAACCTTGCTTGTCAGCGATAACCAGATCGGCGTCCCTCAGCACACGTAAATGCTGGGAGACTGCTGCAGGTGTGATGTGCAGGATTTTAGCTAAAGCATTCACGCATAGTGAACGCCGCTTGAGCAGCTCGATCATCCGAACCCGTGTTTCGACCGAAAGGACTTTGAATGCCCGGGCCGCTTTTTCAATTTCTGGCACAGCCTTCTCCGTTTAATTAAGTTTATACGCAAATACTTTATTCCATCTCTTTATCATCTTTCAATATGGTATTTGAGCCCCATGCCAATGCCGCAATGTCCCCTCGTCATATTCACAAGTTCTACTAGGTCGAAGGATAGACACAAACTGCTAGTAATGGTGCCTGACAAGCAAGGGCTCCCGGCACGCAGCTACAGCCGCATCCTCAAGGTGGCCAGGACGATTGCCGACTTGGTGGAAGAAGAAAACATTTGCCAACAGCACCTGGCCGAAGCGATCCAGTACCGGAGGTTGGATCGAAGGGCATGCTGACCTTGCATCATAGGTGTGTAAAGCTATTCACTTTAAGATTTCTTTGGACCGCTCAAAAACCAGACCGTAATGATGAGGCGGAAGATCAATAAGGCCAGGTTGCCGCAGACAGAAGCCGGCCTCTTCCGCCCAAGCTCTGCATTGTTCAGGTTTGGGCCGAATTTCCATCGACGGACCACGCGGCGTAGTCGGATCGAAGTTCCAATGAATTACCGCCAACAAGCCTCCGGGACGCAGGATGCGGAAGGCTTCATTCAGCAAGAGACCTGGGTTTTCCGCATGCAGGATATTGAAGAGCATGGCGTAGTCCACACTCTGATCGGGAAGACCGGTTCCCTCACCGACGAAATCACGCAAAACCGCTTTGAAGTTTCGCAACCCCTCAGCTTCGGCCTTGCTCCGAGTGGTTGCCACCATTTCCGGCTCGATATCGATGGCATTAACCACTCCGGAGATAATGCGAGCAGCGGCCAAAGCAAAGGTGCCGTAACCGCAGCCGAAATCGACCAGATTGCGGACCCCGGGGGTAAGGCCGAGTTTTTCGAGGGTTGCCATCGGGCTAAAAAAACCCTCCCACATCTCCTCGTCGGGCATGCCGCTTTCACGGGTCTTCATGCAAGGTTCCCTTTAAAGCTTTTGGTGTACGATGTTGTTCCGTGCAGACCTGTCACTCTTTTGACTCCCTTCTTTTGTTTCCCTGGATGACACAGAGGGCCGCAGTTCTCGGATCATGACTGGAAAAAACCCGCTCATCAGTGATGCCGAGAAAATAATCCCCCCGCACCTCGAATCCTTCATTGATGACCGCTTCCAATTCCGCCAGATTGCAGTGTCTCATTTTGCGCACATAAGAATCGGCCTGGGCGGATTTTGCCTGAAAAAAATTCGAGTCCGGGTTCAGCAGCATGGCGATTATCCTGCCTCCCGGCCGCAGAACTCGTCTGGCTTCATACAGGGCCTGCCGATAGTTCTCGACAAACTGCAAGGAGACGATGAACATCACCACATCAAACACGGCATCATCAAAAGGCATTTTTTCAGCAGGAGCAACGATAGTGCGCAGCGTATCAGGGGCGCAGGCGATCGCCTCCTGCGAGACATCCAGACCGATGACGGAGAAGCCGTGTTCGGCAAGACCACTTTCAATGATTGCAGGTCCGCAGCCGACACTGAGGACTTCATCCCCCGGGCGTAGATGACGCAGCAGATAATCAAGCTCAGCCGCGAACACCTGACGCCAGAAAGGGTTTTCACACGCCTGCAGATAGCGGGCGGCCTCACTCCCGGTATTCATCAAAAAGGCACCTACTTTTCACACACTCTCCTGGCGACAAAGTTCCAGCACATCATCCAGTTCGGGGAAGCGTCGTTCCTCCAGCCGCGAAAAAACCTGCGTGTCATTGATCAAGATGGCGAACTCGCTTTTCAGTTCACCGGCGACAATTTCCACCTCAATATCCGGGAACTTCTCTTTCAATTCCGCAGCGAGACTCGCTGCGCGGGGCTGGTGACCTCAGGATGCGCAATAGACAATCTTGATGTTCATTTGTTCCTTCCTTTCCATGTTTGAGAGTGAGGTTAAGACAGCCCGTCGAGAAACCGATCGGCGTCCTGCGCGGCCATGCAGCCGGTTCCGGCCGAGGTGATTCCCTGCCGATAGATGGAATCCTGCACGTCCCCGGCCGCAAAGACCCCGGGAACACTGGTCTGGGTGGCGAAACCGTCATGGCCGCCCCTAGTGAGGATATAGCCGTCCCGCATGTCGAGCTGGCCGCTGAAAATGGTGCTGTTGGGGGAATGGCCGATGGCGATAAAAACTCCTTCCATTGGAAGCTCTCTGGTCGCTCCATCGCGCAGGTCCTTGATGCGTATTCCTGTTACACCTTTTTTCTCACCCAGCACCTCGTCCAGAACATGAAACCACTCGACCTTGATCTTCCCTTCGCGCACTTTCTCCATCAGCTTGTCGGCGAGTATTTTTTCGCAACGGAGCTGGTCCCGGCGATGCACCAGGGTGACATGGCTGGCAAGATTGGCCAGATACAGCGCGTCTTCCACCGCCGTATTGCCACCGCCGATCACGGCCACCGGCAGATCGCGGTAAAAGAATCCGTCACAGGTCGCACAGGCTGAAACCCCCTTGCCCTTAAAGGCGGTTTCTGAGGGCAAGCCGAGATATTTTGCCGAGGCTCCGGTGGCGATAATCAGCGCGTCGCAGCTATAGGTCCGCTGGTCCCCGGTCAGAACAAAGGGACGCTGCAGCAAATCGGCATTCGTGATGTGGTCATTGATCATCCTGGTATTGAAGCGTTCGGCATGCAGACGCATCCGTTCCATCAGCTCCGGTCCGCTGACTCCCTGGTGGTCACCAGGCCAGTTGTCGATTTCGGCGGTAGTAGTCATCTGGCCACCGGGAAGATAGCCGGTGATGATGACCGGATCGAGATTGGCGCGAGCGGCATAGATGGCTGCGGTATATCCGGTCGGGCCGGAACCGAGAATGATCAGGCGATGATGTTCTGTCGGATTCATTCCTCACTCCTTGTTCGATATCAGCAAAATAGTGGGCTGAAAACACCCAGGCCGTCACAAAATGAAAAGCATGGAAATTTTTACGAGTCGAACCTGTTGAAGGGTTAGTTCTCCGCATCAACAGCGGTTGAGAGGCAACAGGCAACAGCTTTTTTGCGCAAGGGGGGAGGCTCCTCTTTGAGCGGAGCCAATATCCCTTCGACCAGCTCAGGTCGGCTCAAGAAGTAGCAACGCTGGGCTCCTTTCTGGGTAAAATCGACCAGGCCCGCATGGCGCAAAATGGTCAGGTGCTGGGAGATGTTCGCCTGGGATACCGGCAGCAGGTCATGAATGTCCGTGACGCATTTGGTGCCTTTAAGCAGCTCCATAACGATCTGCAGCCGCGTCGCGTGGCCCAGCGCTTTCAATACCGTGACCCACTGATTGTCAATAGTCTCTGTCATAATCAATCCTTAAATCATATTCGAATATCCTTATATTTGTTCCGAGAAGACTTGTCAATGCTTTATCCGAGCTCATTTCTATTCTCGACTTCGTATCCTTATTTCATTTTTTGACACAGGTTGCCGGTTTTGGTGCGGGATGAAGGAACGGTTTCCTGAAAGTGCAGGGACCGGGTTCGATGTCGGATACTCTCACACCATTGGCAGATGAGACAGTAGGGCTCCGCTCAATCCGGTTGCTCCCACCACGAGCCACGGGGGCAGTTTCCACAGGGTCAGCAGGCCGAAGGCGGCCAGGGCAAGAACGAAATCCATGGCGGAAAGAACGCCGCTGGTCCAGACCGGATCGTAAAATGCAGAGAGCAGCAGCCCGACCACGGCAGCGTTGACGCCGACCAGCGCTGCGCGAACCCGGCGGTTCTTCCTCAGGCCTTCCCAGAACGGCAGAATCCCGACCACCAGCAGGAACGAGGGGAGAAAGATCGCCAGCAGACAGAGCAGACCTCCGACCCAACCGTTGGGAGGAACCTGCGACGCCGCTCCCAGATAGGCGGAAAAGGTGAACAGCGGTCCCGGCACCGCCTGGGCAGCACCGTATCCGGCCAGGAACAGATCCTTGCTGACCCAGCCAGGCCCCACGACCTCGGCCTGCAATAGTGGTAGGACCACGTGCCCGCCGCCAAAGACCAGCGCCCCGGAACGATAGAAGCTGTCCACAAGGGCGAGAACCTGAGATTGATGGCCAAGAAGTGGCAGAAGCAATAGCAAGGCAACGAAGGTCACCAGGCTGATCAATGCGCTCCTTCTGCTGAGACTGAACAGCTGGGGTTCATGGTCACGCGGTTGTTCGTAACGCAACCAGAACAGTCCCAGCAGTGCTCCGCCACCGATGGCTGCCAACTGGCCGGGCACTCCCGGCCAAGCCAGGGTGAGCATCGCGGCCAGAATCGCCACGGTTCCCCGGGGCCGGTCCGGGCATAAGGTTTTGGCCATGCCCCAAATCGCCTGAGCCACTACCGCAACCGCCACCACCTTCAGACCGTGCAGCCAACCGACTTCAACGACCGAAGCTTGCAGAGTCGTAACACCGTATGCAAACAGGATCAGGGCCAGGGCCGAGGGGAGAGTAAAGCCGGTCCAGGCGGCCAGCCCGCCGCGTAGGCCGGCTTGAGAAAGACCGATACCGATACCGACCTGGCTGCTGGCTGGCCCGGGAAGGAATTGGCAGAGGGCGACCAGATCGGCGTAGCTGTCCTCTTGCAGACAGCGCCGCCGCGTCACGAATTCATCGCGGAAATAGCCCAGGTGGGCCACCGGCCCGCCGAAGGAGGTGAGGCCGAGCTTGAGGAAGGCCAGAAAAACCTGGCCGACCGAGAGTTTTTGTTTGCTATCCATAAAAATCCGACTTTCGAACTGTCCACCAAAAACTGTCGATGAACGCCATACCGTCAGGAGCCCTCTTTCAGCTCTCGGCGCAATTCGCCAAGCTGCTCTTCGACACGAACAAGGACCACTCGTCCCTTGTCGGTCAGGTAATAGCTGCGTGGAGCTTTCGGGCCGCGCTCAGGGTCTACTTCACTGCGCAGCCAGCCGTGGCTTTCCATTCGTTTCAGCATCGGGTAGAGGGTCCCCGGGCTGACGTCGTAGCCGTGCCGCCGCAGTTCCCTGAGCATCCATTGCCCCACCACAGGTCCTTCGGCAGCGTGGTGCAGGATGTGGATCTTCCAGAATCCAAGCAGGACTTCCTTGTTGACAGTTGTTATGTCATTCAAACTCAAATCCATAACGAAAATCGTATACGAATATCGCAATAGGGTCAAGCCATTCATATCCTGCCCGTGTCATATCTGAAAAGCATAACGCGAACAGGCGTGGTAGAACCTCTTGCAGCGGAACTGGAAAATTTATCAATGCCCACAAAAAGGCTGCCTCAAAAATCGTCATCCACCGCATCTTGTCTCGTTCGGATACGTTGTGGTAGCAATGCCACTTTATCTCGGATTTGCTCCACCTGCCTGGACAGAGGGTAGGTGTCCTGTTCGAACAGAGGGATGTTCACCAGAGTCGCTACCTCGAAGACAAGTCCGACGGCACAACTCATGTCTCCCTTTTCAATCTTTTGCAGCGTGGCCCTGGAAATTCCGGCACGCTCAGCCAGTTCATTCTCCGTCCACCTTTTTTGTTTGCGGCCCAGCTTGATCTGCTCACCCAAGAGGATGGCGGCTTCTTTTGCGTATCTGGAATAGGTTCGTTGTCTTTTCATCAGGGAACCCACGAATGGCTGTTTTATTGGTCATTAAGATATTATATGACCATTATAATAGCCAATACGTTTTGTTTGAAGGGGAGATTCAACCAGGCTGCATAACATCACCGGAACCTTTCCCTGTCAGAAGCCAGCCCCCAATTGACTCATGCCATGAGTCAATTAGTCAGCTATTTGCCTCACGGACCAAGGCAGGGCGGTATCCGAGAAAGTTCTCGATTAAGGGAACAAAACGCTTATCGATTGTCCGCCCGTGCTCCCAATTCCAGATGGTAGAGGTTGTCACTCCAATCTGTTTCGCGACATCTTTTTGATACAATCCAAGCTCAAACCGGCGACGACGTAGGTGATCGCCGAGGGTAATCGGTTCCTCGGTAAGCTCCTTAGGCATTTGTATTTTATAGGGAATTTCGATTTTATGCGGGGTTTCAGGTGAATTGGAAAACTTGTAAAAGATGTTCAAACCCCTGCCCTTGCGGATTTCTTGGTGATCTGCAGCACGAC
>JAFGEL010000008.1 GCA_016931615.1 Desulfuromonadales bacterium
AAAGCTGCTGCGATCATCATCGTCATAAAAAATCTTGCCACGTTCAATTCCACGGACAATGACGTGATGGAGGAGATCGGGGCTGTCTATGCGAGGTTGTCTGGGCATTGCGGGAAGATATCATGCTTAAAGCATAAAAAGCAACAACGTCCCCTGGTTTACCTAAATTAAAAGGGGCCTTTGAGGCCCCTTTTATTAACAGTAAAATTTTGCTTAGTGGCTAAGTTCATAAATAACAATAGCGGATCGCCCTTTTTGGAAAGCATTTTTCTGGCTGTATCTTACGGCCACGACTAATTCATCATCTCCGTCATTGTCTGCGTCAGAAAGAGAATAATCGGCCAGGTAGCCAGGCTGCTCAGCTGTCTGCCAGCTTTCAGTTAAAGCAAAGCCATCCCACTTCATAGCGACTATGCGGCTCTTGTTGAAATTACGAAATCTTTTCAGTCCTCGTGATCCTTCATTCTGGGGGACGAGAATCTCACCGGAGGGAAGACTCGAAAGCCGCTGCTGTATGTAAATGGGATAGACGATCTCTTTGTTGAGATTCTTGGCATTATAAAAAAATTGGAATGTACCACCCCAATGACCGTCTGCCTCCCACAACTGAGTTCCTTGTGGGGAAATGACTGAAAGATAGTCATCCGGACTGATGGTCGCATACAGGAGATCGTTATTCGTACCGGTAAAGCTGAGAACACTGAATATGTTCAGATTCCCGGGGAGTGGGAGATCATGGCCGCGGGTAAGCTTGCCATTCTCCAGGTATGTACGGAAAGGCTTGTCGAAAAAAGGCGTTTCCGAATCCCCCAGCAGTTGAGCAACCAGTGTCGGACCTTCTTGTGGTAAGTCGACCACGCACAAAAACCAGGGAATCTGGTTTTCGATAATTGTGTAAGCGCCATTACTGAATTCGATGACCTGAGAACTGAGTTTTTCACCGACATTTGCGGTGAGGTACAGTTCAGGATAGCCATTATTGTTCAAGTCGATTGTATCGAGGCTCAGCAGATGAACGCCACCCGGAAAATCAATCAGGTCGGCTTGTTTCAACTGTCCATCCACCAGGCGATAAATTTTTACCTGATTGTCCATGGCGACGGCGATTTCCTGTAGACCGTCATTGTCAAAATCACCAATAGCAATCCCGGCCGGATTGCCATCCAGGTTCGGACCTGTCCAGATCTGATTATTTTGCTGTTGAAGGCTCTGGGTGATCCCGGGGTTCGTCAGGCGTTTATCTTTTTTTCCGAAGCCGGCAACACCCAGCAGGTTGTCGACGCCTTGGTTCAGCAGAGTTTTCTTCTTTTTCGGTTTTTCTCCGATGGTAAAACTACCAGGTTGATATAAGGTGCCGACGGGCGCTGTAAGTTGGCCATCAGTAAACGGGTAAGATTTAAGCACTAACCCTTCAGTATTCTCGACCACTAGTTTGTTATCATTCAGGCTGAAACTGAGTAGCGGCATCTGCTGAGGGTTGCCGGTGAGCCAGTTCAGGTGGGGCAAGCCAAGTTTCAGATCTTTTTCAACTGGAGCATTGGCTGCGTTGGATTTGAATATGACCGGAACCTGCTCAAAGCGCTTGACCTGATCACCTTTTTGCGGTGTCGTTTGTGCTGTAATGATTTTAGTATAGGAATAGCCGGACTTGACCTGAGTGACCTGCAAATAGCCACGGACAACGTCGAGAGATCCCAGAACCTCCTTGGTCACCGGATGAATGACCTGTTCGCCCGCTGTGACGAGAGTCAGAATATCCCCTTCGTGCAGGTTGACTGAAGCGTCCAGGTCGATAAGATACTCTTCCCCAACTGGCATGATGATCACACCGTTGAGTGGTGAAAAATCCTGCTTGATCTGTTCAGGCAATGCTGCCAGGACATTGATCGGTAAACAAAGTAAGAACAGTACACTGATTTGTAATAATCTTTTCATCGTGTTTTGACCTGTCAGGTTGTTGTTTGAATTTTTCAAGGTTGTTGGCAAGCGGCTATTCTAATCGTTTTGGGCGTGAATGGAAAGGCAGAAGGATTGTGCTGAGCGGAATAAAAAAAACCCGCTGCCTCGGCAGCGGGTTTTTTAGCTGATCTATTTAACGTTTGATTAGAAAGAAACGTTAAGACCGGTTGCGACGCTGAGCTGGCTGTCGGTATCGGTTGCAAGTGCAGTAGAGTCAAGATCAGTGTCGACATACTGCAGACCGTTGTACCAGGCAACGTTGTCAAGCAGTGCATAAGTAGAATACACGCTGATGATGAACTTGGAATCTGCAATCGTCACGGTGTCTTCATCCGGCTCGGCGTATGCAAAGCTGCCGCCGACACTCAGGGCGTCGCTGACTTTTGCGTCTGCATAAACTTGGAGAGCCATTACACCAGCTTCGGCACCCATGTAGTCAAACGGACGAACGTCGACAAGGTAGGACTCGTCAGCGAACGGACCGCGGGTGAAGGCATCCCAGGTACCGAATTTGCGACCGATCATGGTGTAGGCGGTGTCGGTATCGTCGTTGCCGGCAGCATAGTAGAGTGCACCACCAACGGTAACAGTTTCAGAAGCAGCCATAGAAGCATCAACGAAAGCGGTCAGGCCTTCAGCATCGGTCGTTGCGGAAGCGTCGCCGGTGAAGAAGTTAACTTCTGCATTGACTTTAATGCCGCTGTCATACTTGGCTTTGTAGTTGGCGCCGATCAGGTAAACTTGCTCAGCCTGATCTTTGTCCATAGCAGCGTAGATATCGAAGCCGGCAAATTTGGTGCTGGCGCCTAAAAGAAAGGCGTCAGAAGCAGTGCCATTGCCGTCTTCAAGAGCGTAGGTCAGAGTGAAGGGAACATCACCCTTGATGGTGGCAGTTGCGCCAAAGTCATTGTAGCTGAAAGCCTGGGTTGAACCGAAGCCGAGGTATTGCTGACCAACACGCAGCTTGAAGCTGTCGAAGTTGATGTCTGCAAAGGCACGGTCGAAACTGGAAATGTCGGTACCATTATCGCCGTTGCCGGGTTTACGGCCGAAACCTGTGTCATCACCCCAGTTGCCTTCGGTAAAGTCGGTGCGGAACTGAACACTGACATTGTCGTTAGCTTTGAAGATACCGTAGACACGCAGCTTTTGGTAGACGAAGGTGTTGGTGCTGCCAGCGGCATTGTCATCGTCGGTGTAGAAAAGGTACTCCAACAGGTTACCACTCAGGGAGAGGTTGTCAGCAGCCATTGCAGGAGCTGCAAACACGGCGGCCGCCAGCAGGGCGACCATAACTTTCAGAAATTTGCTCATTTTCGTTACCTCCTTAAGGTAAGTAAATAATTGCCGAACCCATTTCGGCGTTAGAAAACGTTTTTATCTGCTCAGTCCTGTCTTTACATTTTAATGAAACATAAAACACATCGCGCTCAAATTAAGCACGTTTTGTGCCATGCGAAGCGCTGTTCTATGGCGCCCTGTAATTACCTGAAATTATTTAATATTTGCTTTCTCTGCTCGGGTTGTGTTTTTGTGACTTCTAGCTGTTGTTGTTTTGCTGCAACAAAAAGGTGTCGGTTTTTTACCACAGTCGACTTCAATCATACAATTCAAATGATCGAATGTTTGTTGACCCTAATCAAGCACGATGGGCCTGGTGAAACATAGCCCTTCTTTGCGGTTTTGTGTGTTAGGGTTTGGTTAATTCGATCAGCGCGAAATTTTGTTATCTAAAAACGAACTGCAAGTATATTTTTCTTCCGTTTCCAGTCAATATAAAAAATACTAATAATTTATAATTTACTGAAATGATGCAGAATAATTGATTAAAACAGCGTTATTCAATAGCCACCATGTCTCGAAGAACACCAAGATAAGTTCAAGGTAAAACCTGTTGACCACGGAGGCCACCGAGGTCACGAAGAACGGCTGAAAATCTTTAAACCGTTTTTATTTGTTGTTAAGACTTAAGCCCATTCTTCGAGCTTTCCATTTTGTCTTATCTCTGTGCTCTCAGTGAGCTCTGTGGTGAAATGTTCTCCCTTGATTTTCTTGGAGCCTCAGAGTTTTCGTGGCCATTTATAGGCAACGTCAAAACCTGTGGACCACGGAGACCACCGAGATCACGGAGGAGGCAAAAGTAAAGGGTGTTTGGATTATCGTGTTGAAAGAACACCCCTTGTCTTGACGGTTGACCTGTTTGCGGACTATATTTAGTTTTATAGAGGAGGATGGATATGAAGCTATCGAGTCAAATCAAACCGATCAGTTACCTGAAAGCCCATGCCGCAGAAATCGTGCGCAACATGTCAGAGCAAGACGCCCCCCTGGTCATCACTCAGAATGGCGAAGCCAAGGTCGTGATGCAGGGTATTGAAAGCTATGAGCAAACCCAGGAGACCATGGCTCTTTTGAAGATTCTTGCGCTCGGTTCGCGTCAGATTGATGAAGACAAAGTCCAGCCCGCCACTGAAGTCATTCAGCGCCTTCGAGATAAGAACAAGAATCAGGCATGATCTACCAAATATTTCTGACCGACGATGCTTCAGTGGATTTGGAGGAGTTGTACAACTACATTGCATCCCACGACGCGCCGGAAAAAGCGGATTATGTGCTCGATCAAATAGAGAAGACCTTTTCGAGCCTCTGCGAGAATTCGGAACGAGGAGTTTATCCAAAAGAACTGCTGGCCATTGGGCTTCGCGAGTACCGTGAGATTTTTTTCAAACCCTACCGGATCATTTATCGAATCATTGCTGAAAATGTTTACGTCATGGTGATTGCAGACGGTCGCCGCGATATGCAGGCGTTATTGCAACGACGTTTATTGCGGGGATAATGAATTGGTGGATGAGTCGTAGGGTGGGCACGGCCCACCATGGTTTCGCGGATAGAGGTGATGGGCGGAGCCCATCCTACCAAAACACTTAATTTTGTCGCAGAGGCGCAGAGAAAGCCAAAGTCTGTTCTTCCGGTTTTAAAAGCACAACTAAAGGCTTCTCAGCTGTTCTCTGTGGACTCTGCGTTCTTTCCACCTCTGCGTTAAACTGCCTTTCTTTGTGTCCTTGGAGTCTTGGTGGCTATGTTAATGATCTGCAGCCTGACAGAGCTCCGTCAATACACCACCACTGGCTTTCGGGTGCAGAAAGGCGATCAGGCTGTTGTGGGCGCCGTGGCGGGGAGACTCATCGATCATGCGCACGCCCTGTCCCTTCATGGTGTCGATGGCGACCTGAACATCTTCCACTTCGTAGGCGATATGATGGATGCCTTCGCCGTTCTTCTCAAGGAACTTGGCGACGGGGGAATCGTCAGCCGTCGGCTCGAGCAGTTCAATACGGCTTTCGCCGACCTGCAGGAAAGCGACTTTGACCTTTTGTTCCTCGACGGTTTCAGAACCTTGGTAGCTCATTCCCAAGGCGTCACGGTAGAAGGGGATAGCCGCGTCGAGATTTCTGACGGCGATACCGATATGGTTGATTTTTTTAGTTGGCATGTTGAAGCTCCTTTTAAAAGCAGGTAGCCACCAAGGCACCAAGAACACCAAGAAGGGCTAGAGAATATTTAAAGGTCAGATAACAAATCGTTTAACTCCCTGTTTAAACAGAGGAGTGTTGAAATTTATTAGAAATCCTAATTTTTCTGTTTGATAATCTCATATAGCTGAGAATTTGAGCTTGCCATAAGGAATTCTCTTTTTCAGTTGCTTTAAGCTCTACGATGACAGAGTTTTCAATTAAAAGATCCAGCCTGAATCCTACTTCCAGATGCACTTCACCGTACGTGATTGGTACGGCTTTTTGTCGCTCAACATTTAGCCCTCTTAGCTCCAACTCATATGTAAGACATGCTTCATAGGCTTTTTCCAGTAATCCAGGTCCTAATGCTTGGTGAACTTTGAAAGCCGAATCGACAATTTCTTTTCCGACTTCGTCTTCTCTCATTGTTCCTCCCCCTCCATGTAAAAGTTTTCGTAAAAAAATAAAAAGATTGTGATTCTCTTCGTGTCCTTGGTGCCTTGGTGGCTATTAAGGGTTTAGTGTCTTTTGAAAGCCTCGATCAATCTTCTGGCGGCGGCGCCGGGGGAGGTGGTGCCGTTGAGAACGCCGCTCTGGACCTGGTCGAGCATGGCGGCGACATTCTTATCATTGCGGAACAGTTCTTTCAGATCCTCCTGAACCAGGGTCCACATCCAGTCGCTGGCCTGCAGGCGGCGTTTGGTTGCAAATTCGTCGCAGTTTTTCATGATCTCGATAAATTCAAGAATCCTGTTCCAGATCTCTTCGATGCCCTGATTGTGCAAAGCGCTGCAGAGCATGGCCGGGACAATCCAATGACGGCTTTTCGGTTTCAGAAGGTGCAGGGCATTTTCGTACTGTTGGCGTGCCAGTTCGGCCTTCGGTCGGTTGTCCCCTTCGGCCTTGTTGACGATAATGGCATCGGCAATTTCCATGACCCCTTTTTTGATCCCCTGCAGTTCGTCCCCGGCGTTGGGGATCTGGAGGAGCAGGAAAAAATCGACCATCGAGGCCACGGTGACTTCCGACTGGCCGACGCCGACTGTTTCAACGATGATGACATCATAGCCGGCCGCTTCGCAGAGCAGCATGGTTTCGCGGGTTTTACGTGCCACGCCGCCGAGGGTGTCGCCGGACGGAGAAGGCCGGATAAAAGCATTCTTTTCGCGGGCCAGTTCTTCCATGCGGGTTTTGTCGCCGAGGATTGAGCCGCCTGAGAGTTGCGAGGTGGGGTCGACGGCCAGAACCGCGAGTTTGTGCCCCTTGGCGAGCAGTTGCATGCCCAGAGCTTCAATAAAAGTACTTTTCCCGGCCCCGGGGACGCCGGAAATGCCGACCCTGATCGAATTTCCAGAGGCGGGTAGCAGGTTGTCGAGCAGATCGGCCGCGGCCGCCGAATGTTCCGGGTTACGGCTTTCGATCAGGGTGATGGCTTTGGCGAGCGAACGGATATTGCCGGAGCGGACGCCATCGGCGAGTTTGTTGGTCTTAATCAAAATCAAAACCTATAGAAAATTAGCCACCAAGGCACCAAGACTCCAAGGAAAGTCAAAATCACTTTTCTGGGTTCAAACCCAGAAACTTTATAATCCCGATTTCTTTGTGTCTTAGAGTCTTGGTGGCTATGAGGTTACTTACTTCCCTTCGATCGCATCCAGCGTTTGCTGGCCCGAAACGGTGATCGGTGTGCCCGGGCCAAAAATCTTGGCGGCACCGGCGGCATACAGGGCATCATAGTCCTGGCGGGGAATGACGCCACCGCAGACGACGGCGATATCTTCCGCTCCGAGTTTTTTCAGTTCGGCGACCAGTTGCGGAACCAGGGTTTTGTGCCCGGCGGCCAGGCTGGAGACACCGACGACATGCACGTCATTTTCGACAGCCATTTTAGCCGCTTCTTCCGGGGTCTGGAACAGTGGACCGACGTCGACATCAAAACCGGCGTCAGCGTAGGCCGTCGCCACAACCTTGGCCCCCCGGTCATGTCCGTCCTGGCCCATTTTGGCGATCAGGATGCGCGGCCGCCGACCTTCCTTGGCGGCAAAGGCGTCAACTCTTTTCTGCAGTTCAGTAAAATCGTTATCTTCACTCACAACCGATCCATATGCTCCAGAAACGAGCCTGATTTCGGCCTTATGGCGACCGAATGATTTTTCCATAGCGTCAGAAATCTCGCCTACCGAAGCGCGCAGACGGGCAGCCTTGACGCTCAGATCGAGAAGGTTTCCTGTGCCGCTTTCGCAAGCCTGGGTGATGGCGTCAAGGGCCTGCCGGCAGGCAGTTTCGTCGCGCTCGGCGCGCATCTTGTCAAGGCGGGCGATCTGTGATTTGCGCACTGCGGTGTTATCGACATCGAGAACCTCGATCGGATCTTCCTTGGTAAGCTTATACTTGTTGACGCCGACGATGACATCGCGGCCGCTGTCGATGGCAGCCTGTTTTTTCGCCGCCGATTCTTCGATACGCAATTTTGGCATGCCCGATTCGATCGCTTTGGTCATGCCGCCCAGTTCTTCGATCTCGGCAAGGATTTTTTCCGCTTCCTTGATCAGGTCAGCGGTCAAAGACTCAACATAATAGGAGCCGCCGAGGGGATCGACAACGTTACAGATGCCCGATTCCTCCTGAATGACCAACTGGGTGTTGCGGGCGATGCGGGCACTGTGATCGGTTGGCAGAGCAATCGCTTCATCCAGCGCATTGGTATGCAGTGACTGGGTGCCGCCCAGCACGGCAGCCATCGCTTCAATGGTGGTACGGATGACGTTGTTGTACGGGTCCTGCTCGGTCAGTGACCAGCCGCTGGTCTGACAGTGGGTACGCAGCATGGAAGACTTGGGGTTCTGCGGGTTGAACTGCTTCATCAACTTGGCCCAGAGGAAGCGTGCCGCACGCAATTTTGAAGCTTCCATGAAAAAGTTCATGCCGATGGCAAAGAAGAAGGACAGCCGTGGGGCAAAGGCATCGACGTCCAGCCCTTTGGCAATGGCTGCGCGGACATATTCAAGGCCGTCGGCCAGGGTAAAGGCCAGCTCAAGGGCGTTGTTGGCTCCCGCTTCCTGAATGTGGTAGCCGGAGATCGAGATCGAGTTGAATTTCGGCATGTTCCGGCTGGTGTATTCGATGATATCGCCGATGATCCGCATCGATGGTTCCGGGGGATAGATGTAGGTGTTGCGTACCATGAATTCTTTGAGAATGTCATTCTGAATGGTGCCCGCCAGTTTTTCCTGGGCGACGCCCTGTTCCTCAGCAGCGATGATGTAATTGGCCATGATCGGGAGAACCGCGCCATTCATGGTCATGGACACGGAAACTTTGTCGAGGGGAATGTCGCTGAAGAGGATTTTCATGTCTTCAACGGAATCGATTGCGACGCCCGCCTTGCCGACATCGCCGACGACCCGGGGATGATCAGAGTCGTAGCCCCTGTGGGTGGCCAGGTCGAAAGCGACGGAAAGCCCTTGCTGACCGGCGGCCAGGTTGCGTTTGTAGAAGGCGTTTGATTCTTCCGCGGTCGAAAAACCCGCATACTGGCGGACGGTCCAGGGGCGGCCGGCATACATGGTCGCCATGGGTCCGCGGACGAAAGGAGCCAGACCGGGAAGGGTGTCGGCGGTTTCCAGGTCGGCCGTGTCTGCCGCTGTGTAGAGGGGCTTGACGGTGATCCCTTCAGGGGTGTCCCATTTGAAATTGGACAGATCGTCTGTCTTCTTTTCTTTTTTGGCCTGCATCTCCCAGTCGGCCAAGGTTTTCTTTTCAAATGTGCTCATTGCTGATCCCTTCTTAAATTCAAGTATTTAGAGGAATATAGGAGTTAGAATTCATGCTTCAGAATAAAAGATTATCGGGTTCATCGGTTTCTCTTCTGAATTCACTGATGCTGTATTCTGAGTTATGCGGCTTAGCGTGTCACAACCGCGAGAACCTGAACGGTTTCTCCTTCTTTTGAGAGCAGCCGGTGCCTGACAGTCGAATCAAAATAGACGGCATCCCCTTCTTCTAGGGTGAAACGTTCGTCATCGAGGATAATTTCCGCTGAACCTTTCAGGATCAGAAGGAATTCTTCTCCTTCATGATTGTAAAGTGTTTCTTCGGGGGCACGTTCAGTGACAGTCAGGAGAAACGGCTCCATTTTTTTATTGGTTTTGCGGTACGACAGGGTTTCGTAGGTGTAGCCGTGCTTGGTGCCGTCTTTGGAAATCACTCTGCTGACGACTCTCCGTTCACTGCGACGGACAACTTCGTAGCGCGTTACGCCTTCCCCCTCTTCGAAGAAAAAACTCATTTTTACGTCGAAGAAGCGCGCTATTTTCGACAGTGTCGCGATCGGTGGTGAAACATTGTTGTTTTCGATCTGTGAAATCAGGGCGGGGGAAAAGCCGGTTTCGTTGGCGACATCCTGCAACGTGAGTTTTCTCTCTTTGCGCAGTGCCTTGATTTTTTGGCCGATATCAAATTCCATGAAAATCCTGTGTAACCTGATAAATATAAAAGGTTTTTATATCCGCTTCGTATAGCGGACATAGGGTTAAATGTCAATTATAAATTTTATTGGGAATAAAAAGACAGAGGATTTTTTAAATGTTGTTTTATGCACGCTCTTTCCCTCAATCGGCGCTCTGGGGATAATTTTGAGCGACTATTCTTGATGGCCGCGGGGCTTTTGATGTCGTTTCAGTCTTTTAGTTTCCCTGAAGATCAGCAATGAAAATCCCGGCGAATGTGTTGTCACCGGAAGGACCGGGAGATTTCCTCAATAAATATCAGCCCATAAGGCGTAAAAAATTGCTTGACAATCTTTAATCGCTGACTATTATTGTCCGTTGTTAGCACTCAAACTAATCGAGTGCTAACAATTGCTGAATTGGTAGTCGTGAGTGGACAACGGACTTGTCGTCTGCTCATTCGTCCCCGATCAATTTTATATGGCCTTCGGCCCACATATTGAAAGTGAAAGGAGTTACAAAGAATGAACATCAGACCATTGCAGGATCGTATTATTGTTGAGCGTGTTGAAGAAGAAACCAAAACTGCAGGGGGGATCATCATTCCCGATACCGTATCCAAAGAAAAGCCCCAGCAAGGAAAGGTCATTGCTGCCGGTAAGGGCAAAGTCACTCCTGAAGGTAAGGTTCTGCCTCTGGACGTCAAAGCAGGCGACACTGTTCTGTTCGGCAAATATGCCGGTAGTGAGATCAAGGTTGACGGTCAAGAATATCTGATTATGCGTGAGGATGACATCCTCGGTGTTGTCGAATAGTTCTGACTTTGCGTTTACCTTTCGGCGGAGTCGCCGGGTTGCTCAAATGCTTACGTCATTTTATCGATGATGAGCATTCACGCTGCTCGCGATAAGCCGGAAAGCAAAATCAAAACTGCTGAAAAAGCTGCAAACTAAATTTTACGAAGGAGTATTAAATATCATGGCAAAAGAAATTAAATTTTCACAAGAAGCTCGTGCTGCGATTCTGGACGGTGTGAACACCCTGGCAGACGCCGTCAAAGTAACTCTGGGCCCCAAGGGCCGCAATGTCGTCATTGACAAATCCTTTGGTGCACCACTGATTACCAAAGACGGTGTGACTGTGGCCAAGGAGATCGAACTGGAAGACAAGTTCGAAAACATGGGAGCCCAACTGGTCAAAGAAGTCGCATCCAAAACTTCTGATGTCGCCGGTGACGGAACCACCACTGCGACGGTTCTGGCCCAGGCCATTTACCAGGAAGGCGTCAAGCTGGTGACCGCCGGTCACAACCCGATGGAAATCAAACGTGGAATCGACAAGGCTGTGGCCGCTGCCGTCGAAGCTTTGCAGGCACTGTCGAACCCGGTCCAGGACCACAAGGAAATCGCCCAGGTCGGGACCATTTCCGCCAACAGCGACGAGACCATTGGTAACATTATCGCTGAAGCGATGGAGAAAGTCGGTAAGGAAGGGGTCATTACCGTCGAAGAAGCCAAGTCGATGGATACCTCTCTGGAGACTGTCGAGGGGATGCAGTTTGACCGCGGTTACCTGTCCCCCTATTTTGTTTCCGACGCTGAGCGCATGGAAGCGGCTCTTGATGATCCGTTGATTCTGATCCATGACAAGAAAATCAGCACCATGAAGGATCTGCTCCCCGTTCTCGAGCCGGTCGCCAAACAAGGTCGTCCGCTGATGATCATCGCTGAAGATGTTGACGGTGAAGCTCTGGCTACCCTGGTGGTCAACAAACTGCGCGGCACAATTAATGTCTGTGCTGTCAAAGCCCCGGGTTTCGGCGATCGCCGTAAAGCGATGCTCGAAGATATCGCCGTGCTGACCGGTGGCCAGGTCATTTCCGAGGAAGTCGGTTTCAAGCTGGAAAACGCCACCATCGACATGTTGGGTACCGCCAAGCGTGTGGTTGTTGACAAGGAAAATACCACCATTATCGATGGCGCCGGCGACGAAGCTTCGATTGAAGGTCGCGTCAAATTGATCCGTGGTCAGATTGAAGAAACCAGCAGCGATTACGATCGTGAAAAACTCCAGGAGCGTCTCGCCAAGCTGGTCGGTGGGGTTGCCGTGGTCAAGGTTGGTGCTGCAACTGAAACCGAAATGAAGGAAAAGAAAGCCCGCGTTGAAGATGCTCTGCATGCAACCCGTGCAGCGGTTGAAGAAGGGATCGTCCCTGGTGGCGGCGTTGCCCTGATTCGTTGTCTGCCTGCCGTTAAGGCCCTTGAACTGCAAAACGAGCAGAAGTTCGGGGTGCAACTGGTCATTCGTGCCCTTGAAGCTCCGCTGCGCCAGATTGCCATCAACGCTGGTGTGGAAGGTGCGATTGTTACCGACAAGGTCCTCAACGGCGAGGGTGCTTTCGGCTTCAACGCCGCAACCGATGAATACTGCGACCTGCTGGAAGCCGGTATCCTCGATCCGACCAAGGTGACCCGCAGTGCCCTGCAGAACGCCGCTTCTGTTGCCGGCCTGATGCTGACCACTGAAGCCATGATCGCTGAGAAGCCTTCTGAAGACGCTGGTGGCGGTATGCCTGGCGGCATGCCTGGTGGCATGGGCGGTATGGGCGGCATGATGTAATAAAAGCCGTTCCCTGGTAAAACAGAAAGCCCCGCTGATTCATTTCAGCGGGGCTTTCTTATTATTATGGTGTCGGCAATTCGATCTTTCAGCGTTTAGCGTATTGGGGCGTGCGTTTTTAGCGCAAAAGCAATGGGAGAGACTGCTCTCGGGGCATGGGAGTCACCCAGAGGATCGATTGATCATCACCCGTCATACACAGGACCTCGACGCTGGGTTGATCCTTGCCTTTGCCGTAAGACGCGACGATTCGTGCCGCTGATTGCAGGTTTTCAGCAGTGGCCGCGCCGCAGAAAACCCCCAGTGGTCCGCTGAAATTAAGACAGCGCATTTTTATCTGATCGGGACGCGCCAGTTGCTGTAGCTTATCGTTGTCTATTTTATGACGTCCAACGATCAGTTTTGCATCGGGCGATATGCGAAACTGGCGGCCGGCTTTGAGCAGTTCGACCTCTTGAACCGTGGCCTCGGGATGATATTTGAGCAGATCACGCAGCTGGTTGGAAAAGCCCTCCTCGGTCAGTAGACAGCCTCCGGCCGAGGGCGGGTAATCGATATATCCCCAGGCTTTGGCCAGGGCCTGCTGAGGTTTACGTGACCGGCCCTGGAGATCGAGCAGCTGTTCGCGATCGACCAGTCCGGAAGCTTCCATGGGTGTGACGGGCAGGCGTCTGGCGCTCAAAGGACGCAGAACCCGCTCGGGATACCCGGACAGTTTAGCCACGGCTTTCAGGGCATTGGCGTTCTGGCTCATGGGCCTTTGCCCCAGAACTTCGCCGGAAAAAAGAAAATCAAAACCGTTACGGGCCATATACTCGCCGGCCAGGTGGAACATCATGGCGTGACAGTCGATACAGGGATTCATGTTGCGACCATATCCATACCGGGGAGCTTTAAGCATTTCCAGATGAATGTCCCCGATGTTCTGGATAATCAGCGGGTGACCGATAAGATCGGCTGCTTTTTGGGCTTTCTCAGCATCAAAAAAAGGGGTCTCAAAGGCGATTCCGGTGACTTCGATCCCCTGGCGTTGCAATGTCATGACGGCGAGGCTGCTGTCGAGACCGCCGGAAACCAGTCCGAGTGCTTTGCTCATGTAAAACTCCGGGAAATCATTTTATCGAAAGCTTGGTCCCGCATTCTTTTCGTTGAAGGCTGAACTGAAGTCAGCGAACTTGAAACAACAGCACAGAAACTGAAGCTTTGGGATAACAGCGGCATTGAATCGAGAGAGTGAGGCTGAAAGGAGTAAAATTTCACATCGTTGAAGATAAGTGAAAACGGGGAGATCTTGTTCTCCCCATTCCGGGTATGAAAGTTACAAACTCAGGCGTCTTTTTTGTCGGTGTTGTTTTTCTCGGGGATTTCTTCAATTTTGCCCTCTTCGATCTCTTCATCGCTTTCATTGACGCCTTTTTTGAAGTTACGCAAGCCCTTTCCCAAGGCGCTGCCGACCTGCGGCAACTTTCCGGCGCCGAAAATAATCATCACCAGCACCAGTATGATCAGCAGTTCCTGTGTTCCTAAGCCAAACATTGAAGCCTCCCTTTTATGCGGATAAAACCTGTCATGTTGATTTGAGACTGACAAACATACACTGGATGTCGTAAAAAAACAACGAAAGTTACAGCCACGAAAGCCGAAGAGAGTATGGACAGGGGAAGGCTTCCAGGTTGTTGACGGCAGAGTTCTTCCAGGTCTTGGGCAGAAAAAATAGTTATGACTGTTTCTCTGAATAATCGGATCGGGCTGTGGAGAGCTTTAAACACTTAAACCGGTTGTTGATGATTGCTGCGGTCGTGGTTCTGTGCCTGCCGTTGTACGACATGGTTTATATTTATCCATCAACTCTGAACCTGTTGACTGAGTCCTTACGTCGGGATGCTGAAGGATTGGCCGCTTGTTTTATCGATGACTCGCTTCTGGCCGTCGATGAGATCCGGACATTACAACACTTAAGTCGTATCAAGGAGTCGCTTCGGCTGGTTGAGTTGACAGTGCGCAATTCCCGTGGAGAGTTGCTGGGCTCAACCTGCGCAGATGTTCCGCCGCGGATCAATTTTCCTGCCCTGCCTCTGTTGCAGCAAGGCAGGACTTTTTCCCGTAATCTGACGGTTGCTTCTAAGGTGCAAGGCGGGGTGATGTCTCTGGTAGAGGTTCAAGTGCCGATGCTTGTCCAGGGACAGCTTGACAGGGTTGTTATCCTGACCCGGGATGTCAGTCCGTTCAGGGCGGTGTTGGAACGGGAAATTTCAAAGGCGACGATTTTTCTGCTGGCTGTCTGTGGAATCTTTCTGGCGTTGATCTTGATGGTGGCGCGCATGATGCGCAAAACTGTTCAATTGCAGTACGCAAGTGAGGCCGACTTGTCGGAAAGTCGCGCTGAACTGGAACATAAACATCGGGAACTGGAACAGTTGTTTAATCAGGTCGAACAGGCTAAATACGAGTGGCAGTGTGCACTCGACTGTATTGATGACATGATTCTGCTGATTGATGAAGAAGGGCTGATCAGGCGTTGTAATGATGCCTTGGTGCGTTTTCTCGGGTGTTCATATCTGAACGTTCTGGGAAAAAACTGGAGACAGGTGCTGAAGGTTGATGACCGGGGAATGATTTCCCTCAATCGCCAGAACGGGCAGGTTTATCATCAGCAGAATGGTGTCTGGCTGCAGCTTGAATTTTATCCCTACGCAACCGAACAGCCCCAGAGGCTGACAGTCCTCAGAATCAGGAAGCAGGGATAACGGCCGGTTGAAGTTCCAGTGAAAAATAAAAAGCCCGGTGATGGAGGGGGGGTATCACCGGGCTTCCAGATGAACATGTCATCTGTTATCTTTCTTATAGTGGATGGCGGATTTTCGGTCAAGTCTGAAATCAATTTGCCGCAGGGCTTAACGCGTTTTTTAACCAAGCAGGGGGTTGAAGTGAAAAGATCTCTGATCCAAGTAGTCTATCTTGACGGAACAGAAAGTACCGTCAGTAACGATGTTCTGGATGTCCTGATCGCGACGGAAAAAATTTTGCGTTTTCGACGCGCTGATGGTTGGGTTGATATTATTCGAGGGAATGCGCAGCTTCGGGATTACAGGAGCGACGGTGGTTACAAGGGGCCGGAGCGGCGCTCCCCCTGGCCGGTCAAGAAATAGCGCTTAAGCCGGACCGTTCGTTTTTGATTCTCTCATGGAATTTTGTCTAGCCGATCCTCTCCTGGCGTTCCTGTTCGGTTTTGCATTCGATACACAGAGTTGTCACCGGACGGGCCCTTAAACGTTCAACGCCGATCGGCTCCTCACAAGACTCGCAAAGACCAAAGGTCCCATCGTCGATTCTGGCCAGTGCCTCACGGATCTTGTTGATCAGTTTGCGTTCGCGATCACGAATGCGTAATTCAAAATTTCGGTCGGACTCGAGTGATGCGCGATCCGTCGGATCGGGGAAGTTGGTTTTTTCCTCGGTCATTTCTGAGACTGTTTTTCCCGCTTCCTGCAACAGGGACTCGAGCTGCTGATTCAACAGATCTTTGAATTCCGCCAAGGTTTTTTTATTCATAGTTCCCATCCTTCCCTGCATATCGTTCTTGAGGCCACTATTAATATCAGAACGCGCCCCTGAGTTGAACGAAAATAATCAGGCTGAGCACGGCGACCGCAAGCCATGCAGAAAAAACGTCACTGCATTTTTTCGGAGGATTTTCCGCCAGGAGTCTGGTTTCGTCACTGACGACCGTTTCCGGGGCACTTTGAACCAACTGTTTCAACATCAGCCCGAAACTCTCATAGCTGTTGGAAAGAATCAAAAAATCATTCTCACTGCTCAGGCTGATGAAAGCTCTTTTGCGGACCTGAATGGTATCGACGGCGGTCAGATCGGAAAAGTTCATGCGTTTCGTGCGCAGTAACTTGTTGACCTGGACCGACTGATCATTGACCAGGACCTTGCGCGTCAGGCTTTCGACAAAAATAATACAGACCGGGACAAGAAAAGCACCAAGAATGATGATTTTGGCGACAGGTAAATGAACCAGCAATGCCGAGGCCAGCAGAACGAAGCTTAACAGGACAACCAGCCCCAATGGCAGCAGAAAGCTTTTTCGGATGCTGTATGTTGAGGAATCCATAAATAAACCGACCTGTCCCTGACAGTGTTTGAGAAGGTAAAAAATATTCAATGGCAGAGAATTTATCAGGTCTGACGGTTTTTGCCAACCATCAGCTGGGTTATTCTCTGACGAAGGTTCCGCTTTTGCCGCCACTTTTTTTCTGCAGACAAATGTTTTCAATGAGCATTCTTTTGTCGATGGCCTTGCACATGTCGTAGATGGTCAGTGCAGCAACAGAAACAGCGGTCAGGGCTTCCATCTCCACTCCGGTCTGACCGCTAACCCTGGCGGTAGCAGTAATGGTGACCCGTCCCTGGGGTTGATCGCACTCAAAATCGATGCCGACATGGGTCAAAGCCAGGGGGTGGCAGAGAGGGATCAGTGCTGAGGTCTGTTTGGCTCCCATGATTCCGGCCAGCCGGGCAACGGCAAAGACATCCCCCTTGTTGATGCGCCGGTCGAGGATGTGCTGCAAGGTGTCCGGTTCCATGCGGATGGTGCCGGAGGCCACAGCTTCTCTCGAGGTCAGGGGTTTGTCACCGATATCGACCATAACGGCCTGCCCCTGTTGATCAAAATGAGTCAAATCATCGGACATGGACGAATCTCCGGGTTAAACGAAAATGTTTTCAAGGGCTTCACTGGCGTGTTTCACCCCGATCAATTGAATCGAATCCGGGACAGCGAGATTTTTCAGATTGCCGCGGGGCAGGACACACTGGGTAAATCCAAGCCGGGCAGCCTCCCTGATACGCAGTTCCGGCTGTGAAATAGCCCTGACTTCACCGGTCAGCCCGACTTCCCCGAAAAGCACCAGCCGCGGATTGATAACCCGGTTCAGATGGCTGGATGCCAGGGCAGCGATGGCGGCGAGGTCGACAGCCGGTTCATCGAGGCGGACACCGCCGGCAGCGTTGAGAAAGATGTCCTGGCCGGCGAGCGACAGTTCGACTTTTTTTTCGAGGATGGCGACAAGCAGGGCGACACGTTTGTGATCAAGGCCGATGGCGGTACGCTGGGGGGTCCCGAAGGAGCTGCCGGACACCAGAGCCTGAAGTTCAACGAGAATCGGGCGGCTGCCTTCCAGGGTCGGGACAACGGCACTGCCTGCACTTTGTTCAGGGCGCTCAGCGAGAAACAGCTCCGACGGGTTGCTGACTTCACGCAGGCCTTTTTCACGCATCTCAAAGACCCCGATTTCGTTAGTCGACCCATAGCGATTTTTCACCGCGCGCAGGATACGAAACGGGTGTCCGGGATCACCTTCAAAGTAGAGGACGGTATCGACCATGTGTTCCAGCACCCGAGGCCCGGCGATGGCGCCATCTTTGGTGACATGACCGACAAGAAATGTCGGCAGCCCGTCCCCCTTGGCCTGAAGCATCAGCTGCCCGGTGCATTCCCTGACCTGGCTGACGCTGCCCGGCGCCGAATCGAGAGTGCTGGTGAAAATTGTCTGAATTGAATCGATGACCAGGAAGTCAGGATCAAGCTCTTTGATTCTCTGCCGGATCTGTTCCAGCGAGGTTTCCGCCAGCAGATAGAGATTGTCGGAGGCGATGTCCAGCCGGTCGGCGCGCAGTTTGATCTGGCGGGCCGATTCTTCGGCCGTGACATAGAGAGCTGTCCCCTGGGTTGCGAGATGGGCACAGGCCTGGAGAAGCAGGGTTGATTTGCCGATCCCCGGATCTCCGCCGACCAGAATCAGTGAACCGGGGACGACGCCGCCGCCCAGGGCGCGGTTGAGTTCATCCAGCCCGCAACTCAGGCGATCCTCTGCGCGGCCGGTGACCTCGCTGAGCTTTAACGGTTTGCCCGGTTCGGGTAATGCCCGCGGATGGCTTACCGCAGCCACCGGGTGTTCTTCAACCAGGGTGTTCCATTGCTGACAGTCGGGGCAACGACCCAGCCATTTGGGGCTTTGAAAGCCGCATTGCTGACAACTGTAAATGGTTTTCTGACGGGCCACTGGATCTCCTCGGCTGCGGGGTGGTACACCATTTCCGCATCCTATGCTCTCAACGCTGAACTGTCAATCGAGGCAGGCTGCTCTTTTGTCCGTTGTCAGACTGATGTATACTCATGCGGTGCCGAATAAAGGCTGCAACTGAGGGAGCTTTCATGACGTATGAAGATTTGCAGGCCGCTCTGAAGGAGTTCGATCTGCCCCAGCAGGTCACGCTGAAAACTGTTCGCGAACGGCACCGGCAACTTGTGCGCCGGTTTCACCCAGACAAAGGAGCCAGCCCCGACAACGAAAAAATCCGCAGGATAAACGCGGCGTATAAAGTCCTTACTGAATATATCAGTCAGTATCATTTTGATTTTTCCAAGGAAGTTTTCTGGAATCACTACCCGGAAGAGCGTTTGCGCGAACAATTTTATGATGTCGGATTGTGGGGAGAGAAACGCTAGCCTGTCAGGATGTTGTCGGGTTGGAGATTAAGACCATCGCTGAGGGATTGCGCTGATGATCTCGTGTCTCTGGTTTGGTGGCGATTTTTCATGCTTTTCTGCGGTGATTCATGTTAGGTTTGCGCCCTTTTCAGCTCTGATGACAATGCCGTCCGTGAGTTAATATTAGTTTAGAAGGTGTTTTTTTGATCGTTAAAGACCAAACCGAAGCTCTGACTCAAGTCACCCGACCGTCACGTTACATCGGTGGCGAGCTGGGCAGCATCCGCAAGGCGGATTCCGCTGTTGAGGTGCGCATGGCCCTGGCTTTTCCTGACGTTTACGAGGTTGGGATGAGTCATATCGGGTTTCCTATTCTGTATCATATCCTTAACCGTCTCGATGGTGTCGCCGCCGAAAGGGTTTATGCTCCCTGGCCGGATATGGAGAAATGGCTGCACAATCATGAGCAGCCGCTCTGCTCTCTTGAAACCTCACGGTCGCTCAACCACTTTGATATCATCGGGTTTACCCTGCAGTATGAGCTCAGCTACACCAACTTGCTGGGGATGCTTGCGCTCTGTGGCATCCCCCTGCGACGCGAACAGCGCCCGGCTGATGCGCCGCTGATCGTTGTTGGTGGTCCCTGTGCGTTTAATCCCGAGCCGCTGGCCGACTTTTTCGATGTCGCGGTGATTGGTGATGGCGAAGAGGCTGTCGTCGAACTGGTCGAACTGGTCAGGTCCGGCAAGCAGCAGGGCTGGTCACGAGAACGACTGCTCATTGAACTCTCCCGCAGGGAAGGTTTTTACCTCCCGCAGTTTTTTCACCTCGAATATCAGGAGAGTGGTGAAATCTCAGCGCTGACCGCCTGTCGGGACGACTACACCAAGGTCAGGCGCAGGTTCATCAATGACCTTGATAAGACGCCCTATCCAACCGAACCGATCATCCCTTTCATGCAGACAGTGCATAACCGGGTTGCGGTTGAGATTACCCGGGGATGTACGCGCGGGTGCCGCTTCTGCCAGGCCGGGTACATCTACCGCCCGGTGCGCGAACGCAGTCCGGAAACGATCCGCCGACTGATTGCTGATGCGCTTGAAAATTCGGGCTTTGAAGAGATCTCCCTGTTGTCATTGTCAACGGGAGATTACACATGTATTGAGCCGCTCCTGAAACAATTGATGGCCGAACATGCCGAAGATCGGGTCGCCGTGTCGTTACCGAGCCTGCGCGTTGGTTCCTTGACGCCGGAATTGATGGAAGAAATCAAGAAGGTCCGCAAAACCGGATTCACCCTCGCCCCTGAGGCGGGCAGTGAACGTCTGCGGAATGTGATCAATAAAGGAATCAGTACCGCTGACCTGCTTGAGACAACCGGAAATGCCTACCGTTTCGGCTGGCGCCTCATCAAGCTTTATTTCATGCTGGGCCTGCCGACGGAGACGGATGAAGATCTGCGGGCAATTATCGATCTTGCCGCCCAGGTCAAGAGCAGCGGCCGGGGGACCGGCGGTAATGATGTCAACGTCGCCGTCTCGACTTTTGTGCCCAAACCGCATACCCCATTTCAGTGGCAGGCCCAGATCGGTATCGACGAAACCCTGCGCAAACAGAGGATGTTGCGTGACGGATTGCGTCAGAAAAAGCTCAGGTTCAAATACCATGAAGCGGAGCTGTCATTTCTCGAAGGGGTTTTTGCGCGGGGCGACCGGCGTCTCGGCGCTGTTCTGGAGCGGGCGGTTGCCCTTGGCTGCCGGTTTGATGGTTGGCGAGAGCATTTCAACTTCGATTTATGGCTGCAGGCCTTCGCTGATTGCGAAATCGATCCTGCCTGGTATCTGCGTGAACGGCGGGAGGATGAAATCCTGCCCTGGGATCATATCGATTGCGGATTGCCGAAAAGGTTTTTTCTTGATGAGCGCCTGCGGGCAATCAACGGTACGGAAACCCTTGATTGCCGGGATGGCAGCTGTCACGGCTGCGGAGTGTGTGATTTTGATCAGCTTAAAATGCGTTTGACCTCGGCTGAGATGTCCTCTTTGCCACAACGTTCTGGGGACAGTGCTGTCTCGCCGGTTGCTGAGGAGCAGCTCACCAGGGTTCGTCTGGTGATGAGCAAAAAGGGGCGTGCCCGTATGGTCGCGCATCTGGAGTACTTGAAAATGTTTCAGCGGGCGGCCAAACGGGCTCGACTGCCGCTACGTTTTTCCCAGGGTTTTCACCCGATGCCGAAGATTTCTTATCTTGAAGCCCTGTCGATGGGGGTTTCAAGCGACGCCGAGCTGATCGACCTGGAATTGCTTCATTCAATGGACGTGAGCCAGATCATCAGGGATCTAAATGTTCAGCTTCCGGAAGGGTTCAAAATTACTGAAGGTGAAGTTATTCCTTGGAGATCGCCATCGCCTTCGGCCAGCGTTGCTTCGAGTGTATATCTGGTTAACCTGCCCGGGGAGATCCCTGTGGATCTGGATGCACGGATCAATGACCTTTTGCGTGCTGAAACGGTGATCCTGACACGGCGCAAAAAAGATCGCGAGGAACAGATTGATATCGCTTCGGATCTGGTCGATCTCGCTCGAGATGAGGGAAAGCTGCGGGTAGAATTAAAAAAGGGCAGTCCGTTGCTGATAGCTGCTAAACTGTTGGACCTGGATCCTGAAGATGTCCGCCGGCTGGGGGTCCATAAAACCGCCGTGACGCTGAAATAGTGCCCTGCTGATAAACGTTCATCCAGGTACGGAGTTGGTCAAAAAAATTTCCAGAACACGATCTTTTCACTGATATGTTGATAATTTTTTAAGAAGATTCAGGAGTATTCAATCATGACGAAGGAGTTGGTCATTTCAACCACCTCCCATGAAACGCGTGTTGCTTTGCTTGAGGGCGGTCATATTGCCGAACTTTACATCGAACGTGAGCGTGAACGGGGGATTGTTGGGAACATTTACAAGGGCAAGGTTATTCGGGTTCTGCCGGGCATGCAGGCGGCTTTTGTCGATATCGGCCTGGAAAAAGCGGCTTTTCTGTACGTTGCCGATGTGCACGATGAAATGGAACAGGTTGAACGTACTATTGAAGGGGAAGAACATCCTGATGATCAAGGAGAAGGGGCTGAGGCGCTGCAGTTGCCGCCGATAGAGGAACTGCTTCGCGAAGGTCAGGAACTGCTGGTGCAGATTTCCAAGGAGCCGATCGGGACCAAGGGTGCGCGGATTACTTCGCATATTTCCCTGCCCGGTCGCCATCTCGTTTATATGCCGACGGTTGATCATGTGGGGATTTCACGCCGGATCGAAAGTGAAGAAGAGCGGGAACGCCTGCGCAAGATCGTCGAGTCGATGAGAAACCCGGAGACCGGTTTTATCGTTCGCACCGTCTCCGAAGGGAAAAGTGAGGATGACCTGCGCAACGACATGGAGTTTCTGGTCGGCCTCTGGGACAATCTCAGCCGGGGACTTGATGAGGTCAGTGCGCCCAGTCTGATTCACTCCGATCTTGACGTTACCAGCAAGGTGCTGCGCGATATTCTCACCGAGGATGTCAAGCGCATCATTGTCGACAATGTCGAGGAGTACAATAAAATCGTGCGCTTTCTTCGGACTTTCATGCCTCGCCTGAACTATTGTATTGAGCTGTATGAAGGAGATGAGCCGATTTTTGACGCCTACGGTCTTGAGGTGGAAATTTCCCGGGCCCTGGGGCGTAAAGTCTGGTTGAAGAGTGGTGGCTCGATCATTATCGAGCAAACCGAAGCGCTGACCGCCATCGACGTCAATACCGGCCGTTATGTCGGTAAGCACAACCTGGAAGATACCATTCTCAAAACCAATCTCGAGGCCGTCAAGGAGATCGCGTTTCAGCTGCGCCTGCGTAATATCGGTGGCCTGATCATTATCGATTTTATCGACATGGAGAAGGAAGCTCACCGCGAGAAAGTCCACGGTGCTCTTGAAGAAGCGCTGAAGGGGGATAAGAATAAGACCAATATCCTCAAGATCTCCGAACTCGGGCTGGTCGAGATGACCCGTAAAAGGGTACGTGAGAGCATCGGTAGAACCCTGTGTGAACCCTGCAGCTACTGCGAAGGCAAGGGTTATGTTAAAGGCAAACTGACCATTATCTATGAAGTGCTGCGCGAGTTGCAGCGCGAGCTCATTGATCTGCCGGCAGGACACGTCACCCTGCTGGCTCATCCCGAAATAGCCGGATTGCTGGTTGATGAGGAACGCTGCGGACTGGATGAACTGGAAAAACGTTACGGCCGGGCCGTTGCGATCAATTCACGTCCCGGTTTCCATATTGAGCAGTTTGAGATCGCTGTCGGTTGATGGTGTGGTAAAAAATTTCAGACCTATAACTGAAATAAAGACTGCATTGCCACTAAGGCTCCAGGTGCACCAAGAAGAGTTCTCCCTGGATGGAAAACTGATTTTGATTCGGTTTTTTTGACGTTCTTTGTGCCTGGTGGCAAACTCTCTTTCCGGTTATGGAGTAAAGACCGTCTGCTGAAAAACATTCTGCACCACGAAGAGGAAAATAAAGCTGATCAGACAGGCGAATATGGGGGTGGTGACCCAGCTTCCGGCAATCCCCGCCACCGTCCTCCAGCGTATATTGTGTTTGCCTTTCAACAAGCCCATGCCGACCACGGCACCGACGATGGCTTGAGAGCTTGAAACCGGCACCAGCGGCAGGGTCGGCAGGCCGAGGTTGATCAGAACCCCTTCCAGGCGTTGTGAGGCGAACAGGAACAGCACCACCGAATGTGCCCAGACGGCAACCAGTGCCATGACCGGTGACAGCTTGAAAATTCCGCTGCCGACGGTTTCCATGACCCGGCGCGAGTAGGTGATAACGCCGATGGCGATGGCCAGGCTGCCGATAAAGAACAGTTGCTGAGCCTGACTGAAATGCAGTCCGCCCCAAAGGTCTATGCCGACAAAAGGTGTCACCGGCAGGAAAACCCCGACGACATTGGCAATGTTGTTGGCGCCCAGAGCAAACGATCCGAAAATCCCCACCAGGACCAGACCGTAGCGGGTCAGCTCATCCAGTTTGAACATATGGACCTTGAATTTGAGAATGTAAAAACTGACTATTTTATAGGAAATAATGGCAATCAACCCCGACAGAATGGGGCAGGCGATCCAGGTCATGACGATTTTGAAAAGAGCGTTGTTGTCCGTGGGGGATCCGGAAAAAAAGTTCCACCCCAGAATCGCTCCGACAATGGCCTGGGACGTGGACACCGGATAGCGGGCCAGGGTCATCAGGTAAACACTCATGGCCGCGGCAAAGGCGACCACAAAGGCCCCGGCTAAAGCGTTGACCGCGCCCAGTTTGCCCAGTGTTTGAGTGGCTCCGGCACCGCTGATGACCGCCCCCAGGACGATAAAAATGCTGCAGAGGATGGCCGCGGTGCGAAAGCGCAGCATGCGCGAACCAACCGCCGTGCCAAAGACGTTGGACGCGTCATTGGCCCCCAGTGACCAGCCGAGAAACATGCCGCTGGAGAGAAAAAACAGGAACATCAGGGCTCCCTCAGAGCGAGCGTTTTATGGCAAAAATCGCCAGGCTGTCGGCCAGGTCTTCGGCCTGATCGGCAATCCTGTCAATATGTTTGACAATGTCGCGCAGCTGCATCTTCCCGGCCAGGTCCAGCTTTGAACAGGCGAAAATAGCTTTCTGCAAGCGGGTGGCCGACTTGTCCGATTCGGTTTCCCAGAAGGCCACTTTGTGCATGTGGTCATTGACCTGTGAAATGTCCTTGAAATAAGCGCGCAGTGACAAAGTCATCGACTCCACCGACTGGACGGCGCAGTTGTTGAGAGTCTTCAGCTCTTCGTGAAATTCAAGGCCGATTCCAGGGCGTTCGATCTCAAAACGGAACATCACACCTTTGAACTGGCCGAGCAGGGCGTCCATGCGCTCAATCAGTTCCAGAACATCTCCGCGGGATTCGGGGATCAGGGTTTTGCGGTAGAGCAGGTCTTCGATCGAACGTCTCAGTGAGTCGGCTTTCTTCTCCGTGGCAACATTCTGCGCCAGGTGTTCGCTGAAGACATCCAGAGCGTTTGCCAGATAGGCATTGATGCCCTGAATGAAAATCAATCCCGATTCGCTGGCCAGATCGAGGAAATTGTCAATTTCTTTTTCGATGCCAAACCGTTCCTTAAAAATACTGATGGCTTTCATGACGACTCCAATCCTGGACAGAGGCGGGTTCTTCATCCGAAGAATAGTCTGGCTGTTAACTTGAGCAGCAACTCGTAAAATTATTATAGTCTTCTCAGGATGCTTGTCCAGTGCTTCATCCTGCATTGAAATTAAAAATCACTCTGTTAAGATCAGGGAAATTAAAGGGGCAGGCTTGCAATCTTAATTAAGGAGGCTTTGACATGGCACGAAAACCACGGCTGCATTTCCCGGGGGCAATTTATCATGTCACCCTGCACGGCAACGGCAACCAGCAGGTCTTTTTCGATGCGACGGACAGGACGCGTTTTCTGCTGCTCATCCAGGAAGGAATCGAAAAGTTCGCTCATCAGGTGCATGCTTATTGCCTGATGCCGAGCGGTCTGCATCTGGTAGTTGAAGTGGCCGAGGTCCCGCTGGCCAAAATCATGCAGCATCTCGGCTTCCGTTACACCCGCTGGTTCAATGACTGGCATCAGCAGGCGGGGCATTTGTTCCAGGGGCGCTACAAGGCGATTCTGGTCGATCCGGAACGCTATCTGCTTGAGCTGATCAGGGCTGTTCATCTGGCCCCGGTCCGCGCGGGACTTGAGAGTGACCCGATCCGTTATGCCTGGAGCAGCCACCGGGCCTACTGCGGACGCGAAAAGGTTCCGTGGTTGACCAGCGACAGAACGTTTTTACAACTTGAAGAGAGCGGTATCAGGGCGATGATGAAGTTTCACAGTTTTGTCAATGATGGAGCGGAATCGCCCGCAGAGATTGATTTTTGCCGTGGCGGCGAAGACGATCCACGAATTCTGGGGGATGATGCTTTTGTGCGTGGGGTGCTGAAGCTGTCGCGGCAGAAGTATCGGCCCAAAGTCAGTCCTGACAGGGTTATGCGCGTTGTGCTTGAACGTTACAAGCTCAGCGAGAAAGAACTGGCCGCTCCCGGAAAAAATCGTCACTGTGCCGAGGCACGGGCCTATCTCGCCTGGCTCCATCTCGAGACCGGCTGCGGAACGCTCACGGCCTTGGGAGAGCAGCTCGGACGCGACGTATCGTCTCTCAGTTCAGCGGTCAGGCGCCTGCAGTTGAAAGCCAAAAAAGATGAATTAACCGCGGAGAAATTTCACAGAATGATGAAGCGGATCAGATCCTGAAAGGGTTCAGTTGGGTTGCTCTCCTTGCAGATTCTTATTCTCCGCTGCATGAGCGATGAGAGGTTCTTTCCCGCGGCTTTGCGGCCGGAAGTCGACGAGAATCATGCCGCTGAAACGCTCGTCCCGATAGACTTCAACCCGGTAAAGCCGCCCTGCTTTGTCGATTGAATACCCGGTCTCCAATTGGGGTAAGGTAATCAACGTGTGAGCGTCATCTGCGCGGTTCGGGGGTTTAGGAAAGCCAACCACGTTAACCTGGTATTCTTTCTGTGCGGCAACATTAAAATACTGAGAGACGGGAATGATTGACCCGAAAGGGACTTCGAGCTTACGACCGTCGATCTCCATGGTGACTGTGTCAATGCCATGATCCAGCTCGACATAACGGGGGGCCAGGAATGCCAGCCGGTTATTGCCGTAATGAATGCGGTAGCGCTGTTCGGCCGGGAGCAGGGTGACCAGGGGATTTTTGGCGCTGTGGTCGATCGGTTGATGTTTCGGCATGGGGAAATTACCGATGGCCGGCCGCATATTGTTCAGCTCCAGTTGAATTCGCCCTTCGGCGAGGGTAATCAGGGCATCGTTTTTGATGATCTGCTGGACGCCTGTAGGGGTCAGGGAGAAGTCTCGCTGATAGCTGATTCCCAGCTGCTGCATGAAACTTTCAATCGCCACCAGGTGGTAGTAGACGCGCAGATGAACCGGATGTTCTTTGCTGGCCTCGACGGCTATGGCCGGCTTTTTGTGGCGAACGGCAAAAAAGGAGAGAGATTTTTTGGCCGGGATAGCGTCTTTGGCTGCTGCCGTATGGGTCACTTTCAGTTGAAAATGATGCTCCCGATCTGAAGTTGAAGCGTTTATCCGCTGAATCGTGGTTTCGGCGAGCCGCCTCAGGTTGCCGTAGGGGACACCCGTCAGAACTTCCTGATCGATAACACAGCTCTGCCCCCAGCGCTCAGGACCGCGCCGGTTGTTAAGCCGCTGTGGATGGTAGAATCCGCTGCCGTCATGCAGATTCAGAATCAGACCGACTTCAGGCCGGGTGATGATCTTTTTGATAGCCTCGACGTTGTGATAGTCGGGATCGCTTTTTTTGATGGTGACGAATTTCAGGTTCATGTCACCACGTTGACGCTTGAGAATGTCTGAAAAGTTCAGGTTGGGGACCACCCACAGCTGCCCTTTGCCGATACGATAGTGCGTCGTCAGCGTTGCCGCGGCATGAAAGCCCCCCGGCTCGTCACCGTCAACCCCGCCGATCACCAGCAGCGTAGCACCGGTCTTTTCTCCCTGTTGTTGATGGAAATCGAACTCCGCCGCAGGCAAGGTGGACGGTAACAGGATGATGATGAGGCAGAGAGCTTTGAGAATAGACATATGGTTATGGATGGTTGTCGGGTTTTCGAAGCGAATGAAGACTGTTGTCTGACATAGATTATCTTGAATATAACCCGATTCAGGTATAAAAAGCAGGAAGAAAATGTGCCTGGTGAGAATTTTTCTGCAGATAAAGGTGGCGGTGTAATGCATCGATACGGACAACCGACAAGTGTCATCTATAATTCCATCGGCGTCATTAAGACACCCTATGTCGGCAAGGCTCCATATCAGCCGGTAGAAACCGGAAGTGGGGAATTCTATCTTGAAATCGATGAGCCCTATGTTGAGGGTTTAAAGGGACTCGATTCGTTTTCATACATTTATGTCCTTTATTTTATCGATCGTGTCACCGGTCCGGCCCGAATGACCGTCACTCCGCCCTGGAGCGATGGCCGGGCTGTCGGCCTGTTCGCCAGCCGCTCTCCCGAGCGTCCCAACCCGATCGGTCTGAGCATTGTGCGTTTGAAAAAAATTATCGGGAACCGGGTTTATACCTCCGGACTGGACGTGTTCGACAACACGCCGCTGCTTGATATCAAGCCCTACATCAAAGACCTCGACAGTAAACCCGATGCCGACTACGGTTGGGTGGAAGATGCTGATGAGAATCAACACCTGGCCCTGCATATTCAGGGGATACCGCATGAACACTGAGGGTTTTCCGGGAATCGGTTGCCATAGAGAGGATTGAGTCTATACTGTAAACGTTTGATGTTTTCGAGGGGGGAGCATGAAAAAATCGTTGGAGAAGAACTGTAAAGCGCACGGATGATGATCTGTGCGCTTTTTTTCGTGGCCAGCCTCTGTGTGACATATTTTGTCATTTTGTCCGGTTAAGGTGTTTAAGAGTTGAATCAGTTTTTTGAAGATCAATAAGGGTGGGTTTATGCAGTTCTATGCACATTCGACCGATAATCCCGATAAATCGGATTGGCAGAAGCTCGAAGAGCATCTGCAGGGGGTGGCGGAACTGGCGGAGGAGTTTGCGGCGGTGTTCGGAGCCGGAGAGTGGGGGAAATTATCGGGGGTGCATCATGACCTTGGTAAGGGGACTTTGCCTTGGCAGGCATATTTGCGTTATGCAAATAAAATTGTTGATGAATTTGCCAAATTTTATACGGGGCATCCAAGTCATGCTGTGGTTGGCGCACAATGGTTGTTCAAACATTCTGATCAGGCGGGCAAACTGCTGGCTTACTGCATCGCAGGACACCACGGAGGATTACCGAACTGGTCCGATACATCATCCGCCGCCTTAGAAGCTAAATTACAAGAGGACTTGCCTGATATCCAGTTCCCCCTTGCCGATCCATATTTTCCTCAATCTTTCCCAGTGGCCAAACCTGAAACAGAACGACTCGGTTTTCAACTGCAGTTTTTTGTTCGGATGCTCTTCTCATGTTTGGTGGATGCCGATTTTCTGGATACGGAAAAATCGCTGGATAAGAAGAAATCAAATCGACGCTCCAACTACCCTTCGATTGACGAACTTCACCAATACTTCTGGAATAATTTCAAAAAACTGCGCAAAAAAGCAGACAAGATCGAAAATGAGAATCAGCGGCGTGTAAACCGGCAGCGAGAGCAGGTTCTTGATGATTGTCTACACGCCTCCGAGCAGGAATCCGGTTTATTCTCACTGACTGTTCCAACAGGGGGCAGTAAAACTTTATCCTCCCTGGCCTTCGCTTTGAACCATGCGCTTTTAAAGAAAAGCCCGAAGCGCCGAATTATCTATGTTGTTCCATTTACCAGCATCATTGAGCAGAATGCGAAAGTATTCCGTGAGATGCTGGGCGATAATGCAGTTCTTGAGCATCACTGCAATTACATTCCTGATGAAACCGATTGGCAAACCCGCCTTGCCAGCGAAAACTGGGACGCGCCAGTCATCGTCACGACAAACGTTCAATTCTTCAATTCGTTTTATGCAAACAAGCCGTCGAAGTGTCGCAAACTGCACAATGTCGCGAACAGCATCATCATTTTCGACGAAGTTCAGGCCATTCCGGTCGACAAGTTACAACCTTGTCTCGAAGTCATCAAAGAGCTTTCACTGAATTATGGCGTAACCTCGGTTCTTTGCACGGCGACCCAGCCTGCTATTAAATACTCTGATCAATTTAAGTCCGGTTTGGAAAATGTTCGGGAAATCATTCACGATGTACCTCGTCTATTTAAAGAGCTGAAGCGTACGGAAGAGGTTTATGTCGGAGAACTCAGCGAGCAGTTGGTTGCGGAAAAGATGATGGAAAATAAGCAGGTTTTATGCATCGTCAATTCGCGACAACAGGCGCTGGATATTTTTCAGGAACTACCTGATGCAGACGAGAATTTTCATCTCAGTGCTTTGATGCACCCGGCCCATCGAACAGAAAAACTGGCTGAGATCAGAAGTCGATTGGATAACGGGAAGACTTGCCGGGTCGTCAGCACCCAGCTCATCGAGGCGGGGGTCGATGTCGATTTTCCGTGCGTGTATCGCGCCGTTGCGGGGATCGATAGCATTGCTCAGGCAGCAGGCCGTTGTAATCGGAACGGGCGCAGTAAAGACCAGCTCAACGTCTACGTTTTTGATTTTCCCGAAGGGGTCGGTTGTTCCTATTTTCGGCTGACGGCACAATCTGCCGAGAAACTTTTAATTCCATTTGCCGGTAAATTGACCGATCCGCAATGTGTGCAGGAATACTTTGCCGATTATTACTGGAAAAACAGCCAGAGGCTCGATGAAGCAGGCATCATCGAATGTTGTCGCACTGCACAGAGCGGAAATATTCAATTCAAGGATCTGGCCCGCTTTCAGATGATCGAATCGGCAACTGTTCCGATTGTGATCGCTTTGGAAAAGGTTGCATCTGATCTGGTTGAATCGCTCCGTTTTGCCGAGTATAGAGGAGGGATATTGCGTCAACTTCAGCAGTTTACCGTCCAGGTTTACCCCTATCAATTCGACGATTTAAAAGGTTGGTGCGAGAGTCCGCTCGCTGGTGTCTACGTTCTGCGTTCGGACGAACTCTATTCGGAGGACACTGGCCTTAAATGTAAAGCGCCCGAAGGGGCCGCTTTCTTCGGCTAACGAAAGGAGGGTGTGAGTGAGTTATGGCATCAAGTTGAGGGTCAAGGGAGACTATGCTCTCTTTACTCGTCCGGAAATGAAAGTAGAGCGTGTCTCGTACGATGTGATGACGCCTTCTGCTGCCCGAGGGATTTTAGAGGCGATCTATTGGAAGCCTGCGATCCGCTGGGTGATCGATCGGATTTATGTTCTAAAGCCTGTTCGTTTTGAAAATATTCGCCGCAATGAAATGGCGAATCGGGTTTCAGTGAATCAAAGCGATATGGATAAGGGTAAGCCCGTCTGCCGATTTATTGAGGAAGAGCGGCAGCAAAGGGCATCGCTTGTTTTACGGGATGTCGATTATGTCATTGAGGCGCACTTTGAATTGACAGGCACCGATGACAGCGATCCGGGAAAGCATCTGGCCATGTTCGAAAGACGAGCAAAAAAAGGCCAGTGTTTCCATCGCCCCTATTTCGGCTGCCGAGAATTTCCGGTCGATTTTGAGTGGTGCGACGAATTGCCCGAGTCGCCTTTTTCCGGCCAACAGGATTTGGGGTTCATGCTGCACGATATAGATTTTACCGACAACATGACGCCGCATTTTTTCCGGGCCGTGATGAATAACGGCATTATTGATTGTCGGAAAGAGGTGATCGCATGATCTTTCAGTCACTGATCGGACTGTATGATCGTTTGGCAGCTACGGGTAACGTGCCGCCATACGGTTTCAGTGTCGAAGATATCGGCTTTGTTGTCACCATCGATAATGATGGGAATTTGATCGGTCAGCCCGAGGATTTGCGGGTGAAGAACAGTAGTTCATTCGATTTTCGCCAATCGGTTGTCCCTTACACAAACCAAGTGAATGTCCGCGCCAATGCTGCAGCAAAGACGCCGAATTTTATGGTGGATAAAGCGGATTATATTTTCGGAATGTCCGGAAATTCCAAAAAGGATGTTCACCATCAGTCGTTTAAGCAATTGATCGATGAGGTGTGTGAAGGTTCTACGGATCAAGGCGTTCTTGCCGCCAGATCGTTTCTGGCTGATTGGAATCCTGAGGATTCGGTGGAACTGAGAGATTGGAAAGAAATCTGTGGCCCTCATGGGAAATGGGTCGCCTTTCGCTTGCAAGGAGATTCGAGCTTTATCCATGAGCGTGAAGAAGTTCAAAAGTTATGGGTCGCTTATCTGAAGAAAGAGTCCTTTCTGCAGGGGATTAATTTTATCGATGGAAAGGTGACTCAGCTTCAGTCCCAGTATGCTCAGTTCAAGTTCGGATCGGGTGCTTCAATGGTCTCCTTCAACGAAGTTGCTTACGAATCGTATGGCAAGAAGAAGGGAGAGAACGCACCGATTTCCGTGGAGGCCGAATTCAAAAGTTCTGCGGCGCTGAAATTTTTGCTAAGAAGCCGGACACAGCGATTACGAATCGGTGATGCGGTGACGATTTTTTGGGCGGAAAAAGCATCGCCCGTAGAAACCTTTATGGGACAGATCCTGAATCCGTCGATACAGGATGACGGGGCGGCTCTTCCAGTGCAAAAGTTTTTACAGGCCGTAAAACAGGGAGCGTTGCCGAATGATCTAGAAAAAGATAAAGAATTGAAATTTTACATCCTCGGCGTCTCAGTCAATAAAGCTAGGCTTGCGTTGCGGTTCTGGCATATCTGCTCGGTCAGTGATTTGATGGAACGTTTGCGTGATCACTTCGATAATTTGGAAATGGAGCGCTCCGAGAAAGATATTTCTTTTCCGGGAATTTGGCACCTGCTTAAGGAGACCGTTCGAGAGACAAAGGACATTTCTCCTGTTCTTGGGGGGGCGCTAATGAGGTCTATCGTGACTGGAGCAGCCTACCCGCAAAGTCTATATCAAGCTGTTATCAACCGGATTCGTGCAGAGCAATCCAAAAAAAATCCACAAACAGATAAAGCTGTACCAAACGTAAATTATTTGCGGGCTTCAATATTAAAGGCGTTTTTAAACCGTAACTACAATTTGGAGGTTCAGATGGCATTAGATGAAACAAGGCGGGAAGATGGCTACTTGTTGGGGCGGTTATTTGCAGTGTTAGAATCAGCGCAGCGCGATGCTCTAGGGAAGATAAATTCTTCGATTAAAGATCGCTTTTATAGTGCTGCATCAACAATTCCGGCAAGTGTTTTTCCGAGTTTAGTCCGTATGGCACAGAATCATATCGAAAAGGCTGAGTATGGCCATTTGTCTGAACGTAGAATCGCGCAAATATTGGAGCACATAAAGAAGTTTCCAAACTATATGGACATGCAAGAACAAGGATTATTTGCCATTGCATATTACCAGCAGAAAAATGCAATCAGTCGCGAAATCAAGGAAGCTGTAGCTAATAAACAATCAGAAAGCCAGGAGGTGGGGCAATGAGTAAAGCAATTCAAAATCGTTATGAATTTGTTCTTTTGTATGATGTAACAAATGGTAATCCGAATGGTGACCCCGATGGTGGGAATTTGCCTCGCATAGACCCAGAAACAGGCCACGGGATTGCGACCGATGTATGCCTCAAAAGAAAAATTCGCAATTATGTGGAACTTACGAAAGAAGACCAGACTCCTTTCAATATCTATGTGAAAGAGGGAGCCATCCTGTCGGAACGGAGGAAGCCAGCATACGATTCCGTCGAAGACAAAAAAGACAAAGCAGGCACGGTGAGTCAGGCACGTTCTTGGATGTGCAAAAATTTCTTTGACGTCCGTAGCTTTGGGGCTGTTATGTCCACAAAAGAGAATAATTGTGGACAGGTCCGCGGCCCGGTCCAGATGTCGTTTTCTCGAAGCGTTGATCGCATAGTTCCACTCGATGCAAGCATTACCCGGATGGCTGTAGAAACCAAGGCAGAGGCAGAAGAAAGAATCAAGAAAGGGAGCAGCCTTCAAACAATGGGGCGAAAAGCCTACATTCCCTATGGCCTGTATGTCGCCCACGGCTTTATCTCTGCGCCGCTTGCGCAACAGACCGGCTTTTCCGACCAAGATCTCGAATTGCTCTGGAACGCTCTAACAAACATGTTCGAACATGATCGCTCCGCTGCACGGGGCCTGATGAGCAGCCAGAAGTTGTTTGTTTTCAAGCACGCCGACAAACTCGGCAACGCTCCAGCGCACAAGCTATTCGACCTGATCGACATCAAACGCAACGACCGCACTGAAGGTCCTGCGCGTTCATTCAAAGATTATGATGTGACGGTCGGAGCGGCGCCCGCTGGTGTGGAGATCATCGAAAAGCTCTGATTTGTGTAGGGGGGGGGCGATGGACGTGGGCCACGAAGCAAAAAAATCGAGCATTCCGGCGCCAAAAAAGGTAAAGGCGCCTATTGGGGCTATAAAAAGGACGCCAAAAAGGAATCGACCGGGTTCTGCGCGAGGTTGATAAAAGGGAATCTGCCACGGGTGAGGGTGAAGCAGCGGGACAAGGATTTTGCCGAATTGACTTCCAAAGGGGGGGGGCAATTTGCCACCCTCCTTTTTCGGAAAACTGTGACAAATTGTCACGGACTGAAACCGGTTAACGCCGCAGGCGATTTCAAATCTCGGATTGCAAATTTCACAGTCATGGATTGTTGAAGACGATCTGAGATTCAGGATTTGAGATTTGAGAGAATTGAGGTAAATGGCGGAGTTGTCGAAAGAGTTTCGACGACTGAAAGTAATTAATCGCCAGCGCTTCGGTCAGCGCCGAAGGCGATTTGAAATTTGAAAGTCATGGGCTGTTAAAGGTGATCTGAAATCTTCGCAACGCGGTGAGAGGGGGATGCATGAAATACAAGAATTTTGAGGATGTTCCGGTCTGGAAAGCCGGGGTGGAGCTGACGGTGAAGGTTTTTGAAGTGACGGAAAACAGTGCTTTTCGCGGCCGAGGCGATATCGCCAACCAGATCCAACGGGCCGCTTTGTCGGTGCCGAACAATATTGCTGAGGGTTTTGAACGGGGCACGACGCCTGAGCTGATTCAGTTTCTTTACTATGCCAAAGGCTCGGCCGGGGAAGTTCGTTCTATTTGTCATGTGATTGAACGCATGGCTGCGTTCAATCATTTGAAATCCCAAATTTCAGATTTGAAATGGTTGGCGCGAAGTATTTCGCGCCAGCTTGGCGGATGGGCTTTTTCGCTTCAGGAATCGGATATCAAGGGCTCACGGCATCTGACAGAGCAATCGAAAAATGTTTATCAGCGAGAAAGAGACCGGGCTGATCTGCTGCAGCAGTTAGAAAAAGATGGTCAGGCCTGGATGAAAAACCGGGAGCAGGATTGATGTACGCCGAAGCCGATTACATCATGTTGTCCGCCTTGCAGCACTACCAGTTCTGCCCGCGCCAGTGCGCCTTGATTCACATCGAACAGCAGTGGGCGGAAAATCGCTTCACGGCAGAAGGCAAGGTATTGCACGAACGAGCTGACAGCAAGAAAAGCGAATGGATGGGGTCGGTACGCATTGTACGCACCCTGCCGATCAGTTCAAACCAATATGGATTAAGTGGTCAGGCCGATGTCGTTGAGTTTCATGCCGATGGCAGCATCTTTCCGGTCGAGTACAAGCGCGGACGGCCGAAAACGGATCGCTGTGATGAGGTCCAGCTGTGCGCTCAGGCACTCTGTCTGGAAGAAATGTTGAATGTCTCTATCCCGAATGGTGCTCTGTTTTACGGTCAGAAACGGCGGCGCAAACCGGTCGATTTTGATGAAGGTTTGCGGCAACTGACCATCAGCATTATCCGGAAGACCAGGGAGATGGTCGAATCGGGGCAAACTCCTGCCGCAGTTTACAATAAGAAATGCGATTCATGTTCGTTGCTGAATGTCTGCTTGCCGAAAAGCTGTACGCAAGCGCGATCGGTGAATCTTTACTTGTCCAGAATATTGGGGGGGCTTGATGAGAAAAATGCTCAATACCCTGTATGTGACGACACAGGGAGCTTATCTTCATAAAGAGGGTGAGGTTGTGGTGGTCAAGGTTGAACGTGAGAACCGTCTGCGTCTGCCGATTCACACCTTGAGTTCCATTGTCTGTTTCGGACAGGTCAGTTGCAGCCCGTTTCTGTTGGGTCACTGCGCCGAAAAGGACGTTGCCGTCAGCTTTATGACCGAGTATGGCAAATTCCTTGCGAGAGTACAGGGGCCGGTCTCCGGAAATGTACTGCTCCGCCGTGAGCAGTATCGGCAGGCGGATTGCCAAAAATCGTCTGCGCAAATGGCGCGAATGTTCGTTCTCGGCAAAGTCTCTAACGCGCGGCATATTATCCACCGGGCAACCCGTGACCATCCGGATAAAGTCGCTGCGACGGGGATGGATCAGACCTGCCAGACGCTCGCGCGCTATGCAAAACGGTTGTTGCATGAAAATGATTTGGAGAGCATCCGTGGCATCGAGGGACGTACGGCACGGGATTATTTTGATCAGTTTGATCATCTGATTGTGTCCCAAAAAAAAGAGTTTGTTTTCAACGGCCGCAACCGCCGCCCACCGCTCGATCGGGTTAATTGCCTGCTGTCGTTTGTTTATGCGCTGCTTTATCACGATGCCCGCTCGGCGCTGGAAAGTGTCGGACTCGATCCAGCGGTAGGTTATCTGCATCGCGATCGTCCCGGCAGGCTGGGGTTGGCGCTCGACCTGATGGAAGAGTTCCGCCCCATGTTGGCAGATCGGCTGGTGTTGTCGCTCATCAACCTGGGGCAGGTCAAAAAGAAGGGTTTTACGGTCACCGAATCGGGTGCCGTGCTGATGGATGACGACACCCGTAAAACTGTTCTGGTGGCTTACCAGAAACGTAAGCAGGAAGAAATTGACCATCCTTTTTTACAGGAAAAAATTCCGGTTGGAATGCTCATGTTTTCTCAGGCACAGTTGTTGTCGCGTTATCTTCGTGGTGACCTTGATGCTTATCCACCTTTTCTGTGGAGATAAGCCATGATGGTGCTGGTCAGCTACGATGTTTCCACGATTGATCGTCAAGGTGCCAGACGCTTAAGACGGGTCGCAAAAATCTGTCAGAACCACGGGCAGCGGGTCCAGTATTCCGTATTTGAATGCCTCGTCGATCCGGCACAATGGACGATGATGCGGCAGCAACTCATTGAGGTTATCGATGAGGAATCAGACAGCCTGAGATTCTATTTTCTCGGCGCAAACTGGCAGAAGCGGATTGAGCATGTTGGTGCGAAAGAAACCATCGATCAAGAGGGCCCGCTGATTGTTTAGCGAACCTGAAGCTGTAGGGATTTTTCCGGGAGGTTCGCGAAACTGTAGTTCTTTGAAAATAGGAGATAAATCTGAGTGTTTGCTTTGATGGTGATATTGTTTTGAGATTTTTTAACAGGTTCGCAAAAAGTAAAAAAGAAACATCGCACAATCATGCTGTTATCAGCATGCAGTCGCGCCCCATGCGGGCGCGTGGATTGAAACGCCACGCCGCCGATCTTCAGGATCATCCCATCCTCGTCGCGCCCCATGCGGGCGCGTGGATTGAAACATAGCCAAGTTCTTCCTCCATCGTCGGCAGAACAAGTCGCGCCCCATGCGGGCGCGTGGATTGAAACCCCTTGAGTTACGGTAAAACCGGTTTCAGGGATTGTCGCGCCCCATGCGGGCGCGTGGATTGAAACTCGCCCTCATCGTCGGCTTTGGTTTCCGCGGATAGTCGCGCCCCATGCGGGCGCGTGGATTGAAACTTTGCAAAAAAGGACTGAATGTAAAATTAAGAATGTCGCGCCCCATGCGGGCGCGTGGATTGAAACGTCGCCGTCCCGTCGTCTCCACAAATCTCAGAAAGTCGCGCCCCATGCGGGCGCGTGGATTGAAACACGCTGCTTTTGTAAGCTTTGTGCGCTTCAATAAGTCGCGCCCCATGCGGGCGCGTGGATTGAAACAGAGCATGTGACTTTTGATGATAGCTTGCTTGTAGTCGCGCCCCATGCGGGCGCGTGGATTGAAACGCCTTGCGCTGCTCCATCAAATACACCGAATCAGCGTCGCGCCCCATGCGGGCGCGTGGATTGAAACTGCGCGATCAGATCAGGATAAATGGCGACAATATGTCGCGCCCCATGCGGGCGCGTGGATTGAAACACAGAACTGGCGCTAGAAGTGTCTGAGTGAGAGAGTCGCGCCCCATGCGGGCGCGTGGATTGAAACCAGGC
>JAFGEL010000043.1 GCA_016931615.1 Desulfuromonadales bacterium
GCCGCGATGGTTTGAAACTTTACGTTGGATTCGGCACGCCAGGCTTTAAAGCTCTGGAGCGTCAAATCCGAATTTTGCAGGGGCGACGAGTTAGCAATTTCCTTAATGCCACAATGAAGCTTGAAACACGCTATGATTCCTTCATGGGATCATGGTTAACTTCTTGCGTCAGAATACAATTTTTCTGTCTTATTTGATTCTATGACTTATTCGTATATGGGAAACGTATTTACAGAAAAAGGAGTATCTCTACATGCGTGGTAAGCGATTGCGGCAAATCAGACGATTGTTTCTCAGGAGATCTCGTAAGTTTATATTTGAACCGGTCACCCATCGCTTGAACCCCCACCCCGTACTTTCAAAAAGCATGATGAGCGCCATTGCACCTGCCTATGAAGAGGCATTAAGCAAAGAAGAGGGAGATAACTCAGCCGATGAGCCGCAGAGATGATTTCCTGTAGCAATGCACAAACTCCAACTTCTTTTAAGCGGGGAAAAGCTCAAAAATCCCGACGATTCTGATTGACAGGGATTTGGGGCCCCAGCATCGGTTAGGTCTCCTACCAACGTTAGTCTCAAAATGGCTCCAATTGGAACCATGATGCACCCTTTTCTATTGGGAATATTTTCAGCGTTTTTACCCTTACCATTTTTCATTTTCTGTTATCTTGAGCAGAGCTGAATAAATGGAGATGAAACAATGGAACCAAAACTGTCCAATCAGGATATTCCGCGCTATTCACAGCGCTCCCTCCCCTCTTATCGCCATCTGCCGTTTCAGAATCCGCATCCGTTTCTCGACGTGGACGGCCATTCCTACGGCGAAAACCTGGCCCCGGTGGAAGGCTTTGGCCAGACCTCCTGGACGGAGGCTGAGGACTACCTTTATGCTGTCGACCTGTTCAATAATGGTTTCTGGTGGGAAGCTCACGAACGGCTGAAGCAGGTGAGTATCGGCGCCGGGCGTGAATCGACAGCAGGACGTTTCATTCAGGGGCTGATCCAGGTGTCCGCCGGGTTGCTGAAACACTTCATGGCGCAGGATGCTCCGGCGAGGGCGCTGATCGAACTTGGCCTGAGTAACCTTGAAGTGGAGCAGAATCCCTACCTGGGGATTGACGTGGCAGCTTTGAAAGGTGCTCTCAATGCCTGTCTGGATCATGATGACAGCGTCTATCCGAGTATTTGCCTGAGAGGAATCGGGGTGCATTGACCCATGCAGAAAACCCTGCTTATCTTAGGGCTTGCGATCATTCTGGCCGGCCTGCTGTGGCCCTGGCTGAGCAAAGTGCCGTTCGGACGGCTGCCGGGTGATATCGTCATCGACAAGCCGGGCTTCAAAATGTTTTTCCCGATTACCAGCATGTTACTGGTCAGCGGGTTGATCTCGCTGATCATGTGGCTGTTTAGAAAGTAGGTGTTTCATGCGTCGCCAAGAAAAGGCAGTGACAGCACTGCCTGAGATAGAAGCTATTCTCAAGGCGGGCAAGGTTTGCCAGCTTGCCTTTGCCGATGAACCGGTGCCTTACATTGTCAGTCTGAATTACGGTTACAGTGATGGTGCTCTGTATTTCCACTCCGCCCCGGAAGGGCGTAAAATGGAGTTGATTGCCGGAAATCCAAAAGCCGCCTTCAATATTGTCCTTGACCTGGGAATCATTGAAGGCGAAGAGGCCTGTAACTGGAGCTGCCGTTACCGTTCCGTGGTCGGCCATGGCCGGATCCGCATGCTTTTCGATCCCGAAGAGAAGCGTCGCGGGCTGGATATTATCATGGCCCAGTACAGTGACGCGGCATTTACCTACGCTGATCATGCGCTCCGGGCAACGGCGGTTTATCGTCTGGAGATTACCACCATGACGGCGAAAGAGTCGCGTACGGACAGTTGAGACTCGCATGCTGATTGCAATGATCGCGGCCATGGCTGAAAACCGGGTCATCGGGCATCATGGCAAACTTCCCTGGTCCCTTCCCACCGATCTGGAGCGGTTCAAACAGCTGACCTGGGGACATACCCTGGTAATGGGGCGGCACACCTATGAATCAATCGGACGTCCTTTGCCCGGGCGGCACACCATCATCCTCAGTCGTGACAGTTTATTTCAGGCTCCCGGTTGTGTTGTTGCCCCCGATATCCCCACAGCGTTGACTTTGGCACAATCGGCAGATCAGCTGTTCGTTTGCGGTGGTGCCGACATTTATCGACAAATACTCCCCATCACTGAGAGGCTTCACCTGACGCAGATCGCCGCAGAATTTTCCGGGGACAGGGTTTTCCCCGAAATCCCGCAGGGTGATTTTCGCCTGATCGAGAGCACCTGGGTTGAAGATTGTTACGCATATCGCTACTCTGTCTTTGAGCGTGTGATCTCAGCTGAAAATTTTGAAGAAAAGGAATGATGAACGATGAAGAATGCCCTTATGTTGGTTTTGTTGTTAGGATTGACGAGCGCCTGTACGCCACAGGTTTATACGACTGCAGCACCCCAGAAAATGGTTCCGCGACTGGTAGCTCAGGCTGATGCCAGGGTTGAGGTTCTGCCCGACCTGCTCAGAATGCGTCTGGGGGTGGTTACCGAAGCGCCCCAGGCGGGAGACGCCCTGGCAGATAATAATCAGCGTATGAAGACGCTGATGCTGATGTTGGCAGAGCTCGGACTCAGCCAGGATGACCTGGCCACAGGGCAATTCCAGATTCGCCCTGAATGGAGTGTTCCGCCCCGACCGACTCCGGCCAACTGGGAACGTAAGATTGTCGCTTATCGGGTCAGCAACGAACTTCTGGTCGAGACGAGCCGTGTCGATCTGGCCGGGGAGCTTCTCAGCCTCGCCCAGGATTCGGGAGCAAACCAGATCGGCGGACTGCAGTTTGACCTGGCAGATCCTGAACTTCATCGTCTCGAGGCGATTACGGCGGCGACCCGGAAAGCCCAACGTAAAGCTCAAACCCTTGCGGCAGCAGCCGGGGCCAGGCTCGGTGAGATCCTCTCCCTGACTCTGGATTCTTCGACAAACGGATTCAGTCCCAAATTGATGCTGGCGGAAGCCCGTTCGACCGCTGCCGATTCCGTTCCGGTGACAGCCGGAAAGGTTGAAGTTGAGGCCGGTGTGACCATGACTTACCGGTTGGTGAATAGCCCGCGCGCGGAGCCGCTGCCATGAAACGAGTAGCCATCGACGCTGATAAAACCGCCAGCTTTGATGTTGACCCTCAACGCGGGTTTACTCCCCTGTGTCCCAACGAACTGCCGGTTCAAGGGGGAGATGAAATTGCCGCTGAACTGAATGCTCAAGCCGCTTACGCCAGACTGCGGCTGGTCAGTAAGGACTGTCACCCTGCTGAAGCCCCATGGGTCGCTGAGGATGCCGCCGAGATCATGCAGCCGGTGGACGGAGATTACCCAGATCTGGATATCAAGTGGCCGCCGCACTGTGTCGTTGGGACTGAAGGCAATCGGCTCATTCCCGGTCTGCCCGAGGAAAGTGCCTACGATCTGGTGATTGAAAAGGGCATGAACCCGCTGATGCATCCCTACGGGGCCTGTTTTCAGGATCTGCAGGAAAATCACAGCACCGGGGCGATTGAATGGTTGCGGCAGCAGGGGATTGACACGCTTTTGCTGGGAGGTTTGGCGACTGATTATTGCGTCAAAACCACAGGATTGCAGCTACTCAAGGCCGGGTTTCGAGTGATTCTCAACCTGGCCGGGTGCCGGGGCGTGGCGGAAGAGACCAGCCGTCAGGCCGTTGAAGATCTGAAGGTTGCCGGGGCGGAAATTATCTTTTCCAGCGAGGAATTGGCGTGACATTGAAGCCGGTCATCAGCCACGGGTTGATCGACAGCCTGATGGATACCGATCTCTATAAGTTGACCATGTTGCAGGCGTTTTATCATGCGCCCGAGTTTCGCAGCGTCGCTGCGGAATGGAAATTCGCCTGTCGCAATCGCAACGGTTACAACCTCGCCGAACTCATTCCAGATATTCTGGATCAGTTGCACCAGCTCTGCAGTCTGTCGTTCAGCAACGCTGAACTTGATTATCTGGCCGGTTTCCCCTTTTTTAAGCCGGACTTTATCGAATTTCTGCGCATTTTCCGCCTCGATATGCGGTTTGTTTCTCTGCAGGCTGCAGGTGAAGATATTGACCTGCGTTTCTGCGGGCCACTGATTCATGTCACCTTGTTTGAAATCTATACACTGGCCATCATCAGTGAACTGCATGCGTTACGGCATTGTGCCAATGTTGATCTGGACGAGGGGCGCTCACGGCTTGACGAGAAACTAACGTTCCTCAAAGGGCAGGGTGATTTGCCGGGATTTTCTTTCGCCGACTTCGGCACGCGGCGGCGGCTGTCTAAAGCTTGGCAGAAAGAAGTTCTGAAGATTGTGAAAAAGGAAGTTCCTGCCCTTTTCTCCGGGACCAGTAACCTTCAGTTTGCTCGTGAACTGGGTCTGATGCCGATCGGAACCATGGCTCATGAGTGGTTTCAGGGCTGGCAGGCGATCACCCGTCTCTCTGATGCCCAGAAAGCTGCATTGGAAGGCTGGGTGCGGGAATATCGCGGGCGGCTGGGGATTGCTCTGACCGATTGTTACTCGATGGATTCCTTCATGCGGGATTTTTCGGATCCCTATTTCGGCAAGCTTTATGACGGTCTGCGCCATGACAGCGGATCTCCCTTTGACTGGGGAGAAAAAGCCCTGGCGATGTACTCTGATATGGGTATTGATCCGCTGACGAAGACCCTGGTGTTCAGTGATCGCCTGACCTTTGCCGGGATGATCGAAATTTACCGTTATTTTTACCGCCGAACCCGAGTCTCGTTCGGCATCGGCACCAACCTGACCAATGATGTCGGCTGCCCGCCTCTCGACATGGTCATCAAGCTGGTGACCGCTAACGGCAGGCCGGTGGCTAAAATCTCCGACGAACCGGCAAAGAGTATGTGTGAAGATCCCCAGTATTTGAGCTATCTGGCAGCGGTTTACGGTGTTGCCGATCCGACGGTGACGCAATGACGGCGTTTGATCTGATGGTGATCGGCGGCGGGCCGGCGGGAATATTTGCCGCCGGTTTCGCCGCCCTGAACGGTCAGAAGGTTCTCTTGCTGGAACGAAATCAGCGTTGTGGCGCCAAGATTCTGATCACCGGAAAAGGGCGCTGCAATATCACCAACTGCGATGATGATCCCCGAACCTTCTGTGAGCGCTTCGGCCCGCAGGGGAAGAGCCTGTTGACGGCGCTCTATGCCTTCAGCGTTGAGGATACGCGCGAATTCTTTGAATCCAGGGGGCTGGCTCTTGAGCGTGAACGAGGTGGACGGGTTTTTCCCGCCCGGGGGAACGCAGCCGATGTCCAGAAGGTGCTTGATCACTTCATCGCCCAGACGGGGGTGACGTTGCGAAAGAACTGTCCCGTTCAGGGGATCACCTTCAGTGAGGGGCTGATTCATTCGGTTTCGACACCCCAGGGACAATGGGAAGCCAAGCACTTTGTTATCGCCACGGGAGGTTTGTCTTATCCGCAAACCGGTTGTCGTGGTGACGGCTACAGTTGGGCACGCCAGACCGGCCATGATGTTGTCCCTCCACAACCTGCCCTGGTTCCGGTTCAGGTGTTTGAGGACTGGACGGCCGAACTGAGCCGCTTCAACCTCAAGAACGTGCGGCTTTCTCTGCTTCAGAACGAGCAAAAGTTGGATGAACGTTTCGGGGAAGCATTTTTTACCCACAACGGGATCGGGGGACCGATTGTGCTCGACATGAGCGCGGCGATTCGCGATGCCTTGCAACAAGGTCCGACATTCCTTTCTCTGGACTTGAAACCGGCAGTTGCAGAAGAGTTGTTTGACAAGCGTCTGCAGCGCGAACTGGCGGCGCACAGCAACAGGGATTTCGGTAATGCTCTGGGGGGGCTGCTGCCGAAGGATATGATTCCCCTCTATCTTCGGCTTTCGGGGATTATGCCGACCAAGAAATGCCACTCCGTGACGCGAGACGAACGGCAAATTCTGCTCAAACTGTTCAAAGCCCTGAAGCTTCAGGTACGCGCGGTGGGAGGTTTTGATAAGGCGATCGTCACTTCGGGCGGGGTATCTCTGAGCGACATCGATATGCGCAGTATGCGCTCGAGAAAAGTCACCAACCTCTCTTTTGCCGGTGAGATGATCGATCTCGCCGGCCCCACCGGTGGCTACAACCTGCAGCTGTGCTGGTCAACCGGCTACCTGGCCGGAGTCAGTGCGGCAGGTTGAGGGTTTTTAAAAAAACTTGTTCCAGGCTTCAGCGTAGGGCAGGTCGAAAAAGTCGATGCTCAAACGTTCACGGCTGTTGACCGGCTGAAACCCTCTCTCCAAAATTATCTGCTCAATCCCTTTCATGTGCAGGGCCCCCCAGGGAATCACCAGGTTGTCATATTTTTTGAGGGCTGCTGGTAGAAAACCGGCCAGGTACTGATTACGTTTATCGATCAGGTCGGTCATGATGATTTTATCGAAATCAGGCGGAACGTTTGTCTGCGCCCAACGATTGAATTCAGCGTAGCCCGTCAGCGGTGAATCGGCATTCAGGACTTCTTTCGCCAGGGCGTTGAGGACCTCGATCGTCACCGGGTTGAATGCGCTGAGGTCAAGATCGGCAGGGATCATGTCGACTGCCGGGTTGAGATCAGAATGCGCACTTTCCAACTGCTTTTGACTGATCAGGCGGCCTGCAAATGTCGCCTCCCCCTGGGGGGTCAAATCCAGCAGCTCGGCTATCCTTGCGTAGCTGAACGGTTCGGTCAGCAGTCCCTGATGGTCCGTTACCCCTTCAAGCAGGATCAACGTACGCTGAGCGGGAATCGCTGCCGTCAGAGCGGTGTAGTACTCGGGGCGGGCCAGATGAATCATTCCAGCCAGTTGAAGCTGCTTGCCAGCGCGACGATAAGTGCGTTCAGCCATGTACAGACCGTTTGGCTTGAGGCGGACGAATCCGGCACTTCTGTCGTGGATCAGGTGACTGGCCAGAGAAAAACCGCAGAGCATCAACAGCAGTGGAACGACAAAAAGATTGCCCAGTGAGAAAAGCCCGAAACGTTTGAAACTGAATGCTGTCCCGCTGAATTGTTTCGCAGTGAACAGCAGCCCGGCGTTGTTCAGTGTGCGGTTGAGATGAAGAATGATCAGGCCGAGAATCAATTGCACCACTGCCGCAAACAGTTGATATCGAGGGCCGATAAAATTTTCCAGCGGCCAGTAGTCGATCAGGCTCCAGGTCAGCCAGAGCTGTAGAGGTAACAGTGTCGCCAGGGGGAGGTGTCGATTGAAAGCAAATCCGGCATAGAGAATAGCGGCAAGCAACAGGCTGCTCAGCCAGAGACCTTGAATCAGTGTAACAGGGGAAGAAATAAACAGGTATTGCCGGCCGAGTTCGGCGGTCAGGTGCAAGCCGGCGGATATCAGGAAGAGGATCAGAAAAGTATTGGCCAGTTTACGCATCGGGGCCTCGCTGAAGAGCTTCCAGGGTGCTCAGCACGGCTGCCATGATCCGGTTATTCCGGTCAAAGCGTTCCGGGATTTGCAGGATTTCCTGCTCGGATTGCACATAACACGAACCGTCCAGCTCATCCCCGCAGTTTTTGATCAGTTCAGCAGCGCTTTCCGCAGTGGTTTCCAAGTGAAACTGCAGGGCCAGAACGCGCTCTCCATAGAGAAATCCCTGATTCAAACAGGCTTCACTTGCAGCGAGGGGAACCGCTCCATCGGGGAGACTGAAAGTGTCACCATGCCAGTGGAAGACCTCAAGTTGCCGTGGGAAAACGGAAGCGAAGGAGGTTTGTTCCAACTGAGGATGACGCTCAATGGAGAACCAGCCGATTTCACGGTGAGGATTTTTCATAACCCGGGCGCCGAGAGCGGCAGCAATCAGCTGGGCTCCGAGACAGATTCCCAGGACAATTTTCCGGTTTTCAATCGCTCGTCGGATGAAGTTCTTTTCCTCGGTCAGCCAGGGGTATTGATCGGTGTCGTTAATCCCCATCGGTCCGCCCATGACAATCAGCCAGTCAAAAGCATCGTCGTTGGGACAGTTTTCACCGGCATAGAGCCTGGTGCAGGTGAGGTAATGGCCGCCGGCGGTTAATGTCTCTTCCATACTGCCCAGATCTTCAAAAGGCACATGCTGCAGATAATGAATGTTCATCGCGGGTTGATCCTGATCAGTGGAAAATGGTTGGCAAAGCTTGCGGCCTGATGCGAATGGCCTATGCTATAGTGATATAGTTGATTTCATCTATGGAGGATAACATGAAAGCACTACTGAAAATAATCGTTGTACTGGCTGTGCTGGTTGTTGTTGTGGTTGCCGGGGCTTTTTTCTATGTTGATTCGATTGCCAAAAAGGCGATTGAACAGGGGGGAGAAATGGCGCTCGGTGTTCCGACCAACCTGGATGACGTGCATATCTCGCTCTGGGGCGGAGAAGCTTCGCTTAGCGGCCTGAATGTTTCCAATCCGCCCGGATTCGCCGCCGCGACCTTTCTCGGCCTTGGTCAGGGGGATGTGGCCGTCTCCCTCGGGTCACTGATGGGTGATACGGTGATGATCCCGCGTGTCCGCCTGAGCAACATCAGGATTAATCTGGAACAGAGCGGTAAAAAGAATAATGTTGAGCCGATTCTCGCTCGGGCAAAAAGCATGGCAGGAGAGAAACAACAGCCGGCGGCAAAACCGGCTGAAGGCGGCGGTAAAAAGTTTATAGTTGAATATTTTTCCCTGGATGATGTTCAGGTCAACGCCAATCTTGAGCTGTTGGGGCAGTCGTCCAAGGTCAATCTGGTTCTGCCCAAAATTGAATTACGCAACCTGGGAGCCAAGGAGCAGGGGCTACCGATGGCGGAGCTGGTGCAAAAAGTTGTACAGGCGGTTTTGTCCGCAGCAAAGAACAGTTCCGGCCAGCTTTCGCCGATGCTTGCCCAGTTGCTGGCCGGTGAACTCGGGGGACTTGAAGGAATTAAAACCGAGGTGATCGGCCAGGCTAAGGCGCAGGTGGAAAAAAAGGTCGAGGAAATTCAACAACAGGTTCAGGGGCAGATCAAAGAAGTCACCAAGGGCGTACCGCTGCCGGCAGAGGTGGACAAGGTTGTCGAAGATAAAACCGGGAATCTGCTCAAGGGAGTAGGTGATTTGCTCGGGGGTAAAAAAGAATAACACGATTGAAAAAACATAAAACCCTGGGGCATGATGATTTTTTTGTCATGCCCCATTTTTATGTCCTGTCGAAGGAGCTATCCCATGGCTAAAACGAGCGCTTTTGAAGATCATAGCGATGCCTATGACCAATGGTTTGAACGTAATGCCGCTGCTTATGCCGCCGAGCTTAAGGCGGTCGAAACATTTCTTGCCGATACCAGCCTCAAGGGAATTGAGATCGGCGTCGGCTCAGGGAAGTTCGCCGAACCGCTGGGGATCAGAATCGGCCTGGAACCCTGTGCACAGATGGCTGAAAAAGCCCGCCGTCTTGGGATTGATGTTGTGACGGGGGTTGCCGAAGCGCTGCCCTTTGGTGATGATGAGTTTGATTTTGCGTTGATGGTTACGACCATCTGTTTTGTCGATGACCTGGCGCAGTCTTTTCGTGAAGTTCGGCGGATCCTGAAGTCGGGCGGTTTTATCGTGGTCGGCTTTGTCGATAAACTGAGTGAGCTGGGGAAACAGTACCAGGCCAATCGCCATAACAGCAGGTTTTATCAACAGGCCACGTTTTTTTCCACGCAGGACGTGTTAGGCCTGTTGCGGGATGCCGGTTTCGGGGTGCCGGAGATCGTGCAGACACTGCTGCCTGACGATGAGGCGGAAAAGGTCATAGACGGTTACGGTCAGGGCGCATTTGTTGTGATCAAGGCGCCTAAAGAAAGTTGACTTTGTCAGCGGCTTGACAGCAGTTGTTTGACTTCTTTATTATTGAAAATCGTTTTCAAAATAGAGAAGGAGAATAACAGACGATGGCAAAATTTACCGGCCCGAAAGGCAAGCTTGTTAGGCGTTTCGGCAGCAATATCTTTGACAGTCCCAAATATGATCGCCTGCTGGAGCGTAAGAATCATCCCCCCGGACAGCATGGTGACAAGCAGCAGCGCAGAAAGCTTTCCGATTATGGTTTGCAGTTGCTGGAAAAACAGAAATTGAAGAGTTGTTACGGTCTGCTTGAGAAACAGTTCCGCAGAACTTTTGACCGGGCTTCACAGCAGAAAGGAATTACCGGGGACAATCTGTTGCGGCTTCTGGAAACCCGTCTTGACAACACGGTTTTTCGTGCCGGGTTCGGTACCACGCGGATGCAGGCGCGGCAGCTGATCAATCATGGACATTTGCAGGTCAATGGCCGACGTGTCACCATCCCCTCTTTCCAGGTAAAAAGCGGCGATGTTGTTAGTGTCAGGAATACCGAGAAATCCCGTCAGCTGGTGGCGAAGAATATCCTCAGCAGTCCCCGTTTTCAGCAGCCGAACTGGGTTGAGGTCAGCTCAGAAAAACAGCAGTTTGCTGTTCAGAGGTTACCCGCACGGGATGAGATAAACGTGGATATCAATGAGCAGCTGATCATCGAGCTTTATTCGAAGTAATCCCCTCCCCGATAATTTTTCAAGGCCAGTCCCCGCTTCTGTTTATTCAGCGCGGGGACTGTTTTTTACAGGCGGTTATAGCCGTTCAGTGCTGCCACGCGGTAGGCTTCGGCCATGGTCGGATAGTTGAAGGTTGTGTTGATAAAGTACTCAATGGTGTTGTGCGGCGCCGGTTGGGCCATGATGGCCTGACCGATGTGAAGAATTTCCGCGGCATTTTGGCCAAAACAATGAATGCCCAGAATTTCTAATGTTTCGCGATGAAACAACAGCTTCAGCATTCCGGCATCACAACCGGTTATATGGCTGCGGGCCAGATTGCGGAAGAAAGAGTGCCCGACCTCGTAGGGAATTTTTTGTTCAGTCAGCTCCTGTTCGGTTCCGCCAATGCAACTGATTTCCGGGGTCGTGTAGATACCGGTAGGAATATGTTTGACCAGGTGAAATGGGCACTTTCCCTCAATAATGTGGGTGCCTGCAAAGCGTCCCTGGTCATAAGCGGCGCTGGCTAAATTGGGAAAACCGACGATGTCACCAACAGCATAAATGTGCGCATGGCTGGTCTGGTAAGCGTCATTGACTTTAATGTTTCCACGATGGTCGGGCTCAATGCCGAGATTTTCGAGGCCGAGGTCTGATGAGTTGCCGGTGCGACCATTTGCCCAAAGCAACATATCTGATTTAATCACCTTGCCCGTCTTAAGGGTAAGAATCACACCTTTTTCAGTTTTCTCGACTTTGTCGTATTCTTCATTCTGGCGGATAACAATGCCCTGCTCGTCACGCATGTGGTAACTCAGGGCGTTACTGATTTCTTCGTCCAGATATTCCAGCAGCCTTGCCCGGGTGTTCACCAGGTTGACCTTAATGCCGAGATTTTTGAATACGGAGGCATATTCGCAGCCGATCACCCCGGCGCCGTAGACCGTGAGGGATGTCGGATATTCTTTCAGCCCCAAGACAGTATCGCTGTCGACGATACGTTGCTCATCAAATGGGACATCGTCCGGATGGTAAGGGTGTGATCCGGTCGCGATAACAAAGTATTCAGCGCTGTAAACCTGTTTCTCCTGGTCATCGGAGGTGACTTCGATCGTATGGGCATCGATAAACCGCGCCCGGCCGGGGATGACCGTCACTTCATTGCGCTCATAAAAACCTTCTTTTTCCTCAACCTGGTGAGTCACCACGTTTTGCACGGCCTCAAACAGATGGGCGCAGTCAACCGTTTTGCTCGGAATGGTTTTCAGTAAATGGCTTTTTCTGCTCCGGGAAAGCTCTCTGGCCAGGTGAATCAGTGCTTTGCTGGGGATGGTTCCCCAGTGGGTACAGCCTCCACCGATTGCCGTATGTTGTTCGATAACGGCAACCGATTTTCCGGCTTTGGCCAGCTTGATTGCAGCCCCTTCACCTCCTGGGCCGCTGCCGAGAACGATACCATCGAAGTGGTGGTATTTTTTCATTTCGCTTTCACTCCTTGAGAATGATGTGATCGCGTTGCGTATATTCTTTCTTGCTATGTATTTTAGCTCAATTGTCGCTGGAGTTCATGAATATTGGTACCAAGGATAATCCATCGCCGGTATTTAATGTTAAAATTATAATTTTTTAAATATTTTTATGTTATGTTTCCGTCCGGAATGATTTGGTTTTAATTCACTTATAATTATGGGGGTTAGCCCCTGAGTAAGGCGGTTCTTCATGGATTCCTCTCAACCGGGACGAACGTCCATTCGAAAAAAAGCATGGTTTGCCTGCGCCGTCCTGCTGCTGATCTTTTCTCTATTGAGTGCCTGTATCTTTTATGAATGTCGCAAACTTGCGGTTCTGCAAGCGGAAAAAAACCTCGAGGATTTTTTGCTCAACCATCGCGCCATTCGATCTTTTGTTGAAAGTACCCAGAAAGAAGAAATTTACCGGCTGAAAAGAGAGAATCTTCTCTATGATGAGTACTTCTCTCCTCAATTGCTTTCTTCAACCTTTATCGCTCGGAATATAAAAGATGCTCAGAATGAAGAGCTGCGAAAAAGGGGTCTTGATGAATTCTATTTCAAATTTGCCTCGAAAAATCCCAGGAACCTGATCAATTTAGCCGATCAAGAAGAACTTGTGTTGCTTGATAAATTCAATAACGGGAGTCTGGAAAAATACAATCAAGTGGTTACGACGGATCAGGGCAAGATGCTCTACTACGCCATACCGATCGGTCGCAACCAGGAATCCTGCATGCGTTGTCATGGCTTACCTGAAAATGCTCCACAGGAAATGCTTGAGCAGTATGGTGAAACGGCCGGATTCAACGAACGCATCGGTGAAGTCAGGGCTTTTATGTCGGTCAGGGTGTCCCTGGCCGGGTTAATGCTGAGTGCTGATAGGGTCGCACTGGTTCTCTCTTCAGTGAGTTTCATCCTTTTATCGGCAACGTTCCTGATGGTTATTTTGTACCTCCGTAAGACTGAAAGTCAGGAACTGATACGGGACAGATTGCGTAGAGCTGAAAAAATGGAATCTATCGGATTGATGGCCGGTGGAGTGGCACATGATCTCAATAATATTTTAGCTGGTATCATCAACTATCCTGAACTGATGTTGCGCAGACTGCCCCCGGAAAGTGAACTGAGAGGTTCATTGGAGGCGGTCCAGCGTTCCGGGCAGCGGGCTGCCGCCGTTGTTGCTGATTTGCTGACGGTTGCTCGGGGTGTCGCCACTAAAAAAGTGGTGTGTGATCTCAATCTTCTGGTGCGAGAACAACTCGAGTCCCCTGAGTTTGAAAAACTGCGTCAAGATCATTCGTCGATTGATTTCAGCGTCGAATTTTACCCTGGTGTTCTTGCCGTTCTGTGCTCGGATGTCCACATAAAAAAGAGTCTGGCAAATCTCCTGGTCAACGCTTTTGAAGCAAGTCGAAATCAATCCGTCTTGTTGACGGGCAAGCGTTATTTTGATGCAGATCACGCCCGGCAGTACAATGCCGCTGCCGGGGATTACGTTTTCATCAGGATTGCCGACAGTGGTCAGGGAATTCCCGAGCGACATCTCAAACATATCTTCGAACCGTTTTATTCAACGAAAAAGCTGGGTCAAAGCGGTACAGGGCTGGGGTTATCGGTGGTCTGGAATACCGTCAAAGATCATGATGGGATCGTGACGGTTGACAGTTCGGAAAAAGGCTCTGTCTTTACCCTTTATTTTCCTGCTGATCATGGGTTCCCTGTAGGAATAAGCCAGGAAACGCAGGAAGGTTTGCAAGGGTCACAAGAACGGATACTGGTCGTTGATGATGAGGAGCAGCTGAGAAATATCGCCGTTTCCATTCTTCAGGAATTTAATTACACAGTTGAGGCCGTATCTTCGGGTAAAGCGGCTCTTGACTACCTTGACAGCCATGAAGTCGATCTGATCCTGCTTGATATGCTCATGGATCCGGGCATGAGTGGTCGGGAGACCTATTCGGCAATCATCAAGAAAAGGCCTCATCAGAAAGCCGTACTGGTCAGTGGTTTTTCCGCTAGTGAAGATGTCGAGGAAACTCTGCAACTGGGTGCGGGAGGGTTTATCAAGAAACCCTATACTGCTACAGAGCTGGGGAAAATTGTTCATGCGGTATTGAATGGGGCATGAATATTTTTAACCGGCGGCATTGCTGAGGTGTTTGTCTTCGCTGTCGGAATGATTGTCTTCCCGATAATTTTTACCCCACAGATACATCATTTTCAGGATGGGAACGACACTCAGACCCTTTTCTGAGAGTGAATATTCAACTCTGGGTGGAACTTCAGCGTAGACTTTACGATGAATCAACCCGTCTCTTTCCAATTCACGCAGTTGCTGGGTCAACATTTTCTGGGTAATCTTAACCAGGCGTCGTTGCAACTGGCTGAAGCGTAGAGTTTTATAGCTCAGATGCCAGAGAATCAGGGATTTCCATTTGCCCCCGATGATTTCCAGGGTGACTGAAACATGGCAGCGGTAAGTGCAATTGTCATCCATCGAAAATCTCCAATGGTATCTTTTTAGATACTACCCCACTAAAAAGTAGGTACTTGCCTTGATGGAATATACCCTCTATTTTGAAAATAAAATATGGAAAATGTCGATGTTTCTTCTACAGGAGGTTTTTTATGGCAACCGAGTTTAAGGCACTGCTGGTTGAACAGCCGGAGAAAAAAGTTTTCAATCGCTCAATAGTCACCCGCTCTCTGGATGATCTGCCTGAAGGCGAACTGGTGGTCAAGGTCTACTATTCTTCTCTCAACTTCAAAGATGCTTTGTCCGCGACCGGCAATCCGGGGGTGACGCGTAATTTCCCCCACACACCGGGAATTGACGCTGCCGGAGAAGTGGTGTCCTGCGCGGACGGCAGTTTTCAGCCGGGAGATCAGGTGATCGTCACCAGCTATGACCTGGGCATGGAGACCGACGGCGGTTTCGGCCAGATGATCCGCGTACCCAGTAAGTGGGCTGTTAAACTGCCTGACGGATTGACCCTGAAAGAAAGTATGATGCTCGGTACCGCCGGCATTACCGCAGCGTTGTCGGTGCAGGAGCTGATTGAGAGTGGCGTCAAGCCTGAGTATGGGCCGATTCTGGTCACCGGGGCAACCGGTGGCGTCGGCAGCCTGGCGGTGGCGATGTTGGGCAAGGCGGGGTACAAGGTGACTGCTGTAACCGGTAAAATGGATCAGGAAGACTACCTCAAAGGGTTGGGCGCCGATACTGTTATCAGTCGTGAGACCCTGATGACCGGCGGCGAGCGACCGATGCTCAAAACCACCTGGGCCGGTGTGGTCGATTGCGTCGGTGGCGATATGCTGGCTGTGGCGATCAAGTCGACCAAGTACGGTGGCGCGGTCACTTGCTGCGGCCTGGTCGGCTCACCCGACCTGAACGTCAACGTGTTCCCCTTTATCCTGCGCGGCGTTCGCCTGATCGGCATCGACTCAGCTGAATGTCCGATGGACAAGCGAATTTCGGTCTGGAAGCGGATGGCTGATCAATTGAAGCCGGCCGGTCTGGAAGAGATGGTCGATGAAGTGGGTCTGGACGGACTGGAAGAGAAAATCCAGGGGATGCTCAAAGCCCAGCTGAAGCGCAAGGTACTGGTCAACCTGCAGGATTAGTACTCTACCCCTGAAATCACGTCGTTGTCAGGAAAACGGTAAACTGGTCGTGCGCTACTTTGGTTAATTGGAACGGAACGCGGGAGTGCTTCATTGAAGTACTCCCGTGCTGTTTAATCACGTCTTACAGCATGTTCCCGGAGGGACGAAATCAAGGTTCGATTTTTGTTCCCAATACCTGCAAAAATTTGCCAATCCATTCCGGGTGTGCCGGCCAGGCGGGTGCGGTGACGAGATTCCCGTCGATGTGCGCATCGCTGAAAGTTTCGTTGTTCGCCAGCCAGGTGCCGCCAGCCTGTTCGACATCGGGACCGACGGCCGGGTAGGCGGAGCAGGACTTGCCGGCCAGCACTCCGGCGGCGGCCAGAATCTGCGGACCGTGGCAGACGGCGGCAATCGGCTTGCCGGCAGCGGCAAAGGCCCGGGTCAGGTCGAGCACTTTGGCGTTCAGGCGCAGGTATTCTGGTGCGCGGCCGCCGGGGATGATCAGGGCATCGTAAGCGCTCTCTTCAGCGGCATCGAAATCGGCGTTGATATGGAAATTGTGGCCGACCTTTTCGCTGTAGGTCTGGTCACCTTCAAAATCGTGAATGGCAGTTTTAACCGTGTCGCCCGGTTTTTTGCCGGGACAGACCGCATCCACCTGATGGCCCACCATCAGTAGCATCTGAAACGGGACCATCGCTTCGTAGTCCTCAACAAAATCTCCAACCAGCATCAGAACTTTTTTTGCCGCCATTGTCTTCTCCTCTACCGAAATAGGTTTCAAGATCTCACAAACCGGGTGAGCAGGACTGCGGATGCTCCAACCGAGCTCCGAAATTTATGAGCCCATCCGTCTGTGTTTCAGTTTAATCGATTTTGGCCGTTTGCAAATCGATCCACAGGATTAAATTGACAGGTCGGGCAAAAAAGGTTTGAATAACAACTGATTATGACGTCGTCTCAAGGGGGGAGCGATGACAGGAACTAAACAGAGCTTTTGATAGCAAGCCGCCGAATCGGTCGCGTACCGGTCCGGCGGCTTTTGTCTTTTTTAGAAGCAGAGGATGAGTAGCACAAACCAGGGATAAGGCAGGAGGGGAAAATGGCACATATCGTTGTCTGCGCAGATGGAACCTGGAACCGCCCGGAAGAGGATATTGAAAAGGATTTTCCGACCAATGTCCTGAAGCTGGCGCGGGCGATCCGTCCAGCGGCGGCCAACTTGAAACAACACGTCTTCTACGATTGGGGCCTCGGCTCTTATCACAATCGGGCCGGTGCCGGGATGACCGGCCGGGGAATTCACAAAAACATCCTCGATGGCTACCGCTACATCGTTCAGAATTACTCTCCGGGTGACAAAATCTATCTCTTCGGCTTCAGCCGCGGTGCCTATACCGTGCGCGCCTTAAGTGGGTTGATCAACAACTGCGGGATTTTAAAAAGGCCGGACGCCAACCTGATATCCAAAGCCTGGAAAATTTATAAAAACCCGGCTGCTAAATATCATCCAAGCGGCAGTGAATCGATCACGTTCCGCACGGACTACAGCCACCCTTCAAAAGATGTTCATTTTATCGGTGTCTGGGATACCGTCGGAGCTTTGGGTATTCCGTTCAGTTTGATGGGGCTGTTTGAACGGCATGATGAATTCTACGACACGAAAATGGGTCCCAACGTGGCCTTTGCCCGGCACGCCATGGCGATCGACGAACAGCGCGAGGACTTTGCCCCGACCGTCTGGACCCCGCGACCGGGGGTGGATTTGAAGCAGGTCTGGTTTTCCGGGGTGCATTCCGATATCGGGGGATCGTATCCGCCCGACAAGGGCACGGGGCTGCGTTCGTCGGATGTTTCCTTGGCCTGGATGATGAAAGAAGCTGTGGCTGCGGGGCTGCTGTTGGAGCCTCACCTGGAAGAATCCTTAACCAACGGCACAGCCGCTAAAATCCACAAATCGAGGAATCATGTCTACCGGTTGAAAAAGCCTTTGCACCGGAAGCTGGTGATCAAAGACAAACCGACCCAAATTCACCCGAGCGTTAAGCAACGTTATGTATCAGATGCGAAGTACCGTCCACCGAAATTGAAAGAGCTGGTTGAGGAGTTGGGGTGGGATGGGCTTGATTTGTAGGAGGCGCCGGAAGTGGTCGACCAAATAGATATGAATCGGAGGGGTCCATGAAGTTTTTTATTGTTGTGCTTTTCTTTGTCTTGGTCAGTTCAATTCCTGCTTTCTCAAAAACTTGTGTCAAATACGATCATGCCGGGAATAAGATTTACTATGCCTGTCCTGAATCCCCAGAAAAGAGCTATTCTTTGCGCTGGGATGTCACCACAACAAAAAAAGGCAATGAGGTTATAAAGAAAAAAATTGTTCTCTCAACTGTGTGCTCTCAATATGGGAAAGGTTCAGTTGATTACCGTAGGTGTCGACGGCAGGCACAGGATTATTTGGAAGATAAATGTAACAGTTTAGGGCAAGACGCGCGAATTGATAAAGACATGTGTTGTGAAGCAGCCAGGAAATTGAAGTTTGCTCGTTAGTGGAATTCCGGGGACATCCATGATAAGTGAAGTCAAGGGGAAAGCGGAGATTTCCCTATAGCCTGCGGATATCCACCGAGTCATATTTGTTGCCGC
>JAFGEL010000044.1 GCA_016931615.1 Desulfuromonadales bacterium
AGCACGGACGATTGCCGATCTGGCGGGAGAAGAAAATATCCGCCCGTCGCATCTGGCGGAAGCGATTCAGTACCGGGGGCTGGATCGGAAAGTCAATGAAAGGGATCCCGGTTGTTTCGAACAACTTGACATTGGATTTATGTTGGTCCCGCTTCAATCTCAAACGGGTTAAACAATGTTTCACTCTCGAGAACGTGAACTGAAAATTCGATTTTCGGCTCGCTTACAAAATTAAGAAGTTACAAACCTTTCCTCGATATCGGCTGTCTGTCTTGGACTTAAGCAGGCCGTTTTTCAACAGCCTGCCGGAATCTTTCCATTTTCCGCCGGGTTGACTTTACGCCAGTGACACCATGACGTGCTTCGTAACCTGGTAGTCATGAACCGCTTCAATTGACAGGTCTTTGCCAAAACCAGATTGTTTGAAACCACCGTGAGGGGCTTCAGAACCGATCGGCGAATGGTCATTGATCCAGACGCAACCAAATTCGAGCCGATTGGCGACACGAATGGCGCGGGCAATATCCTTGGTAAAAACTGAGGCTGCCAGACCAAAATCACAATCGTTACCTATTGTGATGGCCTCTTCTTCCGTTGTAAAAGTCTGAATTGTTATCACCGGGCCAAAAACCTCCTGCTGCACGATCTCTGATTTCTGCTCAACATTCGTCAGCACCGTAGGTTCGTAGAAATACCCCTTATCGAATCCGGCCGGAACCTTGCCACCTGTCAGAATCTTGGCTCCCTTAGCCACCGCGCGGTTGACAAAGCCGGTCACGGTTTCCAGTTGTCCCCGGGAGATCAGTGGACCAACTTTTGTTTCAGGGTCAAAGGGTTGTCCAACCTTGAGCTGACTCACGGCGGCGACAATCGCTTCTGTGGCTTTCTTGAGCAGGTTTTTCTGGATCAACAACCATACCGGGACATCTCCGTGCAGTTTGCTGACAAGCGACTTTTATTACGCATCAGTCCCGTACTGACTGACAACGTATTGGTCGGTGCAGTTTGCGTTTTTTGCGAATCCGACAGTCCTGAGGCGATGGCCAGGAAAATTTCCGATTACCATAACTTGACATGCGAACTGGACGCTATTATCGAATCCTCGTCAGACGGCCTCTGTATTTGCGATACCCAGGGCAAGATCATTCGCATCAACCGTACCTCGGCGCGTTTCTACAATATCAGTGCCAAAGAAGTGATTGGGCGGACTGTGACTGAATTGGTCGAACAAGGCTTGATTGATCGCTCGGCCGCTTCAGAAGTTATTAAATCCGGCAAGGTGTGCAACATTCTGCAGCAGCGCGGTACGCGCAAACTGATTGCCACCGGAACTCCGGTTTACGACAGCGCGGGCAATCTTCTGCGGGTTGTGGTGAGTGAACGCGATATCACTGAAATTGACGTTTTGCAACGCGAGCTGGAAGAGCAGCAAGCGATGAAGAATCAGTTCAGGCTACAGATGCTGAATCTGCAGAAAATCTCTTTATCGGGGCGCCAGCTGATCGCCAGAAGCCCCAGTATGCTCAAAGCGTTGAGCCAGGCTTTAAAGGTCAGCGGAGTCAGTTCCTCGGTGTTGGTCTTCGGGGAATCCGGCGTCGGCAAAGGGGTCATTGCCGACCTGATCCACAAAAATTCCGATCGGGCGGAAAAACCGATCATCAAAATCAACTGCGGAGCCATCCCCGAATCGCTGATCGAATCGGAACTCTTCGGCTATGAGAAGGGGGCTTTCACCGGAGCTCAGGGGAGTAAACCCGGCTATTTTGAAATGGCGGACGGCGGGCTGTTGTTCCTCGATGAAATCGCAGAACTGCCGCTTGCTTCTCAGGTGAAGTTGCTGCGCTTTCTCGAGGATGGCCGGATCATGCGGCTTGAAGGAACTGAGCCGAAAACCGTCGACGTAAGGGTTATCGCCGCAACCCACCGTGATCTCGAGGAGATGATCGAACAGGGGGAATTCCGCCTCGACCTCTACTATCGGCTGAATGTCATTCCGATCCATGTGCCTGCGGTACGGGAACGTAAAGACTGCATTCTCCCCATGCTCCATCATTACTTGAACCATTTCTGTGAACAGGCCAACGTCCGTAAACGCCTGACCCGGGCTGCCACGGACGCTCTGCTCAATTACAGCTATCCCGGCAATGTGCGGGAGTTGATGAACCTCTGCGAACGCCTAGTGGTGATGTCTGAATCCGAATTGATCGATCTTCCCGACCTGCCCAGCCACGTGCTCAGCCGAATTGTCCAGCAGGGGGCGGTACCTGGAGACGACTGGCCTGAGCAGATGTCTTTGCAACAGATTGTTGAAAGCGTCGAGCGGGCTGTGTTGTTTCGAGGGGTGCAAAGGCACAAAAATCAGGCGCGCCTGGCCGAAGCCCTCAACGTCAACCAGTCGACCATTACCCGCAAACTTAAGCGTTACGGCATCCGCTGAGACCGGGCGATGCCCCAGCTTCTTTGCAAGGGCGTTGTCTGAAAGGATCCTGCCGTTAGTTATGTCTTGCAGTTGTGCAAGAAGTCTATTTTTTAAAGCTCTCCAAAGCCGCCTTTACACCGATGACTAATGCTGAAAATAATGAATAATGCGTTGATTTTCAAAGAAGACCCGTGTGTGAACCGTCTTTGGCATTCCCTTTGCTGAAAGCCGACTCAACCCAAGTTGAAAAAAGACACTTAAGATTGAGGTACGGCATTTTCATTATTTTTTCATGCACAAGGAGAGCGAAATGAACAGACTCAATGATCCAACCCTTTTCCGGCAGCAATGCTACATCAATGGGCAATGGAACGATGCCGACGCTGGCCAGACTATTGAGGAGCACAGCCCGGCCAGCGGTGAACTGCTTGGCTGCGTTCCAAAAATGGGTGGCACAGAAACCCGGCGAGCGATCGAGGCGGCCAATGTTGCCTACCCGGCCTGGCGCGCAAAAACGGTCAAAGAGCGCAGTGTTATCCTCCGTCGCTGGTTCGAATTGATGCAGCAACACCGCAAAGATCTGGCTTTATTGCTGACTGCTGAACAGGGCAAACCTCTCGCTGAGGCCCGCGGCGAAGTCGACTACGCAGCAGCCTATTTCGAGTGGTTTGCCGAAGAGGCCAAAAGAATCTATGGCGACGTTATCCCTGCCTCTCAATCCAACCAGCGCATCATCATCCTGAAGGAACCCATCGGCGTCTGTGCGGCGATCACCCCCTGGAATTTCCCCTCCGCCATGATCACCCGCAAGGCCGGCCCGG
>JAFGEL010000045.1 GCA_016931615.1 Desulfuromonadales bacterium
AGGAAACGGCTGGTAACGGCCGACTTCCGGTGAGGCTTTCCCTTGCGGAAGAAGGCTGATCGCACCAGCGCACTCCCCTCCGAGATCAGTGAGCAGACCGAAGACATCGCCGGTACTTCTTCCCAGGCGGCGGGCAACGGCATTGAGCAGGTCACCCTCCGGCAGTAGGTTACCAAACCAGGTCCGGGTGTCGACATCGGCAAACGGCGCTTCACGCAAAGGCAGTGAGAGGGACAAGGGATGACTGCGGAGATCATCCCGCCATTGCTGGTCGTAAACGAAGGCAAGCTGTCCGTTCTGCCGGCTCAGAATGCCAACGCGGCGGTCTCCCAGAGTGACCACGAGTTGCTCAGTGCTCGTTTCCATGACCTATTCCCGGTGATCCCGTGTGGTTCTGGGTGCAATAGAGATGACCAATCCCAGGCCGGCCAGCAACTGGAAAACCTTGCCGATTTCCGCGGTCGGCTTGCCCCGCTCGATCTCTCCAATCAAGCGTGGGCCCACACCAACCAGAGACGAGAGATCCTCCTGGGTGATTCCCTGCCTTTTGCGGACCTGGCGGATCAGGGCGCCGAGCTGTTCGGGATTTGAAATATTCCCGTTCGGGATGATTTTGTTGTCCATAAGGGCTCCAGACTCAATAATCTTCCTTTTCGGTAAGAATATAGACGATGAGAGCAAAATTCAAGATATTTCTTACCGATCGGGAATAAAAATTGTTTTCGACTGGCCTGTTGAAATAACGCCACTTTTCGACCGGCGGGAATGATTTTCGACTTATGGCACTTGAAGCAACAGACATCCACGTAAGTCTAGGTGAGCTCACAGCATCTACTAGCGGAAAACACATCATTGCTTTTGAATTTTGAACAGTTTAATGTGCATTAAATGCTTTAATGACCATTATAATAATCATACACGGTGCTTCAGGTGAAAAGACAACGAGCCTATTCCAGATACGCAACAGGAGCCGCTACCCTCATGGGGGAGCAGATCAAATTGGGGCGTAAGCAAAAGCGGTGGACTGAAAATAAACTAGCGGAACGTGCCGGTATTTCAAGGGCTACGCTGCAAAAGATTGAAAAAGGCGACATGAGTTGTGCCGTTGGTCTCGTCTTCGAGGTCGCTACACTGGTCAACATTCCATTGTTTGAGCAGGAGACCTACCCTCTATCCAAGCAGGTGGAGCACATCAGGGACAAGGTTGCCCTGCTGCCTCGACGCATTCGCACGCGACAAAAAGAGGTGGACGACAATTTTTGACTGGCATCTCGCCGATTCAAGGATTCATTTTTGTTCGCCGACCGATGTTTTTCATCAGAAGGGCAGCGTACAGATTCGCATGAACCGGGTTATCCGGAGGCGCCGATCAATGTTATTTTAACAGAAAATCACATTTTTTTATCAGCCACTTAGAATATCTGTTGAAATAAGATCAGTTGACTGATGCTATCTCAGCGGAGGCGAATCAATATGCTGGAAATAGCCGAAAAAGACATTTTGCAGAGTTTGGAACGTGACAATCCGTGGTAGGTTAGCGGGGACGATGCCAGCGGGGTGGATTTTGAACACACGCTTTATTGCTTCGGGGTCGGCGACCATCGTGCTATGCGTCAGTTCAGAGGGCTAATCAAGTTTGCCAAAAAGAATGTCTAGGTCATCCAGTGCCTGCTGGAGCATCATCTCGCAGCAAGACCGCAGAATCGACCGTTGACGGAATCGTCATCTGCCACCTCCCATGTGCTCTGCATTGCTATCAGATTGGATGGAATGTCATTGATGGTAGGCCTGCATAAATTGGTGCAGCAGTATCGATTACGGATGATGAAAATTCCATCCCTTTGAGATTGCAGGTCCTACAAAATTCCTATGGAGTTACGAAAATCAATTTCGGCAGGATATTTGGCAGCGAAGGGAAGCGGCCCAGCATCAGACTGGATAAATTTGCAGAACCGCTAAATTTTGACAAACGGGCGAACGCCGCCGGGGGACACTCACGGCGAACCGTTTGCCGTTTCGCTGGAGCATAAAGCTTGAGTGCGTGGTGGCGACTTTCGATGTCAAAAAAACAAGAAAGTTAAGTTCTCCCTGAACAAAACCCAGGCGAGGAATTTGACTACAAAATCAGAAAACAATGTTGAGTGTCTACGATGCTGAGACACCCCATTGACTTTTTATTTTATAGCCCTCATCGAAATGTCTTTAGCAACGGCGGGTCTAGCCCATTCTAATTTCGTCATTGACATGTCTGGAGGAGCTGAGTACATTACCGTTGTTTAAAGGGGAGTAGCATCCGGAACCTTCCGGCCCGCGCTTCGTCAATACGGTGGTCTCACCACCCGGACGTGGGAGTTGCGACGAAAAGTCGAGCCTTGCAAGACCTTTGTCCATGCATGCAGCCATGCATCGGGTAAAGGTCTTTTTCTTTTACCCGATGCGCAAAGTTAACGCAGAGGTAAAAGAAATGAACTTGCCTAAGATCACTTTGCTTCTCACTTGCCTTACCCGTCTTCTCGTCGCCATGAGCAGTGCCGTTGGCGGCCAGTTCGGCATGGCCCTCGCCTTTGTAACTGGAAGAAATCCACAGAGCGCTGCCGTAGCCGCCACCTTCGCCCGCCCCGTTTGCATGCTTGGCAACATGCTGCATCTGGCCACAGGTCCCGGAACCATCGATATGACAAAGGCTGACGCATGATGCGCGACTTTGCCAATAGTGCACTCGTCCCTGCCCTGCGGGTTTGGCGCGAATACCTCGTTCCTCTTTTGTTGGTGACCGGGTTGGTCGTGCTGCTGGCTGGCTGTGAGAATACCGATATGCAGCTGGCCACCGAAGCTGGAGTTGACGCTATTAAAGCCGTCACCTTTTCCGACCGGGATGTGGCGAAGTTGGCCGGGAAATCATCCGCGTTAATGGACAACGAACATACTGTTGCTCCGGCCTCTAACCACTATGCCCAGCGGTTGCGGTCGCTGGTCGGCGATCTGCATGAGCAGGATGGCTACACCTTTAATTACAAGGTGTATTTGCGCGATGAGGTGAATGCCTTTGCCATGGCGGACGGCTCTATCCGAATTTTCAGCGGCCTGATGGATATGCTCGATGACGGCGAACTTCGATTTGTGATCGGCCACGAAATGGGACACATCGTGAAACAACATACCGCCAAACAGCTGCGTCTTGCTTTTGCCACCAGCGCCCTGCGCAAGGGCTTGTCGGCGCAGGAGGGTGTGGTGGGGGACATTGCCCGCTCGCAACTGGGAGATTTGGTCCAACGCTTGACCTCAGCGCAATTCTCGCAGCTTGAGGAGAAAGAGGCGGATGACTATGGCCTTTCCTTCCTCAGGGCCCAAGGCTATTCCCCCGAAAGTGCGGTTTCAGCCTTGAACAAACTCGCCTCTCTGGGTAGTGGCCATTCCTTTCTTTCAAGCCATCCCGATCCGGCCTTGCGGGCTGAACGAATAAGCTTGCAGATTCAAGGCAAGACCCTTTCCATTGAAGAGACCCAAAAAAACATGCTGACAACGATTAAACAGAAAATGTTCGAGTGGTACAATCTTTTGCGGGATATGGTCATGAGGCTGATCAAGAGCCTTACTGGGCAGTCTGATATAAAAAAGGGGGCGGCATGACACTCGCCTTTGTTGCCGTCATTTTTGGCTTAATGCTGTTGGTCTGGAGCGCTGACCGCTTTGTGGAGGGATCGGCCTCCACCGCCCGCCATTTTGGCATGCCGCCGCTGTTGATCGGTATGGTGATCGTTGGCTTCGGAACATCGGCCCCTGAAATGGTCGTCTCGGCGATTTCATCGTTGCAGGGCAACCCAGGAATCGCACTCGGCAACGCTTACGGTTCGAACATCGCCAATATCGCTCTGGTCCTGGGTTTGACCGCCTTGATCAGCCCGATCGCTGTTCATTCACAGGTGCTGCGCAAAGAGTTGCCGATCCTCATGGGGGTCACGCTATTGGCTGCCTGGCAACTGTGGGACGGTGACCTTTCCAGGACCGATGCCCTGGTTTTACTGGGAGTCTTTACTGGATTGATGGCCTGGACAATCTGGCAGGGAATGCAAAAGAAATCAGATGCGTTCGGCGGCGAGGTAGAGCAAGAGATGGAAGAGCGGGCAATGCCTCTTCGCCGGGCTGTTTTCTGGTTGGCTACCGGACTGGTTCTGCTGATCGCGAGTTCACGACTTTTGGTGTGGGGTGCGGTAGAGATCGCCCATGGTCTCGGTGTGAGTGACCTCATCATCGGCCTGACGATCGTTGCGGTCGGCACCTCGCTGCCGGAGATCGCCTCCTCGATTATTGCCACCCGCAAGGGGGAACATGACATCGCTCTTGGTAACGTCATCGGTTCCAACCTGTTCAATACCCTCGCGGTTGTTGGCATTGCCGGTGTGATCCATCCTCTCGAAGTCGGCCCAGAAGTTTTATCGCGGGATATTTTCGTGATGGCTATCCTGACCGGAGCACTCTTCTTCATTGGCTATGGATTCCGAGGGCCCGGTCGAATAAACCGGTATGAAGGTATTGCCTTGCTGACATGTTATGTCGGGTATACCATCTACCTGGTGTACGGTGTGATCGCAAGCTGAGAACAACCTCCATTCCTTCCTCCAGGTTATTTCTCCCAAAGTCGGGTGATCGCCGGGCCACCATTCGATCCTCCCTCCCAGATATAGAGGTATTTGATCCCCGTCTCGCTGTCCACAACAACTTGTGCTTTATTGCCAAGAAACTCAAATTTCTCCAAGGCCTTGAATCGTTTGTTCTCAGGGGGCTCTGGCTGGCTCTGCTCTCTTTGTGAGCAGCCACTGAAGACCAGCGCGGTGACAACGAGCAGTAATAAAGTTTTCACACGGACACCTCTCAATTCGTTTACTTTTTAGCTTCCAGTGCTTTATCGATATCGTCTGTTTTCCCCAGAATGATCAAAATATCGCTGTCCTTGATCTTGTGGTTTGGCGGCGGCGCCGGGATAAACTCATCAGTCAGAACATCCTTGATGGCGATGACGGTCAGGTGAAACTGTTTCCGCAGATCCAATTCTATCAGCGTCTTGCCGAGAAAGTGTTTCGGCGGTGCGGTTTCCGATAATGAATACTCCTCCGCCAGCGGGATGAATTCCAGGACATTGGGGCTCGACAGGTTACGGGCAATGCGAATCGCCGTGTCTTTTTCCGGGTAGATGACATCTGTCGCGCCCACCCGGTCGAGTATCCGCCCATGGTCTTCGCTGATCGCCTTGACCACAATGCGTGGCACTTTCAGCTCTTTCAGATAAAGGGTCATCAGAGTTGATAAGTGGGAATGCTCGCCGGTTGACACCACCACGGCGTCCATCTCCTGCACACCCTGGGATGCGAGAAATTCCTTGTTGGCGGCGTCTCCAAGGATTGCATAGTCACAGAGGTCTTTGATCGCCTGAACCTTGTCCTTGTCGTTATCGATGGCGGTCACCTCATGCCCCTCCTCGTACAGGGTGGACACGATATGCGAGCCGAAATGCCCCAGTCCGATGACACAAAATTTCTTTTTCATATAGAAGTCCTCCTGTTATCCGATCATGATGTTTTCTTCAGCGTAGCGTGGGGCGTGTCGCCGGACTCGACCGGCGATGGCGAAAGCCATGGTCAGAAGACCCACCCTGCCGACAAACATCAGCAGGATGATGATAAGCTTGCCCAGAGAGTTGAGTTTGGCCGTCGCGCCGATCGACAGCCCAACCGTCCCGAAAGCGGAAAACGCCTCGAAAGTGTAGCCCAGAAATTCCCGCATGTTTTCGTGACCCGTGTCCGGCGTCTGCACAATCATCAGACCGAACAGCGCCAGTGCGATCAGAATGATGGCGAGCAGCACCAGCGCCAGGGCCCTGGTGATCACTTCATCCGGAATGGTGCGGCGGAACAGGCTGGTGTGCTGGTTACCCCTGAGCCGGTTATAGAAAATCGCGAAGAACAGCGCCATGCTGGTGGTCTTGACGCCGCCACCCGCCGATCCCGGGGAGGCCCCGACAAACATCAGGAAGATGACCAGGAACACCGTTGGAGCTCGAAACGCGTTCAGATCGATGGTATTGAACCCGGCGGTGCGGGCGGTGACCGATTGAAACAGGGCCGTCCAGAAACCTTCGATCAGCGGCATGCCGGCCAGGGAGTTCTCACTTTCCAGCCAGCCGATCATGGCTGCGCCATAGACGATCAGAAAAGAGCTGGCGACCAGCACGATCTTGCTGTGCAGTGAGAGCTTCGGCCGCTGGGAGCGTTTCTTGGCACGTACCCTGCCAATTTGAATCAATTCCCGGATCACCAGAAAGCCGATTCCCCCGAGAATGATCAGCCCCATAACAGTCAGATTGACCAGCGGGTTGTCGCGGAAGCCGATCAGGCTGTCGGCAAACAGGGAGAACCCGGCATTACAGAACGCCGAAATGGAATGAAAGACGGCACTGTAGACCCCATCCCAGAACCCAAGGGCGGGGATAAAGGCGAAGGCAAGCAGCAAGGCACCTACCGCCTCGATCACCAGCGTCATGAAGAAAATCCCCCGGATCAGCTCACGCCAGGAACTGACCGGTGTGTGCATCAGGGTTTCATGGATAAGCCACCGGCCCCGGGTACTGACCCCGACTTTCAGGTAGATGAACAGGTAGACTGAAAAGGTCATGATCCCCAGACCGCCGATCTGGATCAAGGCCAGGACTACGCATTGCCCGAAAAGAGTGAGTTTGGTCCCGGTATCGACCACGATCAGACCGGTCACGCATTGGGCCGAGGTGGCGGTAAACAAAGCATCGAGAAATGAAAGCGACTCGCCATGGGCCGCCCATGGCGTGGCCAGCAGCAGGGTGCCGAACAGTATGGCGACGGCGTAATAGAATACCAGTGCCTGGGCCGGTGAGAAGTTTTTGATTCTTTTGATGGTACGGGAAGTTTTCATGCCTACCTGGAATCCTGATTCGTTTGGTTAAATTCGACCCCGGAGAGGATGAGATCCCCCTTGACCGCCATCATGTTGACCTTGTGGCCGAGGTCGCTGAACTGTGCTGCGGCCGAATGAGACAGTTCCACCAGGTACTTGGTCGAGGTGGTCTGACGTTCCTGTTCCAGGGCTTCGCGAAGCTTTTCGATCATGACCCGTGGTTCCTGCAGCGCCTGGTGCAGCGACGTATCGCCGTGGGCATCTATCTCGCCCAACAGATGGTCCGCCCGGTTCAGATGTTCAAGCGTTGCCTCCTGACGATCAAGGGCGTGAAGTCGGCCGGCATCATAAACCAGCTGACGGACCTCAGTGATCGGGATCTCGTAATAAACCAGGGCACGGATATGTTTCTGCGCCTTCTCAACTTCTTGCCGGGCATCCTCGACTTTTCCCTGGTTCAGGCTCGACTGGAGCTCTGACAGTGAGGCTTGCAGTCGCTCCCCCGCCGTTTTGAGATGAGAAAAGCCCGTGTCCTCAAGCGCAGGCACCCACGCTGCCCGCTCGACGGCACTGTCCTGACATCCGGTCAGCATGAATAGTGCACAGGCCAACACAGCAGTAAAAACTCTCATGGTACCACCTCCATAACCATTCACATCCATCTTTCTCCAGCAGAATCAATCCGACGACCTGAAGCGGTAACCAATCCCCGGTTCATTGAGAAAAAAAACGGGCCGGGCCGGGTCGTCTTCCAGTTTCTGCCGCAACTGGGCCATGTAGACCCGCAGATATTGCACCTGGTTGGCCTGACGCGGCCCCCAGACTTCCCGCAGCAGTTGCGCGTGAGTCACCACCTTGTCCGCATGACGGATCAGGATGGTCAGCAGACTGTATTCAATCGGTGTGAGATGAACCTCTTCCCCATTCCGGAAGACCTGTCGCTTGCTGAAATCAACTTTGAGGGTTCCCGCATCGAAGATGACCTCCTCTTGCCCTGATTCTTGCCGGGCCAGGTGTCGTAACGACACCCTGATCCGAGCCAGCAGTTCGTCCGCGCCGAACGGCTTGGTCAGGTAGTCATCGGCTCCAGCGTCGAGTGCCCGAACTTTGTCTTGTTCCTGTTCTCGGGCGGAAATGACGATAATCGGCGTGCTTGTCCATTCGCGCAGCTTCTCGGTGACGTCCAGACCGTCCATGTCGGGAAGGCCGAGATCGAGCAGTATAACGGCCGGTTTGCGACTGGCGACCTGGGTCAGGCCATCTTCGCCGGTTTCCGCCTCGATCAGGCGATACCCCTGGCTTTGCAGGGTGACGCGCAGGAAGCGGCGCATCTGCGGTTCGTCCTCGATCAGCAGGATCAGAGGTTTATCGTCGGTCATTGATCACGCTCCAACTGGGCTTCATATCGTTCATGTCAGGTTTTCTTCCGACTCTTCTTCGATGGATGGTGGCTCTTGCGAGATTGGCAGTGTAAAGGTGAATGCACATCCACCTTCCGGAAGGTTGTCCACCCAGATCCTGCCGCCATGGGCGGCAACGATCCCCTGACAAATCGCCAGGCCGAGTCCCGCCCCGCCGCCAGCCTGTTTGCCACGCACGAATTTCTCGAAAATCCGCTCCCTCTCCTCCGGAGGCACACCGGGACCTCGGTCCGCTACCGTCACCAGCACTTCCAGGTCCTTGACCGTGGCCAACAGGGTGATGTCGGTTTTTTTCGGAGAGTATTTGAGGGCGTTTTCCAAAAGGTTGCGCATCACCTGCTCGATCAGCAGTTCATCACAGGGAATCAGCGGCAGATCGGCCGGGAGTCGAATCCGCAGGGGATTCGTCTTAAACTGTCCGGCCATGCGATTGGTGACCGCGCCGACAATCTCCTCCAGGGACTGCCACTCCCGATTGATTTTGATCGCGCCCGATTCCAGGCGGGTCATATCGAGCACGTTGCGGATAATCCGGTTGAGATGCTCGGATTCCTCGACAATCGTCTGGACCAGTTCCTTGCGACTTTCCGCATCAAGGAGTTTCTCGCTTTGCAGCAAGGTCGTTCCGGCTCCGGTGATGGCAGCCAGAGGGGTTCTCAGATCGTGTGAGACAGAGCTGAGCAGGGTATTGCGCAAAGCTTCGGTTTCGATCTTCAGCAACGCCCGCTGCGATTCCTCGGCGAGAAAAGCCCGCTCCAGGGCCATGGCGGTCTGATTGGCGAAACTCTCCAGAGCGTGGGTCTGCTCAGGCGTAAAGGGCTCGGTGGCAAGGCCAGGAAGCAGGCCCACCACGCCAATGGTCTTGGCGGCGGCAATCAGGGGCAGATAAAGCGCCCTGACTCCTGGCAGGGTACTGGTTCCAAGCCCCGCTTTCTGGCGATGCTCAAAGGCCCATTGGGCGACGCCCCGCTCCTTCTGATCAAGGGCGAAGGGGTGCCGGCCAGTGCTGGGAGGTGACAACGCCCCCTGATCGTCTGGGACCAGGATGACCGCCTGGCATGAGAAAACCTCGCTGAGATGTCGGACCGCGATGGCGCTGAGTCGCTCCCGGCCTTCGACGTGGGCCAGTTCCCGACTCAGACGATAGAGGGCGGCGGTGCGACGTTCCCGTTGCTGGGCTCTTTCGGCCTGTTCGCGAACCCGCCAGGTCAATCGGCTGATGACAAAAGCGACGGTGAACATAACCGCAAAGGTGACGAAATAGCGCACATCCTCAACGGTGAAGGTATAAAGTGGCGGAATGAATAGGAAGTTGAAGGCGGCAACGCTCAACAGTGTTGCCAACAGAGTTGGCCCCCGGTCCAGGCGACTCGCCGTCAGCATGATGCCGAGCAGG